>NZ_BAAGRP010000061.1:0-28849 GCF_054782895.1 Promicromonospora xylanilytica
CCCCCACCCCCCGCGGCGTCGAACGTAGGGGTGGTCGCTGTATGGGCACTCATGATGCGACGAGCCCTACGTTCGACGGCTTGGGGCGACCATGCCTACGTTCGGCGCCCCCGAGGTGTCGCGACGGCAGAAAGGTCTCTAGAGGGAGCGTCCGGGTCGGCGGCGGGAGCTGACAGCGAGCGCGACCACAGGCGCTCTGATCGCGCTGCTGTCCACAACGTCACGGCCGAGGCTCTCGGCGACCTCGTCGTCGGGGTGGGATCAACGCCATGAGACCCGTGAGGAAGATGCCGCAGGCGCTGCTTGCGACCGCCGCCGCGCAGGAAGGCCTGGTGAGCAAGGCACAGTGCGACGGCGCGGGAGTGAACAAGGACGCCGTGGCCCTGCTGATCAAGCGGGGCCGGTGGCGCCGCGTCGCCCGGGGGGTCTACGACACCGATCCGGAGCCGACCGAGCGGCGTCTGCGGGACGGTCGGCACGATCACGTCCGCCGTCGGGCGGCATGGCTGGGCATGCTAGCGGTGCCCGACGGGATCGCGACCGGCGCGTGCGCGCTGGCCCTGCTCGGGATCGGCGGGCTGCCCGTGGATCTGGTGCCCGAGGCGGCGCGGCCAGGGGGAATGTACGCGGCCGTCGGTGAAGGGATCGCGCTGCGTCGGTACCGGTCCTTCGACGACCAGCCATATCGGGGCCGTAGGGTCGCTGCCCTGGTTCCCGCGCTGGCACAAGCGCTCCCGACGCTGTCCCGCCACGAGGCGGTGGCCGTGCTCAGCGATGCCCTGCGGGAGGGACGCCTCGACGCCGCTGCGCTCCAGCGTGTGCGCGAGAACCTCCGCGGACGGCGCGGCGCCGCACAGGTGCACTGCCTGCTCGACCTGGCGGAAGCCCGTGACGGGTCTCCCGCCGAGTCGCATGCACGGCTGTCCTTCGTCGACCACGGAGTGCCGCCGGACGGTCAGCAGGTCACCTTCGTCGCGGGTGGTGTCGTCCTTGCTCGGGTCGACTTCGTCTGGAGCCTGCCCGACGGCCGCTTCGTCGTGGTCGAGATCGATGGGCGAGCGTTCCACTCCGGCGACGCGATGCTCGCGGACGACGCCGCGCGCCAGAACGGGCTGGTCGCGACCGGCCGGCTGCTCGTTCTCAGGTTCCCGGCGAGGAGGGCGCTGGCCGCCGTCCCGAGCCTCGGCGCGGAGATGGCCGAACGACTGACTCGGCTGGGCTGGGTCCCAGGCACCCGCCTGGCCCCCACGATAGCCCTACCCGAGCGACCCGAGCACCCCGCCCCCCTCGATGTGCCGAGCGTAGGGGTGGTCGCCTGATGGGAGCTCATGCAGCGAGAAGCCCTACGTTCGACGGATCGGAGCGAGCCCTCCAGGGAGCCGTCCAGCGAGCGGTCAGGGCGTGCGCAGGGTGCGCCAGGGGATGTTCAGCTCGGCCAGCAGCTCGCGGAGCAGCGGCAGGCTGATACCGACGACGCCGTGGTGGTCGCCCTCGATGCGCTCGACGTACGGACCGCCGAGGCCGTCGATGGTGAAGGCCCCGGCCACGTGCAACGGCTCGCCGGTGGCGACGTAGGCGTCGATCTCGTCGTCGTCGATGTCCGCGAACCACACGGTCGTCGAGCTGGTCGAGCCGATGGCGCCGCCCGTGCCGCCGTCGGCGTCGTCGCGGAGGTCGACCACCCAGTGTCCGGAGTGCAGCACGCCCTTGCCGCCACGCATCGACCGCCAGCGTTCGCGTGCGGTCCCGGCGTCCGCGGGCTTGCCCACGACGGTGCCGCCGATCTCGAGCATCGAGTCGCAGCCGACGACGACGGCGCCGGTCACGTCGGCGTCGTCCCCGCGCTCCGCGAGCCTTGAGGCGACCTCCTCGGCCTTGGCCTGCGCGAGCACGAGCACGGCGTCGGCGGGATCGAGCTCCCCGAACCGGGCGGCGGCGTCGGCGAGCACCTTGTCCTCGTCGACGCCCGAGACCAGGACGTCCGGGGTGACGCCGGCGGACCTCAGCGTCGCGAGTCGGGCGGGGGACTGTGAGGCGAGGACCAGGCGTGGCACGGGCGCCACGGTACCGAGTGCGCGCCCCTGCGAAACAGGTGAATCGCGATCCGCCGGACGTGACCCACGTCACTCCGAGCCCGAAGCTCAGGCCATCGCCTCGCGCAGGGTGTCGAGGCCCACCGAACCCAGGTTGAGCGCCCGGGCGTGGAACGCCTTGGCGTCGAACTCCTGGCCGCGCGCGGTGGCGGCCCCCCGGGCCGCGTCCCGCGTCTGCTCCCAGAGCCGCTGCCCCACCTTGTACGACGGCGCCTGCCCCGGCCAGCCCAGGTACCGGTTGAACTCGAAGCGGACGAACGACTCCGGCATGTTCACGTTGGCCCGGAGGAACGGCCAGGCCTTCTCGGCCGTCCAGGTGCCGCCGCCCCACTGCTCGGGGGCGGGCATCCCGAGGTGCACGCCGATGTCGAAGACGACGCGGGCGGCGCGCAGACGCTGGGCGTCGAGCATGCCCAGGCGGTCGCCCGGGTCCTCCATGTAGCCGAGCTCGGCCATGAGCCGTTCCGCGTACAGGGCCCAGCCCTCGCCGTGGCCGGACACCCAGCAGGCCAGCCGGCGCCAGCTGTTCAGCGTCTCGCGTGCGAACACGGCCTGGCCGCACTGCAGGTGGTGGCCCGGGACGCCCTCGTGGTAGACCGTCGTCTTCTCGCGCCAGGTGTTGAACTCGGTGACGCCCTCCGGGACGGCCCACCACATGCGGCCGGGCCGGGACCAGTCGTCGCTGGGCGGGGTGTAGTAGATGCCGCCCGACTGGGTCGGGGCGATCATGCACTCCAGGTCCAGCACGGGGTCGGGCACGTCGAAGTGGGTGCCGTTCAGTGCGGTGATCGCGGCGTCGGAGGTCTCCTGCATCCAGGCCTTCAGGGCCGCCGTGCCGAGCAGCTTGCGCGACGGGTCGGCGTCGAGCACCGCCACCGCCTCCTCGACGGTGGCCCCCGGACCGGCGATCGTCGCGGCGACCTGCTCCTGCTCCGCGACGATGCGGGCCAGCTCCTCCAGTCCCCACTGGTAGGTCTCGTCGAGATCCACCTCGGCACCCAGGAAGTAGCGGGACCACAGGGTGTACCGCTCCCGGCCGACGGCGTCGGCCTCCGGCGCCTGCGGAGCGAGGTCCTGCTCGAGGAAGTCGGCGAGCTTGGCGTAGGCGGCCTGGGCGCCCTGCGCGGCACGCTCGAGGTCGCCGCTCAGCGCGTGCCCGTCGCCGAGCGTCGCCACGGCGGCCTCGCCCGTGACGAACGACGTGAAGAACGAGTCGGCACCCGCCAGCTCGCGCGCCTGGGTGACGCACTCGCGCACCTGCCGGATCGCAGCGACGTCGCCCTGCGCCGCTGCGGCGGTGAGCGACCCGATGTACCCGTCGACAGCACCGGGCAGCCGGTTCAGTCGGGACGCGATGTTCTCCCACGCCTCGACCGAGTCGGTGGCCATGATGTCGAAGACGTCGCGCAGCTGCTGCACGGGCGACTCGATGTTGTTCAGGGTGCGCAGGCCCTCGCCGGCGTCGTGCAGCTCGAGGTCCAGACCGACGCGCTCGCGCATCGCGGACAGGGTGACCCGGTCCACGTCGTCCGCCGGCTCGACCCCGTCGAGCTTCGCCAGGACGTCGCGGCCTGCCTGGGCGACGGCGTCGTGCCCGGCCGGAGACAGGTCGCCGATCTCGTGATCGTGCCCGGGCAGGCCCATGGCCGTGGCCGAGAGCGGGACGAGCTCGGCGAGGCGCGTGACGTAGTCGTCGGCAATGGCGTCGATGGGCGTGGGTGTGCGCACTGGACTGGTCATGAGGGCGAGCCTAAAGGGGGCGCGACGACCCGGAGCAGGGAATATCCCGCCGTCCGGCGGACAGAGCGGCTCAGGACCGCAGGCTCCAGCGCCATGCGTCGGCGTTGTGCCGGCCGGAGCGACCACCGAAGTTCTTGGCGGTCGCCGCGCCGTTCCCCCGCAGGGAGCGGGCATGGTTGACCCACTCGTCGAGCGGCGCGGCGTCGTCGGGCTCCGGACCCGCCGCCGTGACGGCAGCGAGGCCCGCGACCAGCGCGGCCACCTCGATGTCGTCCGGCTCGCCACGCACCACGCGTACCTGGGGGCTCATTCGTCGTCCTCCTCGTAGAAACCGAAACCGGGCGCGTCACCGCGGGAGGCCGCCCACTCGGCGATGTCGTAGCCGCCCTCCGTGAGGTGCGTCGCCACGGACTCGCCCGCGGCGTCGAGCAGGTCGATCACCCCGTCCAGGGTGGCGTCGCCGCCGCGCGCGGCGACGACGAAGCCCAGGTAGAAGGACTCGCCGCCCTCGGGCAGCTCGGACTCGAGGATCTCGTCGACCTCGGACTCGTCCGCCGGCTCCCAGACGGACGAGGTGAGGTCGGGGTGCATGCCGAGCGAACCGTGCAACGTGTCGAACAGCGCGGCGTTGAGGTGCCCCACCTTCGACTCCAGGGCAAGCACGCGCGGGTCCTCGTCCGCCTCCGCGGCGCCGAACTCGGCGCGGACGCCTACGGCCGTCCCCACGTAGTCGTGCAGCGCAGCCGCCAGCGCGTCGACGGCGCGATGCATCGGCTCGGCGTCGACGCGGCCCATCGGCGCCGGGCCGTGGGTGGCGTCCTCGTGGCTCATGTGGTTCCTCCAGGTCTCGACCGGCTCGACGACCGAGCCGGTCAGAGCGGGATGTTGCCGTGCTTCTTCGGAGGAAGCGTAGATCGCTTGGTGCGCAGCGCGCGAAGGGCGCGCACCACCTGGACCCGGGTCTCGGACGGGCGGATGACCGCGTCGACGTATCCGCGCTCCGCGGCGTCCCACGGGTTGACGATGGCCTCCTCGTACTCGGCGGTCAGCCGGGCACGTTCCGCTTCGACGTCGCCGCCGGCCTCCTGGACCGCTCGCAGCGCGCCGCGCTGCAGGATGTTCACGGCGCCGCTGGCGCCCATGACGGCGATCTG
Source organism: Promicromonospora xylanilytica (assembly GCF_054782895.1). NCBI lineage: Bacteria > Bacillati > Actinomycetota > Actinomycetes > Micrococcales > Promicromonosporaceae > Promicromonospora > Promicromonospora xylanilytica. The sequence goes on from NZ_BAAGRP010000061.1 coordinate 4,988, forward strand.
CGCGGTCGGCCACGCCAGGTTGACGTCGGCGCCGAGCTGCTTGGAGCCCATCACGATGTACGCGCCGCCGTACGCCTTGCGCGTGATGATGGTGATCAGCGGCACCGTGGCCTCCGCGTACGCGTAGATCAGCTTGGCACCGCGGCGGATGATGCCCTGGTGCTCCTGCCCGACGCCGGGGAGGAATCCCGGCACGTCCACGAACGTCAGCACCGGGATGTTGAAGGCGTCGCAGGTGCGCACGAACCGCGCGGCCTTCTCCGCCGCGTCGATGTCGAGCGTGCCCGCCATGGACTGCGGCTGGTTGGCGACGATGCCGACCGACTGGCCCTCCACGTGACCGAACCCGACCAGCACGTTGGTCGCGAACATCGGCTGCACCTCGAGGAACGACTCCGGGTCCAGCACCGCCTCGATGGCCTCGCGCATGTCGTAGGGCTGGTTGTCGCTGTCGGGGATCAGCTCGTCGAGCGCCTCGTCCTCGGCGGTGACCTCGAGCGGCAGGTCGCCCTCCGGCGGAAACGCCGGCGCGTCCGAGAGGTTGTTCTGCGGCAGGTAGCTCACGAGGTGGCGCACGTAGTCGATGGCGTCGTCCTCGTCCTGGCCCATGTAGTGCGCCACACCGGACTTCGAGTTGTGGGTGCGGGCGCCGCCGAGGGTCTCGAAGTCGACGTCCTCGCCCGTCACCGTTCGGATCACGTCCGGGCCGGTGATGAACATGTTGGACGTCTGGTCGGCCATCACGATGAAGTCGGTCAGGGCGGGGGAGTACACCGCGCCGCCCGCGCTCGGGCCGAGGATCAGGGAGATCTGCGGGATCACGCCCGACGCCGCCACGTTGCGCCGGAACATCTCGGCGAACTGCGTCAGCGCAGCGACACCCTCCTGGATCCGGGCGCCACCACCATCGCTGATGCCGATCAGCGGCACCCCGGTGCGCAGAGCGAGGTCCTGGACCTTGGTGATCTTCTGGCCGTGCACCTCGCCGAGGCTCCCGCCGAAAGCCGTGAAGTCCTGGGAGTAGACGCACACCTGGCGGCCGTCGATGGTGCCGTACCCGGTGACCACGCCGTCGCCGGCGATCCGCTTCTTCTCCAGCCCGAAGTTACGGCTCCGGTGCATGGCGAGCGCGTCCAGCTCCGTGAAGCTGCCCTCGTCCAGGAGCGCGTCGACGCGCTCCCGCGCGGTCTTCTTGCCCCGCTTGTGCTGCTTCTCCTGGGCCGTCTGCTCCGGGACGTCGATGGCGGCCGCCCTGCGGGCGTCGAGGTCGTCGAGCTTGGCGCGCGTGCCGGCAAGGGTCGTGATGGCGTCGTTCACAGTTCGAGCGTAGTTGTCGGATGCCTCTGGTTCGATGCGTGACCGTCCAGCGGGTCACGCGCCTGCCTTGTGGGTTTCCTCCAAGGGCAGACGCACCGGTGAGGCGAGAGGATGAGGTGTGCACCAGTCCCTGTACCTCGACAAGCTCACCGTCCCCGGGTTCGCGCGGGTCGAGGTGGTCGAGACCTCGCCGTCCACCAACGCGGAGCTCGCCGCGGCCGTCCGGTCCGACCCGGCCGCCTGGCCCGCGCCGTCGGCCCTGATCGCCGAGCACCAGACCGCGGGCAAGGGGCGAGCCGGGCGGTCCTGGCAGACGCCCGCCCGCGCGGGGCTCACCGTGTCCGTGCTGCTGCGCCCCCAGGTCCCGGCGGGCGCGCTGGGCTGGCTCCCGCTGCTGGCCGGGCTCGCGGTGGTCCGCGCGGTGTCCGACGGCGGCGTCACCGCCGCGGTGAAATGGCCCAACGACGTGCTGCTGCCCGCGGTCGACACCGTCGCGGGGCTGGGCCTCTACCGCAAGGTGGCCGGCATCCTCGCCGAGGTGGTGCCGGAGGCGCCTGACGGACGCCGCCCGGCGCCGGGGGTGGTGCTCGGGATCGGGCTCAACGTGTCGCAGTCGGCCCAGGAGCTGCCCGTGCCGACGGCGACGTCGCTGGCGCTCGCGGGCTATCCCCGGCCCGACCGGACCGACGTGCTGGTCCGGCTCCTCGGCGAGGTGCACGCCGTGGTCCGGCGGTGGGAGCTGGCCGGGGGAGACGCGGCGGCGGCCGGGCTCCTGGACGAGTACACGGCGGTGTCCGCGACGCTGGGCACCCGCGTCCGGGCCGAGCTCGCGGGAGGTGCGGGCGTGCTGGAGGGCGTCGCTGCCGGTCTCGACGACGCGGGGGCGCTCGTGGTGCGCACGGAGTCGGGTGAGGAGCGCACGGTGACGGCGGGCGACGTCTGGCACCTGCGGTGACGCGGCCAGGTGCTCGCCCTGTCCGGGCTGTACGGGGTGGGTGAACTGCCCGGCCAGGTCGGGTGAACTCGGCGGCAGACTCTGCCTCGAGGCGGTTGATCTGAGTTAATCTCCGACGCAAGCGACGGCAGGCGGGTATCGGGCGCGGAGCGGCGCCGCTACCCGCGCGGTGTGCGTGCGACGGCGGGAGATGCCATGGAGGCAGGTCGAGCCACGGTCGGGGTGGCCAAGGCGATCGTGTGCGCGGCGGCGATCATCACGGTCTACCTGATCAGCACGGTCCGGCTGGACCAGGGTGTCGTGGAGCCGGCCGCGATCCCGGCGACGGGCCTCATCGCCGCCGGTATCGCGTGGCTGCTGGTCGTCTGGGCCCTGCTCTACCGCGACGACGGCGCACGCGGCGTGCGGCTGGGGCTGTGGAACGTGGTCACCGTGGTCGGCATGCTGATCGTGCTCACGGGGATCCCGCTCGCCATGGCGTTCTGGGGCTGACCTCGCTGGTTCGCCCGACGGGTGTATGCGAGTGCATGGGGTGCACGCGCCTACAGTGGTGACGTGCTCCACAATTCCGAGACCTCCCACAGCCACCACGACGCGCCGGGTGCCGACACCGCGGCCCGGCTCGACGAGACGCTGCTGGGCGGCGCCCGTCGCTACACGCTGTCGCAGGTGGTGGAGCTGACGGGGCTCGACGAGCAGTTCGTGACCCGCTACTGGCGCTGGATCGGCTTGCCCGTCACGCACCCGACGGAGACGTGGTTCACCGACGCCGATGTCGAGGCGCTCAAGGACGCGGCCGGCCTGTTCGACGCCGAGCAGATGGATGAGCGTGCCCAGATGACCTTCATCCGGTCGGTCGGCCACACCACCGAACGGCTGGCGCTGTGGCAGGTCGAGGCGCTCGTGGAGCACCTCGCGCGCCGTTACTCGCTCGACGAGACGTCCGCCCGCCTGCTCGCCCTCGACCGGCTTCCCGAGATGTCCGAGATGCTCAGCCGCCAGCTCGAGCATGCCTGGCGGCGTCAGCTCGCTGCCCTGACGGGGCGCACCGCCATCGAGTTCGCGGGCTCCCGGGGTGACGACCGTCAGGACACCCAGCAGCTTCCCCTCGTGCGCGCGGTCGGGTTCGCGGACATCGTGTCGTTCACGAAGCGGACGGCGGGACTCGGTTCCGAGGAGCTGGCGGAGTTCGTGCAGCGGTTCGAGGCAGGCGCCCGCGACATCATCACCAACGCGGGCGGCCGCGTCGTGAAGACCATCGGCGACGCCGTCCTCTTCGTGACCGACGACCTCTCGACGGGCGCCGAGGTCGCCCTCGGTCTGGCCGAGACCTCGGGCGCGGCGCTCGGCACGGCCGCGCCCGGCGATCCGGAGATCCCGGTCCGGGTCGGACTCGTCTGGGGGCGGGTGCTGTCCCGGTTCGGTGACATCTTCGGCCCCACGGTCAACCTGGCCTCCCGGCTCACCGAGCAGTCCGACCCCTCGACCGTGCTGGTCGACAAGGAGACCGCAGCGAAGCTCGCGATGAGCTCGCACTACGCGCTGACCGCCCAGCCGGCCCGGGACATCCCGGGTATCGGCCGGATGGCGCCGGTCCGCCTCCAACGCGCGTACCAGGCCTGACGCCTCACCGCATCGCGCGCAGCGCCCGCATCGCCCCGGGGAGCAGCCGCAGCTGCTCGCGCCGCTCGGCGGCGAACGTGCGCCGGTCTCCCGCCGACCAGTGGCGGTCGAACAGCCGCTTCGCGGCGGCCACCGCCTCGGGACGCCGCTCCGCGATCCGGGCGGCCAGCGTGAACGCCTCGTCGAGCGGGGCGTCGGTGACGGTGCCGGCCAGACCGAGCCGGACGGCGTCGGCTCCGGTGATCTCCTCGGCCGTGAAGGTGAGGCGCTTCGCCGTCTCGATGCCGACGAGCTGGGTGAGCGCGCGGATCCCTGACATGTCGGGGACCAGGCCGCGCTCGACCTCCTTGACGGACCAGCGGGCGTCGGGCGTGGTGAGGCGCAGGTCGGCGGCGAGCGCGATCTGCACGCCCGCCCCCAGCACGTGCCCGTGCACCGCGGCGATCACCGGTGCGGGTACGCGCCGCCACGCCCAGCAGGCCTCCTGGAACAGGTTGGTGCCGCGTGGGGTCGGGACGAACGCCCGCGCCACGGCGGCCGGGTCGCGGGACGCCGCACCGAGGTCGAGCCCGGCGCAGAACGACCGGCCGGTGCCCGAGACGACCACCGCGCGCAGCCCTGGCGTGTGGCGGAGCCTGCGCGCCGTGGCCCTGAGGCCGCTCAGCATGTCGAGCGACAGCGCGTTGAGCTTGTCGGGCCGGTCGAGGCGCACGTCGGCGATCCCGTCCGAGAGGGTGCAGGTGACGCGGCTCCCGGACGGGGCCACCGACGGCGAGGTGCTGGCGCTCATGGGGCGCAGCCTACGCAGCGCCCGCCAGGGACGAGCGCGGCGGTGCGGGCGGTGCCGGTCCCGCGCCTGGACGGGGCGTCCGGACCGCGCCGTGCGTGTGACACGATGCGAGCGTGCTGAAAGTCGTTCTCTTCGATCTCGACGACACACTCGTGGACCAGGAGGGCGCCTCTCGCACGGCGGTCCTCGGCTGGCTGCCCGAGCTGGGCCTCGATCTCGACGACCAGGACGAGCTGGTCGCCGCATGGGGTGCCATAGCGGAGCAGGCCTACGGGCGCTACCAGCGGCGCGAGATCACGTTCGCCGAGCAGCGGCGCGTCCGGGTGCGCGAGTTCCTGGGCGCCGACGCCACCGACGACGAGGCCGACGAGCTCTTCTCCGGCTACCTGACGCGCTACGAGCGGGCCTGGACCGCGTTCGACGACGCCGTGCCCGCACTGCGGCGCGTGCGCGACGCCGGCCTCGTCGTCGCGGTGCTCACCAACGGCGACTCCGTGCACCAGCGGCTCAAGCTCGACCGCACGGGCCTGGCCGAGCACCTCGACGTGGTCGTCGCGTCCGACGACCTGCCGGCCGGGAAGCCCGACCCGCGTGCGTACGCCGCCACGTGCGAGATCCTCGGCGTCGCACCCGGCGACGTGCTGATGGTGGGCAACGACGTGGAGAAGGACTACCAGGGGCCGCTCGATGCCGGGTTGGCCGCCGTGCTGCTGGACCGGTACGACCGGTACCCGGAGGTCGAACGCCGGATCCGGACGCTGGACGGCGTGCTGTCTGCGGCGTAGGCCGTTCGCTACAGCGGTACCAGGCACGCCATCGTCTGCGAGGGACGCCATGGTCCACCTATCCGGGCTGATTCCGCGGACTATGGCGTGCTACGCAGAAGATGGCGTGGTTGGCTGCGCGCATGGCACGGAACTGGGTAAGTGCGGACGCGCTGCTTCAGATCCGTCAGACCATGACCGGTTCCGGGTCCCGCGGCTGCGGGTCCTCGTCGATCAGCTCCGGTCCGTCGTTCTGCACCGAACCCACCGTGTCGCGAACAGGGCGCGTGGCAAGAGGTGCGTTGTCGACCTCCAGCAGCTCGGACGCGTCACGGACGGCCGGGTCCAGCCACGCGTCCCAGGCTGACGGGGGCAGCACGAGCGGCATGCGGTCATGGATAGGGGCCATCGCGTCCGACGCCGCCCGGGTGACGACCGTCGCCGACACCAGCCAGCGGTCCGGGTCGGTCTCGCTCGCCGCCGGGTTGCGCCAGAACTCGTAGAGCCCCGCGAGAGCCGCCACACCGGGGCCGGCCGGGTGGATCCAGTACGGCTGCTTGGGCACCTTCTTCGAGCCGGTGGCGGGGAGCGACAGCTTGCGCCACTCGTAGTAGCCGTCGGCGAGCACCAGGCAGCGCCGCGCCGCGAACGGCTTGGCGAACGCCGGCTTGTCGAGCAGCGTCTCCGAGCGCGCGTTGATCATGCGGGCGCCCACACCCGGGTCCTTGGCCCAGGACGGCACGAGGCCCCAGCGCGCCAGCTGCATCGACCGGCTCACGTCGCTGGAGCCGCGGGCCGCCCGCTCGACGACGATCCGCACCGGGTCGGTCGGCGCGACGTTCCACGACGGTGGCAGCAGCCGCGCGTCCTCGGCGAGTTCCGCGATGGCGAGCTCGTCGGCGAGGTCCTGGGACTGGGTGAAGGAGGCGAAGCGTCCGCACATGGGACCAGCATGCCCCGACCCACTGACACGCGGAGATCGAGATCACTCTGTTCAGCCTCGTATCGATTCGATAGAATCGATCACATGCCATCCGAAGCGCCGTCGGGCGTGCCCTCCGTCACGCCCGTACGCCGCGCTCCCTCCTCACGGTCGGCCCTCAAGTGGGTGATCATGCTCGGGGCGCTGGCGTGCCTGCCCGCTCTCACCGTCGACATGTACCTGCCTGCCCTCCCGCAGGTCGCCGCCGACCTCGGGGCCTCGGACACGCTCGCCCAGCTGACCGTCTCCTGCATGCTCGTCGGAGGTGCGCTCGGCCAGCTCGTCATCGGCCCGCTGACCGACCGGTTCGGGCGCCGCCTGCCGCTCATGATCGGCATCGGCATGCACGTCCTGGTCTCGCTGGCGTGCGCGCTGGTCGACGATGTGCACCTGCTCATCGGGCTGCGCCTGGTGCAGGGCTTCTTCAACTCCGCGGCGAGCGTGGCGGCGATGGCCACGGTGCGCGACCGCTTCGTGGGTGCGGAGGCCGCCCGCATCCTGTCGCGCCTCATGCTCGTGATCGGTGTGGCGCCCATGCTCGCGCCGTCGCTCGGCTCGATCGTGCTGGAGGCGTTCGCCTGGCGCTGGATCTTCGTGGTGCTCGCGCTGATCGGCGCCACCCTCGCGGTGATCGTGTTCTTCGTGATGCCGGAGACCAACCCGGTGGCCCGCCGCACGACCGGTGGTGCCTCGTCCGTGCTGCGTGGCTATCGCACCCTGCTCAGGGACCGGCACTTCATGGCGCTCGCGCTCATCCCCGGCCTGGGCATGGGCGTGGTGATGAGCTACGTGGTGGGTTCGCCGTTCGTCTTCCAGCAGGGCTACGGCCTCACGCACGGGCAGTTCTCGCTCCTGTTCGCCGTCAACGGGCTCGGCCTCGTGCTCTCCGCACAGGTGAACGCGTCGCTGGTGCGGCGGGTGGCGCCCATCCGGCTGCTGCGCACGGCCATCGTGGCGCAGGTGGTGATGTCCGTGCTGCTGGTCGTGGTCGCGGTGACGGAGCTGGGCGGGCTGATCGGCCTGCTGGTGGCCCTGTGGATGGTGCTCGCGTTCCAGGGCCTCATCCCCGCCAACGCCTCGGCGCTCGCGCTGTCCAGGCACGGCGAGATCGCGGGCACCTCCGCCGCGATGATCGGGTCGGTGCAGTCGCTGCTGGCCGGCCTGGTGTCGCCGATCGTCGGTCTGCTCGGCAGCGACACCGTCGCCATGTCCTCGGTCATGCTCGGCGCGGGCGTGACGGCGTTCGTGGTGCTGGCCTCGGCCACGCCGGCGTACCGCAAGGGCGGCTGGCACACGCCGATCTGACTGTTCACCCCGGTGTCGGGCGGGATTCACCGGGATGTCGGCTCCGCGGTCTTTGCTCGCACGCATGAGCACACCCATGCGTACCCGCGCCTCGCGCGTGGTGGCCGCCGCGGCAGCAGCAGCGCTGCTGCTCCCCGCGGCCGTCGCCGTCGCAGCGCCCCAGCACGGTCCCCGGCCGGGCGCTGGCCAGCACCACGGCGGCTCCCACCTCGCCGCCACCCTGGCCGGCCGCGCCACGCTGTCGGCCGACTACCTCGCCGACGGTCCGCCGTCGGGCGCAGCGGCCAGCCCGGGCAACGGGCGGCAGGGCCCGTGGGACGGGCAGGTCATCCCCGGGTTCTCCGCGATGATCGACAACCACGACGGCACCTTCTGGGCCCAGCCGGACAACGGGTTCGGCGCCAAGGGCAACTCCGCCGACTTCCTGCTGCGCAACTACCTGGTGCGTCCGCAGTGGGACACCGGTCGCAAGGGCTCCGGCGACATCAAGGTGCTCGACTTCATCGAGTACAACGACCGCAACGGCGTCCTGGACTTCGACATCGTCAACGAGGACACCGACGAGCGTCTGCTCACCGGCGCCGACTTCGACATCGAGTCGGTGGTCCGCGCCAAGGACGGCACCCTGTGGGTGGGCGAGGAGTTCGGCCCGTTCCTGCTGCACTTCGACGCCGACGGCACGCTGCTGGAGGCCCCGTACGAGTTCCCGGACGGCAAGTCGCCCGCCAACCCGTACCTCGAGCCCGGCGAGAAGCCGAACGTCGGCAGCAGCCGCGGCTTCGAGGCCATGGCCGGCAGCGGCCGCTACCTCTACCCCGTGGTCGAGGGCGCGCTGGCCGACGACGCCGACGCCCGCCGCCGCTGGATCTACCAGTTCGACACCCGCAAGGGCGAGTACACGGGCAAGCGCTGGGCCTACCAGACGGATCGCGAGGCCGACGTGATCGGCGACGCGTTCGCCACGGGACGCGACTCGATGCTGCTCATCGAGCGTGACGACTTCGAGGGCGACCAGTCGGTCATCAAGCGCGTGTACGAGATCGACCTGAGCCGCACGGACCGGGACGGCTACGTCCGCAAGGAGCTCGTCGTGGACGCGCTGCGCATCGACAACCCGCGCGGCATCGACGCCGGGGAGGGCTACGGCCTCGGTGACACCTTCAGCCTGCCCGTACAGTCCTTCGAGACCGTGCTGTTCGTCGACCGCGACACGCTGCTGATCGGCAACGACAACAACTATCCCGGCAACGACGCGCGCGTCACCGGCACGCCGGACGACACGGAGATGGCCCTCGTCGACCTGAAGAAGAAGCGCGTGACCGACGACGGCGTCACCGTCGTCGGGCACCGAGGGGCCTCCGGCTACCGGCCGGAGCACACGCTCGCCGCGTACGAGACCGCGATCAACCAGTGCGTCGACTACATCGAGCCCGACGTCGTGCCCACCAAGGACGGCGTGCTCGTCGCCCGGCACGAGAACGAGATCGGCGGCACGACCGACGTCGCCGCCCACCCGGAGTTCGCCGACCGCCGCACCACCAAGACGATCGACGGCACCTCGATCACCGGCTGGTTCACCGAGGACTTCACGCTCGCCGAGCTGCGCACCCTGCGCGCCGAGGAGCGCCTGCCGCAGGTCCGGCCGCAGAACGTCGCCTTCGACGGGCTCTACCAGGTGCCGACGCTCGACGAGGTGCTCGACCTGGCCCGGAACAGCCGCACCTGCGACGGCGCCCCCGTCGGCGTCTATCCGGAGACCAAGCACCCCAGCTACTTCGACTCGATCGGTCTCTCGCTGGAGGAGCCGCTGGTGCGCGAGCTGCACCGCAACGGGTTCGACCACGCGAACGCTCCCGTGATCGTCCAGTCCTTCGAGGTGGGCAACCTCCAGGACCTCGACGAGATGACCGACGTGCGGCTCGGCCAGCTCGTCAGCAACAGCGGCGCGCCCTACGACCTCGTGGCCGCCGGGGACCCGCGCACCTACGCGGACCTCGTCACCGCCGAGGGGCTCGCTGACATCGCGGCCTACGCCGACGGCATCGGCGCCGAGAAGAACGTGCTGATCCCGCGCCACGCCGACGGCACGCTCGCGGAGCCGAGCCCCGTGATCGACGACGCGCACGACGCGGGCCTGGAGGTGCACACCTGGACGTTCCGCCGGGAGAACCAGTTCCTCGCCGCGGACTTCCGCTCGTCGGCCGACCCGAACGGCGTCGGTGACATGGTGGGCGAGGTGCGGGTGTTCATGGAGGCCGGCCTGGACGGCTTCTTCACGGACAACCCGGACCTCGGCGTCGCAGCGCTGAGCTGACCAGCGGGTACATAAGAGGCCCCGTGCCGGGGTACATGCCTATGCTCCACATGTGCCCCGGCACGTCCATACCCAGCGCAGTCATCGCGTCGCGCGAGCCGCGGCGCTCGTCGTCGTCGGCGTGCTCGCCCTCGTGGGCGTCGGCAGCGCCGCCGCCTACCTCGACCTGAAGCAGCAGATCGGTGTCAGCGACGTGTCCGGCCTCGTCCAGGGACCGACACCGTCGTTCGACCCCGACGATCCGTTCACGGGACGCAGCCTCAACATCCTCGTGCTCGGCACCGACCTGCGCGGTGGAGAGAACACCGAGATCGCCGGTGCGGGCGACGGCGGGATGCGCTCGGACACCACCATGCTGGTGCACGTCTCCGGCGACCGCTCGCGCATGGAGGTGGTCTCCATACCCCGGGACTCGCTCGTCGAGATACCGTCCTGCAAGCTGCCCGACGGAACCGAGTCCGCCGCCGCCTACGGCATGTTCAACGGCGCGTTCACGATCGGCGGCGGCGCGCAGGAGGATCTCACGCACGCGGCCGCCTGCACCATCTCCACGGTGCAGAGCCTCACGGGCGTGCCCGTCACCCACCACATGGTGGTGCAGATGGACGGCGTGGTCGACGTGGTCGACGCGCTCGGCGGGGTACGGATGTGCCTGCCCGAACCACTCGTGCAGGACCCGGCATACGGGCGTTTCGAGCTCCCGGCAGGCGAGCAGACCCTCGACGGCCGGCAGGCCATCGGATTCCTGCGGGCGCGGCACGGTACCGGCCTCGGGCTCGAGCAGGGCAGCGACCTGACGCGGATCGCGCGGCAGCAGGCGTTCGTGGACGCGCTGGTGCGCCAGGTGCTGGACCAGAACCTCCTGACGAGCTCACCGCGGCTGTACCGCACCATCCAGGCGGTGCTGCGCGCCATCTCCGCCGACCCCGGCCTCGCCGACCCGGCGGCGCTCGCCGGTCTGGCCTACAGCATCCGCGACATCGACCCGGCGGACATCGTGTTCACCGAGCTTCCCGTGGTGGCTGCCCCGACCAACGCCAACCGGGTGGTCTGGACGGAGGAGGCCGAGGCGATCTGGGAGCGTTTGGCCGCCGACGAGCCGCCGCCCGCCGCCGAGACGCCGGCGTCGCCGTCGGACGGGAGCGGACGGGGAGCGGGTGAATCCTCGGACGGCCCGGTGGACGAGCCGTCCGGCGACGCCGCGGACCGGGGAGCCGGCGCGGGTGGCGGCACGGCGCCGCCGAACGCTCCTGACGCGTCCCCGTCGCCCTCGCGCCTGCCGGGTGTCTGCGCGGAGTGAACGCCAGACACGGCCTGAGAAGAGCCTGGGAACGGCTGGACTTAGTTACGCGATTGACGCAATGAGGCCATAGTCTCCGGTGCGTGGCGACTGACTTCTGGACGGCGGTCCGACCTGTCGGCGAGGTACTGCGAGGTGTACCCCGGCACGCGCGATCGGGCGAGCGGCAGCCCCGTCACGTCCGCAGCTGGCGCAAGATGTTCGTGTTCCGTGGCATCACGATGGGCGTCGTCGGTGCCATGGCGTTCGGCTCGGCCGCTGCCGCGACGGTGTACCAGAACGCGATCTCGCAGATCGAGGTCCAGGACCTGGAGGGCCTGGTGGCCCAGCAGGTCGAGCCGAAGGACCCGTCGGACCCGTTCAAGGACGAGCCGGTGAACCTGCTGCTGATGGGCACCGACATCCGGGACGGCACGAACGCCGACATCGGCGGGACGGTCTCCGGCATGCGGTCCGACACCACGATGCTGGTGCACATCTCGGCGGACCGGCAGTGGATCGAGATCGCGTCGCTGCCGCGCGACACGTTCACGGACATTCCGTCGTGCACGCTTCCGGACGGAAGCGTGACCCAGCCGCACCGCGACAAGTTCAACGCGTCCTTCGAGGCCGGCAGCGGCGGCACGTCGCTCAAGCATGCTGCCGCGTGCACCATCAACACGGTCAACGCCATGACCGGCGTGACCGTGACCAACCACGCGGTGGTCAAGATGAACGGCGTGATCGACGTGGTCGACGCGATCAACGGCGTGAAGATGTGCCTGCCCGAGGCGATCCACGGGGATCCGGCCTCCGCCCGCATCGACCTGCCGGCCGGGGAGAACAGGCTCGACGGCAAGACGGCCATCCAGTTCCTCCGGGTGCGCAAGGGCACCGGCATGGGGCTCGAGATGGGGAGCGACCTGACGCGGATCGAGCGGCAGCAGTCGTTCATCAACGCGACGCTCCGGCAGATCCTGTCCGCCGAGACCCTCGCCGACCCGACCAAGACCTTCCGCCTGATCAACGCGGCACTCGGGTCCCTCAGCGCCGACCCGGCCATCGCGAACCCGGGCAAGGTAGCCGGCCTCGCGTGGTCGCTGCGGGAGATCGACAAGCGGAACATCATCATGTCGAAGGTGCCGGTGTACGACGTCACCGAGGGCACGGCGAGCGGTCTGGCCTGGCAGCCGGAGGCCGCCGAGATCTTCGAGCGCATGGCGTCGGACACCCCTCCGGAGGAGGTCGTGCTGCCCGACGCGGAGCCGTCGGGCGCGCCCAGCGAGAGCGGTCAGCCCGAGGACGGTTCGACGGGCGGCGCCGAGGAGGGTGACGCGGGAGCCGGCGCGGAGCCCGAGGGCGAGACGGGGACCACCGAGGAGGCCGGGGACGCCACGGCCGGCGAGACCGGTACGGCCGACGACGGTACGGCGGAAGGCGGCGCGGCGGACACGACGAAGGAGCCGGCGAAGCCGAGCCCCAGCCCGGAGGTGCTGCTCGACGGCGTCTGCGCCTGACCGCTCGTCAGGGCCTGACCGTCCTGGTCGTGACCGCCAGGTGCTGTCAGGCCCCGCCGAGGATCAGGGACGCGGCCACGACCACCATGGTCACCGCGACCACGCTGTCGAGGACCCGCCACGCGCCCGGCTTCTCGAGCAGCGGGGCGAGGTAGCGGGCCCCGTAGCCGAGCGCGACGAACCATGCGGTGCTGGCCAGGCAGGCACCGAGCCCGAACCACCAGCGGTCGTCGCCGTGCGTCGCGGCGAGCCCGCCCACGAGCACCACGGTGTCGAGGTACACGTGCGGGTTCAGCCAGGTCAGGGTCAGGGTGGTCGCCACGGCGGCGCCGACCGTCCGGTTGGTCATGCTGTGCCGCCCCATGACCACGCGCTGTCCCTTCACGGCGCGGTAGCCGGCCATGCCGCCGTAGAGCAGCACGACGACGGCGCCGGCCCACCGCGCGATCTCGACCACGAGCGGCGCGCTCTGGATCATCGCGCCCAGCCCGCCGACCCCGGCGGAGATGAGCACGAAGTCGCTCACGGCGCAGATGCCCGCCACGAGCCCCACGTGCTCCCGGCGCAGTCCCTGGCGAAGCACGAAGACGTTCTGCGCCCCGACGGCGACGATGAGCGAGAGGCCGAAGGCCATGCCGGCAAGGGCGGAAAGCATGACTGAACGGTAGGAAGTCGGACAGCGGATGTCCGGTTCATGATTCGGAAGTGCGGAAGGACTGAAAGAGGGTTAATGATGTGGGTACGTCCATATTTCACGCAGGGAGCAGTCGGCGTGTTGCTTCTTTTCGCAGCGCCGTCGTGACCCGGTCGAGCACCGTGGAGCGCAGCTTCCACTGCTGCAGGTGGAGCGGGATGTCCAGGACGGCGTCGGGTTCCAGCAGCGTGATGCCGCCGCCGGTGCCCTCCTGGAGGCCGCCGATCGACGGCCGGTCCAGCAGCATGCCCCAGCCGAGGCCGAGCCGGATGGTCTCCTCGTACTCGACGGTGCTCGGGACGTGGTGCCGCGGCGGGCTCGCCCGTGGCGCGCGATCGCGCAGGTACATGTCCTGCAGGTCGTCGGTCCGGTCGAAGACGACGACGGGGGCGGCGTCCAGGGCCTGCGGCGTCGGGCCGTCGGGGAACCAGCGCCGCGCGAAGGTGCGGGTGCAGGCCGGGCGGTACCGCATGATCCCGAGCGGCGTGCTGCGGCAGCCCTGCACCTGAGCGGTCTGCGAGGTGACCGCCGCCATCACCACCCCCTCGCGCAGCAGGTCGGCGGTGCGGGTGTCGTCGGCCCGGTGCAGGTCGAAGGTGACGCCGTCCACCTGCGCCAGTGCGGGCAGCACCCACGTCGCCAGCGAATCGGCACTGACCGCGAGGGGCACGGTGACCAGGCCGGCCCGCGCCGCGGCGTCCTGCCCGCCGTCGACCCCCTCACCGGTGTCGTCGGTGCCGAGCTCCGCCGCGACCTCCGCCCCGAGCAGCTCCGTCTGCCGGGCGAGCCGCAGCAGCGCCTGACCCGGCGCTGTGGCGACCACCGGTCGGGCTCGCCGTACCAGCACGCTGCCCGCCGCGTTCTCCAGCGCGCGGATGCGCTGGCTCACCGCCGACGGCGTCACGTGCAGCGCCCGTGCTGCCGCGTCGAAGGAGCCCTCGGCGACCACGGCGGCCAGGGCTTCGAGCTGGCGGGAGTCCCATCGCATGCCCCCAGTGTGCCCCAGCATCAGTTCTGCTTACGTTGGTTGAGAAACATGAACTGGTCTTCAGCATGTCCGGCTGCCTAGCCTTGGGCCATGCTCGCCCTGCTCGCCGGACTCGGGTTCGGTCTCTCGCTCATCGTCGCCATCGGAGCCCAGAACGCCTTCGTGCTGCGCCAGGGACTGCGCCGCGAGCACCTGGGGGTCGTCGCGGTGATCTGCGCGGTGTCCGACGCCGTGCTGTACGCCGCGGGCGGCGCCGGCTTCGGCCCGCTCGTCGAGCGGTGGCCAGACGTCGTGGTGGTGCTCCGCTGGCTGGGCGCCGCCGTCGTGCTCGGGTACGGCGCCATGGCGGCCTGGCGCGCGGTGAAGGGTGACACGACGCTCGCCGCGGCCGACGACGGCGCCCTCGGCGACAGCCCCGGCCGGCGCCTCAAGCCCGTTGTGCTGACCACGCTGGCGCTCACCTGGCTCAACCCGCACGTGTACCTCGACACGGTGGTGCTGCAGGGTTCGGTCGCCGCCACGTACGGCGACGCCCGCTGGTGGTTCACCGCGGGCGCGATGATCTCCAGCGTCGCGTGGTTCGGCGGCCTCGCCTACGGGGCGCGCCTGCTCGCCCCGGTGCTGCGGCGCCCGAACGCCTGGCGTGTGCTCGACGGCGTGATCGCGCTGATCATGCTGGCCGTCGCGGTCTCGCTGCTCGCGGGGTCGTGACTGGCCGGTTGTTGCTGGCGGGTCGTGACTGGCGGGGGCGTGACTGGCGGGGGCGTGACTGGCGGGTTGGCGGGCTGGGAACGTCGGCGTCGCCGAACCGCACGTTGCGCGCTGGTCGGGGGTCGAGCCGCACGTTGCTGGCGGGCCAGGGGGTCGAGCCGCAAGTTGGTGGCGCATCCGGCGCCGAGCCGAAGGTTCCACGTCGATCAGGGCGCGGATCGACGTGGAACCTTCGGCTCGGCGCCGCTAGTGACGTGGATCTTGCGGTTCGGCACTGCCGGTGACGTGCAGCCTGCGGTTCGGCGGGCCAGTGACGTGGATCTTGCGGTTCGGCGTCGCCGGCTACGTGCAGCCTGCGGTTCGGTCGCGCCGTCGGCGGCTCACCTGCTGTTCGGCGGATCGTAGGGCGGCCTCGTCCGGGCGTAACGTGCGGTTCGCCGCAACCGCGTGCCGGTCAGCCGCCCAGCCGCGCCAGCCGGGCGACGGCCTCGTGGAGCACGTCATCGCTCTTGACGAACGTGAAGCGCAGATGGCCCGCCAGCGCCTCCGCCGTCGGCGAGCCCGCGCGGCAGAACGCCGAGGCCGGGATCGCCACCACGCCGGCCAGCTCGGGCAGCCGGCGGCTCAGCTCGGCGCCGTCGGGCAGGCCGAGGCGGCGCAGCAGGGCCGACGCATCGGCCATCACGAAGTAGGTGCCCGCGGGCCGCGTCACCGTGAAGCCCGCCGCCTCGAGGCCCGCGCACAGGAGGTCCTTGCGGCCGGTGAGGGACGCGGCCAGGGCGCTGGGGGTGTCGTCGTCGGCCAGCGCCTGTGCGATCGCGGGCTGGAAGGGCGAACCCGAGGTGTAGGTGAGGAACTGCTTGACGGCCCGCACCGCCGTGACCAGCTCGGCCGGCCCGTGCAGCCAGCCGATCTTCCAGCCGGTGAACGAGAAGGTCTTGCCCGACGACGAGACGGTCAGCGTCCGCTCCGCCATGCCGGGGAGGGTGGCGATCGGGACGTGCTCGGCGCCGAACGTGAGGTGCTCGTAGACCTCGTCGGTCACGACTATCGCGTCCCGCTCCCGCGCGACGGCGGCGACCGCCGCGAGCTCGTCCCGGGTCAGCACCGCCCCGGTCGGGTTGTGCGGGGAGTTCAGCAGGATCATCCGCAGCCGTGGCGACGCGGCCGCCCGGAGCGCGTCGACGTCGAGCCGGAAGCCGTCCGGCCCCGGCAGCAGGGGAGCGGTGACGTGTGTCGCCCCGGACATGCCGATCGCCGCGGCGTGGGAGTCGTAGAACGGCTCCAGCGTGAGTACCTCGTCACCCGGCCGGGTCAGCGCGAGGACCGACGCGGTCAGGGCCTCCGTCGCGCCGGTGGTCACCAGCACCTCGGTACCCGGGTCGACGTCCAGCCCGTAGTGCCGCTTCTGATGGTCCGCGACGGCCTGTCGCAGCTCCGGCACGCCGTCGCCCGGCGCGTACTGGTTGCGGCCCTCCTCGATCGCCCGGATCGCCGCCCGCTTGACGTACTCGGGCCCATCGACGTCCGGGAAGCCCTGGCCGAGGTTGATCGCCCCGGTGCGGACGGCCAGCGCCGACATCTCGGCGAAGATCGTGACGGCGACGCTGCCGTCGTCGGCCAGGAGGCCGGCGGCGCTCGCGGTGTCCTGCCAGCGTTCCCGGCCGCGGCCAGGTGAATGGAGGGAGCTCATGGGGTCGACGATAGCCATCGGCCGTCCACCGTGAGTTCATCTCCGGCATGCCGGACAACCCGCTTTACCTGCGCGTATGTGGACAACCCTGTGGATGTGGTGGATAACTCCGAGCCTTGGGGAAAGTTATCCACAGGGTGGTCTGCGAAGGTGAACATTTGGCTCTACGTTGTCGGCCATGGGCGAAGAGGGGGCGCGCATCCTCGAGCGCGAGGTGCGCGAGCTGGTGCGGCGCAGGGGGCTGGACCCGATCGGCGACCGGGCGGGACTGTCGAGTCTGGTGACCGACGCGGTGGGTGACTACGCGACGCGGGCGAGCGTCGGTGTGGTGCCACCGCTCGTGGACGCCGCGGCAGCGGCCCGGGAGGTGACGGATGCCGTCGGTGGGTTCGGGCCGCTGCAGCCCTACCTCGACGACCCGGAGATCGAGGAGGTCTGGCTCAACGCCCCGACGCACGTGTACGTCGCGCGGCGCGGTGTGCCTGAGCTGACCAGCACCGTCCTGACCACGGAGCAGGTCCGCGACCTCGTGGAGCGCATGCTCAAGACCTCGGGGCGGCGCCTCGACCTGTCGAGTCCGTTCGTGGACGCCCGGCTGCCCGGTGGCGAGCGCCTGCACGTCGTCATCCCGGACATCACGCGCGCACATTTCGCCGTGAACATCCGCAAGCACGTGGTGCGGGCCCACTCGCTGACGGACATGGTCCGGCTCGGGTCGCTCACGGCCCAGGCCGCCACCTTCCTCGACGCGGCGGTGCGGGCAGGGCTGAACGTGCTGGTGTCCGGGCAGACCCAGGCGGGCAAGACCACGATGCTCAACGCCCTGGCGGGGTCGATCCCGGGCTCCGAGCGGGTCATCTCGGCCGAGGAGGTCTGGGAGCTGCGTCTCCCGGTCCGCGACCACGTAGCGCTCCAGACGCGTCCGGCGAGCCTCGAGGGTACGGGGGAGGTACCGCTGCGGCGCCTGGTCAAGGAGGCGCTGCGGATGCGCCCGGACCGGATAGTGATCGGCGAGGTCCGCGAGGCCGAGGCGTTCGACCTGCTCATCGCGCTGAACAGCGGGATCCCCGGCATGTGCACGCTCCATGCCAACACGGCGCGTGAGGCGGTGGCCAAGATGACGACGCTCCCGCTGCTCGCGGGGGAGAACGTGTCCGACCGGTTCGTGGTGCCCACCGTTGCCTCCGCGGTGGACCTCGTGGTGCACCTCGGCCTGAGCCGGACGGCGGACGGCGTGGTGCGGCGCCAGGTGCGCGAGATCGTGGCCGTGACCGGGCGCGTCGAGGAGGGTCGCATCGAGACGGCGGGCATCTTCGACCGCGACGCCGACGGTGACCTGCGCCGCGGCGACGGGATGCCGCCCGCCGAGGACCGGTTCGAGCGCGCGGGGTTCGACGTGCGGGCACTGCTCGCGGACCAGCGAGCCGTCCCGGTCGGGTCCGGGCGCACGACCGTCGGCCCCTGGGCGGGTGCGGGCCCCCGGACGGGCGCCGGCCCCTGGGGCGTGCGCTGATGGGCGTCGTGGTGGGCCTGCTCCTGGGGGCCGGCCTGTTCTGCGTGTGGTGGTCGTCCTGGACGCCGACGCCGCGGGCCGTCGGACGTGTGACCTGGCAGATGCGCACCCGCGACCTGCTGACGCAGGCCGGCGCGCCCTCCGTCACGCCGGCGATGCTCGTCGGCGCCTGTGTCGCGCTCGGCGTGGTGACCCTGCTGCTGGGGCTCGCGCTGACCCGGTCGCCGGCCATCGCCGTCTGCTTCGCCGTGCTGGCAGCACCCGGCCCGGTGCTGCTGGTGCGCGCACGGGCCCGCCGCCGCCGTCGGGCGCTGCGGGAGGTGTGGCCCGAGGTGGTCGACCACCTCGCGTCCGGGGTGCGTGCCGGGCTGTCGCTGCCCGAGGCCGTCGCGCAGCTCGGCTACCGCGGCCCGGTCGAGCTGCGCGAGCCGTTCAGCCGCTTCGCCCACGACTACCGTGCGGGCGGCCGGTTCGGGGACGCGCTCGACGCGCTCAAGGAACGCCTGGCCGACCCGGTGGCCGACCGCATCGTCGAGGCCCTCCGCCTCACCCGCGAGGTCGGCGGGCAGGACCTCGGCCGGCTCCTGCGCACGCTCAGCGGCTTCCTGCGAGAGGACGCCGCGACGCGAGGCGAGCTGGAGGCCCGTCAGAGCTGGACCGTGAACGGCGCCCGTGTCGCGGTCGCCGGACCGTGGGTGGTGCTCGCCCTCCTCGCCACCCGTCCCGAGACTGCCGGCGCCTACGACTCGCCCACCGGCATCGCGGTACTCGTCACGGGCGGGCTCTGCGCGCTGGTCGCCTACCGGGTGATGCTGCGGATCGGCCGCCTGCCCGCCGAGCGCAGGGTGCTGCGATGACCGGCTGGGCGGCGGGGGCGCTCGCCGGCCTCGGTGTCGCGCTCGGGCTGCTGATCGTCCTCGCCCGGCTGCGCGCCCGCGCCGTCACCCTCGACGAACGGCTCGCACCGTACCTGCGCCCGCGCTCGGCGACCTCGACCCTGCTGCGGGAGGTCAGCCGCACCTCCGCGGTGGTCCGCCTGCTCGGCCTGCACGACGTCGGGGCGCGCCTCGAGCGGTTCGGGTCACCCCGCGAGGAGGTGCGGCGCCGGCTCGACCGTGCGGGATCGGCCGAGTCGGTGGACCACTTCCGAGCCAGGCAGGTCGTATGGACGGTCGCCGGCCTGGCCGCGGGCCTCGGCCTCGCGCTGCTGCTCGCGGCGACGCGCGGAGCGGCGGTGGTGCCCCTGGTGGCACTGGTGGTCGTCGCGGGCGGTTGCGGGTACGCGGCCTGCGACCAGGCGCTGACGACGCGCGTCCGGCGGCGCGAGGAGCGGCTGCTCGCGGAGCTGCCCACCATCGCGGAGCTGCTGGCCCTCGCGGTGGCCGCGGGGGAGAGCCCGCCCGCGGCCCTGGAACGGGTCGCCTCGACGGCGCGCGGCGAGCTGGCCGGCGAGATCCGGCGCATGGTCGCGGAGGTCCGCGCCGGCGCGCCGGTGACGGTCGCCCTCACCGCGCTCGCGGACCGGTCGGGACTGCCGCCCCTCTCCCGTTTCGCCGAGGGGGTCGTGGTGGCGTTGGAGCGCGGAACCCCATTGGCGGAAGTACTGCGCGCGCAGGCGGACGACGTGCGCGAGGCCGGCCGTCGTGCCCTCCTGGAGGCGGGCGGTCGCAAGGAGATCCTGATGATGGTCCCGGTCGTGTTCCTGGTGCTTCCGGTCACCGTCGTCTTCGCAGTTTTCCCCAGCCTGGCCACCCTCCGGATCGGGCTCTGACATGACCCTGCGAACGGGTCTGCCGACGAAAGGAAGCGCCATGCGTGACAACCGCGAGCTCGAGACCGGTGACGGCGAACGGGGCGACGTGCCCGGCTGGGTCCTGGTGACCCTGATGACGGCAGGCCTCGTGGTCGCGCTCTGGGCGGTCGCCGGGCCACTGCTGGAGAACGCGTTCCGGCAGGCGATCAGCAGCGTCACGGGTCAGGGGTGAGCTCAGGCCGGCCGGAGCACGGCTCCGCAGCCGTCGAGTTCCTGCTGGTGTCCGTGCTGGTGCTGGCCCTGCTGCTCGGGGTGGTGCAGGTGGCGCTCGCCGTGCACGTGCGCTCCCTCGCCACCGACGCGGCGGCCGAGGGCGCACGGGTGGCGGCTCGCGCGGACCGGAGCCCGGCCGACGGCGTCGCGCGTACCCGGGCGCTCCTGGCGGACGCCCTCACCGGGGACTACGCCCGCGACGTCACGGCGGGCCGGGCCACCCTCGACGGTGCCGCGGTCATCGAGGTGACGGTGCGGGCGCCGCTGCCCGTGGTCGGCCTGCTGGGGCCGGGCGGGACGCTGACGGTCCGCGGGCACGCGCTGGAGGAGACGTGGTGAGCCCCGCCGGGACGCCGGGGGAGCGCGGCTCCGCGATGGTCGAGTTCCTCGGCGTCGCGCTGATCCTGCTGATCCCCCTGGTCTACCTCGTGGTGACGCTGGGCCGGGTCCAGGCGGGCGCGTTCGCGGCTGAGGGCGCGGCCAGGGAGGCGGTGCGTGCCATGGTCACCGCGGAGTCGTCGGCGGCCGGCGGGGGCCGCGCGGAGGCCGCGGTCGGGATCGCGTTGTCCGACCAGGGCTTCGCGCGCGACGACGCCGCCCTGTCCCTGGAGTGCTCCGCGTCTCCGTGCCTGACGCCGGGTGCCGCCGTGGGCGCTGTCGTGCGGGTGGAGGTACCGCTGCCGCTGCTGCCCGACGCCGTGCGCGGGTGGGTGCCGTTGTCCGTCCCCGTCGAGGCTGCTCGCACCGGGACCGTCGACCGGTACGCGGAGGAGCGGCACTGAGCGTCGACGCCGGGGCGGCGAGCGGGTACGGCGACGGCCCGCGCCCTGGGGACGCGGGCCGTCGTCGTGCTGTCCGTCCGGTCAGGTCGTCACGGGACCGAGCACGTCGCCGTGGGAAGGTTGCTGTTTCCGTTCCGGTAGACCGTGATGCCGAAGTTGTCACCAGCCCCGTTCGGCGTCGCCGTCAGGGTGCCGCTGGTGCCGGAGACCGTGGCGTTCCACGAGTTCTGCAGGGTCTGGCCGCCCTGCAGCTGGATCGCGACGCGCCAGGCGGAGCTGCCGGAGACCGCGAGCGAGACGTTGAACCGGTCGCTCCATTCGTTCGACCGGGTGACGGTGACGGTGCAGCCGTCACCGGGCCCCGGGTCGGGGTCCGGGTTGGTGCTGCCGCCGGCGTTCAGGGCGTCCAGGGTGTAGTTGTACGCGGCCTTCTTGTTGCCGTTGCCGTCGAACAGCAACGGTGTGTCGCTGGCCCGCCACGAGTCCGAGTCACGCACACCCCAGACGCTGATGCCGGTACAGCGCGCAACGGCGAGGCAGGCCTGGACGATGCCGCGGTACTGCTCCGCCTGCGAGGTGCCGGAGCCGGCGATGTCGAGCTCGGTGATCTGGACGTCGACCCCGAGGGCCGCGAAGTTGCCCAGCGTCTCGTGGTAGTTGTTCGGCACCGGGTTGCCGCTGTTGAAGTGCCCCTGGAAGCCGACGCAGTCGATCGGCACGCCACGGGCCTTGAAGTCGCGGACCATGTTGTACACGGCCTGGGTCTTGGCGTGCGACCAGTTGTCGGTGTTGTAGTCGTTGTAGCAGAGCTTGGCGTTCGGGTCGGCCGTCCGGGCGGCGCGGAAGGCCGCCTCGATCCAGTCGTTGCCGGTGCGCTGCAGGTTCGAGTCGCGGCGGGCACCGGAGGAACCGTCGGCGAACGCCTCGTTCACCACGTCCCAGGAGTGGATCTTGCCGCGGTAGTGGGTGGCCACCTGGGTGACGTGGTTGAGCATCGCGTTGCGCAGGGCGGAGCCGCTCATGTTCTGCATCCAGCCGGGCTGCTGGGAGTGCCAGGCCAGCGTGTGGCCGCGGACCTGCTTGCCGTTGCTCTGGGCCCAGTTCACGATCTGGTCGCCGGCACTGAAGTTGAACTGGTTCTGGTTCGGCTCGGTCGCGTCGAGCTTCATCTCGTTCTCGGCGGTGACCATGTTGAACTCGCGGTTCGCGATGGTCGTGTACTGCGAGTCGGAGAGCTTGTGCCCGGCGATCGCGGTGCCGAAGTACCGGCCCGACTCCGAGGCCGCTGCCTGCAGCGTGCTGCCGGCCGCCTGTGCGGTGGTGGCGGCCACGCCGCCGGCGAGTACCACTGCGGTGAGGGTGGCGAGCGAGATGGCTCGCAACCTGCGCCGGGGGCGCGGTGGGGTGAGCTTTCGGGTCATCGTTGATCCCTTCTTGTGGGACGTGCCGTCGTCGGCCCGTCGAACGTGGAAAAGGATTTCGATGCTCGGGGGCTGGTGTCAAGGGAATCTGCTAAACGTTTTCGAAGGTGAAACGTTTAGGTTTGTCCGAGCCCGGCCGCGGGGCGTTCTTCGGGGCCTGGCGGAGTCGGCGCCGGCCGTGCGCGACTCCACGGTCCGCCACATAATGAGTGCATGAGGCGCCCTCGCAGGCCAAACGCTCGCAACGAGGGCAGCGGGGGTGTCGCGCGCCGGCTGCGCCCGCCGCGTCGCGGGTGGGAGCCGCCGACGGACGGCGAGAGCGGACGGATCATGCTGCTTACCTCAGCGTTCGTCGCCTTCGCCCTGATGCTCGTCGCGGTCGTCGCGTCAGCGAGCGCGGTCCACCTGGACCGCAAGGCGCTCTACGACGTGGCGGACCTCGCGGCGGCCGACGCCGCGAGCGCGATGTCGCCCGAGGCCTTCTACACGGGCTCCGGTGTGCCGGCTCCGGGCGCGCCGCTCACGCTGTCCGACGCCGCGGTGCGTGCTGCCGTCGAGCAGTACCTCGCGGAGCACCCGCCAGGGATGCCCGTCGCGGTGGCGGAGGCGTCCTCGCCGGACGGCCGGTCGGCCCGCGTGACGCTGGCCGCCGTGTCCAGCCCACCGCTGCTGGACTGGTTCACCGGTGCGTTCGGTGGCGGGATCAGGGTGTCGGCGTCGTCGACGGCACGGGCGGGTTGAGTCCGGGACGCCTGTCGGTGTGGCCGGTGCCTGCTGGTGACTGTCGGTGGTTTATGGGTGCTCGGTGGTTCGTGGTGCTGGTCGGTACCTACCGCTGGTGCCGGTCGGCGGTGCCTGGGCGGCGGTTCGTGGGTGGTCCGTGCGTGCCCGTCGCTGCCCGACTGCAGAGTTGGTCGCGGTCCCCGATGCCGACTGCAGAGTGAGGTGCGGCGCTGAGGGTCGTAGCCGCAACCAACTCTGCAGTCGGCATCACCCGCCGCGACCAGGTCTGCAGTCGACCCTGTAGGCGAGCCGCTGGCCCAGCTTGCGCCCAGCTATGCCGCCGGGCGGAGCCGAGGGTCGCGCCGGCCCGCCGAGTAGAGCTGAGCCGGACCCGAGCCGGACCGAGCCGGACCCGAGCCGGACCGAGCCGGACCCGAGCCGGACCGAGCCGGACCCGAGCCGGAC
>NZ_BAAGRP010000062.1:0-28915 GCF_054782895.1 Promicromonospora xylanilytica
ATCACCGAGATCGCCGCAGCTGCACTCGTCCTGCTCCACCTTCAACGCCCCGTCAGCGAATGAGGCGAGAAAACCTCAGTGGGTTGTCGATCTTGATTGGATTGATCGGTGGGAACGGGCTCAAGAGAGTTGTCCAGGCTGCGGCGTGACCTGCGAAGTGGAAACTGCGCCACGGGTTACCGTCGATCCGGATGATCCCGCCCTGCGCGACGACAACTTCACGCAGCTTGTCTGGTACCACACCAGCACGCAACCGGACTGGCCTGCGCGAAACTTCGATCCGGCTGCGAAGCTGACCGAGCTGACCAGGCAGAGGATGGGCGGAGACGATCACGTCGCCCGGTGGGTCCAACGTCAAAGAGCCAAGGCCCTGCACGTCGGCACCTACGAGGCAGCTGTACACAACATGCTGCGACGAATCGACGATCAAGCCGATCACGGCCGCCAGTTCTATCTCTACCGCGTCCACCTCACACCCATGATCACGGTGCGTGAAGGCTGGCTAGTTGACCCCAGCAACTTCGTAGGCGACGTGGTGCTGGACAGGGTGTGCCCGCCGGGAATAGATGTTGCCCGATATCTGAACTACCACGAGGATCCCGGCGGGCTCTCCCTCGCGCTCAGCCGGGCCGCAATCGCCTCAACACAACAGATCGCGATCCCGTCGCTTGCAAGCGAGGATTCCAGCTGGGTCGCTACCGCCGTGGGCGAGCTCGAGAAGGCCACCGTGACACCGCTGCCTTCCGCAGGGTCTCGGCCAATCGGTAAGTTGAGCGCGCCGTCTCCCAAGAGCAGCAGAGCACTCGCGCTGGCCGCCTCGCTCGCACAGCGGCTACCCGTGAACCTGCGACGGCAGTTCGAGGCCGCCGCCGCGTTCAACGACATTTTGGAGCCCGAGGAGTGGGCCAGGTACGTCATGGGCCTTATGAACTTGCTTCTCGCGCCCGAGCAAGTTGTGGCCGGACTCAACGAGGAGAACGTTCGATACCTTTGAGCTACCTGCGCTTACCCAGTCGATGGAGCGCACTGTGCGGCACGATCGCGAACGGATCGTGCCCCGTGCTGGCGCTGTCCTCACGGCGCCGAGCACGATTCACCGCCGCTCACACTTGAATCGTCAGTAGTACTCCCGGACGTAGCCCAGCGCTCGCTCGAATACGTCGTGGTCGCGGATCTTGAACTTGACGTACAGCGTCTTACGCAGTCCCTGCTGAACGAGCCGGTCCCCTTCTGTCGTCTTCTGCCAACCCTCGAAGCGGATCGCACGGACCACTTCGTCCACCTCGGCGACGATGCGCTTGGCGATGACAGGGGTGTCGTCGCTCTCAAGGGACTCGAAGAGCTCGGTGAGCGCGGCCTTCCCCCGCTCCTCCCGAGGGACCTCCGCCTCCGCCTTCTCGGCTGCGATGGTGTCCCGAGCGAGCTCGAACAGTTCCTTAAGGAATTCCAGCGATGCCTGCTGCGAATGCTGATACTTCTCACGCAGCTGCTGGAGGCGCAACCCAAGCTGGACGAATGCCGGGTTGCCGACATGCTTGGCGATGCGGGCAGTGATCCACTTCTCGACCTCTGCCGGATCGACGTCCTTGCGCTTGCCTGTCATGAGGTCTTCGATGACCTGTGCGTCCAGGACGATTGTCTCCAGGTCGGTCCTGGGGACCTCGACGTGCACGTGCTCATTGATGAGTTCGAGCGTCTTCGCGCCCAGGGCGTGCCACACCAGGCGTCCGGCAGTGTCCGGCGCCTGGACGGACTGATAGACGTCCGTGAGCCAGCGGTAGTCAGCCTCGTGCTCGTCGAGGATCGGGTCCGGTGAGAGCGTCTCCCAGAGCCGGGCGACGATGCTGTACGCGGCACCGAACGCGTCTCTTGCTGCATCGGTGGTGAGCGCGGCCTGCGCACCGATGAGCCCCTCGTATCCGCCGACGGTGCGGTCGATGCCGGGAAAGAACGTGAGCGCAGCAGCGATGGCTGGCGCAAGCTGGTCACGCAGCGTGTCGATGTTGGAGATCATCTGCTCGACGGATTTGTCGTCGAACTCGAAGGCCCCCGCGACGTCGTCGAAGATTCCGAGGTAGTCGACGATCAGGCCGTGTGTCTTGGCAGGCGGGTAGACGCGGTTGGTGCGGCAGATCGCCTGGAGCAGGTTGTGGGCCTTGAGGGGCTTGTCGATGTACTGCGCGTACAGGATCGGCGCGTCGAAGCCCGTGAGGAGTTTCGCGGTCACGATGAGGATCTTCAGCGGGTCGGCAGAATCGTTGAACCGTGCCGAGATCCGCTCGAGCTCGTCGCGTCCGGGAGTCCACTGCTTCCATTCCGCGGGGTCCCTACGTCCCTTGGACATGACGACGGTCGACGCATCGGGACCGAGCAACTCATCGAGTTCGTTCTTGTAGGCCACGCATGTGGCCTTGTCGTAGACGACGACCTGCGCCTTGAAGCCCTGCGGCTCGACCTTCTCCTGGAAATGGAGCGCTATGTCCGCTGCGATCGTGCGGACCCGTTCGGGCGCCTTGATCAGCGCCTCCAGGGATGCGGCTCCCTTGGAGAGAGTGATCTTGTCGTCCTCGGTCAGCCCGTGCTGCTCGGCGAGCTCGGCGAAGGCCTCGTCGATCGCCTCCTCGTCCAGGTGGATCTCGGAGAGTCGTGGTTCGAAGTGCAGTGGCAGTGTCGCGCCGTCGCGGATGGAGTCCGAGTAGGTGTAGCGCGACAGGTAGCCACCAACGTCCTCCTCCGAACCGAACCAAGCGAAGGTGTTGCGATCGCGGCTGTTGATCGGCGTGCCGGTCAGGCCGAAGAGGTACGCGTTGGGCAGCGCGCCTCGCATCTTCCGCCCAAAGTCGCCCTCCTGGGATCGGTGCGCCTCGTCGACCATCGCGATGACGTTCTTCCGGTCGTCGAGAACACCCGGCACCTCGCCGAACTTGTGGATGGTGGTGATGATGACCTTCCGCGCGCCGGCACGCAGTAGGGCCTGGAGCTCGGTACGGGAGTCGGTCGAGACAAGGTTGGGTACATTCGAGGCGTTGAACGTCGAGGTGATCTGCGTGTCCAGGTCGATCCGGTCCACCACGATCAACACCGTCGGGTTCGTCAGCGCCGCCATCGCCCGCAACTTCTGAGCGGCGAAGACCATCAGCAGCGACTTTCCCGACCCCTGGAAGTGCCAGATCAGGCCGCGATTGACCTTACCGTGCAGCACCCGCTCCACGATCAGGTTGGTCCCCTGTAACTGCTGGAACCGCGCGATGATCTTGATCTTGCGATGCCGCTTGTCGGTCGCGTACAGAGTGAAGAACCTAAGGAAGTCGAATATCGCGTTCGGCTCCAGCACCCCGGCCACGGCCTGCTTCACCACATCGAGCCCCAGCAAAGCCATCGTCGGACTGGCGTCAGCCGACGCATTTTCACGCCACGGTCCCCACAGTTCAACAGGCATCCCGACCGAGCCGTAGCGGAAGTCCTTGCCCTCGGTGGCGAAGTTCAGCACGTTCGGGACGAAGAACGCTGGGACGTTGACCTCGTAGTCCTCGTCGATCTGCGCAGCGGCGTCGATCCACGTGTATGCCGGACGCACAGGCGATTTGGCCTCGCCGACCACGAGAGGGAGGCCGTTGCACCAGAGCACCAGGTCGAAGCGACGCTGGACCTGCCCCACGCCGTAGGTCACCTCGGTGGAGACGATCCAGTTGTTCGCGCTGACCTCATCCGCTCGGTCGAAGTCGAAGAACCGGATCGTGACGTGCTCACCGTCCGGCCCGAACGGCATCGACCGCTGCCCGGTCAACCACGCCGCGAACTCCTCGTTCGCCACCACCGGATTTGGCGTACTCCGCGCTGAGATCAATATCGCTCGAAGTTGGTAGAGCACTTCGTCGGCAAGCCGCGGATCCGCCGCGATCACCGGATTGAAGGTGATCAGCGACTCCTTGACCTGAGCTTCCAGGAGCACTTCATCGACCTTCCGCGGCAGTTCCTTGCCCGGCACGAACCGAAAGTCATCGGTCGCCACCAGATCTCGAACGAAATCCCGCACCGAGTTCGCTTCGTTGAACATCAGGCATCGCCTCCAAATATCTCAGCCCTCAGCACCCGGCCAAGATCAGTTGCTGCATCCAAGCGAGTTGCCTGTTCACGCCTCGGCTCACGCAAAGATTCGACTTGCCGCACAATGGTCTGTTGATCGGCCAGACTGGGCAGCGGAATGTTCACAGACTTCAGTTTCGCAGCGCTAATGTTTGCTTGGTCGACACCACGAGACACGTGGATCCGGATTCGCCGCTGCCCGAATCCGGAGTTGATGAAATGATTAAGGAACTCAGGGGCCAACAACTCATGGGCAGCCTTGAGCCGCACCAAGTACGAGGCGAAGACAAAGTTTTCCCCAAGATTGAAGATGCCCGATCGGCCAACCAACTCCGCCGTGTTTGTACGGTTGAAGAGAACATCGCCCTTGTGCACCCGGTACCTCGCGAACTCGCCATCACTGAGATCGCAGTACTTCAGGTCGTCGCCCACGACAGTGCCCGCACGCACGTTCGTCATACGCAACATCGGAAAGGCGCCGTCTTCACCAGCACGACTGGATAGGCCGTACTGACAGGTAACCAGAACCTCTCCAAGCGGGGTCTCAACGCCACCAGCGCGCTCAAGCAGAAAGTCCACGAGCGTCTGGACCGACGTGTCTGTTGCCAAAAGCAACGTCTGGGTCGCGTTCCGCTCGCGCTCCACTGCCCAAAGGAGGTCGGCGAGGCGCTGCTGTTCGTCGAGGGGTGGGAGGTCGAACTCCTGGACCTTCAGGTCACGCCAGTTGACGGTCGGTGAAAGCGAGCCAACCGAGATCGCGATGGCACGATCGAGGAAGCAGTCACTGGACAGGAAGATGGGCAGAAAGGTCGGGTGGATTACCTCAGGCCGGGCGCGCAGGACAAGGGCATGTGCCGAGCAGATGCCCTCGAACTCAGCCATTGCGACCTTCTTCTGGTACGCACGCCGCCGTCCGAAGATGACGTCGCCGGACTCGAAGCGCAGTTTCTGCGCTTCTACCTTGTCGGGGGTGTCCCACCGTTGGATCGTCAGAACGCCGGGGTCGAGATGCTCCAGACCCACATAGCGGTCGACGCCAGCTTTCGAGGGGTCATCGACCCGGTCTGTGACGTTCTCGATGACATCGCCGAACGCGAACGTCTTCCAAGTGGACCTGTCGAGGTTGAGGCTCACCGGGCGACCTCCATGCGAAGCATGGTGAGGACGGTGTCGATCGCGCCGTCGGCCACTCGTGCAGAGGCGCACCAGGCAGCCACTACGTCGTCGATGCCGCGAGTCTCGGTCGCCTCCGCGGACGGCACTCCCGCGACATATAAGGGAATGGCAAGGCTCCACGCTTTCTCGCCAATCTGATCGATGGTGGCGACGGCGGCGAATCCAGGCTGTTCGGTAAAGGCACCGTAGGCGTCGAGGATCTTGGATTGGTGAGACTCGCGGAGGAAGGACTGGGCCTGCTCGCGGGCCACCTCAGCGACGGCGTTGATAAAGATCACCTTTCCGGCCCGGTCAGCGGGCTTGGTCGCTCGCAGGGTGATGACGACGGCTTCCATCGGGGAGTTATAGAAGAGCCCCGGGCCCAGGCCGATTATGGCCTCCACCAGATCCGACTTGACCAACTTCTCTCGCAGGGCGGCTTCCTCACGGCGGAAGAGGACACCGTGGGGGAAGAGGATCGCGGCACGGCCGGTGATCGGGTCGAGGCTCGCGGCGATGTGCTGGAAGAAGGCGTAGTCAGCGCGGCCCTGCGGCGGAACGCCCCACGCGTTGCGACCATAGGGGTCGGCGGCGAACTTCTCACGATTCCAGGACTTGATGGAGTACGGCGGGTTGGCCAGGACGACGTCAAAAGTACGTAGGCCACCACGCGCGTCGAGGAGCTTTGGGATGGCGAGAGTGTCGCCATGTTCGATGCGTCCGTCGGTGATTCCGTGGAGGAACAGGTTCATCTTCGCGATGGCGGAGGTGCCGTAGTTGAGTTCCTGGCCGTACAGGCGAAGATTGCGCCATTCCTTGCCCGCTCGCTTCACTTCCGCAGCGGTGGAGATGAGCATGCCGCCGGTGCCGCAAGTGGGGTCGTAGACCGACTCGCCCGGCTCGGGCTGGAGCATCATGGTCATCAGGTGGACCAAGGTGCGGTTGGTGTAGAACTCCTGTGCGGTGTGGCCGGAGTCGTCGGCGAACTTCTTGATCAGGTACTCATACCCCTGCCCGAGCTCATCCTCGGGCAGGTTGACCACTGATAATGTCTTTGCGGAGAAGTGCTCGATCAGGTCCGCCAAGGTGGCGTCAGGGAGCAGGTTCTTGTTGGTCCAGTCTCCGTCACCGAAGACGCCAGCCAGGGTGTCGGGGTTGGCCTTTTCGATGGCCCGCATGGCGTTCTTCAGCGCACTGCCGATGTCCTTAGTGACCTCACGCAGCTCTCCCCAATGGGCACCTTCGGGGATGGCGAAGCGGTGGTTCTCCGGAAGGTCGGCAAGCTCGTCGTCCTGGTAGACAGCGTAGGCGGCGGCATGCTCCTCGTCGTACACATCACTGGTCCGTTTCAGGAAGACCAGCGGGAAGATGTAAGACTTGTAGTCGCCAGCGTCGATCAGGCCGCGTAGCAGCACCGCCGCACCCCACAGGTAGGACTCCAGTTCCTTCTGGGTAATCCGGGCGCTCATACCGTCACCGCCTTGGTCTCGACAGACTCGACCGGCGATACCGGCTCGGGGCCGAGGCCCCACTTGGCGAGCTCGGCCCCCAAGGCTGCGCGGGTCTGCTTCGCCTTGGCATTGGCTGCTTCGAGTTCGGTCAGGGCCTGCTCCAGGGTGATCTGCTCGCCGGAGTCGGCGGGCTCGACGTACAGCGGGATATTGAGGTTCCACCCCTGAGCCTCGATGTCGGCAATGCCGACCACCTTCGCCAGACCCTCGACGTCGACGTATGCCTGGTAGGCCTTCAGGATCTCCTCGGCGCGCTCGGGTTCGAGGGTGTTCTGTTTCCGGCCGCGCTTGAACAGCGACTCCGCATTGACGAAGAGGACCTGGTCGCGCTGGTCATCCGGGCGCCGGCGGCGCAGGATCAGGACACAGGCAGCAAGGCCGGTGCCGTAGAACAGGTTCGGTGCCAGGCCGATGACTGCCTCGACGAACCTCCCTTTCAGCACGTGCTCGCGGATGCGGCCCTCAGCGCCCTGGCGGAACAGGGCTCCCCGCGGGAGGACCACCGCGACCCGGCCGCCAGCCGGGGTCGCGGAGGTCAGCATGTGTTGGACCCAAGCCCACTCGGCATATCCCTTCGGTGGCACACCACCCAGTTCGTTACGGCCGTAGGCGTCGCTCGCCCACGCCTCGTGGCCCCAGTTCTTCAGCGAGAAGGGCGGGTTGGCGATGACGTTGTCGAAGGTGGCCAGGCGGCCGCGGTCGAAGTAGACCGGGTCACGCAGGGTATCGCCACGCTTGACCTGGAAGTCCTCCACGCCGTGCAGCAGCAGGTTCATCCGAGCGATCGCCGACGTAGTGAGCACCTTCTCCTGACCGTAGAGTCGCCCCAGGAGGGTCTGAGCATTGCCACCTGCGCGCTTGACGTGCTCGATCACCTCGATGAGCATCCCACCCGTCCCGCACGCGGGGTCGTACACCGACTCACCCTCCTGCGGATCGAGGATGTTGACGAGCAACGCGACGACCGACCGCGGGGTGTAGTACTCGCCGGCCTTCTTGTTGGACTGGTCCGCGAAGCGCTTGATCAGGTACTCGTACGCGTTGCCGAGCACGTCCGGTGCGACGTCCGCGTTCGAGAGGCCTCGGGTCGAGAAGTGCTCGATCAGATCCTTGAGCTTCAGGTCGGGCAACTTGTCCTTGTTGCTCCACACCGCCGTCGTACCGAAGATCCCGTACAGATGCTTCTGGTTGGCCTGCTCGATCTCACGGAAGGCAGTCGCGAGGGCCTGCCCGACGTTCTCCGAACGAGCCCGGATGTCTTCCCACCCGTGCCCTTTGGGAACGACGAAGCGGTGAAACTCCTGCAGTGCGGCGTACTCGTGGTCACCGTCTGACTCTGCCAGCGCGGTCGCGTACTCCTCGTCGTACACGTCGCTGATCCGCTTGAAGAACATCAGCGGGAAGATGTATGCCTTGAAGTCGGCCTGGTCAATACTACCTCTGAGCAGGTCGGCTGCCTTGGCAAGGTACTGCTCGACCTCGGCAAGCGTGAGGCGGGTGGTCGTCACTGGTCTCCCATCTGGGGTTTCATCGTCACGGTACCTGGTACCGCAGACAGGGCGGCCTACACATCGCGCACATTCACCCGTCCCAGCGGGTGAGGACGACATCGACCATGCCCACGGCCATGGCTTCGACCAGGACCGCCTGCGCATCCGGCGCCCGTGAACCGAGTCTTTCTGCTGCCACCTTCAGCCATCGCCGCTCGCCTACGCACGGGGCATCTTGTCGAGGACAGCCCATCCGATCGTTGCGTCGATCAAGGCGGGTCGGTCGAAGACCGCGCAAGAGAGCTACCTGTCGAACGGCTGCGGAAGTTGCGACGCGCTGTACGAGGCGTTCGGGCTCAGTGAGGACCTCGTCGGTGTGCAGGCGAACGGGACCCTGGGCAGCCTTCCAGTCCTCGCAGAGATCGACCGTCCCGAGATCGAGCGGATGTTGCTCGCGGCCGAACGCGATGGCCTCGACAGCGATTGAGAGCTGGCCGGCCGGCAACGCCGGGCCCGTAGAACACAAAGAGTCACACAGCGGCCGGTGCGTTGCGACCCGCAACCTCATAGGGTGACGGGCCCGGATCTGCGAGTGCGGTCCAATCTCCGAAGGTTGGGACGTCGATCCAATAGGACGGCCTCGCAGCATCTGTCAGCTCGATGAAGTTTTCCTGGCCGGTGGCGACGTCCTCGGTAGTGAAGTCGCCGGTCCCGTCGGGACGCGCCGAGGCGCGAACGTCGAGGATTGCCTCGCTGCTCCGATAGATGCGGGTGTCGTCCGGGTAGGTCCAATCGATGGTGATCCAGCGCCAGAGCCGTCCGTCGATCAACTCCCAGTCGACGGTGCGCCACGTGCTTCCCGCCTCGGTGAAGAACCGCACCCTGGCTCCGACACCTCCCCAGCCGATGGCCCATCGCGCACGCGGACGATCCCCGGCGTCAACCACATGCGCGTCGACCACGTCCAGGCCGCCTGGACGCTTTCCCAGGAAGTGCTCGCTAGCGCCTTCGTTAGTGAGCCACTCGTGGCCAGGCGTCGGCTCGTGCGTCGTGTGGCTCCAACTGGTGGTGTACCAGACATCGCCAGTCATGCGGAATCACCTCGGGCTTCTGGAGTCTTGAACTCTCGGATCTCGATGTCGTTCTTCGCAGCGTAATCCACGAGCCACCGAGGAATCGGCTCTACTTGTGGCGGCACGCCGAGAACCATGTCACCGGCTAACGGCTGGCCGATCAAGCTGCGAAGTCTTCCAAGTTTGGTCTGGTTGCCCGTCGTCGACGCGACGATAAGATCAGGACGTCCCGGCCGGTACTTCTTGAGGAGTTCGTCGACATAGCCCCTCGCAGTCTCGGCCTTGACCAAGGCGAGCTGCGTGTACTTCAGCGAGACGACTTCTCGACGGCTGAGGGCGTCCACGCGGAACTGCCGCTTGGTCGTGCCGTCGTCTGCGAGGTTGTTGATCGTCACCTCGCTCGCCGGGTACAGCGTGTAGACCTCGTGGTTGAACGCGCTCCCACGCAGCACGGGCCGCATGTACTCGGGGACGTCGGGCTCGTCGGCGGCAGCACGGTAGAACGCGGCCTTCTGAGCGCTGGTACCGCCCTTGGGGAACCTGCGCCAGACCCGCTGCCACCGCTCCTCCTCGGCGGGCGTGAGCTTGTCGATCGCCCTCTGCAGATCGTCGCTGATCGGGTCGAGGTCGTCGATCTCGGTTTGCAGATGTGTAGGAGCCCAGCTGCGACCGCCGTTGCGCCAGTACTCGGCCATCGCCGGCGTAAGAGTGCCCGCGACGGGCTTGCCTGCGGCGACGTCGGTGACGGCCTGCTCCGACCACGCGACGCCCAGAAGCTGGGCGCGTCGGAGTTGCTGCACTGCGCGGAGAAGCTCCGATCGAGCAGCGCCGACACCTTCGGCCGCGGTCCTGATGTAGGGATCGTTCGGGCCAGCAAGGATCAATGTGTCTCGCCAGCGGGCGCACTCGTCGATCCAATGGAAGAGGGTTCTCTGGTCAGCGCCGATGCCCTGGTCGAGTTCAGTGACCAGGGCTTCGGCGAGTCGTTGCAGGTCGGACTGGGCCACTGGCCACCTCCTTCGTTCCGGGTTCGTGCCCGGCGATGGCCGTGGTCACCCCGAGTGAGTGTCGTTCAGACCTGCTGAGCGAACTTCTCGCAGCGGTCCGCGGCTGCGAGCAGCGCGGCGGACGCCTGCTCTGCGGCGCGGCGCGCTTCCTCAAGAACGCCAGCGATCTCGACGTCGGCCTTGGTCGAGGTGCCGGAGATGAGACTTTCGACCTTGGCGATGTGCCCGGAGAACCGGTCCTGGAACTGGCTCAGGCTCCCGCCAGCGGTCTTGGACTCACTGGCGATCTGGGCGAGCTGGGCCTTGAGATCGGTGACTTGCGACATGACGAAGGTCCCCTTCTATCGGTTCTTGCGGCGGCCCGTACGGGCCAGGACGACGACGCCGGTCAGCCCGGCGGCCGGGAGCAGGATCGTGGCGAGGATCGCATCCAAGGTCAGCCACATGACAAGGACGATGATGAGCCCGATGCCCGCGACGACTGCCGTCGGGACGAGGCCGCGACGCCGCGCCAGGACCCCTGCGAGGCAGACGGTGATCGTCGCTCCGAGCGTGGCGAACACGTTGGCGCCGACCGCGGAGAGCACCACCCAGGTCAGGATGGTCGCGACCACCACGACCGCCACGGTGACGAGCCTGGTTCGACGCGAGGCCGCCTGCCCCCGAGCGACGGCCAGCGCGGCGGACGTGTCGGTCAGGCCGGATCGGATCTCGGTCATTACGAAACGGATCGATCCAGCATCCTCGACCTGTGCGACGAGGTCTGTGCTCCCGGCTCCCTGCGGCTGAACGTCCACCTGCTCCAGGACGGTCCGGG
The DNA here is from genome assembly GCF_054782895.1 of Promicromonospora xylanilytica. Lineage (NCBI taxonomy): Bacteria > Bacillati > Actinomycetota > Actinomycetes > Micrococcales > Promicromonosporaceae > Promicromonospora > Promicromonospora xylanilytica. The sequence continues at coordinate 11,140 of NZ_BAAGRP010000062.1, forward strand.
CGAGCTCCTCGAGTGCGGGCAGGCCGGCGGCGAGCTCGTCGCGATCGCTCTCGGCGCCGGCGACTCGTTCTCGGGCCGCGGCAAGCTGCTGGTCGCGCTCCTGGTCGCGCTGTCCGATCTCGTCCTCGGCCTGGGCGAGGGCTGAGGCAAGGTCGCCGAGCCCGGCTCGGTAGCTGGCCCAGTCGTCGACGACGTCGGGCGCCTGGGCCGCAGCCCACGGGTTCGAGGCGGTCATCGGACGCCACCTTCGGGAGCCTCGGAGCGGATGTGACGCGCGACGTGCTCGACGTCGTCGGCCGTCAACGGCGCGAAGGGCACCACCTGGACGGGCTCGGGTCCGATGCCATCCCAGACCAGCGCCCGCGCGGGCTCGGACGCCCAGGTCAGCAGCGGCATGCCCAGGGCGGAGCGGACGCCGTCGACGGGGTGGCGCAGGAAGACGTACCCGGTCAGGTTCGCGTGGTCGTACCCGAGCACGTCAGTCACGGCGTGCAGGCGGTTCCACCAGCCGAACGTGACGATCCCGGCGGACGGCCCGCGGCGTACGACGTCGTCCAGCGCGGCGGCCGGGGTCTCGAACAGGCCGGGCGGGGCCTCCTTGAGACCGGACAGAGCGTGCAGACCGATCGTGACCAGGAGCGTCGGCCCGTCGACGGCGTCGGAGGCGATCTGGGTGCGCAGCTCCATGATCCGACCCGTGATCGCCTCCGGGGTCTTCAGATGCTCGACGTCAGCCCCGGCCGCCCACAGCACCTCGACCAGTGCTCTCGTGCCTTCGTCGGCCACCGCGTCACTGGCCCGACCCGCCGCGGTGGGGGCCAAGAGGACGACCTTCGGCCGCGCCTGCGGTGGTGCGGACAGGATCGTGGAGAGCACCAGGCCGGTCAGGACGCCCACGCCCTCGGCCGGTCCGTCGCCGAGCACGAGCACTCCGGCACCTGGTTCGGGTCGCACGGGAATGGCGGCCGGCGTCTCGGTGACCGCCACGGGCAGGCCGGCCCACGCCGCGACGCCGTCCGGTCCGGCGACGGGCAGCTGCCGGGCCAGCGCGGTAGGCAGGTGGGCGGGCTGGGCCAGGTGGAAGACGCGCGGCGGGACGGCGACGGAACCACCGGCCCGCTGCCACAGGTCGCTGCGCAGAGCGGCGAGGATCTCGTGGTCGGCGTAGGCGACCTGTGCGCGCAGGTTGTCGTCGTGCGCGCCGTAGTTCGCGTTGACGATGACTTGCCCGCGGAACTCCAGCTGCGCGGCGGCCAGGTTCCCGGACCCGAGGATGACCTGGGAGTCGGCAGCCGTGGTCTTCAACGCCAGCCGCAGAGGGATCTGCCCGAGGATCGCGTCGCGTTTCGCAGTCAGCCGCGCGGTCCCGTCCAGGGTCTGGGTCGCCAGGATCAGGTGCACCCCGTAGGCGCGCCCGAGTCGGGCCAGGCGCTCCAACAGGGTCACCGCCTCGGTGGCGAGGTCATCGTCGCCGTCGACCAAGACCTGGAACTCGTCCAGGACCACCAGCAGGCGCGGTGGTCGGTTCGGTCCGGCCGGCAGGTCGGAGATGTCGACGGCGTCATACGCCTTGAAGACCTCCGAGCGGCGCGCCAGTTCTTCGGTCAGGTGCCGCAGGACCGCGACACCGAACGTGCGGTCGGCATGGATGCCCAGGACCTTGGCGTGCGGCAGGAAGACGTCCCGGCCCGTGGCTGGGCCGAGGCGGGCGAACTCCACACCGTGCTTGAAGTCCAGCAGGTACATCTCCAGGTCGTCTGGCGAGTACCGGGCGGCCAGGCCGTGGATCACGGTCAGCAGCAGGTTCGACTTGCCCTGCCCGACCGCGCCCGCGACCAGCAGGTGCGGCAGCGGCGGGTTCGCCGACCGGAGCCGCACCACCACCGGGTCGGCGTCCGCGAACCCGAGCACCGCCTCGAGGCCGTCGCCGACCGGCGTCCACCAGCGGTCACGAGGCGGAAGGGTCTCGGTGAACGGGATCGTAGGCAGCTCGGCTGCCTCGGTGCGTGCGACGACGGCGTCGCACACCGCGGTGACCTGCCGGATCGGGTCGTCACGAAGGACAGGGACGCCCGGAAGCTGATCGGCGACGAGGAGGTCGCCGGTGGTGACGACGGCGTCCAGATGGTCCAGCAGCAGGTCGGGGTCGACGCCAGGCGCGGCGTCGGCGGAGTAATCGAAGGTCACCAGCAGCGCGATCCCGCGGCTGGCGCCGGAGGTGGCGAGCCGCAGCAGGTCCTGGTTCGACCGTTCGTCGATCCCCCGCGGGTAGTCCAGGACGACGACGACCCGGTGCGGGTCCGCCCGCCGTGACCGAGCCTGCAGTTCAGCGAACCTGGTCAAACCTGCCTGCGCCATCCGCGTCGCCCGCGCTGAAGACGTCTCGACCAGGCTCGACAACATCGGCCGCAGACCCGAGAGGTCATGCACCGCCGGGGCCACGACCTGAGGAAAGCGACGGGTGACGCCCCCGAGTACGCCGACCGTGCCAGTGACCTGCGGATCGAACGTCTCGACTCGCACGCCGAACGGCTCCGAGGCAGTGGCCAGCCGCAGCACGGCCTGCTGCACCACCTGCAGCGCCGCCTCCCGGTCCTCGGGCTGCCAGGTCTCATCATCCACGGCGGGCATCACCGCCCAGCCAGCCGTCCCGAGCAGCGGGAGCACGACCGGGACGTCAGTCGCATCCAGAACGCCGACACGGACGCTGCCCGGCCAATGTGCTCCGGCCGGCGACCCGCCTGCGGCCCACACCTCGTCGCTCGGATCACTGCCTGCCGAACCTGGGGCGAGGCGGTCCGCAGCCAGCCGCAGGCCAGGAGCCATTGCCGTGTACGCCTCCCCCGCTGCCGCGGTCTCCGGACCAACCGATGCATCGTCGGCTCGCTCGACGTCGTTCAGCGCTCGACGTGCCTGGGCAACCTCAGAGTCCATGACGTGCTGCCCGTCGAACCCGAGCTGCCGGGCTGCGCCTGCCAGCGCACGCAGGTGCGCTTCCAGCTCGCGCACCGATCGTGCGTCCTGCACAGGGATGACGCCTGCGGCTTCCGTGCTCGCCGGAACCTGGTGACTCACGTGCCCAACCGCCCCCTCGTGTCGTCTCCCTGCCACGTGCCGGGCCAAGAGTTCCACACGACTGTTGCCCGGTCGATGCGAACCGCGCAGATTGCCGGTTGTCGTCCCTAGATTGCCCTGGCTTGGCGGCCCGTCATCGACGGATGATCGCGATTGCGGCCCGGGTCGAGCAGGTGACACAACCTGTGGCACTTGCGTCGCGCCTGATCACGGGATCGTTCTGTCAGGGACGGAGGTCTCACGAGAGCCCTCGCTGCGATCGCTCCGCATTGGCGCTGAATGGGAAACACCCTATGCGTCGTCCACCTGCAGCTTCACAACCGCGCCGGGACCAAACAACGGCTCTTGTAGGGCGGTTCGCCGCCGCCACAATTCGAGCGCCCCATCGGGGTCTCCAACCCAGGCAGGCATTTCACGGCTGAAGCCCCAGCTTGCTTGCTGGCCGACGCGGAGGGAGTCGGACGCCGTAATCTCCAAATCGCCCCGAAAGTCCGTCGCCCGCAGGTAAGCGTAGATCGCTTGCTCGGCGAAAAGTCGCGCAATGCTACCTGCGCTGCCCTCAGGACCAGGTGCGTTCCGGGACCACAAGTCGCGGACGTGGCTCAGCATCTCCTGAGCCTGAGCCTGAGCCGGCGATGGCCATGGTTGCGATGCCCAGCGAAGGCGGTCCTGCCCGTCTGGGCAGCCAGCTAGACAAGCCCACGGATGGGCGATCCACCAGACTTCGTCGAGCGCTGCCTTTCGAGAACTGCCCTCGAGGAGCGAGCGCGCAGCATAGGCTGACACGGCGGTAAATCCGTCCGCACCCGGCGCGAGCGCATCGACGCAAGATGCACCGCTGTACGAGGACCCGCCGACGAGCGGGTTATAGAACACGTAGACCGGGTTAACTCCGGCTGCCTCGGCAGCCGCTATGAGCTTGTCAACCTGCGGACGGTTCTGGGAGCTCCTGTAGCCAACGTCATAGCCGTTCGATTTGAACTTCTTCGCCTGGACGTAGAACGAGAACCACCCTCGCTCGCCTCCGACGCACCAGATCCAATCCGCGCCGCGAACACCCTCATCGGCCTGGGTCAGCATCGTAATGTCCAACTGGTGACCCAACTGGTTATGAAGATTTAGCAGCACAGTCTCCGTGATAGTTGTCTCGTGCTGAGGGATCCCTGCGTCATCGCCTTGTGCGATGCGCAGTCCCAACTGGCATGCTTCGAGCACCAGAGCTTGGCGGAGGCGCTGCCGTTCGTCCGCGCCGGGCCGGAGAGGGCGCGTGTTACTCGACGAGGCGGGCATGAGAGACATTCTCCGCAGGACACCCTGTCCTGCGCTACGGGGACACGGCACCATGCAAGCGCTCGTCGTCGAACTCGGCTGCACGCGCCGACGTGCGACGACCGAAGCCGACCTCTAGAACGACCTCACCGCTGAGAGCGCCACGATCATCGCTACCACATCTCGCCAAGCCACCCTCGCCCGCGCCGATCGCGTCGTCGTCCTGCACGCCGGATTCCAGGTCGACGTCGGGCGGTGGGCCGACCTGCGGCATCGGTGGGGGCACCTCGCCGGGTGATGCGACGACGGCACGAGGACCGTCTGCGTTCTACCGGTCGATCACCGCGAGAAGCTCTTGAGCGAGACCCGGGTTGCCGGCGGCGATGAACTTGCGGCGTTCGCCCATGGTCCTGTTGATCTCGGCAAGATCGTTGAGCCCGTAGTCCAGGGCGATCGGGGCGCCGTCAAGGTCGATCGTCGTACCGCCAGCGGCGTGCAGGACGTAGTGCCCTGGTGACAGGTCCCAGGCGGCGAAGCCCTTGGCAAACTCGACGGTAGCGTCGGTGAAGCCGGCAGCGACGTGGCACAGGCTGATGGAGCCGAAGTCGACCCCGATTCGGCCACGGGCCTTGCCGTCAGATCCCGGTGCGCCGAGTGCCTCGAAGAAGCGGTGCTGGCCCGCGAGCGGGGCGAAGCGCTCGGCCGGACGCATGAAGTAGTTCGTCACGAGGGCCCTGGTCAGGTCGGCGTCCGACGGACGGCTCAGCGGGTACTGATCGCCGTCGGTGGTGATCAGGCAGGCCCGGTCGGTGCCGTCGTCGTGCAGCGCTGCGACGTAGAGGCGGACGTGGTGGAAGACGTCGCCGACCACCGCCACGACGGGCCGTCGACGTGAGCGGGAGTAGACCAGGACGTGGGTATAGCCGTGCAGGGCGCGGACTGCCAGCTCGCTGGTGTCCAGGGGGTCGACGAGCACGCACAGGTCCGGGTCGGGGTCGTCGCCGATGACCTGCGGCTCGTCTTCTTCCGAGGCGTAGATGAACGACGGGAGGAACTCGGCCAGGCCCTCCTGGTAACGCTGGTGCGCCCACAGGTCGTGGTCGGACAGGAAGTTGCCCTGGTGGCGCAGGTTCTCGTTCTCGCCACGGTCCCTGCTCAGGGCAGCTTCAAGCAGGCGGGGGCGGATCTCGGACAGGAGGGCGTCGACCAGGTCGACGACCTGCCGAGCCAGGTTCGGCAGCGGGCTCTCAACGGTCATGGGTCGCCTTCTATCGCAGTTCGAGCGGGGGTTCGATCCCGGGCGGGCTCATCGTCGCAGCGATGAAGACGGCCTCGAAGTCCGCCGCGCGCATGATCGCCGCGCCGGTCAGGTCATCAAAGCTCGACACGGCAAGGCCGCGGTCCTTCGTCATCGCGCCGAACACGGCGAAGTACAGCTCGGCGCCCGGGTAGCGGGCGCGAACCTGGCGGGCGAGGTAGCCGATCACGTCGGCGTGCTTGACCTCGAAGTCGCAGATCACGATCGTCGGCGCGTCACGGGTGTCGGGGAAGAACGAGGCGTCGTCCAGGTCGATGCCGTCACGTACCTTGTTGCAGCGGAGGTAGCCGATCGGGCAGCGGGAGAACCGAGCCGATGACAAGAACGTCGCCATCACCAGGCCCGCCTCATTCACTCCGAAACAGATGTCCACCTCCAGCCGCTTGCCGACGTTCTTGATCTGCACCGCCAGACGCTCGACCCCGTACCCGAACGTCGACCACTCAAGGTCCAGGAGTTGGCCTGGCTGCGGGTTCGCGAGCGGGAAGACCTGGATCTCGGGGTTGCCGTACTCGATCGTGGGCACCGTCAACGTGAACTCGCGACCGACCTGGTGCGGAGCGGTCGTCCTGGACGGCTCTCCCTGTGCGGTGCTGGGTCGCGGCATGCCGTTCGTGGCGCCAACGCGCGATGGTGGCCGGCCGACTGCCACCTGCTTGAGCGCCAGCTGGTCCTCGATCGGAAGCCGCTCGTAGGCCTCCGCGATGAGTTCGGCAGGATCGAGCAGATCCTCGGCGACCCCGAGGGGCCCCTTCCCGTACGCGACACACAGAACCAGAAGCCCCGACATCGACGGCGGAGATCCTTGTCCCCGACCTCGGGCCCATGACTCCCACGCGTTGATCGTGGTGCCGCCCAGGCTCGTCTGATGGCCCGTGACCTCGTTATACCGCGCGGCCGCCTGGTCCTGGGACAAGCCCGCCGCATAGCGGTGCGCCTGCAGACTCGGCACGTCCGGATACTCCGCCATCAGCTCGATCGCGGCGGCTCGCACCGACCCCAGCTCCGACCACAGCCGCTTCCCGTGCGCGGCCAGCTCGCGGCCACGTGCCTGCGGCGAGACCTTGGCTCTCCGGGAAGGAGACGTGCTCATCGAGCCAGACGACGAACTCATGGCCTCTCCCCCGTGACGTCACCAGAACTGGCGTCACCATACCCATCACGATGGGCAATGTCAGTGGGAACGGTGCGTTTTCACAGGTCAGCCGCACCCACCAACCCGACCGCCAGCCGATTGCTCAGCAGGTGTGCCGCTGATCCCCGCGCTGCGAAGGTTGAGCAACGCCGCGTCGGAACGGCACCAGCCGACTCAGTAACACAGGAGTGTGTCACTCGAACCCTGGTGATCGATCCGAAGGTGGACCATGGCGGCCCGCAGCACCCGCGGACCGGGAACCGATGGACGGCGACGCCGCCCGCGCCTCGAAGGGGAAGCGATGACCGCACAGCACGTAGTGGGAGCTGCGCGGTGAGCGTGCCCGGGCCGGTCGCAGTCGGCTACGCCGCCGCCAGCAGCCCGGCGGAGATGTATCGCCAGCACGAGGTGATCGAGGACCACGCGCGTGCCGAGGGCCTGGCTCTGGCACAGATCGTCACCGACGCACGCGACGCACTCACCATCGGGCAGGTGGTCGAGGCCGCCCGACACTACGGCGCCTCCGTGGTCCTGGTGCCCGCTGACGCGGCCCTTGCCGACGCCCGAAAGGGACTCAACCAGCAGCTCTCCGAGCATGGGGCCGCGTGCATCGTTCTGCCGGTCCAGCGACCTTCACCGGCTTCCGGGTAGCTCTCAGTCGCGCGACCCATCGTCCAACAAGCTCCGCTCGCGTCCGTTCCATCCGAACCGAAGGGTGAGTACGTTGCACACAACCACGCAGAGCGCCGAGGCCACCCGCCTCGGCATCGACACCGTCGAGAGGCTGTCCCGCACAACGGGCGTGCCACGCGAAGACGTGCTCTTGATCGCGATCAACCTGTTCGGGATCTCCAGCAACGTCCCGAGGCACCGCGCACGAGTCCGCATCCGGCTGGACGGCGCGCCGGACCCGGCGTGGATGGCCATAGTCCCGCTCAACGTGACTGGGTCGCCCTTCACCCTGAGCGGCGAGGACCTCTTCCTCGACGGCGCGCACGTCGCCGGCGTGGACCGGATCGACGCGGACGACGCCGTCGGCGGCTACTTCCGCAACGGCGGCGCGGCGGCCACGCTCAACCCGAACGCGCGCAGCCGGTGCGTCGGCTGCGCCTTCTGCCCGAACACCCTCGAGGCCGCTGCCGACCCGCGGATGGCCGAAGAGACCGCCCTGGCCGCCCTGTTCGATGCACTGCACGAGCAGCACCCTCGCCAAGACCTGAGCGAGCTTCGCGAGATAACGGTCTCCACAGGCTGTTTCGAGCACGAGGAGCCCGCCGTCGAACACCTCGTCAGCCTCCGGCGCGAACTGGGTCGGCGGGGCGTCGATGCCTCGATCGGATTTCTGACCTCGGTCATCACGAGCGATGCAGGCTTTCGGCGGCTGGCCCAGGAGGTCACGCCATTCATCCTCCGTCTGACGATCGAGTGCCTCGGCCGCCGCTCCATGATGTTGAAGGCCAGCAAGGCGATGCTTACCCCTGACGCGATGCCGGGGGTTCTCGCCCGAGCCGCCGCCGTAGGGCTCGACACGTCGTTCACCTACATCGTCGGGCTGGACGATCACGAGGTCCTTCGTGCGGGGCTGGAGGATCTGGTCCCGCACGTGACGCGGTTCCCCAACTTCCAGGTCTACCAGGCGCACAACGCGATCATGGAAGGGCTGCGGACACCAGGAGCCGACGACGTCGCCTACTACCTTCGTGCGCGGACCATCATCGAGGAGGCGTTCGCGAGCAGCGACCTGCGGCCTCAGGCGTGGGAGGGTTATCGGCCGCTCTGGTACACGACGTTCGCTGGCGAACGTCTCGTCGCATGAGGCAGTCGACGACGGAGCTTGCCGAGGTCCTCTGGCGGGCGATCACGTACGTCTCCGTAGCGCAGCTCCATCTCTCAGACAACGTGACCGGCCACCGGGTCCTCGTGCGCAGCGACATCAAGCCTGCGCCCTCTGGCCACTGGGGAACCGTTCCCGGCGTGGCCTGGATCCTCGCTCACCTGGCGCTCCTGGAAGACAGCCTGCCGCAGGTCACACCGGTCATCGGGCCGGGTCACGCGGGTGTCGCGCAGCTCTCGCTGGCCTGGCTCACCGGAGACCTGGAGCGGAGCCGCTCGCGGTACACGCGCACGGCGGAAGGTCTCCGTTCGCTCGCCCGCGATTTCCCGGACGTCGATGGCCTGGGAGCCGAGGTCTCGCCGCTCCTTCCCGGCGGTGCGTACCAGGGAGGGCGTCTCGGGGGTGCGCTGGGATTTGCCTGCGGTCTGGCCCGCGGGCTGGGCTCGGCTGAACGAGTGGTCGTGCCGATCGTCGGCGATGGAGAGTGCGAGACACCGGCGACGGCTGCGGCCTGGATCGCGATGGCGGAGCAACCGGGAGCGGTACTTCCGATCGTTCACGTCAACGGATTCCGCATGGGTGGCCGCTCAGTGCTCGGCACTATGTCCGACAGCGAACTGGTCCGGTACTTTGCCTCGCTGGGTCGCCGCGTCGCGATGGCCGATCTCGACGGCGATCCAGCAACCGCTCACAGCAGGTTTCGTGCCCAGCTCGGTCGGGGACTCCAGGACACCGCCGAGGGTGTGCCGACGACGGTCGTTGTCCGGTGCAGCAAGGGATTTACTGGTCCAGAGCGCCTGCGGGGCGCAGTCCTCGCCGGGACGAGTGCCCTGCACAAGACTCCGTTGACCGAAGCCGCCCGCGACGAGGACGAAGCTGACGTACTCCGGGAGTGGCTTGCGAGCTATCGGCCACGGGAGCTCTTCGATCTCGAGGGCGAGCCCATCGGTGACCTGCGTGCGGCGCTCAGCGATGTCGACCTTGCCACCTGGGAGGCTCCACAGTCCGCGTCCCCGATGATTCGCCGGCCGCACCGCGCCGAGCCCTCGACCTTCGCCGAGGCGACAGCGTCGACTCTGCGTAGGTTCGCAGAGCAGCGAGAGCTGTGGGTCGTGAGCCCTGATGAGCTGGCCTCGAACCGGCTCGCCGTCCTCGAGCGGGAGTCTTGGGTCACTGAGCTGCTCGCCGAGGAGGTCCTTGTCGACATGCTCGCCGGCTGGACGGCGTCGGGCCGCGGCGGGCTCTTCGTCTCGTACGAGGCGTTCGCAACGCAGGCCGCCGCCGCGCTCATCGCCCACCTCAAGGCCCGACGGATCGCGAGGCCGGGGCGCCCGAGCCTGAACCTGCTGCTCACGTCGTACGGGTGGCACAACGTCTACACGCATGGTGATCCCTCGCTGGCGACGCTCCTGCTCGCAACCGGCGACCCGGCAGTGCGGGTCTACATGCCTGCCGACCCTGTCCGGACGGCGCGGGTGCTCGACGCGTCGCTGGGCTCCACCGACCGCTGCAACGTGATCGTCGCGGGCAAGCACACCCGCAGGAACTACTCGGTAGCGACGGTCAGCGAGGAGCTCGAGCGTGGGCTCGCCGTCTGGCCGGATCTCAGCGACGAGAGCGAGCCGGACCTCACTGTGGTCTGCCTCGGCGACGTATCGGCCGACGTCGTGCGTCGTGCCGTGCCGGTGCTCCGTTCCGAGCTGGGCGTTCGAGTCAGGACCGTCGCGGTCCTCGACTTGACCGTCCTCGGTACCCCGGAGCGATGGCCGAACGGCCTGACCGATGGCGAGTTCGACGACTACTTCGGCACGAGCTCCGCCCTCCTGTGCGTGAGCCTGGGGCACGCTTCAGCGGTCTGGGGGCTGCTCGCGGGCAGGACTCGTCGACCGTGCCAGGTCATCGGATGGGCGGAGCCACCCGGACCTTCATCCCAGGAGGCCCTGGCGGAGCAGCAGCGGATGACGGTCCGAGGCGTTGTCGAGGCCGCGTCGGCGCTCATCGTGGGAGCCGCACGATGACGCGCCAGATGATCACCGACGTCGGTGTCGTTGACCTCTTCCGATGGGCCGGGCCAGGTGACCGGAGCCGATTCGTCAAGGTCGTCGGCGAGTCCGTGACGGGTTGGTACGGACCCGTGGCCGACGACGTGGCGCGCTACGTGGCGATCCGGCTTCGGGACCTCGTGACCGGGATCGACGTCCATGACCACGTTGCGGTTCTCGCGGCGCTCATCGCAGACCCCGTCCTGGGACCCGCTGAGGCGACGGTGCGGTCGTGGGCGATCGGGGCCGTCGATTGTGCGGTCTGGGACGCGCACGGTACAGCCGCCGACCTCCCCGTCGCAGCGTTGCTCGCCGCGACCCCTCGGCGTGACGTCGCCCTCTACTCCTCGTGGCTGACCCTCGACATCGACCACCCGGCGTCGGCGTCGGCAGCGGCTCGCGTCAGCGCTCAGGGCTGGCGATTCACCAAATGGTCGGCACGCCGAGCACTCGGCGAATCCGTGGACTCCGTTCACGAACGGATGGCCCGGTTCACCACGGCGGCAGGCGCACGGTGCGCGTTCGACGCGCTCTGGACGTGGGACGAACCCTTCCTCGCCTCGGTATCCGAGGCCGTCGACGGATGGTCCGACCTGATCTGGGTGGAGGAGCCGACACCCGCCGGACAGGTCCCCGCCACCGACGGGCGCATACCGCTCGCGCTCGGCGAACGGCTCAGAATCGACCAGCCACCGACCGACGTCCTGTCGGCAAAGGGCCTTGAGGCCCTCGTGCTCGACGTCGTCGGATGCGGCGGACTGACCAACGCAGTCCGTGTCGCCGAGGCCGCGAAGCGAGCGGGCGTTCCTGTTATCCCCCACGGCCGATCCCTCATGCCAGCTCTCCAGTTGGCTGCAGGGTTCCCGTCCGCAGTGCCCGTCGTCGAGTACCAGATCCAGTGGGAACCGAGACGCCAGGCCCTCTACGAGACCCCCTTCGTCCCGACCGCTGGAGCAGCGTCGATCTCCAGCGCGGCCGGCATCGGTACCAAACCAAGGAGCGCATGATGCCCTCTATCGCCTCGTCGATCGCTGTCGCAGGGACAGTCGTACCGACGCCGTCGGGCTACCAGCTCGTCCTGTCCGAGAAGCTGACCAGCGTCGACACGTTCCTGTCCGCGACGCTCGACCTGAATGGTAGGGAGGTCCGCGTCCGTATCCTCACGCTCGACGACGTCACGGTGTTGCAGGCCGTCGACGACCTTCAGGTCGACTCTGGAGACTGGACCGGGACGCTCAATGTGTCGCACGGGCAACGCCCGGGGAAGATCCCTGGTGACCTCCGCACAGGGGCACGTCAGTCAGGACGCGATGTCACCGCGCTCGGCGAAGCCGACCTCCGGTACGCGCTCACCTTCCTCGGCGAGGCGACGACGCCCGACATCCGGGCAGAACGCATCGCCGCCGTCGTCACCGCGCTGCCGCGACTCCCCCGACGCCTCATCACCCTCGACGTCGGCGGGACCCTCGGACAAGCCTCTGGACGCGGGATCACCTCCGTGCTGCTGGATGCCTCACCCCTCGAGCCCGGGCAGGTTCGCCGGGCGGTCCGTGAGGTGCTGCACACGGCAGAGGAAGTGAGCGACAGCCACGTGCGAGATCTCAGCGTCAGGCTCCACATCAGCCCCGATGAGGTACGCGCTGCGCTCGACGCCCGCGCCGCCTTCGTTCCCTACGCGGAGACTGCCGAGTTTCTCGCCGCCGTCTCGATGCTGGGGACCGTCGTGACGCTGTCGAACGCCTCACGGGCCGAGTCGCCGATAGAGGAGATGCGTGGTCACTTCGGTCAGTGGATCGACGACTTCTTCCCGTCGTGGCGAACTGGACGCTCGAAGCCCGATCCGTGCGCGTTCACGACCGTGGCCGACCTCTGCGGGCACGACGTCGCCCAAGTGGTCCACGTCGGCGACGACTGGGACTGTGACGTCGTCGGAGCCGTGGACGCCGGCGCGCGGGCGATCTGGATCTCGGGCGGCCGTATCACGCCCGACGCTGCCCTTGCCGAATCCGACCGAGTACAGATTGTGCGCGATCTCGCCCAGGTCGCACCGGCCATCCTCAACGAATCACGACGGAGCACCTCATGAGCCTGTTCACCGGTACCACCGACTACTACCGCCAGTTCCGTCCGGGTATCCCGCAGGAGGTCGCAGACATCCTCGATGACGCCGCTCCCCAGCAGGCGCCGCGACGGCTCCTGGACGTGGGTACCGGCACCGGCCTTGTGGTCGAAGCGTTGCGCGGACGGTTCGACGACATCATCGCCAACGACAACGACCCCCAGATGCTCGCGACCGCGGAGGCTGCCCTGCGTCCGCAGCTGCCCGCCGGTGCGTCGCTCATCCTCGCGGAGAGTGAGGCAGAACGGTACGAGCCACCCGCCGGCTGGCAGCCGGCGCTCGTGACGATCTGCCGGGCCTTCCACTGGCTCGACCAGGAACTGATCCTCCGACGCCTCGACGAACAGGTCTCCCCCGGTGGCGTCGTTGCGATCTTCGGCGACAACAGCTTTTGGGTGGCCAGCAGCGACTGGAAGGTCGCCGTGAAGTCCGTTGTCAAGGACTTCCTCGGCGAGGAACGGCGCGCGGGCTCCGGGACGTTCAAGCACCACAACCGCCCCTACAGCGAGATCCTCCAGGAGTCGCCGTTCAGCGTCGTCGAGGAGGCCCGTGTCCCGGTGACCAGGACGTGGACCCGGGAGAGCATCCTGGGCTACCTGTACTCCACCACGTTCGCCGCACCGCAGCTGTTCGGTGACCAGCTCGAGGCCTTCGAGGACGCCGTCGGCGCCGCCCTGAAGCAGTTCAGCGCCGACGACACGTTCCCCGAGGAGAACGAGTTCCTCATTCGTCTCGGACGACGACCCTCATGAGGAAGCAGCCTCTGACGCACCTCACGAGCGAGGACGTCGGACGCCTGGTCTCGAGCACCTCCATCATCCTGATCCCGTTCGGGTCCTGCGAGCAGCACGGCCCGCACCTACCCCTTGCCACCGACACGATCATCGCCGAGCAGATCTCGGCCCGGATCGTCAGGGAGTACGGGAACCGGCACGACCTGGTGATCGCACCGACGGTCCCGCTCGGGCTGTCGCCGGAACACCAGTGGGCACCCGGCACCGTCAGCATCTTCTCGTCCGTCGCGACTGATCTATTGCGATGCATCGTCGGGCAGCTCGCCTCCCAGACCGGCGTGCGACGGTTCGTCATCGTCAACGGTCACGGCGGCAACCGCGGTCTCCTGGAATCCGTGGTGCGGGATCTCGGCGTACCGAACGGAGCTCAGGTCGTCGCGATCCACCCACTCAGCGGAGCTCAGCGCGTAGCGCCCGAGGCGACGGCCGACGTCCATGCGGCACTGATCGAGACGAGCGTCATGCTGGCGCTCGCGCCGAACCTCGTGCACATGGACCGGCTCCCGACCACGTCCGTACACAACGTGCCCACTGCCCAGCAGATCCACTCCCAGGTGCTCGATCGCTTCGTCACCTGGCCGTGGGACTCAGCCGATCCCCTGATCAGCCAGGACGGAGTGATCGGCGCGGACCCCCGCAAGGCAACGGCCGACCTCGGTGAACGCGTGCTTCAGCAGGCGCTGAACCGGACGGAAGCCGTCATCGCACGGCTCCACAACGAAAACCCAGCAGCGCTGCCGACTCAAGAGACCAAGGAGACCGCACCATGCTGACAGCCGAGGACTGCGGCACCTTCAAGAAGGACGGCATGCTCGTCCGCCGCAACCTCCTCACGCAAGAGACGATCCGTCCTGCGCGCGAACTGATTGACGACTGGTGCGCAAGGAACATGTCGAACGACCGCATCGAGGCATACACCCAGAAGACGTTCGCGCCCGAGCACGGACAGGACCCACGCCTCCTCAACCTGTTCAACGAGCCCCCGATCCTCGAGCACGTCAAGGGACTGCTCGGTGACTACCTGACGCCGACGACCGTCCAGATCCAGATCCGTCTGCCCGAGGACGAGGTGAGCGGTGCTCAGCCCGTCAAGCACATGCACGTCGACGGCGTAGCTACACCTCACCTCGCGCCCGACGAACTGCGCACGTTCTCGCTGCTCGTCGGCGTCGTGCTCTCGTCGATCACTGATCCCGATGCAGGTGCACTGCGCTACGTCGAGGGCGGCCACGAGGCCATGTCCAAGTGGTTCCGCGACGAATGGTCGATCGGGATGGCGGCGCAGGTCCCGGAACACATCAACACCCTTCCGGGCACACCGTTCCTCGCCGAACCTGGGGACGTGCTGTTCATGCACCACCTCGTGCCCCACCGCGTCGGAATCAACACGAGCAAGGACCCACGCGTGATGGCCTACTTCCGCGTCTCGCACACCAGCCACGCAGCGCGCCGGGTCGAGGCGCTCCGAGACCCCTGGCTCGACTTTGAACCCGTCCAGCTGGCCACGGTCCGATAACCCTTCACCCAGCACGTTCAGGAGGAAACACATGGAGTTGATCACGGGCGACAATCTGCTGCCCGCTGCCGAGGCACTACACAACGGCGACCTCATCGTCGTACCGACTCGACGTTGGTACATGATCTGCGCGGACGCGACCAACGCGGACGCGTGCGAGCGCATCTTCGAGGCGAAGATGCGTCCGCGCAGCAAGTCTCTGGCCTACGTCCTCCCCGAGCGTGAGCTCGCGGCCGAGCAGTTCACGATGAACCCCGCAGCGCTCCGGCTCGCCGAGGAGTTCTGGCCGGGAGACCTCGCCCTGCTGCTCTCGTGGCGCGACGATCAGGTCGGCGCCGCACACGCCGCCGTCGGCTCGACCAACGCCCTGGTCGTCCACGAGGAAGGCGTGCTCGGTGAGCTCGCACGAGTAGCAGACGTCCCGGTCGGCGCGACCACGATCAATATCTCCGGACCGCCCAACGCGCCAGGTCCCGGGCCGGCGATCACCCTCACTGACGTCCGCGACTTCACCACGCAGCGCAACCTCGCCGTCGCGTACGCCATCGACGGTGGTGTCTGCCCTCTCGCGCACCACCTGACGATCGTCGACTGCAGCACCACGGACGTGACGATCACCAGGCAAGGCCTCGTCGCCGCACGTGCTGTCGCGACCGCGCTGTCCGGCGTGGACCAGGCACGACTCGTCGCCTGAACACTTCTACGAATGACGGAGAGGAGGGCGGCCGATGCGCGTCGCAACCGGGTACAGCCGACACGTAGTCGTTGCCGCGCTGGCGTGCTCCGCCGTTCTCCTTGCTGTTCTCGTTCCACCATCGCCGATCGATGGTTGGGCGCCTCCGGCTTCACCGGTCCAGATGCCGCTCGGCCTTATCGTCATCGTCGCCGTCGGCACGCTGGTTGACGTCGGCGCGACGTGGCTCCACGGCGGACCGCTCGATCGCTCCTTCGGCTGGACGCCCTGGTCCCTGATCGGGGCGCTCCTCCTCCCACTGTGGCCGGCAGTCGTGATCTCAGCCATGGGCGGCGTGACACTAGGCCTGGTGTTGCGTCTCGACCGGCGGGTCGCTTGCGGTGCTGTCGTTGCCGACGTCGCAGCGATCACCGCGTGCCACCTCGCTACAGCACTCCTGCCGCAGTCCGCGGTCCAGAACGTCCTGTGGAGCGTCGCGATCGGTTCCATCGCATTGATCGGTGTGCGTAGCGCCACCGCGGCCTGGCTAGGCATCAGACCGTGGAAGAGCTTGTGGCGCCAGGGCGCAGCGTCGCCGTGGTGGGTGGTGAGTGATCACCTCGCCGTCTATGCCGTTGGCACGATCGCCTGTCTGCTCAGCCTCATCTCCGCCCCAGCTGTGGTCCTCCTGATACCCGTTACCACTGCCCTTCTGCGAGCCCGCCAGGCGACCGCCGCGCTCACCGCAGCGCGCCTGGATGACAAGACAGGGCTCCTGCGGCCCCTGGAATGGCGTCGGCTCGCTCACGTTGCCCTTGAGCGCAGGCGGAAGAGCGAGCACCAGTCCGTCGCGGTCGTCATCATCGACCTCGACCACTTCAAGGCACTCAACGACGCACACAGACACGTCGTAGGGGACGTCGCTCTCACGAAGGTGGGGGAGTGCCTGCGCGCCACGTTCCGCAAGGACGACATCGTCGGACGGTTCGGCGGTGAGGAGTTCACCGCCTTACTTCCACGCGCCGACCTGGCAGAAGGGATCGCGGCCGCAAACAGAGCGATCGAGCGCGTCCGACAGATCGTGATCCATGACGACGTCCACATCACGGCGTCAGCTGGCGTCGCGGTCTTCCCGACTCATGGCCGGTCCGTCACCGACGTGCTCGCCGCCGCAGATCGTGCGTTGTACGGCGCCAAGTCGTCCGGGCGCGACCGAGCCCAGGCGGCCTGATCCGTGCACGCTGGCAGACACCGGGCTTCTGTGCTCGACGTCGCCAGAGACCCGGCGTAACGTCGAAGTACACATGTTCGATGCCGTGACCCATGCGAGGAGGTGTAGCACCATGACAACGCCAACCTGGACTGCCTACGAGATGACCCACAACACCGGGTCGGGTGCTCTGCCTGCCTCGAATCTCCCGGCCTACCTCCGCGACGGTGACGACGCTACGTACGACGACGGGCCCTCGGTTCCGATCTTCGAGACGACACCGACGACCAAGGCGGCGAAGTGGATGTGCCGCCGAGGGAACCGCGCCTGCGGTCTTCTGCTGGCGCTCATTGCCGCAGGCGCGTACGCGTTCCTGGCCACCTTCCTGTACGGGCTGCATCACGTCGCCGTGTGGGGGCTGCTCGCGCTGTTCGCCTGGAACGCTGCCAAGTTTGCACTGGTCAGTATCTGGCTACTTCTGGTCGGCCTGACGAGCGTCGCCCGCGCGGCGCTTCGTGGGCTTGGCGCAGGATCGCAGCGGGTCGCTCCGCCTTCCTGGTGAAGCCCCGCGCCTACGCTGGGTCGATGAGCCAGCATCACGATCTGACGGAGCCTGCGCCAGGCAGCTCGATGCCCGTCGGCCCGACCGATGCCTCTCGGATGACGGGGAGCGAACTGCTCGTCGTGCGCACGTCGCTCGGCATGTCTCCAGGGCCCCGGCAAAGTCATGACTGTAGGAGTGCGTGGATGGGCCGGTCGATGTCTCTGGCGTGATGGCGCAGGGCTTGGGC
>NZ_BAAGRP010000063.1:0-30504 GCF_054782895.1 Promicromonospora xylanilytica
GTCGGCGGCGGCGACGGCGTCGGCCGGGTCGGCGTCGGCGAGCGCGGCGGCGGCGTCGGCGTCGGCGGCGTCCGCGCCGTCCGGGACGAGGTGCGCGTACCGGTCCCCGGACCCGGCCATGACGCTGCCGACCTGGCGCGGTCCGCCGCGGCCGAGCCGTTCGCCCACGATCTCCGCGATCAGCCCGTACGTCATGGCGCGGCCGGACGGGATGCGCCGCACGATGTCGAGCACCGCGGCCGCGTACTCGTCGACGTCGGTGAGCGGGGATCCGGGCGGCGAGTCGGTCACAGCTGAGATGGTAGACGTTCGGCCAAATTTCCTTGCTCGGGAGTGCGACGATCACACCATGGCACTTCCCCGGATCGCCCTGCCCTCTGGATACCGCTGGCGCACCCTGACACCGGACGACCGGCGGCTCGTGACCGAGCTGGACACCTGGGCGTTCCCCACCGGGACCTCCCACGACGATCTCGACGCCGGCCCGTCGCCGCTGACCTGGGAACGCACGATCGGCGTCGAGGCGGAGGGCTTCGACGGGCTCGTCGCGCTGCACGCGTCGTACCCGTTCGGGCACTTCCCGGTTCCGGGAGCCGAGCTGCCGACGGCCGGCCTGACCTGGGTGGGCGTGCACCCGCAGCACCGCCGGCGCGGTCTGCTGACGGCGATGATCGATCTGCACCTGGCACGGACCGCCGAGCGCGGAGAGCCGCTCAGCGCCCTGTTCGCCGCCGAGGCCGCGATCTACGGCCGGTTCGGCTACGGCCACGCGTCCGACGACCTGCGCCTGGACGTCCCGCGCGGTGCCGCGCTGCGCGACGTGCCGGGCGCCGAACGGCACACGGTCCGCGTCGAGGTCGCCTCCCGCGAGCGGCACGGGGACCTGGTCGACCGCCTGCACCGGGGAGCCGGTGCCGCCCCGACCGGCGTCCAGGGGATCAACCGACCCGGCTGGGTCACGCGGGAGACGGAGGAGCTGCAGGCCGCGTTCTGGGACGACGCGCCCGGGCAGCGCGGCGGACGCGAGTCCCGGCGCATCCTGATCGCCGAGCTCGACGGCGAGCCACGCGGCTACGTGACGTTCCGCCGCACCCTGAGCTGGGCACCGACCGGCCCTCGTGGGCAGGTCAGCACCGGTGAGGTGGTCGCCGTCGACGCGGCGAGCGCCCGCGCCCTGTGGGGCGCGCTGCTGGATCTCGACCTGACGGACGAGGTCAGCCCGTTCACGCTCCCTGTCGACGACGTCATCACGCAGCTCCTGGTGAACCTGCGGGCCGCCGCGCCGCGCACTCCCGACAACCTCTGGGTCCGGCTGGTCGACGTCACCACCGCGCTCGCCGGCCGCCGGTACGCGGCCGACGTCGATGTGACGCTCGCCGTGGCGGACACCCGGCTGCCCGCCAACGCCGGCGTCTACCGGCTGCAGGCGGAGGCGTTCGGCGCGGCGACGGTGGAGCGTGTCGACCCCGAGTTCCACGCCCCGGACCTGTCGCTCGACGTGCGCGAGCTGGGCGCCGCCTACCTCGGTGGCAAGTCGCTCGCCGCGCTGGCGGCAGCGGGCCTGGTCACCGTGCACCCCCGGGCCGGAGAGCGGCGGAGCGTCCTGGCCAACGCGAGCACGGCGTTCGGCTGGCCGGTGGCCCCCGGCGCCTCCTGGGTGTTCTGACCCACCCCGTGCGGGTCAGGTCTGGCAGACCCCGCACCAGAACAGGTTGCGACCGGCGAGCTCCTTGATCAGCACCGGCGAACCGCACCGCCGGCAGGGCAGCCCGTCCCGGTGGTACACGTAGAACGCCTCGTCCGACGGCACGGCGCCCGCCGTCCCGTCGGTGTTCTGCCGGGTTCGCCGTCGGCCGCCAGAAGCTGGGTCCCGGTCCCGCGGGTCGGTCGTGACGATCGCGCCGTGGTCCGCGCCGTCGCGCATGAGGACCACGAGGTCGTCCCAGATCGCGCGGACGTCCGAGGCGGGGACGTCGCGGCCGGGCCGCAGCGGGTCGACGCCGGCCCGGAACAGCACCTCGGCACGGTAGATGTTCCCGACGCCGGCGACCACCGCCTGGTCCATGAGCTGCTGCCCGATCGTGACCCGCGACCGGCCGACCCGGGCCACGAAGGCGTCGGCGTGGGCGTCCTCCGGGATGGTGTCCTCCCGGATGGGGTCGGGACCGAGCCGCGCCTCGACCGCCCGCTTCTCGTCGGGGGTGATCACCTCGCAGGCCGTCGGACCGGTGAGGTCGGCGACGGCGTGGTCGCCGAGCAGGCGTACCCGCACCTGCCCGCGCGGCTCGGGAGCCACCCACGTGCCGGACGCCGGTGCGGGCGCGCCCGGCGCCGTCGTCTCGCGTTCGCCGATGCGCTTGCGCGGGGCGCCGATCGCGTGCGCCACCTCCGGGGCGTCCGGGGCGCCGGCGAACGTCCACGCGCCGTACAGGCCGAGGTGCGTGCGCAGCCACAGCGTGTCGGCGTCGGCGTCCACCCGGCCCTCGGGCGCGAAGCCGAGGAACAGCTGCTTGCCCCAGGCCTCGCTCGCCACCAGCCGACGCCCCGAGAGCACGGCGGCGCCGTCGGCGAACCGCCCCTGCGGGCTGCTCACCCGCACGGTCCGGCCGGAGTACAGCGAGGCGAACGTCCGCGCGAGGCGGTGGACGGTGTGCCCCTCAGGCACGCTTGCTCTCGTAGTCGGCGAGCTGGTCGATGCGGCGCTGGTGCCGCTCGTCGCCGCTGAACGGCTCGGCCACGAAGGCCTCGACGAACGCCGTCGACTCCTCCAGCGTGTGCATGCGACCACCCACGGCGATCACGTTCGCGTCGTTGTGCTGGCGGCCGAGCTTGGCGGTCTCCAGCGACCACGCGAGGACGGCGCGGACGCCGGTCACCTTGTTCGCGGCGATCTGCTCGCCGTTGCCGGAGCCGCCGATCACGATGCCGAGCGAGCCCGGCTCGGCGACGACGGCCTCTCCGGCCGCGATGCAGAAGGACGGGTAGTCGTCCAGGGGGTCGAGCTCGTGGGCCCCGTGGTCGATCACCTCGTGCCCTGCGGTGGTCAGGTGCTGCACCAGGTGCTGCTTGAGGTCGTACCCGGCGTGGTCGGCGGCGATGTGCAGGCGCATGGGTCCATTGTTCCTCATGCACGGAGCCCTCGTTGCGTACCCTGGCGCAATGACCACCGACGCCACGGGTCTCACGTCGGGCATCGATCTCGACGCGCTCGACCCCGCAACCCGCCCGCAGGACGACCTGTACCGCCACGTCAACGGGCGGTGGATCGACACCCACGAGATCCCCGCCGACCGCGCCATGGACGGCGCCTTCCGTGACCTCTACGACAAGGCAGAGGTGCACGTCCGGGAGATCATCCAGGACGCACCGACCGGTTCCCAGATCGGGGACCTGTACGCGAGCTTCATGAACACCGACCGCATCGCCGAGCTCGGCACCACGCCCCTGGACGAGGACTTCGCGCTGGTCCGGGGCGCGCGCAGCATGGCGGAGCTGACCCAGGCCCTGGGCACGCTGCAGCGCACGGGCGGCGCCGGTGGCGTGCGCTTCTGGGTCGACAACGACGCGACCGACCCCGAGAAGTACGTCGTCTACCTGCGGCAGGGCGGGCTCGGTCTGCCCGACGAGGCGTACTACCGCGAGGACCAGTACGCGCCGATCCGCAAGAAGTACCTGCCGCACGTGGCCAGGATGCTCCGCTTCGGAGGTGTCGACGACACGTGGGGCATCTCCGCCGACGACGCCGCCAGCCGCGTCTTCGACCTCGAGAAGCGGCTCGCCGCGCACCACTGGGACGTGGTGCGCGACCGCGACGCCACCCTCACCTACAACCCGATGACGCTGGCCGACCTCGTCGCGTCGGCGCCGGGCTTCGACTGGGCGGCCTGGGCGACGGCGCTCGGCGTGCCCGAGGGGGCGTTCGACCACCTCGTGGTCCGTGAGCCGGACTTCACGACCGGCTTCGCCGCCCTGTGGCAAGAGATCTCGCTGCTGGACTGGCAGCTGTGGCTGACGTACCACGTGATCAGCGCCCGGGCCCCGTACCTGACCGACGCGATCGTCGAGGCCAACTTCGACTTCTACGGCCGGGCGCTCACCGGTGCCCAGGAGGTGCGCGAGCGCTGGAAGCGCGGCGTGGCGCTCGTCGAGGGCGCGCTCGGCGAGGTGGTGGGTGCCGAGTACGTGGCACGGCACTTCCCGCCGTCGAACAAGGCCAGGATGGACCGCCTCGTGGACGCCCTGGTGGTGGCCTACCGCGAGTCCATCGAGGGCCTCGACTGGATGACCGACGAGACCAAGGCCAAGGCCCTGACCAAGCTCGAGAAGTTCACGCCCAAGGTCGGGTACCCCGTGAAGTGGCGGGACTACTCCGGGTTCGAGGTGGACGCGGCCGACCTGGTGGGCAACGTGCGCCGGTCCAACGCGTTCGACCAGGACTTCGAGCTGGCGAAGATCGGCAGGCCGCTGGACCGCGACGAGTGGTTCATGACGCCGCAGACCGTCAACGCGTACTACAACCCGGGCATGAACGAGATCGTGTTCCCCGCGGCGATCCTGCAGCCGCCGTTCTTCGACCCCGACGCCGACGACGCCGTGAACTTCGGCGGGATCGGCGGCGTCATCGGGCACGAGATCGGCCACGGCTTCGACGACCAGGGCTCCAAGTACGACGGCGACGGCCGCCTCGAGGACTGGTGGACCGACGCGGACCGTGCCGAGTTCGAGAAGCGCACGAGCGCGCTGATCGCGCAGTACGACGAGTTCCGTCCGGCGCAGCTCGCGGCCGCCGTCGTGAGCGACGGCGTGGCGGGCGAGGCGGGCGACGGCGACGCGGGCGACGGCGTGGCCGGAGCTCAGGACGCGCACGTCAACGGCAGTCTCACGATCGGCGAGAACATCGGTGACCTCGGAGGTCTGTCGATCGCGATCAAGGCGTACCGGATCGCGCTCAGCAAGCCGCTGGAGGAGGCGCCGGTCGTCGATGGGCTCACGGCCCTGGAGCGGGTCTTCCTCGGCTGGGCGCAGGTCTGGCAATCGAAGGGCCGCGACGAGGAGGTGCTCCGCCGCCTCGCGACGGACCCGCACTCTCCCAACGAGTTCCGCTGCAACGGGGTGGTGCGCAACGTGGACGAGTTCTACACGACGTACGACGTCAAGCCGGGCGACGCCCTCTACCTCCCGGAAGAGGACCGCGTCCGCATCTGGTAACCCCTCCTGCCGAGGTAGTCAGCTGCCGAGGTAGTCAGTTGGCGAGGTAGTCAGTTGGCGAGGTAGTCAGTCAGAGAAAATTCCAACGCCACGAACGACCCTGATGACCGCCGTTCCGGGAACGGAGCGCGACCACAGGTTCGTTTGTCCACAGGCGGCGGCCGGCCAGCACACGGTCGGCCGCCGCTTTGTCGCACCATCGGCAGATGAGCACACCACCCCATGTCCTGGCCCTGCGCCGGATCGCACGGCAACTGCACGCACTCAAGAGCGGAGAGGCGGTGCATGCCCGATTCTTCTCCGCGGACAACGCTCCACCGGCCGTCCCGCCGGCTCTTCCGTATGACAAGGCGACGCGTCCATCACTCGCCACCGCTGCTCAGGCGGAGGAGGTGTTGCGGGTACGTCGTGGCGTGTATGTCGCTCCCTCGCCGTCAGATCGAGCATTCGACGCTGACTTCCTGGCACATGTGCGCGGCGTCGTCGACGCTCTGCACACCGAGTTCTGGGTCTGCGGGACGGCAGCGGCCCGGCTGCACGGACTCTGGACGTATCGAGATCCCGGCCTCGTGCACATCGTCCAGACCTACAACCCACCGATCCGCATCGAGGGGCGGCTGAGGCGCCACTGGTCCAGGACGCTGCCGGCAAGGGACCGGACCACGATCGGCGACGTGCCGGTCACCACGCTCGAACGCACGATCGTCGACGTGGCCTGCAGCGCTCCACTCGCCGGCGCCGTCGTCATCGTGACGGCAGGGTTTCGCGCGGGCGCCGACCCCGCCGTCGTCGCGCAGCTTCTGGATGAACGCGCCGGTACACGCGGCGTCGTGCAGGCACGGAAGGTCATGGAGCTGTGCGACCCGGACTGCGCCTCGCCTGGTGAGGTGTTGGTACGCCTCGCTGCGATCCTGGCGGGGCTCCCCGAGCCTCGGGTTCAGGTGCCGGTGGAGATTCCGGGCGGGACGGCGTGGCTCGACGTCGGCTGGCCGGCGATCAAAGCCGGGCTGGAGTTCGACGGCGCCGTGAAGTTCTCGGGCCTGTTCGGGGATCCTCTGACTGCACGCCGTCGGCAGGCTTCCCGCGCCTCTGGCGTAGGTCAAGCGGGTTGGCACGTGGAGAGTGTGGTCTGGGACGAGACCGTCGAGTTCCAGGACCTGCAGGACCGGATCAGCGCGTTCTATCGGCGCGCGGCTGCGCGTCTCGCCCCCGTGGAACCGTCGCTCGTGCCTGCCTGAGCCCGCGACGCGAGTGCGCCCCGCCGAGCGAGTGCGCCCCGCCGACATCGGTCGGCGGTGCGCACTCGCGTCGCAGCTGCGGATCACCCTGGCTTGCGCCAGACGACTACCTCGCCAGACGACTACCTCGCCAAGTGACTACCTCGGCGAAGGGGGGTCAGGCGTCGGCCGACTGGGCCTTGAGGGCCCGGGTCGTGCCCGCCTGCGCCTCGATGATCAGCCGGCGCAGGGCCGGGGCGGCGTCCGCGTTCTCGTCCAGCCAGGCGGCCGTGGCGTCCCTCAGCTCCTCCGACGCCAGCGGCGCCGGGTAGAAGCCCTCGATGATCTCCTCGGCGATGTGGTACGTGCGCTCGTTCCACACCTTCAGCACGGCGTCCAGGTACGGACGCACGACGCCGGCCAGCGCCGCCGGGTCGTTCACGTGCACGAACCCGAGGCCCGTGTTCCGGATGATCGCGTTCGGCACGTCGGCGTCCACCACGGACGACAGCGCGGCCAGCTTGCCCTCGACCGTCGGCGTCGCGGCCCGCGCGCGAGCGGCCGCCTGGCGCCCGGTGGCGGTGTTGTCGGCCGCGAGCATCTCGTCGATCCGCTGGTCGTCCGCGGCGCCGTTGAGCACCAGGCCCTCCAGGAGCTCCCAGCGGAGGTCGGTGTCGAGGGTCAGGCCGTCGAGCGTGACCGAGCCGTCCAGCAGCCCGGACAGCCGCTCGACGTGCGCGGACGTCGACGCCACGTGCGCGAAGAACTTCACGAGCTGGAACTGCGTGTCCGAGCCGGGCTCGGCGTCGCCGACGAGCGTCCACAGCGTGTCGCCCACCTCGGCGAGGGTCGCCGCCCGGGCCGACGGCGCCACGTACTGCTTGGCCGCTAGCACCATCTGGTTGAGCGTGGTCCGCAGGGTGGTCGACTCCGTCTCGCGGGCGATGCCCCCGAGCACGAGACGCACGTAGTCGGACGCCGGTACCTCGCCGTCGCGCACCGAGTCCCAGACCGAGCCCCACACCAGCGAGCGGGCCAGCGGGTCCGCGATGTCGGCCAGGTGGTCCAGCGCGACGCGCAGTGACGCGCTGTCGAGACGGATCTTCGCGTACGCGAGGTCCTCGTCGTTGAGCAGCACGAGCGCCGGGCGGTCGAGCTCGACCAGCTCGGGCACGTCGGTGCGGGGACCGTCGATGTCGACCTCGACGAAGTGGGTGCGCACGAGCTCGCCGGCGTCGGACAGGCTGTAGAAGCCGATGCCGAGCCGGTGCGGGCGCAGCGTCGGCCACTCGGCGGGCGCCGTCTGCTCCACGATGAACGACATGATGCGGCCGTGGCTGTCGGTCTCGATGTCCGGCCGCAGGGTGTTCACCCCTGCGGTCTCCAGCCAGAGCTTCGACCACGCCTTGAGGTCGCGGCCGCTCGTCGCCTCGAGCTCGGTCAGCAGGTCGGGCAGCTCGGTGTTGCCCCAGGCGTGCTTGCCGAAGTAGGCGGACACACCCGCGATGAACGCCTCGCGTCCTACCCAGGCCACGAGCTGCTTGAGCACCGAGGCGCCCTTGGCGTAGGTGATCCCGTCGAAGTTGACCTGGACGTCCTCGAGGTCCTTGATCTCCGCGACGATCGGGTGCGTGGACGGCAGCTGGTCCTGCTTGTAGGCCCAGGACTTCTCCATCGCGGAGAACGTGGTCCAGGCGGCCTCCCACTCGGTGGCCTCGGCCGTGGCGAGCGTGGAGGCGTACTCCGCGAACGACTCGTTGAGCCACAGGTCGTTCCACCACTTCATGGTGACCAGGTCGCCGAACCACATGTGCGCCAGCTCGTGCAGGATCGTCACGACGCGGCGCTCGCGCACCGCCTCGGTCACCTTGGAGCGGAAGACGTACGTCTCCGTGAAGGTGACGCAGCCCGCGTTCTCCATGGCGCCCATGTTGTACTCGGGCACGAACAGCTGGTCGTACTTGGTGAACGGGTACGGCACGCCGAACGTGTTCTCGTAGAACTCGAAGCCCTGGCGGGTCTTCTCGAAGATGTAGTCGGCGTCGAAGTGCTCCGACAGCGACTTGCGGCAGAACGCACCGAGGGGGATCTCCCGGCCGTCCGACGACGTCAGCGACGAGCGGACCACGGCGTACGGGCCGGCCACGAGGGCCGTGATGTAGGTCGAGATGCGGCCGGTGGGCTCGAAGCTCCAGGTCGCGGCCTCGACGGCGCTGTCCGTCGCGTGCCGGGCCGTCACCGGTTCCGGCGTCGGCTCGTTGCTCACGACCTCCCACGCGGCCGGCGCGGTGACCGTGAACTGGAACGTCGCCTTGAGGTCCGGCTGCTCGAAGCAGGCGAACACGCGGCGGGCGTCGGGCACCTCGAACTGCGTGTAGAGGTACACCTCGCCGTCCACCGGGTCCACGAAGCGGTGCAGCCCCTCGCCGGTGTTCGTGTAGCCGCAGTCGGCCACGACGACGAGCTCGTTGTCGGCGGCCAGTCCCTCCAGGGCGATGCGGGAGTCCACGAACACCGCCGCGGGGTCCAGCTCGCGACCGTTCAGCACCACGGACCGCACCGACGGTGCGACCAGGTCGACAAAGGTCGAGGCGCCCTCCGTCGCGGTGAAACGTACAGTCGTGGCGGACGCAAAGGTCTCCGGACCGGTGGTCAGGTCCAGCACGATCTCGTACGACTCGACCGATACCACGCCGGCTCGTTCGACCGCCTCGGCGCGGGTCAGGTTCTCTCCGGGCACAGGCCCTCCACGTCTGTCTTCTCGGGGGCGGCGGAATGACGCCCCGCACGCCCGACGGGCGCGCCTCTTCGGTTGGGGTGTCGTCCGGTCTGTGAACTACCTGCGACGACCCGTCGATCATGCCACGCAGGAGTAACAGCGAGTAACGCCTTTGTGTACGATCGACCGCGGTCGCCCGACCGACCGATTTGAGCTGAGGGAGTCGCCTGATGTCCGGCACAGTGCCGCCGCCACCGCCGCCAGGCGGTTGGCCCGACGAGGACCCGGGTACACCGACCCAGGAGCAGCACCCGCCCACCGCGCCGACGCCTGCCCAGCAGGCGCCCGTGCAGCGTGTCTCCGCGGCGACCCGCAAACCGCCCGCGATCTCGCCCACCAACCAGTTCGCGCAGGCGGTGACCCCTGCGCCCGCCGCCCCGGGTGCTCCGGTGGTCCAGTCCGTCCACATCCACCACGGCGGCGCGAACCCGGGTATGCAGCAGCAGTACTACCCCGAGCAGTACCAGCAGGGTTACGACCAGCAGGGATACAGCCAGCAGGGATACAGCCAGCAGGGTTACGGACAGCAGGGTTACCCGCAGCAGCCCCAGCAGGGCGGTCAGTATCCGCCGCAGCAGTACCCGCCACAGGGCTACGACCAGTACGGCCAGCCCGTCTACGCGACCCCGCCGGGCGGTTACCCGCCCGCGCCGGAGCAGCCCAAGAAGAAGCTGAGCCCCGGCTGGATCGCGTTCATCGCCCTGGACGTGCTGCTCGTGGTCGCCGCCATCGTGTTCGCCGTGAACCTCCTGGGCTCGCCGGACACCACGGCCGACGCCGGCGAGACGCCCGCCGCCGAGCAGTCCGCCGAGCCGGAGCCCGAGGAGGGGCTGGAGACCGACGGCGGGGCCGACGTCGAGACGTTCGCGGCGCCGTCGCTCAACATCACGTGCACGGTCTCGCCGGACGCCGCCACGTGCGGCATCGCCCAGCTCAACCAGAAGCCCGCCCCCGACGCGTCCTGCGACGGCGCGTCCGGCTACGTGGCGAAGGTCGACCCGAGCGGCAACGTGACGCAGCCGTGCGTCGGCAAGAACGACCAGCCCAAGCCCGCCGGCGAGAGCACCGCGGTCCTGGGCTACGGTGCGCAGAAGTCGGTGCACGGCTTCACGTGCTCCAGCGAGAAGACCGGCATGACGTGCGTCGCCGACGCGACCGGCAGCGGCTTTTCGATCGCCCGGGCGGGCATAGGCGCGGCCTGACCGCCCCCAGCTTCGTTGAGTGCTGGCTTTTCGCCCCCCGCAGAGGCGCTGCGGGGGGCGAATAGCCAGCACTCAACGGCTACTCCTCCTCGTTCATGACCGTGACCAGGGAGCGCAGGCGGGCGTTGCCGAACAGGTCCTCCAGCATCACCACCGTCCCGGCGGAGTCGGCCAGCGGCACCTTCCAGTTCGGGTACTCGGTATCGGTACCCGGCTGGTTCTGCGTGCGCCGCTCCCCGACCGCGTCGGTCAGGTAGACGCCGACGAGCGCGGACGGCGTGTCCTTGAGGTAGCGGTGCAGCCCCTCGACCAGCTCCCGCTCGGACGGGTCGAACGTCGTCAGGCCGCGGCGGGACAGGGCCTCCACCAGCGACTCGCGCTCGGCACGCGCCCGCCCCCGCAGCACGGTCGCCTCCTCCGTGAGCAGCCCGAGCCGTTCCCGCAGGTCCACGTGCTCGCCCGCGAGGTAGCCGGCCGTCGGCGGCAGGTCGTGGGTGGTCACCGTCGCCAGCGCCGCGTCGCGGTACGCCTCGGGCTCGACCGGCGCGCCGGCGGCGTCCCGCTCGAAGAGCAGCACCGACGTGCCGAGCACGCCGCGCTCTGCCAGGTACTCACGGATCCAGGGCTCGAACGTGCCCAGGTCCTCGCCGATCACCGTCACCCCGGCCCGCTGCGCCTCCAGGCACAGGATGCCGATCAGGGCCTCGTGGTCGTAGGTGACGTACGCGCCGGCCGACGCGCGCGCCCCGCCCGGGATCCACCACAGCCGGAAGAGGCCGAGCACGTGGTCGATGCGCAGGGCACCGCAGTGCCGCAGCACCGTGCGCAGCATGTCGCGGTACGGCGCGTAGCCCGCCTTGGCGAGCGCACGCGGGTGCCACGGCGGCTGGGTCCAGTTCTGGCCCTGCTGGTTGTACATGTCCGGCGGAGCGCCCACGGAGACGCCACGGGCGAGCACACCGGAGTCGGCCCAGGCGTCGGCGCCGTCCGGTGCCGAGCCCACGGCGAGGTCCTTGAGCAGGCCCAGCCGCATCCCTGCGTCGAGCCCCGCGCGGTGCGCCGCGCGCAGCTGCTCGTCGGCGACCCACTGGAGCCAGCAGTAGAACTGGACGCGCTCCTGCAGGGCGTTGCGCAGCGTCGTCACACCGGAGGCGCTCGGGTCGGCCAGCTCCGCGGGCCAGTCGCGGCCGTCCAGGTGCTCCGTGACGGCGCACCAGGTCGCGAAGTCGACCAGCCCTTTGCCCTGGGCCAGCACGTACTCGTCGAACGCCGTCTGCCGGGCCGCCGAGCGCGGCGCCGTGTACACGACCTCGAGCGCCGCCTTCTTGGCCTCCCAGACCGCGTCCCGGTCGATCGGCCCGGAGTCCTCGGAGAGCTCCCGGACGGGCTCGGCGGCCCACTCCACGAGCGACCGGTCGGCGGCGGAGAGGTACGCCGTCTCACGGATGTCCTCGACGCGGATGTACAGCGGCGACATGAACCGGCGCGACGTCGGCAGGTAGGGGCTCGGTGTCAGCGGTGTCACCGGTCCCGTGGCGTGCAGCGGGTTGATTCCAACGAAGTCGGCGCCGCCGTTGTGCCCCGTCTGCCAGGCGAGGTCGCCCAGGTCGGCGAGGTCGCCCATGCCCCACGAGTCCCGCGAACGCACCGAGTAGAGCTGGACCATGAAGCCCCACGCCTGCTTGCGGGCGACGTTCTCAGGCAGCTCCAGCCGCCTGGGCGTGACGACGAGCGGCACCTGCGCCGTCTGACCGCCCGACTCCGCGTGCAGCGTGTGCCAGCCGAGCGGCAGGTCGTCGGGGACGGTGAACGTCGCCCGGCCCACCTTGCGGCTGTCGACCGTCCGCGGCTCGGCGTAGACGTCGGCCTGGCGCAGCTGGACGCGGGGGCCCCGCACCGCCGCGAACGAGCCCGTCGCGGTCGCCTGGGGCGCTGTCACGCGCCACGGGGTGGCGCTCGCCGGCACGGCCGGCTGGTCGGACTGCTCGAGCTCCACCCAGGCGGTCACCGTGGCGCCGTCCGCAACGTGCACGGCGACCTGCGCCTCCGTGCCCTGCCGGGTCACGACGGTCGGCGGCAGCATCGAACGCCAGGCGTCGTCACGGGCCCGGTCGAGGCTCGCGGTGACGGCGGCGGGCGTCGACGCCGGTACGTCCAGCGCCTCGAGCACCGAGACGACCGTCGACGCGCTGACGTGCTGCACGCGGCCGTCGTGGTCGGTGTACTCGGTCTGCACGCCGTGGGCGGTCGCCAGCTCGACCAGGTCAGGCGGCAGTTTGGAGCCGTCTCCGGTGGACCCGGGCATCGGTTCGTCGGTCACAAGGAAAGATCCTGCCATCTACCGGCGTTCATCGGGCGCAACGCGGGCGTGTCCGACGAATTGGCCGTGGCGGCCGCGGAGCCGGTGTCAGGCCTCGGCGGGGCCGTCCTCGTACTGAGGGGCCGAGGAGGCGAGCACCACACCGGCGTCGAGCAGGGCCGCGTGGGCCGCCACCCGCAGCGATCGGGCGACGAGCCACTGCTGGGCGGGTCGCACCTGCGCGTGCAGCGTGAAGGTGAGGCCCATGCGGTCCACGGCGTCGACGCCCCGCACGGACGGCGTCTCCAGCAGGCTGTCGGCCACCTCGGGGTCGTTCTTCACGCGGTCGACGGCGCGGCCGAGGGCGGCCCGGACGACGTCGACGTCGGTGCCGAGCGGGACCTGCACGGAGGCCACCGCGCGGCTCCACTCCTGGGTGCTGTTGCCGGCGCGCAGGATCTCGCCGTTGCGGACGTACCAGAGGGTGCCGTCGAACGCGCGCACCTGGGTCAGACGCAGGCCCATCGCCTCGACGGTGCCGACCACGCCGCCGTCGAGGTCCACGATGTCGCCGACGCCGAACTGGTCCTCGATGAGCAGGAAGATGCCCGAGAGGAAGTCCTTGACCAGGCTCTGGGCCCCGAAGCCGATGGCGACGCCCGCCACTCCCGCACCGGCCAGCAGCGGCGCGATCTCCGCGCCGAGGGTCTGCAGGATGTAGAGCGCCATGATGGTGCCGACCACGATGTTGACCGACGAGTTCAGCACCGAGCCGACGGTCCGTGCGCGCTGGGCGCGCCGCTCGGCGGCCCGCGGGTTGGCGGCGTTCAGGGCGTCGGCCAGCGCCTGCGGCGTCATCAGCACGTTCTTGCGGCGCCGCTTGCCGCCGGGCACCGTGCCGGGCGCGGCCTCTGGCGTGGTGTCGACGGGGTCGGCCGTGCGCTCGACCGCACGGGGCTTCTGGCCCAGGGCGATGCGCTCGGTGAGAGAGGTGATGACGCGCCGCAGGACGTAGATCGCGATCATGCCGATCACGATGGTCAGGATCACCCGGAGCGGGATGTCCAGGAACCAGGACCAGAAGTCCTCGGCGCTGTCGAAGACGGAGGCAGCAAGAGACTCGAACACGGCCGCAAATCTACTCGCGTCCCGGCCCCGGATCGGACATCTCGGGGCAGGTGCAAGGGACTCCTGCGCGACCTTCACAGGGCTCTCGCCTCGCGGTCTTCTGCGGCCGCCGGATCGTGAGGCCGGTCACGGGCCCGCGCGGTGCCGGACCCGCGTCGTGGCGGGCCCGCGTCGTGCCGGGCCCGCGCGGGCACGGCGCCGGGCTCACCATCGAGCCCGGCCCGTGCCGAGGGAGTACTGCTCCCCCGACGCTCAGACTCTGAGCGTGTCGAGCTCCGCGGCGAGGTTGTCCGCCTCCGGCCCGACGATCACCTGGACCACCCGGCCGGACCGGACCACGCCGAACGCGCCGGACGACTTCAGGCCCGGCTCATCCACGAGGGAGGGGTCGCTCACCTCGACCCGGAGCCGTGTGATGCACGGCTCCAGCTCGACGACGTTCGACGTCCCCCCGAGTGCCGCAAGGATCTGGTCAGCCTTGGTCATGTCTCAACTCCCACCGTGCGTCGCTGCAGGTCTGCGACCAGCCTAGCGGTGCTGGCAAGCGTTTCGCCCGCCTGCTGTCGAATGGATCACATGAGACTCGGTTTCACATGGCCGACATCGTCCTGTCACCGTCGAGTGGCAGGATGACGAACGTGACACAGGAATCCTTCTTCGACGCCGTCGGTGGCCACGACACGTTCGTCCGCCTGGTCGACGTCTTCTACGACGGCGTCGCCGACGATCCGGTGCTGCGCCCCATGTACCCCGAGGAGGACCTGGGGCCGGCGAAGGAGCGTCTGACGATGTTCCTCGAGCAGTACTGGGGCGGCCCCAACACCTACTCGGCGCAGCGCGGGCACCCGCGACTGCGTATGCGGCACGTGCCGTTCAAGGTGAACCCCGACGCGCGCGACCGCTGGCTCGCGCACATGCGCACCGCCGTGGACTCGCTCGGCCTCGCACCGATCCACGAGTCGCAGCTGTGGGACTACCTGGAGCGCGCCGCCTTCAGCATGATCAACACGTTCGAAGACTGACCAGGACCGACGAGGAGACGCCCGCTCGTGGACGCCACCACCCCTGACCCGACCTCCGGCACGCCGTCGGACAGCCAGCCCGACGCGCTCGACCGCCTGCTCGAGGTGCTCGACCTGCGCCACCTCGAGGGCTGGGGCCCGCGCGGCGAGGAGGACGTGCTGCGCGGGAGCAGCATGCCGGGCCCCGCCAACCGCGCCTACGGCGGCCAGGTGCTGGCGCAGGCGATCCTCGCCGCCGACCGCACCGTGCCCGACGGCCGCCTGATCCACTCCCTGCACGGCTACTTCCTGCGCGAGGGGCGGGTCGAGGAGCCCATCGACTTCGCCGTCGAGCGGCTGCGTGACGGGCGCTCGTTCAGTGCGCGCCGCACGCACGCGATCCAGTTCGGCAAGCCGATCCTGTCGATGATCGCGTCGTTCCAGGACGACCAGCCGGGCTACGAGCACGCCGCGCCGATGCCGCACGACGTGCCGCCGCCGGACGAGGTCGGCTCGGCCTTCGACGAGCTCGCGAGCCTGCCGGAGGGTGTGGCGGTCCGGGCCCAGTTCTGGACGGACTCGGCGTTCGAGCTGCGCCACGTGGGCGGGTCGCTGTACCTGCACCCGGACACCGCGGTGGCCACGGGCGGCACGCCGCCCGCCACGCAGATGGTCTGGATGCGCACCCGCCGCCCGCTGGAGATCAAGGACCAGGCGATGCACCGCGCGCTGCTGGCCTTCGCCTGCGACCAGCTCATGCTCGAGCCCGCCCTGCGTGCCGCCGGCAAGTCCTGGCAGGACGTCGGTGCGTCCGTCCCCATGGCGAGCCTCGACCACGGCATGTGGTGGCACCGGGACGTCCGGGTGGACGAGTGGATGCTGTTCGTCCAGACCTCCCCGACCGCCCAGGGCGGCCGCGCTCTGGGCACGGCGAAGGTCTACACGCAGGACGGCGCCCTGGTGGCCTCGGCGGGCCAGGAGGGCATGATCCGGCTGCCGGCCTGAGCAGCCGCTCGCGCCGCAGCCAAGCGCCCCGCGTCGCCGCTAGGCGCCCAGCTCCGCCAGCCGGTCGCGCGCCGCGCGGATCGACTGCCGGGTGACCTCCACCTGCTCCCTGCCCACGCCCGCCTCGACCCGGAGCTCCAGGGCCCGCTCGAACAGGGCGAGGGCCTCGCCGAGGTAGGGGCGGGCCTGGCCCGCGTGCACCTCGAGAGCCTGGTCGTAGCGGCACTTGCCCCAGTGCTGCAGGGCGAGGTACTCGAGCCGGCGCGCGTGCTCGACGCTCGCGGCGTGCTCGCCGTAGTGGTGGGCCGCCTCCAGCGCCAGGCCGAACAGCAGGTCCGCCACCGGGAACCGGTGACGCCACTGCAGCACGTGGGCCAGCCGCACGAGGGGCGCGACGGCGCCCAGCGGCACGTCGGCCGCGTGCGAGTGCGCGGCGTCCGCGTCGCAGGCCGGCCCGCCGTGCAGGCTGACGGCGAGCCAGCCGAGGCGCTCCGCCTCGGCCAGCTCGCCGTCCGGGTCCTCCGCCTCCGGGGCGAGCGCGCGCGTCAGCGGCACGCGTACCGCGAGGGTGTCCGGCGCGTCGCGCTCCGGGCGTCCCGCCAGGTCGGCGAGGTACGCGCGGGCGGCCGGGACGTCGTCGATCACCTCGTGCAGGGTGACCGGGTCGAAGTAGTGCCTGGGTAGATCCACCTGTTCCTCCGTGGCCGAAACCAAGGGGGATGAATCTACCAATTCGGACACACTGAGGGCCACCCGGGGCGGGACCACTCAGCGGTACGTCATCTCCCGATCTTGTCCAGCTCGACGAGGTCGTCGTCGGAGAGCTGGAGCCCGGCTCCCGCGACGTTCTCACGCAGGTGCGCCACCTTCGAGGTGCCGGGGATCAGCAGGATGTTCGGCGACCGGCGCAGCAACCAGGCCAGGGCGACGGACATCGGCGTGGCGTCCAGCCGCGAGGCGACGGCCGAGAGCGCGGAGGACTGCAGCGGGCTGAAGCCGCCGAGCGGGAAGAAGGGCACGTAGGCGATACCGTCCGCGGCGAGCGCGTCGACCAGCCCGTCGTCCTGCCGGTGGGCGAGGTTGTACATGTTCTGCACGCACACGATCGGGGCGATGGCGCGCGCCTCGGCGACCTGCTCCGCCGTCGCGTTGCTCACGCCGAGGTGCCGCACCAGCCCCTGCTCCTGGAGCTCCACGAGAGTCTCGAACGCCTCGGCGAGCGACTCCTGCTGCGGTCCCTCGGCATTGCCGAGCCGCAGGTTCACGACGTCGAGCGTCTCGACGCCGAGCAGGTCCAGGTCCTCGCGGACGGCGCGGCGCAGGTCGTCGGGCCGCCGCGCGGGGGGCCAGCCGCCCTGTTCGTCGCGGACCGCGCCGACCTTGGTCACCACGTGCAGCGACCCCGGGTAGGGGTGCAGCGCCTCGCGGATCAGCTCGTTGGTGGCCCGCGGCCCGTACGCGCCGCTGGTGTCGATGTGGGTGATGCCGAGGTCGACGGCCTCGCGCAGCACGGCCAGGGCACCGTCACGGTCGGCCGGCGGACCCATGACCCCCGGGCCCGCGAGCTGCATGGCGCCGTAGCCGAACCGGGTCACGGTCAGGTCGCCCAGGGTCCAGGTCCCCCCGGGAAGCGGTGTGGTCGGAGTGCTCAATGCGATCCCTTGTGTCGAGCGAAGAGGGTGCCGGGCGGCACCCCCTGACCAGGATCGTGAGGTAACTTCCTGAGGGGAAGTAGGCACCTGGAAGTGCGTAACTCACCCTGGAGTGAGAGGGAGCGAAGGATGACCACGATGACGGCGGCCCAGCGCCGGGCCCGGGCGAAGGCCGAGTACGACGCCTTCCTGGCGGCGTGCCCGAGCCGCATGCTGCTGGACCAGATCTCGAACAAGTGGGTCACGCTGACCGTGAGCGCGCTGGGCGGCTACCCGTCGCGCACCGCGGGCACCGACGACACCGACGTCGCCCACGGCACCGACTCCGCCGGCGGACCGCGGCCGATGCGCTACTCGGAGCTGTCCCGCCAGCTCGCGGGCGTCAGCCAGAAGATGCTCACCCAGACGCTGCGCGCCCTGGAACGGGACGGTCTGGTCACCCGGACCGCGACGGCGACGGTGCCCGTCACGGTCACCTACGAGCTGACCGACCTGGGCCGGTCGCTGCACCAGCTGGTGCGCAGCCTCAAGGGCTGGGCGGAGTCGCACATGGACGACGTGCTCGCCCACCGCGCGGCGCACGACGCCCGGGCCTCCTGAGCCGAGGGAGGATGGGCACATGACACGCCTCCACGTCCCCGTCACGCTGCGCTGGTCCGACCTCGACGCGTACGCGCACGTCAACAACGTCGCGATGTTCCGCCTGCTGGAGGACGCCCGGATCACGGCCTTCTGGCTGCACCCCGAGGCGCCGGAGGGCGAGGCCTGGCCGACGGCGGTGGTCCCCACCGGGCCCGAGGCCGACTCGCACACCCTCGTGGCGGGCCAGCGCATCGAGTACCTGCGGCCGCTGCTGTTCACGAGGACCCCGGTGCGCGTGGAGATGTGGCTCGGCCGGATCGGCGGCGCCAGCGCCGAGGTCTGCTACGAGGTGCACGACGGCGCCGTCGGCATGGCGAAGACGGGACCGACCTCGGGCGGCAAGCCCTACGCCCGGGCCACCACGACGCTGGTGTTCGTCGACGCCACCACGAACCAGCCGCGCCGGCTCACCGAGGCGGAACGCCTGGCATGGAAGGAGTTCGAGGAGGACCCGGTCACGTTCCGCCACCGCGGCTGACCCAGCCTTGCCGGGGGTCAGCTCGCCGCCAGCGTCGCCGCCGTCCGGCAGTTCGCCAGCCGGGACAGCTCGTCCTCCACGGGGGCGCGCACGAGCCGGTCGGCGACCGTGCCGACCGACTGCCGCAGCCGGCGCCGTGCGCCGTGCGCCCTGCGGCGGGCGCCCAGCGCGGCGAACAGCCGGCAGACCAGCGCGAGCAGCAGGCCGAGGGCCAGCCCGCCCAGCACCATGAGGGTGGGCCACGGGATGCGGAACGGGTCGACGCCGAGCCTGTCCCCCGGGCCAGGTCCCGGAGCCCCGGGGAACACGATGCCGTCGTCGCCGGACCAGGTCGGCAGGGTCAGCACGGGGGTCGGCAGCGGCGGCAGCTGCAGGTAGGCGAAGCCGAACAGCACCAGCAGCCAGAGCAGGCCCGCCGCGACGACGGCGACCAGCGCCCACTGCACGACGTTGACGAGCGACCACCACATCGGCCGGCGGGACGCCTCGACGCGGGTGGTCGCGACCGCCTGGTCGAGCGCGTCGGGCAGCTGGTCGATGCCGGCCTGGCCCCGCGAGCGCGCGGCCAGGACCCACGGGTCGGCGACGCCGCGGGTCACCTCCTCGACGTAGCGCCGCACGGCCGACGCCGCGGCCGACCGCACGGCCGGGCGTGCGGTGGGCAGCGACGTGCGCACCAGGTCGTCCCTGCTCGACGGCGCGCGCTGCTCCCGGTCCGCGGACCGCAGGCCGAGCCGCCGCAGGGGGTCCCTGCGCAGGTTCCCCACCCAGCGGGTCAGCGGCCAGCCCGTGGCCGCGTGCGCGTCCCTGCGGGCGGAGGCACGCACGGCGTCGACCACCGTCGGCACCCCTGCCGCCGCCTCCAGGGCTGCGACCAGGTCACCCCGGGCCTGGCTCCCCGACCGGGACGACGGCGGGGTGCCGCACTCGTCCACGATCTTCTGGGCCACGGCCCGCTCGTCGGCCGCGAGCCGGGCCGTCGCGGCCTCGCGCCTGGCCGCGGCCTTCGCCAGCAGGGCTCGCAGGTCGTCCATGCCCTGGCCGGTCTTGGCGGACACGGCGAGCACCCGCGCCCCGGCCAGCCCGTCCTCGGCCATCAGCCGCTCGAGGTCGGCGAGCATCGCCGAGGTCTCGTCCGGCGTGAGGCGGTCGGCCTGGTTCAGCGCCACGACCACCACCTCGGCGTGTCCCGCCAGCGGGCGCAGGAAGCCCTCGTGCAGGGCGGCGTCCGCGTACTTCTGCGGGTCGACCACCCAGACCAGCAGGTCGGCGCGCTGCACCAGGCGCTCGGCGCGCATCCGGTGCTCCGTCACGATCGAGTCGTGGTCGGGCAGGTCGAGCAGCACCAGCCCGGTCGTGTCGCCGGCGGGGGTGCGCCGCCGGAACGGCACCCGACCGCCGCCGCCGCTCGCCGGGCCGGCCGGAGACTCGTCCTCGGGGGGCGGGGCCACGTGGTGGCGCCTGCCGACCTCCAGCCAGTCCAGGAGCGGGTCGGCGCCCTCGCCCCACACGGCGGCCATCGGGAGCGACGTGGTGGGACGCCGCACTCCCGGCTGCGCGATCGCGACACCCGCCACGGCGTTCAGGACCGACGACTTGCCCGAACCCGTGGCACCCGCCAGCGCGACCACCGTGTGCTCGGCGGACAGCCCGCCGCGCTCCCGCGCCCGCGTCACGACGGCACGTGCCTCGTCGAGGAGCCCCGGCTCGATGCGGCCCTCCGCGGCCTCGACGGCGGTGTCGAGGGCCGTGGTCCGGTCGCCCAGGTCGAGCCGGCTCACCGGTCCCCCTCCCCGAACAGGCGCTTCCAGAAGCCCTTCCTGGCCGGCTCGTCGACCAGGTCGGTGCGTCCGTCCGCCAGGGTCTCGCCCACCGGCCGGGCGTGCACACCGCGCAGCCCGCCGCTCTCGGCGACCCCCTCGGCGCCGGCCCGGGGGGCCGCCTCGGCGTCCCGCACGCGTGCCTGCCGCTCCGCCGAGGCGGCGGACGCGACCGCGTCGGCCGCGGCACGCAGGCGGTCCCCGCCCGCCTCGGCGGACCCGAGCGCGTCCAGCTGCGCCGTGTACCGGGCGGCCTGCCCGTCCATGACCGCCTGGATGCGGGCGCGCAGCCGGTCCCGGGCCTGCACGGCGAGCCGGCGTACGGCGTCCTCGCCGAACACCGCCTCCAGCACCCGCTGGGCCAGTACCGCCGACCCGCCCGCTATGCCGACCTCGACACCGGTGAGCCCGCCCGTCGAGGCGAACACGAAGACCATCAGCGCCACGCCGAGCCCGTTCACGCCCAGCGAGAGCGCCCGCGCGGTGCCGCGCTTGGCGGCGCCCTGCTCACGCACGAGCTCCAGCACGTCACCCTGCCAGCCGCGGATCTGGCCGGCCACCTCCGCGCGCAGCGCCGCCGGCGTCCGCGACAGCTCCAGCCCCTCGAGCAGTGCCGCTCCCGCCGCGTCGCCCCGCCACGCCTGGTAGGACCGCTCGGCGGCCTCCTCCGCGGCGTCCAGCACCACGGACTCCAGCCCGTGGGCGATCGCCTGCTCGACCTGCGGCGCTGCCTTGGGCTTGCCCCGGAAGAACGCGGCCACGGCGTCGCGGAACTTGCCGATGCCTTCCTCGACGGCGCGGAAGAACTCCCCGGTCCCCACGAAGTCCTGCCAGCGCGCGAGCACCTCGCCGCGCAGCAGCGCGCCGTCCGATGTCGCCGCCGTGACCTGCGCCACCGCGTCCGCGTACGCGCGGTCCACGACATGCCGCAGCCGGACGTCGGCGTCCTGCTGCTCGTCGGCGGCGTCGGCCAGCGCACCCGCCCGCACCACGAGGGAGTCCACCACGCCGTCGCGGGTCGCGGCGATGACACGGCCGCGGGCCTCCGCGTCACCGCCCAGGCCGGTGAGCCAGCGCGACACGTCGGACACGCCCTCCTCCGGCAACATCCCGCCGACCAGGTCGGCCTCGGGGATGACGAACAGCGGGCTCTCCGCCAGGCCGTGCTCCACCATCATGTCCCGCAGGTCGTCGGCGGTGGCCTCCGCGCCCGGGTCCACGCGGTCCAGCACCATGGCCACCTGCGCCTTGCGTCCGGCGGCCTGGAGCAGCAGGTCCCACGGCACCGCGTCCGCGTACCGGGCCGACGTCGTGACGAACAGCCACAGGTCCGCCGCCCCGAGGAGCTGCGCGGCGAGCTCGCGGTTGGCCGTGTCGACCGAGTCGATGTCGGGCGCGTCCAGCAGGGCCAGGCCCTTCGGCAGCGAGTCGCTGGGCACGAGGCGCAGGGTGCGGCTCGGTTCGGCGGGCGTGCCCGCGTCCTGCGCGGCCGCCGGCGCGCCGGACCCCGCACCGGCCCCCGTGCCGCCCGACCCCGTGCCGCCCGACGCCGTCACGCGCGCCAGACCCGGCAGCACCCGGTCCGTGGAGAACCAGCGCGCGTCGAGCGGATGGTGCACCAGCACGGGGGCCTTCGTGGTGGGCCGCAGCACGCCCGGCTGCGTGACCCGCTCCCCCAGCACCGAGTTCACGAGCGTCGACTTGCCCGCGCCCGTCGACCCGCCGACCACCACGAGCAGCGGCGCCTTGTGCGCGCGCAGCCGGGGCAGCAGGTAGTCGTCGAGCTGATCGGTCGCCCGGCGCAGGTCGGTGCGCGCCGCCTCCGCCCCCGACGTCTCCAGGGGCAGCCGCAGCGCGCCGAGCCTGGCCCGCAGCACCTCCAGCGCCCCGGTCAGGCCGGACGCGCCACCTGGCTCGGTCGTCGGCTCGGCGCCGGACGCCACGTCCGGTACGCCGAGCGCCGCATCGTCGTCGGGCTGATCGGTCATGCCGCACAGTCTGCCGCAGCCACCCTGGTCAGGCGCGGTAGTGGGGCCAAGAGGTCAGCCGCCGAGGCGGGCGCGCAGCCACTCGAGCGCCGCGTGCGCCACCTCGCGCTGCACGGCACGCCCGTGCGGGAGGCCCGGCTGCGGCGGCCGCATCGACTCGAGCACGAGGGCGCCGGCGGTGACGGTCACGGCGCAGGTGAGCGCCTCGGGGTCGACGTCGGGCAGCGGGTGGCGGTCCATGACGGCCTCCGGCGGCGGGGCACCGTCCGCCCGCAGGTACGGCAGCAGGAGCACCACGTCGAGGTACGACGCACCGTGGGACGGCATGAACCAGTCGACCGCGTGCGCGCTGGTCGCGTCCCAGCCGTGGTCCGTGATCAGGATCGACTCCCTGCGCAGCGCGCCGTGCACCAGGCTCTTTCCCGACATGGCCTCGCCCGCGTAGGTGGCGATCTCGGCGAGGTGCTCGACCTTGTCGGCCAGCCAGGGCGTGAAGGCCGACAGGCCGGGCGGCCGCATCGCCGCGATGGTGGCCCAGGCGTCGGCGTCGATGCGGTCGAGCACGTCCGGCACACCGGAGGGCGCCTCGCTGGTGCCGATCTGGATCGCCAGCTCGACCGCCGCAGCGAGATCCGCCTCGTCCCAGGGGTCGTGCGGGGGTCGGATGGGCTCGTTGCGGTACCCGAGCACCACCCAGCGTCCGGCGCCGGGCAGCACCTCGTCCACGAACCACTCGCGTGGGAGCGTGGGGATGCCGTCGGGCAGCGCGGCGACGGAGACCGCCTCGGCGGCCATCCGGTCCTGCGTCAGCGGTGCCTCCGGCCCCACGGCGCGCACGATCGACCGGCCCGACGCCGTCTGGAGCACCTCGAGCGGGCCCGACGACTCGGTCCCGGCCATCGGGGCGGACCCGATCACTCGTCCACCCATGGTCTCGCTCACCCGGGAACGGACAGATGGGGGGAGATCGGACCAAGCCGGCCGCCGGACAGCACTCATGGCCGGAGTTTGCCCAACTGAAGTTCACCCTGCAAACCACAGTCAGTGGTGGCGACTCACGACGGGTCAGAAACCGAGGCGGGTCTGCAGCCAGGACACCGCCGTACGGGCCAGGCGGTGCTGGTACGAGCGCAGCTCCGGCAGCTCGAAGGGCGGCGGTTCCATCGAGGCCTTCAGGTAGTGGCCGGCGAGCACGGCGATCCAGCAGGTCACGGCGTCGGGCTCCGTGCCGGGCGGCAGCCCGTACCGGCGCAGGGTGGCCTCGGGCGGCGGCCCGTCGTTGGTCCGCACGTGCAGCAGCATCGAGACCAGGTCGAGGTACGGGGCGCCGACGCCGCCCCGGATCCAGTCGGTGATCAGCGGACGCTCCCCCGCCACGGCGGGCAGCAGGACGTTCTGCACCCGGAGCGTGCCGTGCTGCAGGCTCTTGCCCGCCATCGCCTCCGAGGCGTGCGAGGCGATCTCCGCGAGGCCCTCCAGCCGCCCGGCCAGCCACGGTGAATGCTGGGCGAGCCCGGCCGGCCGCTCCTCGGCGAGCGTCGTCCACGAGTTCGACCGGAACACGCTCCCCTCCGGCACGAACATCGGGTCGTCGGGTGCCTCGACCTCCCCGACGGACCGCACCACGCGGACCAGTGCGGCGACGTCGTCCTCCGGCCAGGAGAGGTCGATCGGCCGCACCTTGTCGCGCATCGAGTAGCCGACCGCCACCCAGGTGCCGAGGTTCGGCAGCACCTCGTCGATCGACCAGAGCAGCTCGGGATGCGGCACGGCGTCCGGGAGCAGCGGCGAGAGCGTGATCTCCCGGCGCAGGGACTTCAGTGGACCGGGCTGTTCCGTGCCGAGCGCCTTGATGAACGCGTTGCCCTTCGGCGTCTGCACCTGGAAGAGCGCGCCGGGCAGCACCCCGGAGTCCCCGGGGTACCGTGCGGCGAGCACGGGGGCGCCGAGGAGACTGGTGATGCGGGCGCGCAGCGGGGGCGGAAGGTCACGCCACCCCGGTCGGAGGGCAGGGCTCACTGCGGCATCTTGTCGAACATGTCCTAGTGCGGCAAGGATGACCTTTTTGGTCATAGCCCTTCGGCACAGAAGAGGGCTGGGGTCAGCGTTTGGAACGCCGACCCCAGCCCTCTTCCGTGGTGTACGTCAGTCGCGCGTGAGCCGGCGGTACGTCACCCGGTGCGGGCGAGCGGCGTCCGCGCCGAGGCGCTCGACCTTGTTGGCCTCGTAGGACTCGAAGTTGCCTTCGAACCAGTACCAGTTCGCCGGGTTCTCCTCGGTGCCCTCGTAGGCGAGGATGTGCGTGACCACACGGTCGAGGAACCAGCGGTCGTGGGAGACCACGACGGCGCAGCCGGGGAACTCCAGCAGGGCGTTCT
Source organism: Promicromonospora xylanilytica (assembly GCF_054782895.1). Classification (NCBI taxonomy): domain Bacteria; kingdom Bacillati; phylum Actinomycetota; class Actinomycetes; order Micrococcales; family Promicromonosporaceae; genus Promicromonospora; species Promicromonospora xylanilytica. The sequence goes on from NZ_BAAGRP010000063.1 coordinate 24,798, forward strand.
CCAGCGAGCCGAGGGTCTCGACGTCGAGGTCGTTGGTGGGCTCGTCGAGGAGCAGCAGGTTGCCGCCCTGCTTGAGCGTCAGCGCGAGGTTGAGGCGGTTGCGCTCACCACCGGACAGGACGCCGGCCGGCTTCTGCTGGTCCGGCCCCTTGAACCCGAACGACGCCACGTACGCGCGCGACGGGATCTCGACGTTGCCGACCTTGATGAAGTCGAGCCCGTCGGACACGACCTCCCACAGGGTCTTCTTGGGGTCGATGCCGCCGCGCGACTGGTCGACGTACGAGATCGAGACGGTGTCACCGATCTTGAGGTCACCGCCGTCGAGCGGCTCCAGGCCGACGATCGTCTTGAACAGCGTGGTCTTACCGACACCGTTCGGGCCGATGACGCCGACGATGCCGTTGCGCGGCAGCGTGAACGACAGGCCGTCGATGAGCACGCGGTCGTCGAAGCCCTTCTTGAGGTTCGAGGCCTCCAGCACCAGCGAGCCCATGCGCGGGCCGGCGGGGATCTGGATCTCCTCGAAGTCGAGCTTCTTGGTCCGCTCCGCCTCCGCGGCCATCTCCTCGTACCGGGCGAGGCGGGCCTTGGACTTGACCTGGCGGCCCTTGGCGTTGGACCGCACCCACTCCAGCTCCTCCTTGAGGCGCTTGGAGAGCTTGGCGTCCTTCTTGCCCTGGACCTCGAGACGCGCCTGCTTCTTCTCCAGGTACGTCGAGTAGTTGCCCTCGTAGGGGTAGAGGCGCCCGCGGTCGACCTCGCAGATCCACTCCGCGACGTGGTCGAGGAAGTACCGGTCGTGGGTCACCGCGAGCACGGCGCCCGCGTAGCCGGCGAGGTGCTGCTCGAGCCACAGCACGGATTCGGCGTCGAGGTGGTTGGTGGGCTCGTCGAGGAGCAGCAGGTCGGGCTTCTCCAGGAGCAGCTTGCAGAGCGCGACACGGCGGCGCTCACCACCGGAGAGCACCGTCACGTCGGCGTCCGGCGGCGGGCAGCGCAGGGCGTCCATCGCCTGCTCGAGCTGGGAGTCGAGGTCCCACGCGTCGGCGGCGTCGATGTCCTCCTGCAGGGTGCCCATCTCGGCCAGCAGCGCGTCGAAGTCCGCGTCCGGCTCGGCCATGAGCGCGGAGATCTCGTCGAACCGCGCCTTCTTGGCCAGGATCTCACCGACCGCCTCCTGGACGTTGCCCAGGACGGTCTTCTCCTCGTTCAGCGGCGGCTCCTGCTGCAGGATGCCGACGGTGTAGCCGGGCGACAGCCGTGCCTCACCGTTGCTCGGCGTGTCCAGCCCGGCCATGATCTTGAGGATCGTGGACTTACCCGCACCGTTCGGCCCGACGACGCCGATCTTCGCGCCGGGCAGGAAGTTCAGCGACACGTCATCGAGGATGACCTTGTCGCCGTGCGCCTTACGCGCCTTATACATGGAGTAGATGTACTCAGCCACTGCCTGTGTTCCACCGTTCACAGTAGGTACTTCGGATGGGGGCGCTCACACGGCGCGGGTGCCGGGCGTCCGCGCTGGGATCTCCCCAGCACCCGCGGACCGCGGAGCACGACTGGCCCAAGCCTACGCGTTCACCAGCTCGGGGGTCCTGACGCCGGCGTCGGCGTCCTGGTCGGTCTCGTCACCCGGGGCACCGACCGCGAACGGGTCGACGTCCCCGGGGCGTGCCGCGGCCAGCCGGCCGGCGCCCGGGGCGCCGTCCGGCACGGAGTCGTGGTGCACCACGCGGGAGAACTCCACCATGCCGCGGGTGGCGTCCACGCCGACCGCCGTCGCGTTGATCACCAGACCGGAGCGCTGCCCACCGTCGGGGCCCGTCCACTCGTCCATCTCGAGACGGCCCGTCACCACCACCGGGCAGCCCTTGCGCACCGACCTGAGCACGTTCCGCGCGGCGGTGCGCCAGGCCTTGACCGTGAACCACAGCGTCGCGCCGTCGGTCCAGTCGCCGTCCTCGTTCACGTAGCGCCGGGTACTCGCGACCCGGAACGTGGTCCACTCCAGGTCCTTGTCCACGTCCTTGGAGACGTGCAGCGCGGGGGTGTTGCCGGCGAAGCCGGACACGGTCACCGTGACGTCGTTCATCTGAGCCCTCCTGGGTTCACGGACCGGCCCCAGCGGCCGGTCCGTACCCAGCATCAGGCGCGGACGGTGCCCAGGTCCGTGAGGCGGGCGGCACCTGGGGACGAAGCCCCGATCGAGGCGCCTGTGGTCGCGTTCTCCTCCAGGCGAAGCGGTGCGGCGGGTCCGTCGTCACGCGCACTCTGTGCGAGCTCGCGTACCGCGCGGTGCTCGTCGAGCAGCCGCTGGGTGGGCGCTCCGAGGGTCTGCTGCAGCACCCGTTCGAGCGCGGCCCGGCCCGACGCGATGACGCCCTGCGCCCGGCGTGCCGCCAGGGCGCGCCGCATCTGCATGGCCACGAGGAACACCACGAGCGCGGTCACGGCCGCCACGACGGCCAGCACGCCGAGCGCCGTCGTCCAGGTCTCCCCCGCCGGCAGCACGCCCATCGAGGCCAGCACCGTCGCGATCCCGAGCAGCACCGCGACCAGCACGGCCCCGAGCGCGAGCCGGCGGGTGAGGCGCTGCGTCGTCGGCCCCCTGGTGTCGAGCGTGACGCCCTGCAGCGCCGTCGCGACCGCCGTGGCGACCTCCTGCGAGCTGGCAACGCTGGAGGCGAGCGACCGCTGCCACCCGTGCTTGAGCGACTCCCCCGAACCACTGAGCCAGCGCGACCGGGACAGGGCGATCGAGTCGGGGTCCGGGGTGCGGAACTCCGGCGAGCCGTACCCGTTGCGCACGGCGGCGCCCACCTGCGCGGCGACCGACTCCAGCCCCGCCGCACGCGCGAGCGCGTCCACCTCGCGGTCGAGCACCGTGTCGATGTGCCACGGCACCTCGGCGGGCGTCTGGCTCAGCAGCAGGGTCGCCGCGGCGTCGAGCTCGCCGGCCGCCCGGCCCGCCGAGACCGACCGGCGGGCCACCGTCTGCTCCAGGAGCCCGCGCAGGTCCGCGATGCCGATGTCCGTCTTGGTCGACGCAGCGACCACCGGCACGTTCTCCAGGCCGTCGTCCCGCAGCAGCCGCTTGACGTCGTTGACCAGGTTGTCGCGCTGCCCCACGGGCACCGTGTCGATCTGGTTGAGCACCACGACCGTGGAGGCCTCCATGCCCGACGAGTCGCGCAGGTAGCCGGTGTGCAGCGCGTCGTCGGCGTACTTCTGCGGGTCCACGACCCATACGAGCAGGTCGACGAGCGGCAGCACCTTGTCCACCACGTCCCGGTGGCCGGGCGCGACGGAGTCGTGGTCGGGCAGGTCCAGCAGCACCAGGCCGGCGAGGTTCGACTCGTCGGCCGCGTCGAGCTCGCTGGCGCGCGTGATGCGGCGCTCGCGCTCCACGCCGAGCCAGTCGAGCAGTGCCGCGGCGTCGTCGCTCCACGAGCACGCCGTGACCTTGGCGGTGGTGGGTCGCTTGACCCCGACGTCCGCGAACGAGAGGCGGGAGATCTTGTTGAAGGTGCTCGACTTGCCCGACCCCGTGCCCCCGGCGAGCGCGACGACCGTGTGGTCCACCCCGAGCGCGAGCCGTTCACGCACCCCGGCGACGGAGCTGGCGACCTTGCCGAAGACCGCGTCGTCGAGGCGTGATCCGGCGATCTGCAGCGCGCGTCCGAGGTCCTCGGTGCGGGCGCTCAGTGTCGCGTCATGAGTCGTCATGTCAGCCTCCTGAGCTCGGCCAGCCGCACGCGGAGCGGAGCGGCCGCGTCGTCGGCTAAGGCGGGGACGTCAAGGGCACTCTGGACAGAACGGGCCTCTTCCGCAACCGCTAGCGCCACCTTGTCGGCAAGTTCGCCCTGCAGCTCCTCGATGGCCTCACTGGCGCCCTCCCCGAGCACCCGGTCGACGAGCCGCGCGGAGTCGTCGTTCCCGAGCGCCGTGGCCAGCAGGAGGGCCGCGAGGCCGCTGTCGCCGAACGCCTTGCGGGCACCTGCCGCGCGGGCCGGCGCGTCGGGCTCGGTGCTCTCGGTGGCCGACCCGTCCATGCGGGCGACGAGGTCGTCGGCCTTCCGCGCCCACTCGGCGGCCTGCGACCGCCCCCAGGCGAGGCGCTCCTCGGCCCGGCTCGCGCCGTCCGGCAGGATCGTCTCCCCCGCCGGCGGGGCGCCTGGCCCGGCGAGGACGGACCGCAGGCTCTCCTCGGTGCGGACGCCGGACGCGACGAAGGCCCTGGCCGCGGTGGCCTCGACCTCCTCGCGCAGCCCGACGAGCGCCGCCTCGCGGTTCTTGCCCGCACGCCTGGTGGTCCGCGCGATGCCGTCACGGACGGTCACCCGGGAGATGTGCCTGGTGCTGGCGAGCTCCGCGAACCGCGCGGCCACCGTGCCCTCACCGGCCGAGCCGGACAGCACGGCCGTGCGCGCGGCGAGCTGCTCGTCGGGGACCACCGAGTCGACGGCGTTGCGCAGGTCGAAGGCGGCGGTCCCCTGCTCCTCCACCGCTGCGACCAGGCCCATCACCCATTCCGGAAGAGCACCGAGCGCGCCCTTGAGCGTGCGCAGGATGATCGTGCGCGACCGTTCGGGTCCCGCCATCAGGCCGAGCCAGCGCTGGATGGGCTCCACGAGCTTGGGGTCGAGCAGCCCTTCGTGCGGCCCCACGTCGGGCACGATGAACAGCGGGACGTCCTTCATCCCCCGCTCCTTCATGCGGGAGTTGAGGTCGGCGCGGACCGTCGTCAGGTTCTCCTTGGGCACCCGGTTGAGCACCATCGCGACGCTCGCGCCGCGCTCCTTCGCGCGGTCGAGCGCCTGCCACGGCAGGGCGTCGCCGTAGCGGGCCGCCGTGGTGACGAACAGCCAGAGGTCGGCGGCCTCGAGCAGCTGGTGCGCCGTGGAGCGGTTCTCCGAGAGGAACGAGTCGAGGTCGGGCGCGTCCATCAGCGCCGTGCCACGCGGCACGCTCTCGTGCTTGACGAGCCGGGCCAGCTCGGTGACCGGGCCGGGCGTGAGCGTGTCGATGTCGCGCGGGTGCACGCCCACGACGGGCTCACGGGTGGTCGGCCGCAGCACGCCCGCCTCGGAGACCTCCTCGCGCAGCAGGCTGTTGAACAGCGTCGACTTACCGGCTCCGGTGGAGCCCGCCAGCACCACGACGGCGGGGCTGGACAGCTCGGCGAGGCGCGGCAGCAGGTGCTCGTCGAGCTGCGCCAGAAGACGCTCGCGGGACGCCTCGGCCTCCTCGGCGCTGTCGAGGGGCAGGGGCAGGGTCGCGGCGGCGACGTCGCGGCGCAGGTCTCGTACGACGTCGTGCACCGTGAAGCCGAGCTGCTCCGCAACGTTCGGGTCCACACCACCCCGACGGCCGAGCACAGCGGAGCGTGTTCCTGGAGTCACGGCTTCATCCTGATAGGTCAAGATCGTTCTGCCAACCGTGCCGCGCGGTTTGGTGTGCAGAAACACAGGTGTCGTTCGACCCGCCGGAGTGAGCGACGCACACTCCCAAGCGGCAGTTTGGTGCCCCCGGCAGGATTCGAACCCGCGACCTAGTCATTAGAAGGGACCCGCTCTATCCAACTGAGCTACGGAGGCAAGTGGTGCCGAGTTTAGCCTAGGTGTTGCGGGTCATGACGTTGGTGACGCGGGGTCGGGTGTGAGGAAGGGGTAGGCCTGGCGGCAGGATGGAAGTGCGACCAACC
>NZ_BAAGRP010000064.1:0-51997 GCF_054782895.1 Promicromonospora xylanilytica
GCATCACCGAGATCGCCGCAGCTGCACTCGTCCTGCTCCACCTTCAACGCCCCGTCAGCGAATGAGGCGAGAAAACCTCAGTGTCCGGCTTGTCGGCGGAGGACGAGCGCGAGTTGGCCTACCTCACGAACCTCAATTGGGAGGACTGGTGTGCTCAGCTCCGAGTCGCGATCGAGCGTGGTGATCGACTCGAAGAGTGGTGGGGGCCTCAGGAGCCTCGGGGAACCGCCTCGCGTTTGTTGGACATCTGGGATTACGAGCTGGAGGAAGGTGACTCCCGATACCGGCTCCGCAGCATCCTGGAGGTCCTGCCGGACGACGCCCAAATCACGTTGAATCTCGCAGACTTGATCGACGGTGGTTGGCTTGAGAATGCCGCCGAGCTCCACGAGGCTGACGACGGAAGATCAGACAGCCGTCAGCGAGTTGAACCTATCGACCCTCAAGCCGTCGGGCTACGGCAGGTTGTGGAGAACACGACGGGCCTACTACCGCCAGTGGTTCTCGTCGAGGGCAAGTTCGACGTCGAGGTCCTGACTGCAGCGCTTCGGATTCGTCGTCCGCATCTGATTCCTTACTTCCGGTTCCCCGACTTCAGTCACAAGAACGAAGGCGGGACCGGAGCTCTGCGTCAGACGATCCGTGCGTTCGCTGCTTCGGGGATCCCGAACCGGGTTCTTGCCCTGTTCGACAACGACACCGCGGCCCGGGACATGCTGCGGACCATCGACATGTCGCTGCTGCCGTCCAACATTCAGATCACCTGCCTGCCCGACCTCGATCTCGCCCGGCGGTACCCCACGATCGGTCCTCAAGGCGAGCACGTCATGGACGTCAATGGACTGGCAGCCTCGATCGAGATGTTTCTCGGCACGGACGTCCTGACGGTCGATGGCGCGCTCGTGCCTGTGCAGTGGAGCGGATACAGCAAGGGAGTGGGCGCGTACCAGGGCGAGTTGGCGGACAAGTCCGTCGTGCAAGAGCGCTTTCGACAGAAGGTGGCTCGGGCCAGCGGTTCTCCGCGGGCGCAAGACGCCCAGGACTGGTCGGCGCTCGACCTCGTGCTCGACCACATCGCCCAGCTCCTGGCGCAGTCACCCCTCCCGGAGGGTCAGGCCTGATGGGCGCGGGCACGTCTACTACTGACGCCGGCGGCCATGGACTGGTAACCACCTGGTTGTCGCCTAGGGCACTGGCGATATTGCCGTGGATGCGAACGGGAGGCGAGCAGATCGAGAAGGCGCTTGACGGAGCTTGACCAGAACTGGCAGCCACACCGGTGCCGCTCTCCGGGCGGACGAGTTCACAGGTTCGTGCCTTCCACCTTCGGAGCCCCGGGTTGCTCGACGAACGCGGGCACAGCGTTCGGAATCGGGACCGCCGCGGGCTGGCTTGCCGGTAGTTGCCGGCGTGTGAGACGCGCGGGCCCAGCGGCCTCGGCGTAGGTGCAGGGCACAGCGGTCCCGTGGTGCATGCCGGTGCAGGAGATATCACTGACTATGCGGTCCTCGCACGTCAGCGTGTGCCGGCTGGCGGCTTCTAGGGCGTCAATCGAGGAGCCGTCGAGCGCTTCGTGGTGTTGGGTGCGGTCGGTGATCGGCGGCATGTCGGGAAACGCAGTTTCCCACATCCGGAAGTAGAGGCCGGCAGCGGTCGAGTTCAAGGGAGCGGCCAGGCTGGCTTCGGATAACGCGCAACATACCTCGGCCGCCGTACCGGGGCGTGTGTCCATGCCGGTCGCCAGCCTGTCGAGGAGTTCTCGGTAGTGCGAGCGGCTCACGAACTCCGTGGCCATTAACCGATGCGTGGGCCTTAGGAGTCCGAACGCGTGATACAGGAGATCACCTTGGTCCGGGTGTCGGGTGATCGCGGCGTCGATCTCGCTCTCGGCCCACTCAATCTGTTCCAGTGTGGTGCCGATGAGGTTGGTGGACTCCTGCAGGATCGCGGACAGTGGATCGTTCTGGCTCGCTTTGACCATGACGGTCGACCTCTCTGGGCGGCGCCAGGACGCGGTGGCCGTGGTGGTCCCGTCCTCGGCGCAGTCGGGCTTTGTCATCCCAGAGGTGTCTGTCCTGCGCCACCGATCTGATCCATGCTTCGGCAGAGCAAGGGCGGTCGTGCTGATCTATGTGCCACCGCGGCACCGGGACTGCTACACGGATAGGTGACAACTGACGCGGTCGGGGCGGAGGCAGTACAGGGCGCCTACCGTTCATCGTCCGCAGATAGGAAGCGAGCGGGCGCGGGTGGTGGAATCGTTGCGCTATGACGCTCACACCCCGGCAGCCGGTCTCCGATAGCGCTGGCGTGGACTACGTTGGCGGGCTCGCGCAGGCGTGGGTCTCGCTCGAGGCCGTACAGCGGTGGTCCGACGACGTGCCTGACAGTCCTCGCACCCTGGACGAGATCGTGGGCGACTTCCTGCAGAGCGAGGATCCGTACCCGGCGGGCACCGCGGTGTTCGCGGCGCGCTGGCGGCCGGGGCGGTGGGGCCCGGGCATGATCATCGCGCGCGTCGACGTCGACGAGTGGGCGGTGGAGTATCTCGACGAGAACGGCCCCGTGTTCCGTGACCATGCCGAGCTGTGCCCCGCCCTCGGGCCGGCCATGTGACCTCATCGGGCGACCACGGGCATTGCGCGAGCCGAGCCCAGTGGCCCACTGCGCCGAGGGCGGCAGGCAGGCATATCATGATTTCGATCTATCCGGGCCCAGGATTGAACGGTCCGGACTTCAGCGAGAGTGGCACGTAGATGGCACGGCGCCCGATGGGCCTCCGCTGGATCTGCGGATTCACAGGCATCGAAGGGCCGTAGGGCGATAACTGGGACTTCTGACCTCGTGTCGGGAGCCCCTGGCGGCTGACGAGAGGCCCGGAACGCAGAATCCTGCGGATCCGGGCCTCTTTTCACGCCCGCTCCTCAGCTCCCTCACTACGAGGCCGACGGCGTCATCACCCTCCTGCTGGACGGGCTGCGCGTGCCGCCCACGGACGGCGGTCCTCAGGTCCTGGTGCGGTAGATCCGCATCGCGATCGGGCCCAGCACCGCCGTCAGGACGACGGAGGCGATCAGGACCCAGACGATCTCCGTGGTGTCAGGGTTGCCCGCCATCAGGCCGCGCACCGCGGTGACCAGGTGGCTCACCGGGTTGACGTCCACGAACGCGCGCAGGCCGGACGGCATGGTGGCCGGGTCCACGAAGACGTTGGAGGCGAACGTGAGCGGCATGAGCACCATCATCGACACGCCCATCACGGCGTTGGGCGAGCGCACCAGCAGCCCGAGGATGATGAAGGTCCAGCTCAGCGCGAACGCGAACACCAGCAGGAGCAGCACGCCGAGCAGCACGCCCAGGAAGCCGCCGTCGGGCCGGAACCCCAGCACGAGCCCCAGCGTGATGGTGATGATCGACGCGATCGTGTAGCGCACCGTGTCACCCAGCAGCGCGCCGACGACGGGTGAGGGCCGCCAGATGGGCAGCGAGCGGAACCTGTCGAACACGCCCTTGGAGATGTCGGTGTTGAGCGTGTAGCCGGTGTAGATCGTCACGAACAGGATGGTCTGCACAAGGATGCCGGGCAGCAGGAACTGGATGTACGCCTGCGTGGAGCCGGCCAGCGCCCCGCCGAACAGGTACGTGAACATCAGCGTGAAGATGATCGGGGAGACCAGCACGTCGAACAGCTGCTCCGGCACGTGCTTGATCTTCAGCAGCGCGCGCCAGCCGAACGTCAGCGTGGTCGACAGGGGAGAGGGTCGTGAGGGCCGATCCGTGAGGGCGACCGCGTCGCGCAGGCTGGTGGTCATCGGGGCACCTCCGTCGTCGCACGAGTGCCCGGCTCCGCGGGCGTCCCGTCGGCGCCCGGCGCCTCGTCGTCGGGCAGGGGCTGGCCGGTCAGGGCGAGGAACACCTCGTCGAGGCTCGGCTGGCCCAGGCTGAACTCGGGCACGCTGATCCCCGCCTCGGCCAGGGCGGGCAGCAGACCGGGCACGGCGCCGGCGCCGGCGTCGGGCACGCGGGCGGAGACGGCGTGCGGGTCGGAGCCGAAGGTGACCTCCGCGCCGAGCAGGCGTTCGGTGATCTCGGCGGCCCGGGCACGCTCCGCCACCTCGGCCACACGCAGGTGCACGGCCCCCTCGCCGACCGACCGCTTGAGCTCGCTCGACGTCCCCTCGGCGATGGTGCGCCCGTGGTCGACGACGGCGATGCGGTCGGCGAGCTGGTCCGCCTCGTCGAGGTACTGGGTGGTCAGCAGCACGGTCGCGCCGTCCTCGACGAGCACGCGGACGATGTCCCACACCTGGTTGCGGCTGCGCGGGTCCAGACCGGTGGTCGGCTCGTCCAGGAACAGCACGCGCGGGGCGAGCACCAGCGAGGCGGCGAGGTCGATACGCCTGTGCATGCCGCCGGAGTAGGTCTTGACCTGCCGGGACCCGGCGTCGGCCAGGTCGAACGCCTCCAGCAGGCCCTGGACGCGCCGCCGTGCGGCGGCCGGCGTGAACCCGTACAGCCGGGCGAGCATGAGCAGGTTCTCGGTACCGGTCAGGTCCTCGTCCACGGAGGCGTACTGGCCGGTGAGCCCGACGGCGGAGCGCACGGCGTCGGCGTCGCGCACCACGTCGTGCCCCAGCACGCTGGCGGTGCCCGCGTCGGGCCGCAGCAGGGTGGCGAGCATGCGGACCACCGTCGTCTTGCCGGCGCCGTTGGGGCCGAGCAGGCCGAAGACGCTGCCCTCGGAGATCGAGAGGTCGATGCCGTCGACCGCCTTGGTGACGGACCGACGGCTGGTGAAGTGCTTGACGAGGCCGTGCGCCTCGACAGCGAGCGAGCCGGACATGTGATTCCTCCTCGCTGTTCACTGTCGCACCGGAGGCGCCGACGCTCAATCCGATTCGACCTCGGTCGAATCGGCGGCACCGGCCACGGGTGCGGCCCAGGGAGGAGGAAAACCCCCGCACTGACGAGGGAGGGCACCCTTCCTGAGCCCAGCGCCCGAAATCTAGGTTCGAGGACATGGAGATGAGACCCGCCTCGTTCGTGTTCCTGTCCGCAACCACCTCCGAAAGGCCCTGAGATGTCCGTCGTCCTTGACCTCCCGGGCCCCGTCGAGAGGCCGGCGCCCGCACGGATCGGAAAGCCGGCGGTCGCCGCGCTGGGCGTCCTCGCGCTCGCCCTGGGCACCCTGCAGACGGTGGTCGACCCGGCGCGTCCGCTGCTGGAGCGCGAGCTCGGCGTCGACTCGGCAGCGGCGGCGCTCATCGCCAGCACGCTGCTGATCACCGGCGCGGTCGTCGCCCCCATCGCGGGCAAGCTCGGCGACCGGTACGGCGGCAAGCGCGTCCTGCTCGTCCTGATGGCGCTGGTCTCGGCGGGCGGGCTGCTGTCGAGCCTCGCGCCCAACCTGCCCGTGCTGCTGGTCGGCCAGATGCTCCAGGGCGCGATGGTGGGCGCGCTGCCCCTGTCGTTCATCCTGGTGCGCAAGAACTTCCCGAAGAGGCAGACGCAGGTGGCCATCGGGGTGGTCAGCGCGCTGTTCACCGCAGGAGGCATCGTCGGGACGCTGGTCGCCGGGCCACTGGCCGAAGGACTGTCCTGGCACTGGATCTTCGCGGCGCCGACGATCGTGATCGTCGCGGCGACGCTGGTCGTGCTCCGGCTGATGCCGAACGACCCGCCGAGCGAACAGCAGACCGCCATCGACTGGGCGGGGGTGGCCCTCCTGAGTGCCACGCTCGTCGCGCTCATGCTCGGCCTCCTCGTGGTGACCGGCGGCGGTGTACCGCCGCTCGCGGTCGGCGGCATCGTGCTGGTCGTCGCGGCGCTCGCCACGGCCTGGGTCGCCGTCGAGCGCCGAGCGGTCTCGCCGATGGTCGAGCTGCGCATGCTGGCGGCGCCCGCCCTCTGGAGCGCGGCTCTGCTCACGGTGGCCATCGCCGCCATCTCCGCGATGCTCCAGACCCTGGTCCCCAAGCTGTTCGAGGTCTCGGGCGACGGCTACGGCCTGGGGCTCGGCACCACCGACATCGGGCTGCTCATGATGCCCGCCTCCATCGCCGGCGTGCTCGCAGGCTCGATCGGCGGGCTCGCCGTGCAACGGTACGGCGCACGTGCCGTGGCGACCACGGGCGCCGTCGCCACCGCCGGCATCCTCGTCGCTGTCGCGGCGCTGCACGACACCGCCTGGCAGCTCGTCATCGCGCGGGCCCTGGCCGCCTTCGTCGGCGGCCTGATCACCACCGCGCTGCTCGCCAGCACCGCCACCGCCGTGGCGGCCAAGGACACCGGGATCGCCACCAGCCTGCTCGTGGTGATCCGCCTGATCGGTGCCGTCGCCGGAGGGCAGGTCGCCGGCTCGATCCTCGACGCCGGGAACGACCCGGCCTCGGGGATACCCGCCGAGTCCGCCTTCGTCACCGGCTTCGTCGTCGCCGGCCTCCTGGCCGCACTGTCCCTGCTCGTCGTCCGTCACCTGAAGAAGGAAGTCCAGTCATGACATCTCAGTCGAACGCCGCCCGGCGCACGGTCCTGATCGCCGGAGCGAGCCTCGCCGGCCCCACGCTGGCGTACTGGTTGCACCGGTACGGCTTCGCCGTCACGGTGGTCGAGAAGGCGAGCGCGCCCCGCGGGGGCGGCTACCCGATCGACGTCCGCGGCACCGCCGTCGACGTGGTCCGGCGGATGGGCGTCCTGCCGCAGCTGCAGGCCGCGCACATCGACACCGGACGCTTCACCTTCCTCGATGCGGACGGCGGCGAGGTGGCCTCCCTCCACCCCTACGCGGTCGCGGGGAGCGTCGAGGGCCAGGACCTCGAGGTGGGCCGCGGGGACCTGACCGCGGCCCTGTACGCGACGGTCCGGGACGACGTGGAGTTCCTGTTCGACGACTCCATCGCCACCCTCGACGAGCACGACCACGGGGTGGACGTCACCTTCCGCGGCGGCACGCAGCGCACGTTCGACGTGGTGGTCGGTGCCGACGGTATGCACTCGGGCACACGAAGGATCCTGTTCGGGCCCGAGGAGCAGTTCCACCGGTACCTCGGCTACGGCTTCGCCGTGTTCACGATGCCCAACACCTTCGGGCTGTCGCGCGAGCTCATGATGTGGAACACCCCTGGCAGGGCCGCCGCGTTGTACGCCACCGGGGACACCGACGACGAGCTGCACGCGTTCCTGAACTTCCACCAGCCGGAACAGCCGCTCGACGTGCTCCGCGACCCGGAGGCCCAGCGAGACCTGGTCGCCCGGACCTACGCCGGCGCCGGCTGGGAGGTCCCGGGCATCGTCAAGGCCATGGAGGAGGCCGACGACCTGTTCTTCGACACGGCGGGCCAGATCCGCATGCCCTGGTGGTCGAGCGGCCGGACCGCGCTCGTCGGCGACGCCGCCTACGCGCCGTCGTTCCTGACCGGACAGGGGTCCAGTCTCGCCCTCGTCGGTGCCTACATGCTCGCCCGGTCCTTGGCCACCTCCGGGGACCACGCCGAGGCCTTCGCCGCCTACGAGCGGGACACCCGCGAGTTCGTCACGGTGAACCAGGCGCTGGTCGACAAGGGCGGCGCCAGGCTCTTCCCCACCACCGCCGAGGCGCTGGAACAACGCAACGTCATGCTTCGTGACCTCGTCGCCATGCCCGCGACGACACCCCAGCCCGCCCACTCCGCCCTCGTGCTGCCGGAACCCGCACCGACACGGTGACCTCGGCCCGTGGCTCCGGCCCGGCACCCGGAGGAGCGCTCGACCACGCCCGGCGGTCGAGCGCTCCTCCGCGGAGGAATTCCCTACCGTCTCCGGAGGTACGCACCCTGTCCTGGCGGGGCCGCCCCGCGGGAGCGTGACGGCATGACGACGACGGCGCGCGACCCCATGGATCCACAGCCCGGGACGCGGCGATGACCGGGCCGGCGGCGACCGGGCCGGACGAGACGCCGCAGGGCGGTCTGCGGGTGGTGCTCGCCGAGGACTCCGGGATCCTGCGCGACGGGCTGGTCGCCCTGCTGACGCGCCGGGGGCACGACGTGACGGCCGTACGGGACGGCGAGAGCCTGGAGGGCGAGGTGGTGCGCCTCGCGGAGGAGTCGCTGCCCGACGTCGTCGTCGCGGACATCCGCATGCCGCCCACGTTCACCGACGAGGGTCTGCGCGCCGTGGCCGCGTTGCGGGAGCGGTTCCCCGCGCTGCCCGTGCTGCTCTTCTCGCAGTACGTCGAGACGCGGTACGCCGGCGTGCTGCTCCAGGGCGACGCACGCGGCGTGGGGTACCTGCTCAAGGACCGCGTGGTCGACGTGGGGGAGTTCACCCGGGCGCTCGCGCGCGTGGCCCGTGGCGAGACGGTGCTCGACCCGGAGGTCGTCTCCCAGCTCATGGGCGCGTCCGAGCGGGGCGTCGGCCGCGCGGGGCTGTCGAGCAGCGAGCTGTCCAGCAGGGAGCGCGAGGTGCTCGACCTGATCGCGCAGGGCCGCTCCAACGGTGCCATCGCGCGGACGCTGTTCCTCTCCCAGGGCGCCGTGGAGAAGAACGTCGCCGCGATCTTCCAGAAGCTGGGCCTGCCGCACGACGCCGCGGACAACCGCCGGGTGCTCGCGGTGCTGCGCTACCTGGGGGTCCGGGACGGGGCCTGAGATGGGGCCTGAGGCGGGGCCTGACGTCGGCCACGGCCGGGCAGGTGCCCTCAGCGCGTCACGCGTCGATCGACCTCGCGCCGGTCACCGGGGGCTCGGCGGACCACGGGAAGGTGATCCACAGATCGGTGTCCTTCCACGAGTAGTCCGGCTGGATGATCGTGCGCGGCTTCGTGAACAGCACCGCGGAGCGCGCCTCGGCCCCCTGCTTCTCCAGCAGGTCCATGACCAGGGCCAGGGTGCGGCCGGAGTCGGCGACGTCGTCCACCACCAGGACCTTCGCGCCGGGGAGCTCGGACGTGTCCATGAGCGGCGGCAGCACGCGGGGATCGTCGAGCGTCTTGCCGATGTCCGTGTAGAACTCGACGTTCAGCGTCCCGACGCCCTTGGTGCCGAGCGCGTACGCCATGGCACCGCCGGGCACCAGGCCCCCGCGCGCGACGGCGATCACCACCTCGGGCACGAACCCGCTGTCCACCACCTGGTGGGCCAGGTCGCGCACCGCATCGGGAAAGGTCTCCCAGGTAAGCACCTCGCGCTCCGGCACAGGAACGGACCCAGCGGCCGGGAGATCTGTCGATGTCATGGGATGACACTACGAGACGTGGCGGGCACCCGGCTCGGGTACCCGCCACGTCGAGGCCGTGACCAGCGGCGATGCGCACGTCGAGTGCGCGACATCTCAGCCGGCCCGCCGGGCGGGCCGAACGGGGAGGGTCAGGCGGCCTTCGCCTCGAGGATGTCGACCACGAACACGAGCGTCGAGTTCGCGGGGATGGCGCCGTTCGCCTGGTCGCCGTAACCCTGGTCTGCCGGGACGACGAGCAGCACCTGGCTGCCGACCTTCTGGCCGGCGATGCCGTTGGTCCAGCCCGGGATCACGCCGTTGAGCGGGAACGAGGTCGGGGTGCCGCGGCTCCAGGAGGAGTCGAACGACGTGCCGTCGAGCAGGCAGCCCGCGTACTGGACGGTGACCGTCTGGTCCTTGGTGACCTCGGCTCCGTCGCCCTCGATGAGGGGCTGCACGACCAGCTCGCTGGGCTCCTTGTAGTCCTTGGGGATGGTGACGGTGGGCTGGCCGTCGTCGGCGAGCTCGACGGTGGGCAGGCCCTCCTTCGGCGCGACCTCGGAACCCTCCGCGCGGTTCGGGGTCTCCTTCGGCGCCTCGGCCTTGGCGACCTCGACCATCGTGACCTGGATGGACTGGTCCATCGCGGTGCTGGCCATGAGCAGTCGCGTGCCGACCTTCTGGCCCATGAGCTGGTCGTTCAGCAGGTCGTACTGGGCGTCGCCGAGCTCGAAGGTCTCGGGCTCCTTGGTCTTCCAGGTGGACGCGGCCTGCGAGCCGTCCTTGCCGGCGATCACCACGTAGTCGATGGTGACCTGGTCCTTCTCCTTGAGCTCCGCGCCGGTGCCCTCGTCGACGACGCGGAACGTCGGCGCGCTGACCTCCAGCGGCGTCTTGAAGGAGACCTTCGGCTCCTTGCCGACCGGCCCGGAGACCTCGATCGCGTCGACGGCCTTGACGTCCGCCTCGGAGGGGCTCGGCGCGGGCGACGGCTCGGCGGCCGGCGTCACCTCGCAGACGTTTCCGTTCGAGGCGGCAGCACTGCCGTCCGCGGTGTCGTCGCCGCTTGCGCAGCCGGTGAGCGCGATGGATGCCAGCGCGACGGCTGCCAGGCCGGCAGTGGTGCGGTGCTTCACGAGTAGTCCTTCGGTCGGGTTTGCGCCTTGCTGGGGACCGCCACACTCTAGCGGGCGGAGGTGAGTGCGGTTCCCAGGTTCTGAGCAGGTTCGGGCAGGGATCGAGCCATGAGCTCCGCCCTGCGGAAGAATAGATGCCATGCCGTCAAACCGCCGCTCCAGCAAGCGTCCGTATGCCGCGGGCCACGTCCCGCTCGATGTCGACCGGGCGACGGGTGGCCGCCGCAGCGAGTCGGCGGCCGACGGCGAGTGGGTGGTCCAGCGGATCCGGTCGTCGGACAAGACCTACATCTGTCCGGCCTGCCGGCAGGAGGTCACTCCGGGCACGGCGCACGTCGTCGCCTGGCAGACGGACCTGCTGGGCGGTCCGGAGGCGGGCCTGGACGGCCGCAGGCACTGGCACAACAGCTGCTGGCAGCGGCGCGCGAACCTGAGATGACCCACCAGCGGGCGACGGGGGAGACGGACGGGGGAGACAATGGGACCGATGACCACCGAAGCGACGCCGGACGAGGCCTCCGGCCAGACGACCCATCAGATCCGCTCGCTCACCGTCCTGCCCGCGCAGCGTGAGGACATCGAGCTGCACACCGCCGACGGCCTGACGCTCGTCGGCGACCTCGCGCTGCCGGTGGACAGCGAGCCGGCGGCCACCCTGCTGACGTTCCACCCGCTGCCGACGCACGGGGGTTTCATGGACTCCCATGTCTACCGCAAGGCGGCCTGGCGCCTGCCCGCGCTGGCGAACCTCGCGGTGCTGCGGTTCAACACGCGCGGCACCTCGTCCCCGCGAGGCACGAGCGAGGGCGCGTTCGACGGCGGCGAGGCGGAGCGGTACGACGTCGCCGCCGCGATCGAGCTCGCCGAGTTCCGCGGGCTGCCGCGGCCGTGGCTGGTCGGCTGGTCGTTCGGCACGGAGCTGGTGCTCAAGCACGGCGCCGACCCGAGCATCGAGGGGGCGATCCTCCTGTCGCCGCCGCTGCACCGCGCCACCGACGAGGACCTGGACCGGTGGGCGGCGTTCGGCAAGCCGCTCGTGGTGCTGGTGCCGGAGCTCGACGACTACCTCCGGCCCGACGAGGCCCGCCGGCGTTTCGCGCGCGTCCCGCAGGCCGAGGTGATCGGCGTCGACGGCGCGAAGCACCTGTGGGTCGGTGAGCCGGCTGTCGCCCGCGCGCTGAACGAGATCGTCGCGCACGTTCTGCCCGACCATCCGCTACCGCTGCCGACGCACTGGGACGGACCGCTGGGCGATTCCTGAGAGTTCACCACCCACGAGGAGGACGACGATGACCTCACCAGCCCTGGCCACCTTCACGCTGCACGAGGGCGGCGGAGTACCGCTCGTGCTGCTGCACGGCTTCCCGCTCGACCACCGGATGTGGGCCTCCTGCGCCCAGCACCTGCCGCCGGGTGTCCGTGCCATCGGCGTCGACCTGCCCGGAGCCGGGCACAGCGATCTCGACGGGTACCAGCCCAGCATCGAGCACGCGGCGGACTGGGTGTACCGGACGATGGTCGCGGGTGGCGAGGGCAACGCGGTGGTCGTCGGTCACTCGATGGGCGGGTACGTGGCGCTCGCCCTCGCCGAACGGCACCCGGGGTTCGTCGCCGGACTCGGGCTCGTGAACACCAAGTCCACGGCGGACACGGAGGAAGCGCGTGCCAAGCGCCTCCGGATCGCCGCGGCCGTCGAGTCCGACCAGACCGTCGCCGCCGTGCTGGGCATGCCCGCCGACCTGGTCGGCAGCACGAGCACCGAGCACCGCCGCCACCTGTTCCCGCTGCTGGACTCGTGGATCCGCGCGCAGTCGCCCGCAGGCGTCGCATGGGCCCAGCGGGCGATGGCAGCCCGGCCCGACCGGACAGCGGTGCTCGAACGCTTCGACGGGCCGGTCGCCGTCGTGGTGGGGACGGAGGACACCATCGCGCCGCTGACCGAGGCCGAGCACATGGTCCTGGCCGCCGGGGCGCCCTCGACCCTGTCCGGCGGAGACGCGGCGCTCACGCTCGTGCCCCGAGTCGGCCACCTGAGCGTCGTCGAGGAGCCCCAGGCCGTCGCCGCGGCACTGGGCCTGCTGCACGCCCAGGTGGTGGCTCACCACTGATGCCGAGGTAGGGCCAGGGCGCGAGGTAGGACCAGGACGACAGAGAGCCGGGGCGGGACGAACCGTGTGGTTCGTCCCGCCCCGGCGCTGTCTCGGCAGCGTCAGCTCGAGGCGCCGGCCTTCTCGGCGACCTGCTCCTCGGCGTCCTCGCTCTCCGCGGGGGAGGACGCCGAGTCGGCGGCGTTCTGGCCGGCCTTCGTGCTCGCCTTGGTGCCCTTCACCGACGGGATGACGACGGTGGCGGTACCGACGGGCACGGGCGTCGGGTTGCTCGGCGGGATCGACGCGGGCATCGAGCCCGTGTCGGTCGACTCGGTGACGTCGGGCTCTGCCTCGGTGCCGTCGCCGACGACGGCGAAGCGCGCCTGCTGTGCGGGCGTCGCGCCCGACAGGCCCGCCGGCTTGGCCGGCGGGGTCGGCACCGGTGCCGACCCGGCAGCCGGGGTGGCCGGCGTACCGAGCATGCCGCGCAGCTCGTCCAGGTAGGAGTTGATGGAGTCGTGCTGCCGCGTGAGGTCCTCGAGCTGGTGCTGCGCGGCCGACCGGCTGGACTCCGCCTCGGCACGGGCGTCATCGATGGTCTGCTCGGCGAACTCCCTGGCCTCGGCCACGATGCGGTCCGCGGACTTGCGGGCGTCGGCCACGAGGTCCTTGACGTAGACATCGGACTCCGAGCGGATCTTCTCCGACTGCTCGAGGGCCACCGCGACGCGCTTCTCTGCCTCCGCCGCGTGCTCCTCCGCCGTGCTGACCAGCTTGGCGGTCTCCGCCTTTGCCGTCTCGTGCCGCTCGGCGAGCTCCTTCTCGACGCTCTCCTTGCGGGTGACGATGTCGAGCTCCGCCTGGGCGAGCGCCGCACGGGCCTGCTCACGCAGCTCCTCCATCTCGCTGGTGACGGCGTTCGCCGCCTCGGCCGCCTGGCGGCGTGCCTCGGAGAGGATCTGCTCGGACTCGGCACGGGCGCTGGCCAGCATCGCGGACGCGTCGCGCTCAGCGGTCTCCCGCTGCTCGGTCGTCTCGGCGTTGACCTTGGCGCGGAGCTGTGCGGCCTCCTGCTCGGTGCTGACCCGCAGCTCCGTGGTCTCGCGCTCGACCGTCGAGCGCAGGGTGCCGAGCTCGCGCTCCAGGCTGGCCCGGCGCTCGCTCTCCTCCGCGCTGATGGCGCTCGCGATCTGCGCGGACTCGCGCTCGGCGGAGCCCACGAGCTCCTCGGCGCGGCGCTGGGCGGCGAGCAGGTGCCCCTCCGCCTCGGCGGACGTGGTGGTGCGGATCTCCTCGGCCTCGCGGCGGGCGCTGGCGAGCATCTCGGCTACCTCGGACTCGGCGCGCGAACGCACCTGTCCCGCGGACAGCTTTGCCCGTGCCATGATGTCCGCGGCCTGCTGGTTGGCCTGGTTGATGATGTCTGTCGACTGGTCCTCGGCGGAGCGCAGCAGCAGCTCGATACGGGAGCCGAGGCCGGCGTACGACGGCTTCTCGGTCTCGCGCAGGTTGCGCTTCGCGTCGCTGAGGTCCTGTGTGAGCTGCATGGCGCGGCCGTCGGAAGCCTCGACCTGGCGGCGGGCTTCTTCGAGGGCGTGGTTCAGTCGATCCAGGTGGGCATGCACCTGGTCGCGGTCGTATCCGCGCATGGCAGTCGGAAAGAGCGAGCGCTCGTCGGACACGGTGCAGACCTCCAGTGTCGGGACTTGGTGAGGCGCGGGTCAGGCTCCCCCCTGGGACGCGGCTTATACCGCCCGTCCGGCGCCCAGGATACGTGCCTTGTGCGGATGTGGATACTCCGCGACAGGATGCAATGTACGTAATGCCTGGGATACTCTCCGCTGGCTCCAGCGGCCCGGGCCATGGTGGCGGTTCCGGCACACCCCAGTGAAGGAAGGGTGAGAATCCCGACCGAACCGCACAAGCACGCCCGTCATTGGACAGTGCTCCTCGTTCGGTCCCTATGCTGGAACATCCACCTGATCGACGGGCACGCGCCCAATATTCGAAGGGAATCGGTGGTGCAACGCATTCTGGCGACTCTCCTGATCCTCGCCGGCCTCGGCGGGATCGGTTACGGGGTCGCGACGGCGACCGTCCTGCGCGAGTCCGACACGGTCGTCGCGACCGCTACCCCCAGCGGCGACGGAACCATGGTCGTGACCGAGCCCGGTGTGCTCGGCCTGGTCGACGACCAGGTGACCGTGCGAGCCACGGTCCCGGAGGGGCAGAAGGTCACGCTCGCGCTCGGGTCCGACGTCGACGTGCTCGGCTGGGTGGGCGACGACCCCTACGACTCGGTGTCCGGTCTGTCCTCCTGGGAGACGCTGAGCGTCGCACCGGGTACCGGTGCCCCGACCGAGGGCGAGGAGGCCGACGACGCGCCGGCCAAGAAGCCCGGCTCCGGCCCCGACCCCGCGGGTTCCGACATGTGGATCTCCGAGGTGAGCGGCGAGACGACCGTCTCCATGCGCTGGACCGAGGAACCCGGCCGTGTGGTCCTGCTGGCCGCAGGCGTCGGCAAGGACGCGGAGGCGCCGACCCTCGAGCTCACCTGGCCGCGCCCCGTGACCACCCCGTACCTGTGGCCGGGCGTGCTGGGCGGTGGCTTCCTCCTCATTCTCGGTGTCTTCCTCGCCATCGGCGCACGCCGCAAGAAGAACCGCGGCAGCAAGACCCGCACTCCGTCCGAGGTCCGCACCCGCAAGCCCGACTCCGAGCTGCCGCGTCGCGACGCGGTCTTCGGGGTGGACGGCGAGCAGCCCGGCCCGTCCGAGCCCGTCGGCGGCTTCCCGCCCGCGCAGGGCGCACCGGTCGAGGGCGGCACCGCGGTCCTGCCCCCGACGGGTCCGGAGGCGCCCGGCCGTAGCCAGCCCACGCCGGGCGCGGCCGCCCCGGAGCCCGAGCAGCAGGAGCAGGCACGGTCCTGGGGGGCGCCCGCACCGTTCGGTGGTGCCGCGCCGATCACCCCGCCGCCGGCCGAGCCGGCTCCCGGACCGGTCGTCGCCCCAGCCGCGTCCATCCGTGGGATCCGCCGGCGCCGCGGCCAGGCCTCCGGAACGGCACCCGCCGCTCCTGCCACGCCCGCCACACCTGCTGCACCCGCTGCTCCCGCCGAGCCGGCTGCCCGGCCGGCACCCTTCGGCGGCGCCGCACCGGCTCCCGCGGCCCCCGCAGCCGCCCAGGCAGCACCCGCACCGGCGGCGTCGGACAAGCCGCTGACCCGGCGCGAGATGCGCATGCGCGAGCAGGCGCAGCGGCGGGCCGCGACGGGCGCGATGCCCGCCGTGCCCGCGTCCGAACCAGAATCCGAGCCCGCTCCAGAGGCTGAGCAGCCGCAGACACCCAGCAGCCGAGCTGCCGCGTGGCGCCAGACCTGGGGCGTCACCGGGAACGACGGAGGTAACTGATGAGACGCTCCACGACCCGCACCACGGCCGTGGTAGCAACCGTGCTCGCCACGGGTCTGCTCGCCGGCTGTGCCGAGGAGCTCCCGACGCCCAAGCCGGAGGCCCCGGTCGCGGCGGCGGTCGTCACCCAGTCCCAGGAGCGCAAGATCCTGGACAAGGTGGCCGGCGTCGTCGGCGAGGTGGAGAAGCCCAGCGACGCCGACAAGCTCGGCGCCCGGCTGACCGGACCCGCGCTCGACATCCGCGAGACCCAGCTCGACGTCGCCGCCGCACGTGGCGACAAGGAGCCGCTGACCGACCTGACCATGGAGATGCAGCAGGTCATCCTGCCGTCCGACCAGGAATGGCCGCGCAGCAGCTTCGCGATCACGGTGCAGCCCAAGGACCTCACCACGCCGGTGCTCATGGCCTTCGACCAGGCCACCGCACGTGATCAGTACAAGCTGTGGGGCTGGGTGCGCCTGCTGCCCGGGGTGACCATGCCGCAGTTCGCGGAGGCCGACCTGGGCAGCCCTGCCGTCCCGGAGGAGGACGAGAGCCTCAAGGTGACGCCCAAGGCGGCGATCCAGCAGTACGCGTCGGTGCTCACCGTCGACAAGGACTCCAAGCACGCCGGCAACTTCGCCGACGACGACCTGCGCCAGTTCTTCCGGGACTACGGCAAGCTCCAGGTCGACGCGATCAACAAGGAGGAGTGCGGCGGCGACTTCGAGGTCGCGTACGAGCCGACCAAGGAGCCGGTCAAGGCCGTCCGCACGGCTGACGGCGGCGCCCTCGTGCTCGCCTCGATGATCAGCAAGGAGACGATCACCGCCAACGAGGAGGGCTGCGAGATCGGCCCGCCGACCAAGACGACGCAGGCGCTCTGGGGCGATGCCGACGTCAGCAACGTGGTCGAGGTCAACTACAAGGACATGGTGGCGATGTACGTGCCGCCCAAGGAGTCGGACGACGAGATCAGCCTGGTCGGCTACGAGCACGTGCCGAGCTCCGTCTCGAACGGCTGACCCGCACTCGACGACCGACCGGTCGTCCCGCCGCTGGGGTGGCCCCCGTGAACCCACGGAGGCCACCCTTGCCGCGTCTCGACGAGGCGGGCTCGCTGGCGGCGTGCTTGTCCGGCCCGGCGCGGGCCGCGTCACGCCGAGAGCGGAGTCGACGGGTGCGCGGGCTGATGGTCATTAGGATTACCCCATGAGCAGTGCCACTCCTCCACCCGGGCCCGCCCGGAGCGCCCAGCCCGAGTTCGCGGTGCGCGGCGCCGTCGACCTGTCAGCCCTCAACCGTCCTCAGGCGCCACCGCCTGGTGAGCCCGGTGGCGCACCCCAAGCCGGTGGCTTCGTGGTGGACGTCAGCGAGGCGAACTTCGAACAGCTGGTCCGTGACTCGTCCACCTACCCGGTGGTCATGCTGGTCTGGATCCCGACCGACCAGGCGAACGCCGAGCTCGGCGCCACGCTGGGCCGCCTCGCCGAGGAGTACGGCGGGCGGTTCGTCCTGGGCCGCGTCGACGCGCAGTCGTCGCCGCAGGTCGCCGCCGCCTTCCAGGTGCAGGGCGTGCCCACCGTCGTCGCGGTGCTGCAGGGGCAGCCCCTGCCGCTGTTCCAGGGCGCGGCGGAGGAGCAGCAGATCCGCGGCGTGCTGGACCAGGTCCTGGCCGCCGCCGAGCAGAACGGTGTCACGGGCCGTGCCCCCGGCGCGGCGCCCGCGGCCGACGAGCCCGAGGCGGAGGCCGAGCAACCGCTGCCGCCGCTGCACCAGGAGGCGTACGACGCCATCGAGCGTGACGACCTGGAGGCCGCAGCCGCCGCCTACGCCAAGGCCCTGCGGCAGGATCCCAAGGACTCCGACGCGACGGCCGGCCTCGCGCAGGTGCACCTCATGCAGCGCACGCACGACACCGACCTCGCCACGGTGCGCCAGGCCGCTGCCGACGCGCCGTCCGACGTCGACGCGGCACTCGCCGTCGCCGACGTCGACATGCTGGGCGGCAAGGTGGACGACGCGTTCGCCCGCCTGCTCGACCTGCTGCCCGACGCCGACGCGGAGGGCAAGGAGAAGCTCCGCGTCCGGCTGCTGGAGCTCTTCGAGGTAGCAGGCACGGGTGATCCCCGGGTGAGCAAGGCCCGCAAGCGCCTGGCGATCAGCCTCTACTGACCGTCCTCCGTTGAGTGCTGGCTAATCGCCCCTGTCGAGGCGTCAGCGGGGCGAAAAGCCAGCACTCAACGAGGTTCCGGGATTAGGACCAGGGCGCCCAGGGGCGGGACCCGGACCGCGGCCGACCAGGCGCGGCCGTGGTGCGGCACCGGTTCGGCCTGGACGCGGCCCATGTTGCCGACACCGGAGCCCCCGTATACGTCCGCGTCCGTGTTCAGCGCCTCCCGCCACACGGACGAGGCGGTCGGCGTCGTCGCCGCCGACCCGGCGGGTGTGACCACCACGTCGGGCTCGGCCAGCGGCAGCGTCGGCAGCGGCAGCCGGTAGCCCTCGTGCGGCACACCGGCGAAGTTCACGACCACCACCACCGGGTCGCCGGAGCGTGACCGGCGCACGTAGGCGAGCACGTTGTGGTCGGCGTCGTCCGCCGTGAGCCACTCGAAACCCGCGGGGTCGAAATCGAGCTCCCACAGCGCGGGCGTCGCGCGGTAGAGCGCGTTCAGGTCCCGGACCAGGTGCTGCACGCCCGCGTGCCCGGCGTCGCCGAGCAGGTGCCAGGGCAGGCCGTCCGACTCGGACCACTCGCTCTCCTGCGCGAACTCGCACCCCATGAAGAGCAGCTGCTTGCCGGGATGGGTCCACTGGTAGGCGAGGAAGGACCGTACGCCGGCGAGCTGCTGCCACCGGTCCCCGGGCATCTTGCCCAGCAGGGACCCTTTGCCGTGCACCACCTCGTCGTGGCTGATCGGCAGCACGAACTGCTCGGTGAACGCGTACACCAGCGAGAACGTGAGCTCGCCGTGGTGGTAGCGACGGTTGTACGGGTCCTCCGCGAGGTACCGCAGGGAGTCGTTCATCCAGCCCATGTTCCACTTCAGGCCGAAGCCGAGCCCTCCGCTCGACGTCGGGCCCGTGACCTGGGGGAAGGCCGTCGACTCCTCGGCGATCATCATGACGCCGGGAGTACGGCGGTAGGCGGTCGCGTTCGCCTCCTGGAGAAAGGCGATGGCCTCGAGGTTCTCCCGCCCGCCGTGGACGTTGGGCGTCCACTCGCCGTCCTTGCGGGAGTAGTCGAGGTAGAGCATGGAGGCGACGGCGTCGACACGCAGCGCGTCGACGTGGAACTCCTCGAACCAGTAGGTCGCGTTCGCCACCAGGAAGTTGCGTACCTCCCGCCGGCCGAAGTCGAAGATCAGCGTGCCCCAGTCCTGCTGCTCCCCGCGCCGCGGATCCGGGTGCTCGTACAGGGGCGCGCCGTCGAAGCGCGCGAGCGCGAACTCGTCGCGCGGGAAGTGCGCGGGGACCCAGTCGAGGATGATGCCGACGCCGGCCTGGTGGAGCCGGTCCACGAGATGCCGGAAGTCGTCGGGCGAGCCGAACCGCGCGGTCGGCGCGTAGTAGCTGGTGACCTGGTAGCCCCACGAGCCGCCGTACGGGTGCTCCGCGACGGGCATCAGCTCGACGTGCGTGAACCCCTGCTCGGTGACGTACGCCGTGAGCTGCTCCGCGAGCTCGCGGTAGCCGAGGCCGGGCCGCCAGGAGCCCAGATGCACCTCGTACACGCTGAGCGGCGCCGAGTGGGGGTCGCCGGCCGTCCGGGCGGCGAGCCACGCCTCGTCGTGCCACTCGTGGACGGAGTCCGTGACGACGCTCGCGGTGGCGGGCGGCTCCTCCGTCGCCTTGGCGAGGGGATCGGCCTTGGCCCGCCAGACGCCGTCGGCCCCCAGGATCTCGTACTTGTACCGCAGGCCAGGGCCGACGTCGGGGACGAACAGCTCCCAGACCCCTGTCGCGCCGAGCGACCGCATGGGGTGGGTGCCGCCCCAACCGTTGTGGTCGCCGACGAGGCGCACGCCGCGGGCGTTCGGCGCCCACACGGCGAAGGCGACTCCCGCGATGTCGCCGGTGGCGCTGGGGTAGCGGCGCAGGTTGGCGCCGAGCACCTGCCAGAGCTGCTCGTGCCGGCCCTCGCCGATCAGGTGCAGGTCCACCTCGCCCAGGGTGGGCAGGAACCGGTACGGGTCGTCGGACGTCCAGGTGTCCGTGCCCGAACGGGTGCGGATGCGGTAGTCGGGAGCGTGCCGGGACCCGTCGGGATCCTCGGTGGCGGGCACGACGGCCGCCCAGACCCCCGCGCCCTGGTGGGTCGCGCTCGCCTCGCCGTCCGAGGTGGTCACCACCACCTCGTCGGCGAGCGGGCGCAGGGCGCGCACCACGGTCCAGGGCCCGTCGAGCAGATGGGGGCCGAGCACGGTGTGCGGATCATGGTGGGTTCCGGACGCGATAGCTGTCAGAACCTCGAGGTCGACGTCGGGCAGGTCTGCCATGGGTTCACCATTCCATGGGGGGCAGGTGACGTGCGACACGTCGGGGCTGGTCGAGGTCACGAGGTGAGCACTCGCTCCACGGCCGTCAGCGGGATGTGCATCCACGCGGGACGGTGGCGGAACTCGTAGACCACCTCGTAGAGCGCCTTGTCCACGACGAGCGCGCGCAGCAGGAGCTCCGCCGTGGCCACGTCGAGCTCGCTGCCCGCCGCGGCCGCTCCGGCCACCGCGTGCACCGGTCCGTCGTGTCCCTCGCCGCTGGCCTGGCGGTAACCCTCGAGAAAGCTGACCTGGGCGTGCGCGGCCCATTGGGGGTCGGCGGCCTGCCCTACGGCGGCCGCGTAGTCCAGCGAGCGGAGCATCCCGGCGACATCGCGCAACGGCAGGTCCGGGGCCACGCGCTCGGCGACCGGGCGTTGCGGCTCGCCCTCGAAGTCGAGCACCTTCCAGCCGCTCGGCGAGTGCAGGGCCTGGCCCAGGTGCAGGTCACCGTGGATCGGCTGCAGCGGGACGACGCCGCCCGTGCGCTCGGCGACGGCGGCAAGCCGCGCGCTCACGGCGTCGAACAGGGCGGTGACGCCGGCGCGCTGCGGCGCGAGGTCCGGGACGTCGGCGAAGGCCTCGGCGGCGCGGCGGCGCAGCACGCCCATGAAGCCGGCGGGCTCGAGCGGGGGTCCCGGGCCCAGCGCCTTGCGCAGGGCCGCGTGCAGGTGCGCGATCGTGGCGCCGAGCTCAGCGGCCGGCTCGCCGAAGTCCTCGTCGCGGGCGGCGTACGCGCAGGCCAGCTCGAACCCGTCGGTGGCGTCCGCGACGAGCTCGGAGAGCACGGCGAGGTGGGCCACGAGACCGCCGTCGTCGGGTGACGGCAGCTCGACGGCCCCGAGGAACCGGGGTACGCCCGCCCAGCCGGCCCTGGTCAGGGCCGCCGGGATCACGACGTCGGGGTGCGGGCCCAGCGCGACGGTCCGCAGGATCTTGAGCATCCCGCCGTGCCTTCGGGGTCCGTGGCCGGTTTCGTGCGTCATCGCGGGGAGCACCACCGAGGTGTTCGACTGCTCCCCGGAGATGCGGCCCGCTCCGGCGAGCGTGTCGCAGACCTCCGGCCCGCCGGCGTCGGGCAGCGCCGTGGCGAGGTAGGCGTGCCAGGCGGCCGGGTGCGCCCCGCCGTCGTGCACCGTGACGGTGCCCGACGCCGTGGTCACCGTGCCGATCAGCCCGGCCGCCTCCGTGTCGGCGGTGTCGGCCGTGGGCTCGGCGGTGGGCGTCAGCACCAGCGGCACCTGGATCACCAGCGACTCGTCGCCGGCGGCCAGCCCGGGTCCGTGCAGCCGCAGGAGCGCGACGACGACGTCGGCGACGCCGGGGAACGTGACGGTGAGCCACGGCTCGTGTGCCACGCCCTCCGTGGGCACCGGGTACCAGCGCTGCTCGGGCAGCCACGCGTCCAGCAGCCGCAGCACCTCGGGGGCGAGGTGCGCGGCTCCGGGGGATACGTGGACGTGTCGCGCCGCGCTCACACCTCTCGCGCCTGCCCGGCCGGCTCCGCCTCTGCCCGCACCGGTGGGGCCAGCACCAGCCAGTAGAAGTCCCTGGCGCCCCAGGTCATGGTCAGGATCCCGTCGTCACCGACGCTCGGGAACCCGGCCCCACCGAACACGTCGGTGAGCGTCCAGCCGGCGTAGCCGGGCAGCTTGATCGTTGAGGACCGTGCGGTGGCCGACAGGTTGGCGGCCACCAGCAGCGTCTCCTCGGACGAGGTGCGGGTGAACGCGATGATCGACTCGTCGTTGCAGTCGAGCGCCGTGAAGTCGCCGGTGCCGAACGCCGGATGGAGCCGCCGGAACGCCAGCATGTTGTGCGTCCAGTGCAGCAGCGACGTGGGCTGCGCGAGCTGCGCCTCTACGTTGGTGTGCTGGTAGTGGTGCACCAGCGACTGCACGAGCGGCAGGTAGAGCTTGCCAGGGTCGGCGGTCGAGAAGCCGGCGTTGCGGTCCGGCGTCCACTGCATGGGTGTGCGCACCGCGTCGCGGTCGGGCAGCCAGATGTTGTCGCCCATGCCGATCTCGTCGCCGTAGTACAGGCAGGGCGTGCCCGGCAGCGAGAGCAGCAGCGCGTTGGCCAGCTCGATCTCCTTGCGAGCGTTGTCCAGCAGCGGCGCGAGCCGCCGCCGGATCCCCACGTTGGCCCGCATCCGGGGGTCGGGCGCGTACCAGCCGTACATGCTGGCGCGCTCCTCCGTCGACACCATCTCCAGCGTGAGCTCGTCGTGGTTGCGCAGGAACGTGCTCCACTGACCGCCCGCGGGGATCGCCGGGGTGTCGGCGAGGATCTCCAGGAGCTGGCGTGCCCGCTGGTCGCGGATCGCGTAGAAGATGCGCGGCATCACGGGGAAGTGGAAGCACATGTGGCACTCGGGCTCGTCCTCGGTGCCGAAGTACTCGACCACGTCCGCGGGCCACTGGTTCGCCTCCGCCAGCATGATGCGGCCGGGGAACTCGGTGTCGAGCATCCGGCGCACCTTGCGCAGGAACCCGTGCGTCTCGGGCAGGTTCTCGCAGTTGGTGCCCTCTGCCTCGAACAGGTAGGGCACGGCGTCGAGCCGGAACCCGTCCACGCCGAGCTGCAGCCAGAACCGCCCGACGTCGAGCATCGCCTCGACGACGCGCGGGTTCTCGAAGTTCAGGTCGGGCTGGTGGTTGAAGAACCGGTGCCAGAAGTACTGCCGGCGCACGGGGTCGAACGTCCAGTTCGACGTCTCCGTGTCCACGAAGATGATGCGCGCGCCCTCGTACTGCGTGGGGTCGTCGCTCCACACGTAGAAGTCGCCGTACGGGCCGTCGGGGTCGGCGCGGGAGGCCTGGAACCACGGGTGCGCGTCGCTGGTGTGGTTCATGACCAGGTCGATCACCACGCGGATGCCGCGCTCGTGGGCGGCGGCCACCAGGGCGCTGAAGTCCGAGATGGTCCCGTACTGCGGGGCCACCGCGGTGAAGTCCGCGACGTCGTACCCGCCGTCGCGCAGCGGCGAGGGGAAGAACGGGGGCAGCCACAGGCAGTCGACGCCGAGCCACTCCAGGTAGTCGAGCCGTTCCGTCAGGCCGACCAGGTCGCCGGACCCGCCGTCGCCCGAGTCGGAGAACGACCGGATCATGACCTCGTAGAAGACCGCCTTCTTGTACCACTCGGGGTCGTCGACGAGGCCCTTGCGCCGGGCGTCGAGGCGCGGCTGGCGTCGCGGCGGCAGGGCCTGGACGGGTACGGGCACCGATGGCGGGTTGGGCATGCTGGGCCGCTCGGGCTGCGCGCCCACGGCCGGCTCGGGGTAGCCCTCCGGCGGCCCGACGGCGGGACCGCCCGGTCCGAACGTCGTCATGCCGGGCCCACCTGGAGGATGTGGGCCACGCGAACCTGCGGGTCGAGCCGGACCCAGGGATGCGCTCCCCAGCCGTACGTCTCGCCGGACAACAGGTCGTGCGCGACGAAGAACGGGGCATTCTCGTCGCCCTCGGGAGCACTGAGTCCGAGGGCTGAAAGGTCCAGGTGCACTACTGACTCCTGTGCGTTCCGCGGGTCCAGGTTCAGCACGACCACGATCACGTCGTCGTGCCGCGGGGCACGTCGATCGTTACCCCCTGCTCTCATGGTGCGGCCACGAGGCTTCGCTGTCGCGTCCGGCAGGTGATCAGCAGGGATCCGGCGGGAGAACGCGACAACCTGGTCGTTCGTCGTCGGGTGGACGGTCAGGTTCCGGAGCTGCTGGAGGGCCGGGTGCGCGCGGCGCACCTCGTTCAGCCTGCCCAGCAGGAGCGCGATCCCGTACTCGTCGGCGGCCGCCCAGTCCCGGGGCCGGTACTCGTACTTCTCGTTGTCGATCTGTTCCTCGGCGCCGGGCC
Organism: Promicromonospora xylanilytica; assembly: GCF_054782895.1. Classification (NCBI taxonomy): domain Bacteria; kingdom Bacillati; phylum Actinomycetota; class Actinomycetes; order Micrococcales; family Promicromonosporaceae; genus Promicromonospora; species Promicromonospora xylanilytica. The sequence goes on from NZ_BAAGRP010000064.1 coordinate 24,209, forward strand.
GGGGGGTGCTCTCCACGAGCTCGTAGCCGGAGTAGATGCCCCACGTGGGCGAGCCGGTGGCGGCCAGCACGGCCCGCGCGGCGAACGCCGCGACGCCCCCGTCGGTCAGGTACGGCGGCAGGATGTCGTGCGTGGTGGGCCAGAACGAGGGGCGCAGCACGGAGCCCTGCGGGCCGCTGACCTCCGCCAGGTACTCCTCGACCTCCTCCTTGGTGTTGCGCCACGTGAAGTAGGTGTACGACTGGTGGAAGCCGATCCGGGCCAGCGTCTGCATCATCGCCGGCTTGGTGAACGCCTCGGACAGGAAGATGACCTCGGGGTTGGTCGCGTGCACCTGCGCGAGGAGCCACTCCCAGAAGTCCAGGGGCTTCGTGTGCGGGTTGTCGACCCGGAACAGCGTGACGCCGCGGTCGATCCACGTGCGGATCACGCCGAGCACTGCCTCGTACAGCCCGTCCGGGTCGGTGTCGAAGCTCAGCGGGTAGATGTCCTGGTACTTCTTGGGCGGGTTCTCCGCGTACGCGATGGACCCGTCCGCGCGCACCACGAACCACTCGGGATGCTCGGTCACCCAGGGGTGGTCGGGGGAGCACTGCAGGGCGATGTCGAGCGCGACCTCCAGGCGCTGCGCCCGTGCGGCGGCGACGAAGTCCCGGAAGTCGGCCTCCGTGCCCAGGTCGGGGTGGATCGCGTCGTGCCCGCCGTCCGCCGACCCGATCGCGTACGGGCTGCCCGGGTCGCCCGGCTGCGCGTCGAGCGTGTTGTTGCGTCCCTTGCGGAACGTGGTGCCGATGGGGGAGACCGGCGTCAGGTAGACGACGTCGAACCCCATCGCCGCGATGCCGGGCAGGCGCTTCGCCGCCGTGGCGAACGTGCCGGACACCCAGGTGCCGTCCTTCCTCTGGTACGCGCCCTCCGAGCGGGGGAACATCTCGTACCAGGAACCGGCCAGGGCCAGCCGCCGCGACACCCGCAGCGGGTACGTGTCCGACGCGGAGACCAGCTCGCGCAGCGGCGCGCGCCGCAGGGCCTCGGTGACCTCTGGCGACGTCGCGGCGGCGAACCGGGCCTCGGCCGGGCGGGTGGCGTCACCCAGGGCGCGCCGGGCGGCCGACAGCGCACGCGCGGCGCGGGTGGTCCGGCCCGGGGCGACCAGGGTGTCGTCCGGCACGTTCCGGCAGATCCGGTCGAACAGCCGCACGCCCTCCGCGAGCATCAGCTCGGTGTCGATGCCCGCCGCGATCTTGATCCCCGCGTCGTGCACCCACGTGGCGTACGGGTCGGACCAGCCCTCGACCCGGAACGACCAGTCGCCCTCGGCGTCCGGCTGCAGAAAGCCGCGGAAGTGGTCCAGGCCGGGCGCGATGTCGGTCATCGCGGCCCACGAGTGGTCCGAGCCGTCCGGGGCCACGAGCACGGCCGTCGCGGAGACGGCGTCGTGGCCCTCGCGGAAGACCGTGGCGTCGATCGGCACCACCTCGCCCACGGCGGCTTTCGCGGGCCACCGGCCGCCCTCCACGACGGGCGCGACCTCGAGGACGGGGATGCGGCCGATCCGGCCGGATGTCGTGTGCTGGCTCACCCGGACCACGCTATCGACCGGCCAGGGGGACGTGCGCGCCGGGCGCGCCGGAGTCTGGTGAACGTCGGCGGACCGGCCGGTGAAACCCTTGGCAACAGGTGTGCTCGCCAGGACATGTGCGTAGTCTTCCTCCAGTGAGAGCGATCCGCAGATTCACCGTCCGCACGGTCCTCCCCGAGCAGCTCGCCGCGCTCGACGAGCTGGCCCAGAACCTTCGCTGGTCCTGGCACGCGCCGACGCGCGAGCTGTTCGCGAGCATCGACCCCGAGCTCTGGTCCGACGTCCGCGGCGACCCCGTCGCGCTCCTCGCGGCCCTCGGCTCGGACCGCCTCGCGGCGCTCGCCGCCTCCGACGAGTTCACGGGCCGCGTCCGCGCCCTCTCGGACGACCTGCACCACTACCTGCGGGATCCGCAGTGGTACCAGGGCCGCACGACGGAGTCGGGGAGCGAGCTGCCGCGCGCGATCGCCTACTTCTCGCCGGAGTTCGGCATCACGTCGGTGCTGCCGCAGTACTCGGGCGGACTCGGCATCCTCGCCGGCGACCACCTGAAGAGCGCCTCCGACATGGGCGTGCCCATCGTGGGCGTCGGGCTGCTCTACGGCGCCGGCTACTTCCGGCAGTCGCTCACCCGCGACGCCTGGCAGGTGGAGACGTACCCGCTGCTGGACCCGGACGGTCTGCCGCTCGCGGTCCTGCGCGAGGAGGACGGCACGCCCGCCGTCGTCTCGCTCGACCTGCCCGGCGGCCGCACGCTGCACGCGCACGTCTGGGTGGCGGCCGTGGGCCGGGTGCCCCTGCTGCTGCTCGACTCGAACGTGCCGGAGAACGACGAGAACGCCCGCAAGGTGACCGACCGCCTCTACGGAGGCGGCGGTGAGCACCGCCTGCAGCAGGAGCTGCTGCTCGGCGTCGGCGGCGTACGGGCGCTGCGTGCCTGGTCCCGCCTCACCGGCGCGCCGGAGCCGGAGGTCTACCACACCAACGAGGGCCACGCGGGCTTCCTCGGCGTGGAGCGCATCCGCGAGCTCGTCGGTTCGGGCCTGAGCGTCGGCGAGGCGCACGAGGCGGTGCGCGCCGCCACGGTCTTCACCACCCACACGCCCGTCCCCGCCGGCATCGACCGGTTCCCGAAGGATCTGGTCAGCGCCTACTTCGGTGGCGACAACGCGATGGAGGGCGTGCCGCTGGAGAGCGTGCTGGCACTCGGCTCCGAGGACTACGACGGCGGCGACCCCACCGTGTTCAACATGGCGGTGATGGGCCTGCGGCTCGGCGGCCGGGCGAACGGCGTCTCGCTGCTGCACGGCCAGGTGTCGCGGGAGATGTTCGAGGGGCTGTGGCCAGGGTTCGACGCGCGTGAGGTGCCGATCAGCTCGGTCACCAACGGCGTGCACTCGCCCACCTGGGTGGCGCCGCGGCTGGCCGCCGTCGAGGCGGAGCGCATGGGGCTGGACCAGATCACGGCGCCGGACGCGTCGTCGGGCTGGCTGGACGCGACCAAGGTGTCCGACGCCGAGCTCTGGGCCCTGCGCGGCGAGATGCGCGGCGAGCTCGTGGCCGAGGCGCGGCGCCGCGTGCGCAAGTCCTGGCGCGAGCGCGGTGCGTCCCCGGCCGAGCTCGGCTGGATCGACGACGTCCTGTCGCCCGACGTCCTCACCATCGGGTTCGCCCGGCGGGTGCCCACGTACAAGCGGCTCACGCTCATGCTGCGCGACCAGGACCGCCTCAGGGCGCTCCTGCTCCACCCCGAGCGGCCGGTGCAGCTGATCGTGGCGGGCAAGTCGCACCCGGCGGACGACTCCGGCAAGCGGCTCATCCAACAGCTGGTCCGGTTCGCCGACGACGCGGAGGTGCGCCACCGCATCGTGTTCCTGCCGAACTACGACATCGGTATGGCGCAGTCGCTGTACCCGGGCTGCGACGTCTGGCTGAACAACCCGCTGCGTCCCCTGGAGGCGTCCGGGACGTCCGGGATGAAGAGCGCGCTCAACGGCGGCCTGAACCTCTCGATCGAGGACGGCTGGTGGGCCGAGTGGTACGACGGCGAGAACGGCTGGGGCATCCCGACCGCCGACGGCGTCGAGGACGCCGACCGCAGGGACGACCTCGAGGCCGCCGCGCTGTACGACCTGGTCGAGTCGCAGGTGGCACCGGCGTTCTACGACCGGTCCGCCGACGGCGTGCCCGGCCGGTGGCTCGAGATGGTGCGGCACACGCTCGCCACGCTCGGACCGAAGGTCCAGGCCACCCGGATGGTCTCCGAGTACGTGCACGGGCTGTACGCGCCGGCGGCCGAGGCCGGCCGGCTGCTCACGGCCGACGGGTTCGCCGCGGCGAAGGACCTGGCGGGCTGGAAGGCGCACGTGCGCGGTTCCTGGCCCCAGGTGCGCGTCGACCACGTGGAGTCGGCGGGGATCGGCGAGGCGGTCCAGGTCGGCGACCGGCTCACGGTCCGGGCCTACGTCTCGCTCGGCTCCCTGTCGCCCGACGACGTGGACGTGCAGGTGGTGCACGGCCGGGTCACGGAGGCCGACGTCATCGAGGAGTTCGCCGCCGAGCCGCTCGCGCTCACCGAGTCCTACGAGGCGGGGCGCCACGCGTTCGGCGGGGAGGTCGACCTGGACACGTCCGGACCGTTCGGCTACACCGTCCGGATCGTGCCGAGGCACGCGCACCTGGCGAGCGTCGCGGAGCTGGGCCTGGTGGCCAACGCCTGACCGGTCGTGGCTCGACCGTCCGTGGCTCGATTAGGAGAACTGCCCCTCGGGTAGGGAGAGTGGCCCCATGAAGATCAACGTGGACCGTGACGCCTGCTGCGGCGCCGGCCAGTGCGCCCTGCTCGCTCCCGACGTGTTCGGGCAGGACGACGACGACCGGGTCGTCCTGCTCGACGAGCGACCCGGCCCGGAGCACGACTTCGCGGTGCAGGAGGCAGTGAGCATGTGCCCGACAGGTGTCATCTGGGTGGACCAGAACGCCTGACGGGCCTCGGGGGGATCGGCTTGGCGGTCTCGATCTCGGCGGCCGGCACGGAGACCTCCCGCGGTTCGCCGCGGCCGGGCGCCGGATCGGTGCGCAGCCGCAGCCCGGCGTCGGAGACCTCCACGACGAAGCCGATCAGATCCGTCCAGCGGAACGCGGTGCCGCCCTCCGACACGACGGGGCCGGCGGGTGCGAGCCGGCGCCGCACCATCACCCGGGTACCGGGTCGGAGGGCGCGCCAGCCGCCCGCCGGGACCGGCGGTGTAGCGAACGTCACGTCGATTCTCCTTCCGCTGCGTGAGACCGGTGGGGATCTGCCGGTCTTCCGGGAGATACTAGGATCGCGCCGCAGGGCCCGTCCCGCGGACCGCATCGTGCATCATCCTCAGGCCTGAAGTGGAAGGACACCCTCGAAGTGACCTACGTGATCGCTCAGCCGTGCGTCGACCTCAAGGACAAGGCGTGCATCGAGGAGTGTCCCGTGGACTGCATCTACGAGGGCAGCCGCTCCCTCTACATCCACCCGGACGAGTGCGTCGACTGCGGTGCGTGCGAGCCGGTCTGCCCGGTCGAGGCCATCTACTACGAGGACGACGTCCCCGACGAGTGGAAGGACTACTACCGCGCGAACGTCGAGTTCTTCGACGACCTGGGCTCGCCCGGCGGCGCGGCGAAGATGGGCGTCATCGAGAAGGACGCCCCGATGATCGCGGCCCTTCCGCCCCAGGCCTGACGGCCCGCCGGCATGGGGCTGCACGACCTTTCGGACCTTCCGTACCCCTGGGACTCGATCGCCGACCTCTCGGCGACGGCGAGGGCCCATCCGGGCGGCCTGGTGGACCTCTCCATGGGTACACCCGTTGACCCGACGCCGGAGGTCGTGCGGCACGCGCTCGAAGCGGCGTCGAACGCGCCGGGCTACCCGCTGACGGCGGGTACGCCCGCGCTGCGCGAGGCCGTGGCGGGATGGTTCGCCCGACGCCGCGGGGTGCCCGGCCTCGATCCCGCCGCGGTGGTGCCGACGATCGGCTCCAAGGAGCTGGTCGGCCTGCTGCCCTCGCTGCTGCACCTCGGCCCGGGGGACGTCGTGGTGCACCCCGCCGTCGCGTACCCGACGTACGTGGCGGGGATCCGCGCGGCCGGCGCCACGCCGCTCGCGGCGGACGACGTCGCGGACTGGGCGGGCCGGGACGACGTGCGCATGGTGTGGGTCAACTCGCCCGGCAACCCGACGGGCCGGGTGCTGGACGTCGCGGCGCTGCGCGCCGTGGTCGCGGCCGCCCGCGACATCGGTGCCGTCGTGGTCTCCGACGAGTGCTACGCCGAGCTGGCCTGGGAGGCGCCCTGGGCAGACGGCGGGGTCCCGTCCGTCCTCGACCCGCGCGTGTGTGACGGTTCCCACGCCGGGCTGCTGGCGGCGTACTCCCTGTCGAAGCAGTCCAGCATCGCCGGCTACCGCGCTGCGTTCCTCGCGGGCGACGCCGCGGTGATCGCGGAGCTCACGCAGATCCGCAAGCACCTCGGCCTCATCGTGCCCGCGCCGGTGCAGGCGGCGATGACCGCCGCGCTGTCCGACGACGAGCACGTCGCCGCCCAGCGGGCGGTCTACGGAGCCCGGCGCCGGGCGCTCGCCGCCGCGATCGCGGCCGCTGGGCTCACCGTCGACGAGTCCGGTGCCGGTCTGTACCTCTGGGTGGCGGCCGGGGACGGCCGCTCCGGGCAGGAGGTCGCCGAGTGGTTCGCCCGCCGCGGCGTGCTGACCGCGCCAGGGCACCTGTACGGCGACGACACGCACACGCGGGTGGCGCTGACCGCCACTGACACGCAGATTGCCGACGCTGTGTCACGCCTCACAGAGGCTTGACCGACGGATTGGAAAAAAAAGAGCAGGGCGCGATACTGTCGTGCCCCAGGTCGACGCTGCCCGACAGCCTTTCTTCAGCAGCGTCCCTCGTGCGCCATCCAGGAAGGAACACATGACCTCCACACCGGTGGACGGCTCGAGCCGCGTCGAGCTCGCCGTCAACGGAACCTCTCACACCCTGCCTGTCGTTGCCGCGAGCGAGGGCAACGACGGCATCGTCGTGTCGTCGCTGCTCAAGGACACCGGCCTGGTCACGGTCGATCCGGGCTTCATGAACACGGCGTCGTGCGAGTCGGCGATCACGTACATCGACGGCGACGCCGGCATCCTGCGCTACCGCGGGTACCCGATCGACCAGCTCGCCGCGGGATCCGGCTTCCTCGAGGTGTCCTACCTCCTCATCTACGGTGAGCTGCCGACGCCCGCGGAGCTCGACGCGTTCACCGAGCGGGTCAACCGCCACACGCTGGTGCACGAGGACTTCCGCACGTTCATGGGTACCTTCCCCCGGAACGCGCACCCGATGGCGGTGCTGGCGTCCGCGGTGAACGCGCTCTCCACGTTCTACCCGGAGTCCCTCGACCCGGCGGACGACGACCAGGTGGACCTGGCCACCGTGCTGCTGCTCGCCAAGACGCGCACCATCACGTCGTACCTGCACCGGCGCCGGGTCGGCGAGCCGCTGCTGTACCCGGACTACTCGCGCGGGTACGTCGAGGACTTCCTCCGCATGACGTTCGCGACGCCGTACGAGGCGTACGAGGCCGACCCGATGATCGTGGACGCCCTCGAGAAGCTGCTCGTGCTCCACGCGGACCACGAGCAGAACTGCTCCACGTCCACGGTGCGCGTCGTCGGCTCCTCCAACGCGACCCTGTACGCCTCGGTCGCCGCGGGCGTGAACGCCCTGTCGGGTCCCGCGCACGGCGGGGCCAACGAGGCGGTGCTGTCGATGCTCGAGAAGATCCGTTCGGGCGGCGAGACCGTCGAGACCTTTATGGAAAAGGTCAAGAACAAGCAGGACGGCGTACGCCTGATGGGCTTCGGCCACCGCGTGTACAAGTCCTACGACCCGCGCGCCGCGATCGTGAAGAAGTCGGCCGACGAGGTGCTCGACAAGCTCGGCGCCAAGGACGAGCTGCTCGACATCGCGCGTGGTCTCGAGGAGATCGCCCTCTCGGACGACTACTTCGTGGAGCGCAAGCTCTACCCGAACGTCGACTTCTACACGGGCCTCATCTACAAGGCCATGGGCTTCGAGCCGGCCATGTTCACGCCGCTGTTCGCACTGGGCCGGATGCCCGGCTGGATCGCCCAGTGGCGCGAGATGATCAAGGACCCGCAGACCAAGATCGGCCGCCCGCGTCAGGTCTACACGGGCGCCACGGAGCGCCCGTACGTCCCGGGCTCCAGGCGCTGACCCCGCCGAGGTAGTCATCTGGCGAGGTAGTCACCCGGCTCGCGCGGGTGACTACCTCGCTGTTTGACTACCTCGCCAGATGACTACCTCGGCGTGATCGGATCGTTGCCCGGGGCGTTCCCTCTTTTGTCGTCAGCGGCACGGGGCACGGCTAGTTTGGCCCCGTGAGCAGAGCCGCCCTCCTTGCCCGCCGGTCGACGGCGCACCGCGGGCTGCTCGCGCTCGTGTGGCTGCTGGTCGCGGTGCTGACCGGCGCGCTCGGCGTGACCGTCGGCTGGACGCAGGCCGCAGCCACCGCGGAGGCACGTGACGGGCTCGCGGCCGCCGAGCCGTCGGGCCGGGCCCTGCAGCTCGCCACCCGCCTCGCGGACGACGGCGGGGCCGAGGCCCAGGACGCCCAGGTCCAGCGGGAGCTCGCCCGCCTGCTCGACGGCGTGCCGCACCGGGTCGCCTACGGCGTGCGGACCGAGCCGCAGTACACGAGCGGCAGCGACGGCGAGGACCTGGGCCGCTGGTCCGTGGCCCTCCTTCCCGCCCCGTCGCGGGCCCAGGCCCTGGCAGGGGAGGGCGCGTCCGGCGTCACGCTCGTCGACGGGTCCTGGCCCGCCGGTGCCGGCGAGGCGGCGGTACAGGCGGACGCCGCGGCGGCCGCCGGACTGGCGGTCGGCGACACGATCCGCCTGGGCGTCGATCCCGACGACCCGGCCGGCACGGGCACGCCGGTCGCCGTCGCGGCGACCTGGCGGGTCACCGACCCGGACGACGCCGTGTGGCTCGGCGAACCCTCCGTGCTCTCCGGGGCCGACGGCGGGCACCACGGCCCGGTGGTCGTGAGCCAGGACGTCGTCGCGGGCCTGGACACCGACCCCTTCGCCCGCTGGACGGTCGTACCCGACCGCACCGCACTCGCGCCTGTGCATCTGCCCGCGCTCGCGGCGCTCACCGCCGAGGTCGAGCGTGGCCTGGGCGAGGACGACTCCGTGGCGCCCCGCGGGCTGACCCTCACGGGCACGCTCGGTGCGACGGCCGCAGCCCTCGACGCCGCGCTGCGCGCAGCGGACGCCGTGGCGCTGGTACCGCTCTGCCTCCTGGCGCTCGTCGGCCTCGTCGCGCTGGTGCAGGTGGCGCGCCTCCTGGCGGCCACTCGCGAGGCGGAGGTCGCGCTCCTCGTCTCGCGCGGGGCCGCGCCCGGCACGGTGGCGGCGGCCGCGCTCGTCGAGGGGCTGCTGCTGGCGCTCACCGCGGCCGCGGCGGGTGGTGCAGGGGCGTGGGCGGCGCTGCGGCTGGTGACCAGCGCGGACGCCGGCGCGGCGGTTCCCGCCATGACGCCGGTGACGGTGGCCCTGGCGGTCGCGGCGGTGGCCGCGGCGACCCTCGTGCTCGTCGCGGCGCTGCAGGCGCGGGCGGCGGCGCGCCGGCAGGTGACGGACCGGTCGGGGCGGGTGCGCCAGGTGGCGGCCCTCGGCACGGTGGTGCTCACGGTGGCGGCCGCCGCGGTCAGCGTGACCCAGCTGCTGCGCTACGGTTCGCCGCTGCTGACCACGCCGGACGGCGTGCGCACCGATCCGACGGCGGCAATGGCGCCCGCGCTGGCCCTCGCGGCTCTCGCGGTGGCGGCGATGGCGTTGCTCGGCCCGGCCACTCGCCTGTGGGCAGGGCTCGCCGGCCGGTCGCGCGGCGTCGTCGGTCCGCTGGCGGCACGGCAGGTGGCCCGGCGGCTCGTGGTCTACGTCGTGCCCGTGGTGCTGCTCGTGCTCGCCGGTGGCGCCGCGACGCTCGCCGGCGGCTACGCCGGCACCGCCGAACGGCTGCGGGCCGACGTCGACGTGCTCGCGGGCGGCGCCGACGTGCGGGTCACGGCGCCCGAGTCGGGCCGTCTCGACCCGGCGCCGTACCTGCGGGGCGGCGACGGCGCCGGGGCGCACGCGGCCGCCGCGGCTCCCGTGCTGTCGGCCACCGTGTACTCCGACGGCCGCCCCATCACGATGCTGGCGATGCCCGCGGCAGCGATCCCGGCGGTGATGCGTGCACCGGCGGAGGTGCTCGACGTCGGGCGCGTGGCCGGCGACCTGGCGAGCGACGCGTTCGCCGCGGCGCCCACGCTGCCGGACGGCGTCCGCGACGTCGGCCTCACCATGAGCGGCCGCATCAGCCAGGGGGCCGGCACGACGCCGCTGCCGGAAGCCGCCGGGCACCGGATCGACGTGTCGCTCGTGCTCGCGACCCCGGACGGGAGTCTCGCCACGGTCCAGCTCGGGCAGCTGACCGAGGGCGACGGCACCGAGGGCGACGGCACCGGTGGCACGCTGGGCGCCGACCTGGCGACCCTGGAGCTGTCCGGCGCGGTGCCGCCGCCTCCGGAGGGACAGACGTGGCGGGTCGCCGCCCTGGACGTGGCCACGGTGCCCGGTTGGATCACGGCGGAGGCGACGGTGTCCGTGGACGGGCTCACGGCGGACGGGGAGCCCGTCGACGGTGCCCGGTGGACGCCCTCCGAGAGGCTCGACGGCTCCGGCCTGACGGTGGGCGCGGGGACGGCGCCCGAACAGGTCGATCTCACCATCCCGCTCGGCGACGAGGCGGGCGGGCCAAGCAAGCTGCGGCTCCTGACCACGCCCGACACCGGGCCGATCCCGATGGTGGCGTCATCCTCCCTGTTCAACGACCTGGGCATCACCACGGACGACACCCTCGAGCTGACCCTTGGCGGCACGCGCCTACCGGTGGTGGCCGTCGGGTCGACGGGCACCGTCCCCGGGGCGCTCGAACCGTACGCGGCCCTGCTGGACCGTGGAGCGCTCGCCGCGACGCTCGTCCGCGAGGTGAGCGACCCGGTGCTGACGAGCGAGGTCTGGCTGGCGGCAGGCCCGCCCGGTGCCGCGGCTCCGCACGGCGCCGTGACCCGGCTCGCCCAGGACGTGAGCGCCGCGGCGGAGGCCGCGGGCGCGAGCAGCCGCGAGCGGCCGGCCGTCAGCACCCCCCACGACGGCTCGACCGACCCGGCGGCCCCGGTCCGGGTCTCGTTCTGGCTGGCAGCCGCCGGGGCGGCGCTGCTGGCGCTGGCGGGCGTGCTCGCCGTCGCCGTGGCGACCCTGCGCGAGCGGCGTGGCGAGGTCATCGTGCTGCGGGCCGTGGGACTCGGCCCGGCGGCGCAGGCCAGGGCCCGGTCCGCCGAGCTGATCGCGGTCGGCGTGGCGGCGCTCGCCGTGGGTGCCGTCGCGGGCTGGGCCGTCGCCCGGTTCACCGCCGGCGGGCTCGCCGCCGCGACGCTCGCCGGCGTCGCCGCCGCGCCACCCGCCCGGTTCGTCCTGGCGACCACGGGGACCGGCCTGGTGCTGGCCGCCGCCGTGGCAGGGCTCGTCCTGGTCGCGATCGGGGTGGGTGGGCGCGTGGCGGCGCAGGCCCGCGACACCACCTACCGCGAGGAGGTCCGCTGATGGGTTCGCTGTCCGGGCTCGGGCTGCTCGCGCGGCGGCAGCTGCGCACGTCCTGGGGCGTCACGGCGACGCTCGGGGTGGTCGCCTTCCTCGCGGCGGGCGTCCTGTCGACCGCACCACGTGCCATCGCGACGATGCACGCCGACCAGGTGACCTACGAGACGGCGGCCGCCTCCGGGCCGGCCCGTGACGTGATCTCGGTGGCCGGGGCGATCCCGGGGGAGCCGATCGGCGGCATGTACTACGAGCCCGGCGTCGTCGCGGAGGGTGTGCCGCCGGAGCCCGACTGGGCGCCGTTCCACGCGAACCTCGACACCGTCCGCACCGAGACGCCCGACCCGCTGCGCTCCGTGATGGGCGCCCCCCACTTCCACGTGACCTCGGCGGACCCCGCGTACACCGACCCGGTGCCCAGCTCGGAGCTGTCCGAGGCCAAGGTCTTCCTCCGGTCGGCCACCGACCTGGCGGAGCACGGCGAGCTCCTGGAGGGGCGCTGGCCGGAGGCGACCGCTGCACAGCCTGCAGGACGCCCCCCGGCGTTCGAGGTGGCCGTCTCGCGCGCCGTCGCCGAGACGTACGGCTGGGAGCTCGGCGGCCGCTACGACAACCTCGGCGGCTCGGGCATCATCTCCCTGGCCGAGCGGTACCCGGACCTGGTCGTGACCGGGATCTTCGAGGCAGGCGACCCGGACACCGACTACTGGCTGCACCACGCCCAGGCGGCCAGGGCCTCGGTGATCACCGACCCGAACCGCGGCCTCCTGGCCACGGCCTCCGTCTACGTCAGCCCCGCGATGATGACGCCGATCACCCTCGGCTTCGCCAAGACAAGGGTCTGGTACCCCGTGGACACCGACGGGGTGACCGCCGCCGACGTGCCGCTCCTCCTCGCCCAGGCCAACGGCCAGCCGGCCCAGACGTTCCGCGTCCCGGCAGGCCCTGACGACCAGGTCCCGGTCGAGCTGCGCCCCGACACCCGCCTCAGCGAGATCCTGGAACGCCTGCTCGCGCAGCGGACGGGCGTCGACGCGATCGTCGCCGTGCTCGCCGTCGGACCCCTCGGCGCCACGATCGCGGTGCTCGCCCTCGGCGCACGGTTCGTCGTCGACCGACGGCGGCCCGCGCTCGCCCTGCTCCGCGCCCGTGGGGCCTCCGGGACGCAGCTCCGCCTGCTCATGGGCGGCGAAGGCCTCGTGGTCGGCCTCGGATCGGCGGTGGCCGGGTTCGCCGCGGGCCTCGCCCTCTCCACCGGCCTCGGTCTGGACGCGCCGGTCACCGTGAGCCAGGTGGCGCTCGCCCTCGCGGCGGGCCTCGCCCCGGCGACCGCCCTGGCGCTCGCCACCTCACCCGCGGGACTGCGGACCACCCGGGCCGACCTCGCACCCCGCTCGCGCAGCCGCGTCCGGTGGGTGCTCGAGGTGCTGGTCGTCGCCGGCGCGGCGCTCGCGACCTGGCTGCTGCTCTCGCGCGGGGTCGTGGCGGGCTCGGGGGCCGGCTCCGGCGTCGACCCGCTCGTCGCCGCCGCACCCCTGCTGGTCTCGCTCGCCCTCACCCTGCTCGCCGTGCGGGCCTACCCGTGGCTCGCGCTCGCGCTCGAACGGACGCTCGCGCCCCGGCGTGACCTGGTCCCGTTCCTCGGCGCGGCACGCGCCACCCGTGACCCGGCGGGCGGACCCGTGCCGGCGGTGGCACTCGTGCTGGCCGTGGCCGTCGCGGCGACGTCGGCCGTGCTGTACTCGACGGTCTCCGGCGGCGTGGTCCGTGAGGCCTGGCGGGCCACCGGTGCCGACGTGCGCGTCTCCGGCCCGATCATCGACGAGCCGGCGGCCGAGCGGGTCGCAGCCCTCGACGAGGTCGAGGCGATCACCCCGGTCGGCGACGTCGGTGACGGCGTCCTCGACGGCACGGCGGCCTCCCCGCGCACCGAGGTGTACACGGTCGACGCCGCGGCGCTCGCGGTCGTGCAGCGGGACGTGTCCGGCGCGCCCGAGACGCTCGGCGACCTGACCCGTGAGACCGGCTCCGGCGGGGCGGACGGCGCCCTGCCCGTGATCCTCACCGCGGCGGCCGCCGGACCCGGGGTCGGGCCGGGTAGCACGGGGATCACGCTCACGACCCAGGAGGGCAGCGTCCCGGTCAGCGTGGTCGACGTGGTCGACGACCTGCCCGGCCTGCCCGCCGGCCGCTCGCTCGTCCTGGCGGACACGGAACGGCTCACCGCGAGCACGGGGGACAGCAGCTACGCGCGCCTCGCGCTCGTCGGCCTGGCGGACGACGCCGACCGCGCGGCGGTCACCACCGAGATCTCGAACCTGCTGCCCTCGTCCTTGGTGGAGGACCCCGACCAGGAGGCGGACGCGCTGCTCGCGGCCCCCGTCTCGGGCGGGCTCGTGATCGCCTTCGTGCTGGCCGTGCTCCTCGCGGGTCTGCTCTGCGCGGCGGCGGTGGTGATGACGCTCATGCTGGCGGCGCCCGCCCGCGCACGGCTGCTCGCCGTGCTGCAGACGCTCGGCCTGTCGGCGCGCCAGGGACGCGGCCTGGTCGGCTGGGAGATCGGGCCGTGGGCGGTGGTGGCGCTCGCGATGGGCGCCGTGCTGGGCGTGGCCGTGCCGTCGCTCGTGCTGGCCGCCGTGGACGTGACCGCCCTGACCGGGGGTCTCACCGAGCCCGACCCGGCGTACGACCCGCTGCTGCTCGGCGCGGCCGCCGCCGGCTTCGTCGTGGTGGTGCTGGCCGCCGTGGGCGTCGCCGCGGCGCTGAGCAGGCGCGGCGAGGTAGCCGCTCAGCTCCGGATGGGCAGCAATGACTGACAAGACGGCGGCGCGCACCGGCGTTCGAGAGGAGACCCGATGAGCACGACCATCGAGCTGACGGACGGCGGCGCGCAGGCGCCCGCCCGGCCGGTGACCGACGGCGGCGAGATCCGGTGCGGGGACCTCGTCCGGATCTTCGCCACGGACGGCGTGGAGGTGCAGGCGCTGCAGGGCCTCACGCTGAGCGTCGACCCGGGGGAGATCGTCGCCGTCGTCGGCGCGTCCGGTTCGGGGAAGTCCACGCTGCTGACCATCCTCTCCGGCCTGGACACGCCCACGGGCGGGTCCGCCGTGGTGGCAGGCACCGACCTGCTGACCATGGGGCACGCCGAGCGGGTGCGTTACCAGCGCTCCACCGTGGGCTTCGTGTGGCAGCAGACCTCGCGCAACCTGCTCCCGTACCTGACGGCGAGCGAGAACGTCCGGCTCCCGCTGGAGCTGGCGAACACGCTGCCCCGGCGGGAGCGGCAGCGCCGCGTCGAGGACCTGCTCGAGCTGCTGGAGGTGGGTCATGTGGCCGGGCGGCGGCCGGGCGAGATGTCGGGCGGCGAGCAGCAGCGGACGGCGATCGCCGTCGCCGTGGCCAACAGCCCGCGCGTGCTGCTGGCGGACGAGCCCACCGGCGAGCTCGACGAGGCCACCTCCGTCGAGGTGCTGGAGGCTCTGCGCGGCGTGAACCGGGAGACGGGCGTGACCACCCTGATCGTCACGCACGACCCGACGGTCTCCGAGCACGTGGCGCGCACCGTCCAGATCCGTGACGGCCGCACCTCGACGGAGACGCTGCGGCGCACGGAGCTCGACGAGCACGGCGCCGAGCGGCACGTCGCCGAGGAGTTCGCGGTGCTCGACCGGGTGGGCCGCCTGCAGCTGCCGCAGGACTTCGTGCACGCGCTCGACCTGCGCGACCGCGTGCGTCTCGCCCTCGAGCCGGACCACGTGGGCGTCTGGTCGGCGACACCGGGTCAGACGGCGGAGTCCGGCCGGCCGGCCGGAACCACCGAGGTTCCGGCCGAGACTCCTGCCGAGACACCCGCCGAGACCCCCACCGAGGAGGACCGATGACTGCGACGGCCTCGCGCACCGCGCTGCGCGCCCAGCGCCTCACCCGCGTGTTCGGCACCGGCGCCGGCGAGGTGCGCGCGCTGACCGACGCCGAGCTGCGGGTCGCGGCGGGCGAGCTGCTCGTGGTGCGTGGCCCGTCCGGCTCCGGCAAGACCACGCTGCTGAACCTGCTGGGTGGCCTGGACCGCCCGACGTCGGGCAGCGTCTGGCTCGGCGACGCCGAGCTGACCGCGCTGGGGGAGAAGGAGGTCCTCGCGGCCCGGCGAGAACGGATCGGCTACGTGTTCCAGTCGTTCGGGCTGGTGCCGGTGCTGTCCGCGGCGGAGAACGTCGAGGTGCCGCTGCGGCTGCGGCGCACCCCGCCGGCCGAGCGGGCGGAGCGGGTGGCGGCGGCGCTGGACGCGGTCGGGCTGTCGGGCCATGCGAAGCAGCGCCCCTACGAGCTCTCGGGCGGGCAGCAGCAGCGCGTCGGCATCGCCAGGGCCCTCGTCGCGGACCCCGAGGTGCTGCTCGCCGACGAGCCCACCGGACAGCTCGACTCGGGGACGGCCGCCGTGGTGATGGAGCTGCTGGCGCGGGTGGCGCACGAGCGTGGTGTGGCCGCCGTCGTGTCGACGCACGACCCGGAGCTGATGGCTCGTGCGGACCGCGTGGTCGAGCTGCACGACGGGCAGGTGGTGGACCGGGGCAACGGGTGAATTTCCTGGTGAACGCCCTCTCCGCGTGATTGTTACGGGTGTGAGAACCACCTGGTCAGAACTGTTACCTGGTGTTACTCCCACATACCGAGATGGTCACAACTCGGTGGAGTTTCCCTTACGGTGGTCATCGGCATCTGGGTGGAGCGACTACGTTAGGTCTGTTATCACTGGGCGCAAAGATGCGCCCGCATCGCTCCGGAGGACAACTCCGTCGGACGGAGTGGGCACAACGAACCAGGAGGACACGTGACACCTCGAAAGCGACTCATGGGAGTGGGAGCATTTACGCTCGCCACGGCTCTGGTGCTCTCGGCTTGTGGTGGCGGCGGCGGCAGCGACGAGGGCGAGGGTTCCGGCGAGAGCGCCGGCATCGTGACCGTCGGTAGCGGCGAGCCGCAGAACCCGCTGATCCCGACGATGACCAACGAGGTCTACGGCGGCCTCGTCGTCCGGAACATCTTCGCCGGACTCGTGCGCTACGAAGAGGACGGTGGCATCGCGAACGAGGTCGCTGCCTCGATCGAGTCCGAGGACAACAAGGTCTGGAACATCACCCTCAACGAGGGCTGGGAGTTCACCGACGGCACCCCGGTGACGGCGCAGAGCTTCGTCGACGGCTGGAACTACGGCGCCTACGGCCCCAACGGGCAGAACCTGAGCTACTTCTTCACCCCGATCGAGGGGTTCGAGGACGTGCAGTTCGCCGAGGACCAGCTCAAGGCGGACGGCACGCCCAAGGAAGGCGCGAAGCCGAAGGCCGAGACGCTGTCGGGTCTCGAGGTCGTCAGCGACACCGAGTTCACCGTGACCCTCTCGCAGCCCGAGGCCGACTTCCCGGTGAGCCTCGGCTACGCGGCGTTCTTCCCGGTGCCCGAGTCCTTCAACGAGGACCCGGAGGCCTTCGGTGAGAACCCGGTCGGCAACGGCCCGTACACGCTGGCGAACTGGGAGCACGACTCGGTCCTCGAGCTGCGCCCCAACGAGTCCTACCAGGGTGGTGCCACCGTCCAGAACGGCGGCATCGACCTCCTCGCGTACACGGAGGAGGACGCCGCGTACAACGACCTGCTCGCGGGTGACCTCGACATCGTCACCAACGTCCCGTCGTCGGCCTTCGCCACGTTCGAGGAGGAGCTGGGCGACCGCGCGGTGAACCAGCCCGCCGCGGTGATCCAGGTCATCAACGTCCCGGAGTACAACGACAAGTTCTCCGGTGAGGCGGGCCTGAAGCGCCGCCAGGCGATCTCGATGGCCATCGACCGTGAGGCCATCACGGAGACCGTCTACCACGGTGCTCGTACGCCGGCCACCGACTACACCTCGCCGGTGATCAACGGCTGGACCGAGGACCTCGAGGGCAACGAGGTGCTGCAGTACAACCCGGAGGAGGCCAAGAAGCTCTGGGACGAGGCCGAGGAGATCGAGCCGTGGGGTGACGAGCCGTTCTACATCTCGTCCAACGCGGACAGCGACCACCAGTCGTGGATCGACCCGACCTGCAACGGCATCCGCGACGTGCTCGGCATCGAGTGCGAGTTCGACCAGTACCCGGTGTTCGACGAGTTCCTCGACGCGCGTGACAACAACGCGATCCCGGCGACGGGCATGTTCCGTGGTGGCTGGCAGGCGGACTACCCGTCCATGGGTAACTTCCTCGGACCGATCTACGGCACCGGTGCCGGCTCGAACGACATGGGCTACTCCGACGAGGAGTTCGACGCCAAGCTGGCCGAGGCGGCCGGCGCGGAGACCCCGGAAGAGGCCACCGAGCTGTACAAGGAGGCCCAGACCATCCTCCTCGAGGACCTGCCGGGCATCCCGCTCTGGTACCAGAACTCCACCGGTGGCTACTCGGAGGCCGTCGACAACGTGGCGTTCGGCTGGGACAGCGACCCGATCCTGACCCAGGTGACCAAGTCGGAGTGATGGTGATAACGCCCGGATCCCGGGCGTAGCCCATTACCCCAGGTGAGAGGCGGGGCGTGCAACACTGCACGCTCCGCCTCCCCCTGTGCCGCTGTCCTGGCTCCCAAGATGTTCCGGGATAATGGGCGGCGGAAACTTACCAAGGAGATTCAACGATGCTCTGGTACATCGGACGCCGACTGATGCAGGTGATCCCCGTGTTCCTCGGCGCCACGCTGCTGCTCTACGCGCTGGTGTTCTTGCGACCAGGTGACCCCGTCGCGGCACTAGGCGGTGAACGGGGCCTGCCCGAGGCCGTGCAGGCCCAGATCCGCGAACAGTTCCACCTCAACGAACCGTTCATCATGCAGTACTTCTACTTCCTCAAGGGCGTCCTCACGTTCGACATGGGGAACGACTTCACGGGCCGGCCGGTGTCGGAGACCATCGCCAACGCGCTGCCCGTGACCTTCCAGCTGGCCATGATGGCCATCGTGATCGAGGCAGTGCTCGGTGTGGCCTTCGGCCTGTGGGCCGGCATGCGCAAGGGCAAGCTCTTCGACTCCGTCGTGCTGGTGTGGAGCCTGCTGCTCATCTCGGTCCCCACGTTCGTCACCGGCCTGCTGCTGCAGATCGTGGTGGGTGTCCAGCTCGACTGGCTGCCCGTCACCGCCGGCCGAGATCCGGACTTCTACAGCCTGCTGCTGCCCGCGATCGTGCTGGCGACCACCTCGTTCGCCTACGTGCTGCGCCTGACCCGCACGTCGGTCGTCGAGAACATCACCGCCGACTTCGTGCGCACCGCGCGGGCCAAGGGCCTGTCCCGCGCCGTGGTGACGCGGCGGCACGTGCTGCGCAACTCGCTCATTCCCGTGGTCACGTTCATCGGTGTCGACCTGGGTAACCTCATGGCCGGTTCGATCGTCACCGAGGGCATCTTCAACATCAACGGCGTGGGCGGCACCCTCTTCGAGTCGATCCAGCGCGGTGAGAACACCACGGTCGTCGCACTGTCCACGGTGCTCGTGATCGTCTACATCGTGGCCAACCTGCTCGTGGACCTGCTGTACGCCGTCCTGGACCCGAGGATTCGCTATGCCTGACAACACCCGACCAACGCCCCGTCCGGGCCAGGAGCACTTCGTCGCGGCGCCCGACGCCGTCCAGCTCCAGGTCGTCGACTCGGTGGACACGAGCGAGGCGCCGTCGAGCATGTGGCGCGACGCCTGGCACGAGATGCGTCGCCGCCCGATGTTCTGGATCTCCGCCGTCATGATCGTCGTGGTCGTCATCGTGGCCATCGTTCCTGGCCTGTTCACGTCACAGCTGCCGCGCGCGGGCTGCGACCTGGCCAACGCGTTCGCCTCGCCGTCCCCCGAGCACGTGTTCGGCACCAACCAGAACGGGTGCGACGTCTTCGCCCGGACCCTGTACGGCGCCAAGGCATCGGTGCTCGTGGGCATCCTGACCACCACGTTCGTGGTGATCCTCGGGACTGCCGTCGGGGCGATCGCCGGCTACTACGGCGGGTGGATCGACACCATCCTGTCGCGGATCACCGACATCTTCTTCGCCGTGCCGTTCGTGCTGGCCGCCATCGTGATCCTGAGCCTCGCCCAGGACCGTACGGCCCTCACGGTTGCGGTCGTGCTGGCCGCCTTCGGGTGGACCTCGATCGCCCGCATCGCCCGCGGTTCGGTGCTCAGCGTGAAGAACAACGAGTTCGTCACCGCGGCCAAGGCTCTCGGCATGGGCCGGTTCGCCATCATGGTGCGGCACGCGCTGCCCAACGCCGCCGCGCCGATCATCGTGTACGCCACGGTGGCCCTCGGTACGTTCATCGTGGCCGAGGCCACCCTGACGTTCCTCGGCATCGGCCTGGACCCGTCCACGGTCTCGTGGGGCGGCGACCTGTCGAGCGGGCGCCGGGCGATCCGCTCGAACCCCGAGATCATGTTCTACCCGGCGGCGGCGCTCGGCTTCACCGTGCTGAGCTTCATCCTCCTGGGTGACGTGGTCCGGGACGCCCTGGACCCGAAGGCGAGGAAGCGATGAGCACCACCGTCTCCCTGAACGACGCCGTCGAGCAAGAGCCGGAGCCCTGGGACGCCCAGGACGCTTCGAGCCCGCTGCTCGAGATCAAGGGCCTCCAGATCGCCTTCACCACGGGGCAGGGCGAGGTGCAGGCCGTCCGCGGCGTGGACCTCAACGTCTACCCGGGGCAGTCCGTCGCGATCGTGGGCGAGTCCGGTTCGGGCAAGTCCACCACCGCGCACGCGATCATCGACCTGCTGCCGGGCACCGGCAAGGTCACCGGCGGGTCCATCAAGTTCGGCGGGCGTGAGCTCGTCGGGCTGGGCCGCCGGCAGACCGAGGACCTGCGGGGCCGGGAGATCGGCCTCGTACCGCAGGACCCGATGTCGAACCTGAACCCCGTGTGGCGCGTCGGCACGCAGATCGACGAGGCCCTGGTGGCCAACGGCTTCCAGGGCGACCGTGTGGCGCGCAAGGCGCGCGTCGCGGAGCTGCTCGGCGAGGCAGGCCTGCCGGACGCCGCGACGCGCGCCCAGCAGTACCCGCACGAGTTCTCCGGCGGTATGCGCCAGCGCGCGCTCATCGCCATCGGTCTGGCCTCGCGGCCCAAGCTGCTGATCGCGGACGAGCCGACGTCGGCGCTCGACGTGACGGTCCAGAAGAAGATCCTGGACCACCTGGAGGGTCTGACCAGCGAGCTGGGCACGGCCGTCCTGTTCATCACGCACGACCTGGGCCTGGCCGCCGAGCGCGCCGAGCACCTCGTGGTGATGTACAAGGGCAAGATCGTGGAGTCCGGCCCGGCGCGCCAGATCCTGCAGGACCCGCAGCACGAGTACACGAAGCGGCTGGTCGCCTCGGCGCCGTCGCTGGCCTCGCGCCGCATCCAGTCGGCGCACGAGCGCGGCACGACGGCCGAGGAGCAGCTCGCCGCCCACGCGGACGAGACGGCGACCGCCGCGCCCGACGTCGTCGTGGCGAAGGACCTGACCAAGGTGTTCCGCCTCCGCGGTGCGCGCCCGGGCACGCACACGGACTTCACCGCGGTGGACAACATCTCGTTCACGTTGCCGAAGGGTCGCACGATCGCCCTGGTGGGGGAGTCCGGCTCGGGCAAGTCCACGGCGGCGAACATGGTGCTGGGACTGCTGGAGCCGACGTCGGGCGCCGTGACCATCAACGGGCAGGACATGGCGACGATGTCGGGCAAGGAGTCGTTCGCCATGCGCCGCCGGGTGCAGCCGGTGTTCCAGAACCCGTACGGGTCGCTGGACCCCATGTTCTCGGTGTTCTCCTCGATCGAGGAGCCGCTGCGACTGCACCGGGTGGGCGACCGCAAGTCCCGCGAGGCGCGCGTCCGCGAGCTGCTCGACATGGTGTCGCTGCCGCAGGCCACCATGCGCCGGTTCCCGAACGAGCTGTCCGGCGGTCAGCGGCAGCGCATCGCCATCGCGCGTGCGCTGGCGCTCAAGCCGGAGGTGCTCGTGCTCGACGAGGCCGTCTCGGCGCTCGACGTGCTGGTCCAGGCGCAGATCCTGACGCTGCTCAACGACCTGCAGGCCGAGCTGGGGCTGTCCTACCTGTTCATCACGCACGACCTCGCGGTGGTCCGGCAGATCGCCGACCTCGTGGCCGTGATGAAGGACGGCAGCATCGTGGAGCACGCGACCACCGACGAGGTGTTCGACAACCCGCAGCAGGAGTACACGCGGGATCTCCTGGCGGCCATCCCTGGCGCGAGCCTGGAGATCGGCGGCTGACGCCCGCACTGCCCCCGCCGAGGTAGTCATCTGGCGAGGTAGTCGCGTAGCGAAGTAGTACTACTTCGCCACGCGACTACCTCGCCAGATGACTACCTCGGCGGGAGTGTTCTCGGAACAGTGACACGGCCGACACCTGAGGATTTCGATTCACGGGTAAGATAGTGCTGCCGCGAGACCGGTCCTTTCGGATCAGCGTCCGCGCACCTTGACTCCCCTTCTGGAAATGAGTGCTCCGTGACCGTGCCTGCAACCGCGCCGACCTCGGTCCGTGCGACCCGTTCCGACCTGCGAAATGTCGCGATCGTGGCCCACGTCGACCACGGCAAGACCACGCTCGTGGACGCCATGCTCAGGCAGTCCGGGTCCTTCGGCGCCCGCCAGCACCTCGAGGACCGCGTGATGGACTCGGGCGACCTGGAGCGTGAGAAGGGCATCACGATCCTCGCCAAGAACACCGCGATCCGGTACTCCGGCCCGGCAGCCGCGGCGAGCGGCGAGCCCGACGGCATCACGATCAACGTGATCGACACCCCCGGTCACGCCGACTTCGGTGGCGAGGTCGAGCGCGGCCTCTCGATGGTCGACGGCGTCGTGCTGCTGGTCGACGCGTCCGAGGGCCCGCTGCCCCAGACGCGCTTCGTGCTGCGCAAGGCCCTGGCCGCGAAGCTGCCGGTCATCGTCGTCGTGAACAAGGTGGACCGCCCGGACGCACGCATCACCGAGGTCGTCGCCGAGACCACCGACCTGCTGCTCGGCCTGGCCAGCGACCTGTCGGACGAGGTGGAGGACCTCGACCTGGACGCCATCCTCGACGTCCCCGTCGTCTACGCGTCGGCCAAGGCCGGCCGCGCCTCCACGGAGCAGCCCGCCGACGGCGGCCTGCCCGACAGCGAGGACCTCGAGCCGCTGTTCGCGACCATCCTCGAGAAGACCCCCGCGCCGACGTACGAGGAGGACATGCCGCTGCAGGCGCACGTCACCAACCTCGACGCGTCGCCGTTCCTCGGCCGTCTCGCCCTGCTGCGCATCCACAACGGCACCCTGGTCAAGGGCCAGAACGTCGCGTGGGCCCGGCACGACGGCTCGCTGCAGACCGTGAAGGTCACCGAGCTGCTGGAGACCAAGGCGCTCGACCGCGTGCCGACGGACAAGGCGGGCCCCGGCGAGATCGTCGCCGTCGCCGGTATCGCGGACATCATGATCGGCGAGACCCTCACCGACATCGACGACCCGCGCCCGCTGCCGCTCATCGCGGTCGACGACCCCGCCATCTCGATGACCATCGGTATCAACACCGCGCCGCTGGCCGGCAAGGGCGGCAAGGGCCACAAGGTCACCGCCCGCCAGGTGAAGGACCGCCTGGACGCCGAGCTCATCGGTAACGTCTCGCTCAAGGTGCTCCCGACCGAGCGCCCCGACGCGTGGGAGGTCCAGGGCCGTGGCGAGCTGGCCCTGGCGATCCTCGTCGAGCAGATGCGCCGCGAGGGCTTCGAGCTCACGGTGGGCAAGCCGCAGGTCGTCACCAAGACGATCGACGGCAAGGTCCACGAGCCCATGGAGCGCATGACCATCGACGTGCCCGAGGAGTACCTGGGCGCCGTCACGCAGCTCCTCGCGCAGCGCAAGGGCCGCATGGAGACCATGACGAACCACGGCACCGGCTGGGTCCGCATGGAGTTCATGGTCCCGGCGCGTGGCCTCATCGGCTTCCGCACGCAGTTCCTCACGGACACGCGCGGCACCGGCATCGCCGCGTCGATCGGTGACGGCTACGAGCCGTGGCACGGCCCGATCGAGTCGCGGATGACCGGCTCGCTCGTCTCGGACCGCGCCGGCAAGGTCACGCCGTTCGCCATGATCAACCTGCAGGAGCGCGGCTCCTTCTTCGTGGACCCCACGCAGGAGGTGTACGAGGGCATGATCGTCGGCGAGAACTCGCGGAACGAGGACATGGACGTCAACATCACCAAGGAGAAGAAGCTGACGAACATGCGCTCCGCCAGCGCCGACAACTTCGAGAACCTGATCCCGCCGCGCAAGCTGACCCTCGAGGAGTCCCTGGAGTTCGCTCAGGAGGACGAGTGCGTCGAGGTGACCCCTGAGGTGGTCCGCATCCGCAAGGTGCTGCTCAACGCGACCGACCGCGCCCGCGCGGCCGCCCGCGCCAAGCGCAGCTGACGTCCCCCTCTACTTCCTTCGCTGAGTGCTGGATATTCGCCCATGAACGGTCGTTCTGAGGGCGAAGATCCAGCACTCAGTGGTTGTGGGGGTGGCGTGCTGGCCGTGCACGCGCATCCCGATGACGAGTCGCTGGCCACCGGGGGGCTGCTCGCCACCTTCGCGGCGGCCGGGCTGCCTGCCTGCGTCGTGACGTGCACGCGAGGGGAGCGGGGCGAGGTCCTCGCCCTTCGCGGTACGACGTCGGAGGGGCTGGCCGGACTCGAGGGCGACGGGCCGGCGCTGGGCGCCCACCGGGAGACCGAGCTGGCCCGGGCCCTGACCGCACTGGGCGGTGGTGTCGCCGACACGGTCGAGCATGCGTTCCTCGACGCCCTCCCGCCGGCGGACCCACGATCCGGCGGGTCGGGTCAGGTGCGGTACGAGGACTCGGGGATGGCCTGGGTGGCGCCGGGTGTCGCCGGCCCGGCACCGGACTCCCCGCCGACGGCGTTCGCCCGGGTGCCGCTCGACGAGCCCGCCGGCCGGCTCGCGGTGCTGATCCGTACTCGGCGCCCCGCCGTCGTCGCCACCTACGAGCCCGGCGGCGGGTACGGGCACCCGGACCACGTGCGTGCGCACCAGGTGGCGGTCCGCGCTCTCGAGCTCGCGGCGGACCCGGCCTGGCGGCCCGGCGGGGCGTCGCCGGGCGCGGGCACGCCGGGCGGGGAGGCCGCACCGGGTGGGGCGGCTGAGCCGGCAGGTGCGGGTGGGCCGGGCGCCGTCGTCGGACGGAGGGGCCTGCCGTGGGCCGGTGCCGAGCTGTGGCAGGCCGTCGCCCCGGCCGACGAGCTGCGTGCGGCGCGGGCGACGCTCGCCGCGATGCCGGACGCGGTCACACTGGCCGCGGCCGAGGGTCTGACCTTCGCGCCCCCGGAGCATCTGCCGCCGCTGGCGAGGCGCGGCTTGACCGTGCGGTCGGCAGAACGTCAGGAGATCGGCAGCCCGAGTTGCCGACTTCCTGACGAACTACCGATCACCCGCTCCGGGCAGGTTGTCCGGATGCACACCGGTGGCGTGGTCGGGAGCGTGGTCGGGGCGCTGCGGGCTCATGCCACCCAGGTGCAGCACGCGACCGGGCTCGCACGCCCCGAGGGGGCGGTCGCCGGGTGGTATGCGCTGTCCAACGATGTGCTGGCCCCGATTCTCACCGTCGAGACCTACCTCGTCGCGGAGATCGGATAGAGCGGTCCGGCTGGAGCCGGGAGTCAGCGCTCCTGGAGCGCGTCCAGGCCGATCGCCATGGCGGTCACCAGGCGCCGGTCGAGCCCGGGGTCCTGAATGTTCACGATGTACCGGTCGCGCAGACCCCACTTCTTCTCCACGGAAAAGGCGGGCCGGCCGTCGATCAGGAAGTCGAAGTGGTACGGCAGCCAGGCCGCCTCGACCAGTGGGCGGAGGATGGCGACCGTCATGTTGCGCTCGGCCCCGGTGGCCGTGCCCAGTCCGGGCTGCTCGACGTGCCAGGTGCTGCGCAGCAGCGACTTGGCGAAGTCCTTGCGGAACGAGCCGATCGGGGTACCACCAGCGTCGACGACGTCGTAGGTGGCGCCGAGGTCGATGACCTGGCGGGCCTTGAACCCGAGGACGGGCTCGCGCTTGGTGTCGTCGGAGTAGAGCGTGACCTCCTCGCGGAACGCCATGCGCTTCTGCTGGGCGAAGGCGAAGAGCTCGCCCTCGGAGCCGTCCGGCTGCGCGCCGCGCACCTCGTACTGGTTGACCATCAAACGGATGCGCTGTCGAACGATGAGCTGCGTCTGAGCCTGGAGGGTATTCACCCGCCGGAGTGTTGCACATGTGCAGGGTCCTCCCAGGTGAATGCTGGACAATGGCTGGGTGAACTCACGCGGACGACACCTCGGACGTACGATCGTGCGCACCCTGCTCGCGGTGCTGCTCGGCGTGGTCATGGGCGGTCTCGGAACGGTGGTGCACCGGTTCGGGGACGAGTCCTGGTACCTCGGTCTGCTCCTCGCGCTGGCCCTGACGGCAGCTGCCGGTGTGCTCGCCCGGGCCTGGGCCGGCTACGGCACGCTGCTCGGGTTCGGGGTCGGCTGGGTCGGCGTGGTGCAGGCGCTGTCGCTGCCGGGTTCCGGTGGCGACGTCGTGGTCCCGGCGGGCACGCTGGGCATCGTCTGGTCGTACGTGGGCGTGGCGGTCCTGGCGGTCGTCGCGTTCCTGCCGCCGTCGTGGTTCGCAGAGGTCCCGGCACGCCGCGATCGGCCTGCTGCCTGAGCTCTGCGGTTCTTCGCAGAGTGGTTCAGGATGGGGTGAAGGATTGATACACAACCTCCACCTCGGGGCGTCCACTACGCGGCCTTGGGCATGATTCTCGCTGGATAGGATGCCCGGCAGGGCGGCCGCGTCCGGCGGATTCGCCGCAGGTCAGGTGCGCCCTTGGGGGACGCGGAGAGCCCGCGTCTCGGGTAGTTGCACGGAGCGTGCCGATGGGTCAGCCGACCGAGCGTGACGAACCGCTCGAGCCGACGTCAGACGAGAACACCGGGCCACGATCTGCCCCGGTGACACCTCCCCGCTTGTCCCAGACACGCCCTGGCAGCGTGCCGAGACCGGCAGCAAAGCCCCCGTTGCGGCCGACGGACCCCGGGGCAGCGCAGTCCGCAGTACCGGCCGGTCGTCCGACCGCTCAGCCGGCTCCCCGATCCCCAGAGAAGGCCCAGCCAGTGACCCCTTCGGAGCAGTCCGAGGCCCCCCAGGCCCCGCGCCCGCCCGTCGTGCCGCCCGCCCCAGCGCCCGCGGCAGCCGAGAGCACCCCCAGCAGCGCAGACCCGGCCGCACAGGTGCCGGACGGCGCCCCGCGCGCCCCCGAGTCGTCGGCACCGCCCGCGTCGGCACCGCCCGCGTCGGCACCGCCCGCTTCCATCCCGCCGGCGTCCGCGGCGAGCAGGCCGGAGCCGCCGGCCAAGCCTGAGCCGACGGTCAAGCCTGCCCCGAGCAAGCCTGAGCCTGCGAGCAAGTCCGAGCCTGCTAGCAAGTCCGAGCCTGCTAGCAAGTCCGAGCCGTCGGTCGAGGCTGCCCCGAGCAAGCCCGAGCCTGCGAGCAAGCCAGGGCCCGCGAGCGGTCCGACCGCACCGGATACGGCGGGCCCCGACCAGGTAGAGGTGCTGCAGACCGTCGTGGAGAAGCTCGCGACGCCGTCGACCACGTCGACCGCGGCGCCGAGGAACGGGTACACACCGCGCGTCTTCGCGTTCGACCGTCCGCCCAAGAAGGCCCCTGCCGCGAGCAGCGACGCGGCTCCGAGCGCGGCGCAGCAGGGTCCCGCTGGGTCGGCCGCGCCGCAGGCAGCCTCGTCGGCGGCCCAGCGCCCGGCCGAGCCGGTCCAGAGCGCGTTGCCTGCTCCGGCAGGAACGGGCACGTCCGCCGCGGACAAGGCGCGGACGGCAGACGCCGGACAGGCGTCCAACGCCCCAGCAGCACCCGGTGCCGCTGGCGCCGCTGCGGCTGGCGCCGCCGCTGGTGCCGTCGCCGCGGGTTCCGCGGCAGCCGGTCGCGCAGTTGCTGCCCCTGCGACCGAGGGCTCCTCGTCCACTGCCTCGACGACCCCGGCCACCGCGCCGGACTCCGCTGCCCCCGCCGGGACGGCGCCCGGTGGGGCCTCCGCGACGCCGGCGGCCCAGAGCCCGGCACCGGCGAACTCCGCGCCCGAGAAGCCGACCACCGACGGTCCTGGACCGGACCGGTCGGCGGCAGAGAAGTCCGCGTCCGCGCAGCAGGCACCGCGCCCGGCTTCCGCCGGCCCGGCTTCCGCTGGCCCGGCTTCCGCTGGCCCGGCTTCCGCTGGCCCGGCTTCCGCTGGCCCGGCTTCCGCCGGCCCGGCCTCCGCGAGCCCCGCTCCGGCCGCACCCGGGCGCCCGGCAGCATCCGGCTCGAACCGCCCGGCCCCCGCCGGCTCACCCGCCAGCCAGGCCCCCGCCGGCCCCGCACCCGCAGCAGGCCCGGCCGCAGCCGCTGGTGCAGCGGCGGCCGGCGCGGCCGCCGC
>NZ_BAAGRP010000065.1:0-57654 GCF_054782895.1 Promicromonospora xylanilytica
CAGCACCCGCACCCCGGCCCCCGCGATCGACCGGCTCCTCGAGAACGCATCACTGCGCCGAGGAACGAGGCGAGAAAACCTCAGTGGGCCTCGAGTTCGCGCGCGACATCGGCCGGACGCTCGATCATCGGCCAGTGCGAGCTGCGCAGCTTGAAGACGGCACGTGCGCGTGTGGCATTACCGAGCTCGTCGGCGAAGCGGTGAGGAAGAAACGGATCGTCCAGGCCCCAGATCACTAGCGCTGGTGCGGTCACGTTGCTCAAACCTGGCTTCCACTCCGCCCCGACCTCGATCGCCGAACGGTAGAGGGCGAGAATGCTTGCTCTCATGGTGGCATCGAGATGCCGAACCGATTCGTTTGCCGCGTCGCGTGGCATCTGCGCCTCGTTGAGGCTTGCTGCAAACGCCTCGAGGTCGAGGTCCGCCATCCATTGCTCGCCCTCGCCTGGCGTTTGCCAGATCTTGGCAAGATAGTGCCACGGATACTCCGGATCGATTGGCCCGCTGATGCCTGTCCATGTCCGCACCAGATCTGGTCGGATAGACGCGAGACGGCCCGTCAGCAGAGACCCCCAGTCATGACCGACCAGGTCGACGGGTTCGCCGATTTCTTCGATCTTCTTAACAAGCCAGTCGAGATACTCCTCTTTTGTCGACGTGAATCCCGCTGGTAGGGGTACGCCAAACCCGGGGAGATCGATCGTCACAATATCTTCGCGGTGAAGATAGGAACGGACGGTGTCCCAGAGCCGGTGGGTATCAGGTACACCATGGACGAGGACTGCAGGCATCTCGGATTCTCCAGTTGATTGTTGTCGTGGTGGAATGGCCGGTCGGCCGAGTCAGGGAAGAAGGATGACTTTGCCGTGGGTGTGGCCCGTGGCGACGAGTCGATGGGCGTCCGCGGCCTCGTCGAGTGGGAAGCTCCGGCCGATGCGTGCGGTCCATGCGCCGGCGGCGATCAGATTCAGGGCTTCCTGGACAGGGCCGCGGTCGCGGTTCCCGCTGCCTCCCGGGCTGAATGCGACGCCGTATCGTGCGGCATCGCGGTCTGCGAGCGTCACGATCCGGTCGGGGCCGCCGAGGAGATCGACGAGGGCGGGAAGGAGTCCCTTGCCGGCGGTGTCGAGCGCGGCATCGACCCCGCCCGGAGCGGCTTCGCGGATGCGGTCGACCAGGCCCGGGCCGTGGGCGACAGGGATCGCACCGAGACTCTTGACGAAGTCGGCGTTGGCAGTCCCGGCGACGCCGATCACCGTCACACCCCGCTGTCGCGCGAACTGCACGGCGGCGCCACCCAGAGCACCGCTCGCGCCGGTGACCACGAGCGTGTCACCCGGGCGAAGGTTCAGAAGCCCGAGCGCCCTCGCCGCGTTGTCGGCGCCGATGACAGTAGCCGCGGCCGCCTCGAAGGAAACGCCGTCGGGGATCGTCGCGAAGTTGCTGCTGACCGTGTACTCGGCGTAGGAGCCCTGGGTGGCGGAGTCCGGCCACCCGGCGACGCGGTCGCCGACCACGCCCTCGTCGACGCCCGGGCCGACCGCTTCGACGACGCCGGCGAACTCGAATCCGATGATGGCGGGAGCGCGCAGGTGGAACGCTCCGGCGCGTGCCAGGATCTCCGCCGGGTTCACCCCGGCGGCGTGAACCCGCGCCAGTACCTGACCCGGACCCGGCACCGGTCGCGGAGCCTCTGCAACCCGCAACACGGAGGGTTCACCGAACGAGGTGAGGACGGCGGCTTTCATGGTGATCCTTCTCCTTCTCATATCGAGCCGGCGGCACTTCCGCTGCGGCGTGCTTCGACCTGCTCGCTCACGGAGGCCCGGTGGCGAGGTCGCGCCCGGGAGGTCCAGTGCATCACTTCAGTACCGATCGGTACAGATATAACGTAGACGAGCAGAGATTTGTTCGCAAGCCCCCAACCGTGCGGGCAGGTGTCACGGCTCGGGGCGTCAGGCCTGGGTGTTCGCGCCGTCCTCGGCCGGCGCGAGCTCGATCGCCAGCGTCATGACATCGCGCTGCGCGGGGTTGTACAGCGCGCTCATCGCCTCGGCCAGAGCAGCCAGTGCGGCGTCGAGCGGCACGCTCATACGCGCAGAAGTACTCCAGGTCACGCCGAAGCGGTCGGTCAGCATCCCGAACCCTGCGCTCCGGGTGGAAGCGGCCAGTTACTCCACGATGACCGCATCCTGAACCGGGGCGTCCCCTGTCGCTTTCGTCACGGGCACCTCGGTGGCGTTCATCACCGGAGCCGGGCTCACCATCGACGGCGGCTTGAACGCCTGATCCTTCGCGTTATCTGGACTGTCTGGTCCGTAAGGGGGCATGATGAGTGCCATGCCCGTATCGCAGACCAACCTGGGGCGACCTCGCGAGTTCGATCCCGACTACGCCCTCGAACAAGCCATGAGGGTGTTCTGGGCCAAAGGATACGAGGGGGCGAGCCTGACGGACCTGACCGAGGCGATGGGCATCACTCGCAGCAGCATGTATGCGGCGTTCGGGAACAAGGACGAGTTGTTCCGCCGAGCGGTCGAGCGGTACACCGAAGGCCCGGCCTCCTACGGAATCCGTGCGCTGTCCGAGCCGACCGCACGCGAAGTGGCCGAGTCCATTCTCCGCGGCGCAGCCGCTGCCAGCACGAGTCGCGAGGCACCCCACGGATGCCTTGGCGTCCAGGCTGCGCTGTCCGCCGGCGACAACGGGCTCACTGCCCAGAAGGTCCTCGTCGACTGGCGCCAGGACGGCGCTGCGCGCCTCGAGTCCCGATTTCTGCGTGCGCGGGCCGAGGGTGATCTGCCGGAGACCGAGGATCCGCGCACGCTGGCGGCCTACATCACGACGGTCGCGTACGGCATCGCCGTTCAGGCGGCGACGGGCAGGAGCGAGGCGGAACTGCGCCGGGTTGCTGATGTGGCGATGAACGCGGTGTCCTGGTCCCACGGCTGAGACAGCGAGCTCTGCGATCGTCTTCATCGACGCCTTAGGCGTCACCGCCGAGTCCGCTCGACAGCAGGGTGCGGGCGCCGCCGTGGCCGCCCGCACCCTGCTGAGGAGTTCTACTGTCGCTGCCCGCTGCGGGCGGCTTCCTCGACTCGCGCGACGAGCTGACTGTTGTGCAGCGCGTGAGCGAAGCCCGGCGTCGCAAAGGTGTTCTCGTCGATGTCGCGCGCGAGGCTCGCGTACACCTCGCCCACGTTGATGGAGGCACCGGTCCAGATCTCGGCGGCGGCCGGACCGGTTCCCGTGGCGACAGGGCGGTCGGGCGCTTCGAAGTCGACGTTCGAGGTCAGTGTGAGGTCGCCGACCTGGACGCCGGCGGGGTGGTTGCCGGTCAGCCTGAGCCAGCCGTCGGCGCCACGGACCTCGAGGCTGAACCGGGCGTCGGGCACGGGCACACCCGCCAGGACCTGCACTCCCACCGGGGTGCCGGAGGCGGTCTTGAGGATCGCGTCGAGGTGCTCCGGTACCTCACGGGTGGTGGTCGTGCCGGTGTCGGTCAGCTTCACCTCGGGCCAGAGCAGTTCCGTGCGCGCGTCGATCTCGGTGATGTCGCCGAGGATCGTCTCGATCACGTCCAGGACATGGCCTACCGCGATCGTCATGAAGCCTGCGCCGGCGGCCGCCTTGTCGAAGTACTCGTACGCGCTCACCGACTCCGGGCCGTTCCCGAAGGTCGTCGCGGTCGCTCGGGC
The DNA here is from genome assembly GCF_054782895.1 of Promicromonospora xylanilytica. Taxonomy (NCBI): domain Bacteria; kingdom Bacillati; phylum Actinomycetota; class Actinomycetes; order Micrococcales; family Promicromonosporaceae; genus Promicromonospora; species Promicromonospora xylanilytica. Next base: position 3,699 of record NZ_BAAGRP010000065.1, read on the forward strand.
CGACAGCAGCCGCCCGAGCCGGCCCTGGGCGATGATCTCGGCCGCCCGGCGCACCGACGGGTTGAGGCTGCCCTGCAGCCCGATTGCCGTGTGCAGGGTGCCGGCCGCTGCGGCCATCTCCTCGGTCTGGGCGACGCTCGCGCCCAGCGGGGACTCCGTGTAGACGGCCTTGCCCGCCGCGAGAGCCGCGAGCACGAGCTCGCGGTGTGCCGGGACCTTGACGGCGACGGTGACGAGGTCGATCGTCGGGTCGCTGATCAGCTCGTACGGGTCGGCGTACCAGCGCTCGGCGCCGAACAGCTCGGCGGCCTCTCGTGCGCTCTCCTCACGCCGGGTCGCCACCGCTGCCAGCACGAGCTGCGGCTGGGCCGCCAGCGCGGGGATGTGCGATGCCCCGGCCCAGCTCGCTCTCGTATCCGCGCCGATGATCCCGACACGAATCACACTGCTCGCCATGATCTGCTGCTCCATTCGGTCTGCTGCTCTGTCTGTTGCTCGGCCCGCAGCGGTTGCGGCACGGTCGTCTCGTGCGGTGCGGCTTGTCGCCGGGCCGCCTCTCACCGGTCGATGGCGGCCATGCCGCCCCGGTCATGGCGGTCGCCGGACGCGGGTGCCAGGTTGTTCAGCCGGTCGATCTGGTCCGGGGTGAGCCGGATCCTGTCGGCCGCGATGTTCTCCTCGAGCCGATCGATGTGTCGGGTGCCGGGGATGGGGTTGATGTCCCTGCCCTGGGCCAGGAGCCAGGCCAGGGCGACCTGGGCAGGGGTGGCTCCGGCCTCGATCGCCACGGACCGGACCTCGTCCACGATGCGCAGGTTGCGTTCGAGGTTGCCGCCGGTGAAGCGTGGGTTGGTGCGACGCCAGTCGTCGGCGTCCAGGCCGTCCAGGGAACGGATGTTCCCGGTCAGGAAACCGTGGCCCAGCGGGGAGTACGGCACCAGTCCGATCCCCAGCTCGCGCAGCATCGGCAGTACCTCGGCCTCGGGGTCCCGCGTCCACAGCGAGTACTCGCTCTGGACGGCGGCCACCGGGTGGACCGCGTGCGCGCGGCGGATGGTGGCGGGGCCGGCCTCGGACAGGCCGATGTAGCGGACCTTGCCCTGCGTGACCAGGTCGCCCAGGGCGCCAATGGTGTCCTCGATCGGGGTGTCGGGGTCGACCCGGTGCTGGTAGTAGAGGTCGATGTGGTCGGTGCCCAGGCGCCGCAACGACCCCTCGACGGCGAGATGGACGTTCGCCGGCGTGCTGTCCGCCCCCGGCCGGCCCGTGTGGGACGCCAGACCGAACTTGGTGGCGAGCACCACCTCGTCCCGACGGCCCTTGATCGCCCGGCCCAACAGGCCTTCGTTGGCGCCTCGCCCGTACACCTCGGCGGTGTCCAGGTGGGTGACGCCCAGGTCCAGAGCGCGCCGGATGGTACGGATGGAGCCTTCCTCGGACTCGTCCTTGCCTGTGTAGAACGCGGACATGCCCATGACTCCCAGACCGAGGCGCGAGACCTCAAGCCCGCCGAGCGACGTGGTCTGCATCGGATGGTCCTCTCCTGGATCGGTTCGCCAGCCCACTGCCGGTATGTCGACCCGACAAGAACTTGACGCATCAAGATGAACTTGAGGCGTCAAGTTCTACCTCTTGGAACTTGATGCGTCAATAACGATCGCCGTAGGCTGGCCGCATGGCGAAGGCGGCGGATGCTCAGCGGCAGGGCAAGAGGGCCGGGCAAGGCGGATCGGCATCCCGCGCAACGACGCCATCCGCTGCGGTCACCGGGCCCGGAGGTGGCTCACCCGTTGGATCGGACGCCGAGCCGCGCTGGCTGAACAGCGACGAACTGGCGGCGTGGCTGGCCAACTCTGCGATCATGATCAGCTTGCCTGCCGCCCTGGACGCGCGGATGCAGCGCGAGTCCCAGATGACCTTCTTCGAGTACATGGTGCTGTCGGTCCTCTCCGAGGAGCCGGACCGGACCATGCAGATGAGCGCACTGGCCGTGCGTACATCAGCTTCGCTGTCGCGGTTGTCGCACGTCGTCGGGCGACTGGAGAAGCGAGGGCTGCTTGCCAGGTCCCGGATACCCGGTGCAGGTCGCCGCACCAACACCACCCTGACCGAGGCCGGCTACGACGTCGTGGTCGCGGCTGCGCCCGGACATGTCGCGGCAGTCCGCGAATACCTGATCGACTCGCTCGAACCGCGCGACCTGATTGCCTTGCAGCGCATCGGCGCAGCAGTGGACGCCGCGATCAATCACGGACGAACCACCGCCACAAGTGCGACGACGGCTCACTGACGTTCCGAGTCGTAGCCGCACTGGTCCGGATGCGTGAGATCGGCCTGCTCGAGGAGCCCGACCGCGAGCCCAACGGCTACAACAAGCGCTACGAGGTGCGCCACCTGACGCGGCTGCTACAGATCAAGCGGCTGACGGGCCTGGGGCTCTCGTTGGCGCAGGTCGCCGAGCTAGGAACAGCCGCCCACGGGCACCCCTCCGTCTTCCAGGAGATCGACGCCGAGCTGGAGGCGACGGTCGAACGGATCCAAAGCGTCCGGCAAGAGCTGGCCGTGCTGTCCCGGCCCGGCGCGACTCCCGACGTGCCCACCGCGTTCCACGAAGTCGCACAGCCCTTGCGCGACAACGACCGGGCGCTCCTGACGATCTACTCCCAGCTGTTCTCGGAGGAGTCGATGGACGCGTTGCGTCAGCTCCTCGCAACCAATCCCCACGAGGACCTCGACGAAGCGTTTCGCGACCTCCCCGCGGACGCGGACGACGCTACGCGCCAGGCGCTCGCCGAATGGATGGCGCCGTTCGTCGGCGCCAACAGGTCGGTGACCTTGGAGACCAAGGCCGCGACACCCCGCGAGGCCGAGGCGGCGAGGAACGCTGTGGGCCAGGCTCTGCAGGCGCTCTACAACCCGGCTCAGCTGGACGTGCTGAGGCGAGCGTGCGAGCTCGGCCCGGCCATGGGAACCGCGCCTGATCAAGGGGCCAAGGAGGCGCTGGACGGTTCGGACGATGCACCCGAGTGAGTGAGCGAAGGGCTGGCTGACGCCGGGCAAGGTCCCGGCGTCAGCCGTCGTGCGTAGCGCTCCACTCGATAAGCGGGTGCAGCACCCGCATCAAGGCTGCTGCCCTGCCCGGCGTGATGCAGGGCAGGGCAGCACGCATGCCAGGACCTGGCCGGGGAGCGACCGTGGTGTCAGCTCAGGGTGTCGGCCAGCTGCTCTGCGACCTCGGCGGGTGTTGGCATGGCCTGGATCTGCCGGGCCACGGCGCGGGCCGCGTGGGCGTATGCGGTGTCCGTGCGCAGTGTTCCGACGGCCTTGGCGACGGCCTGCGGCATGTCGGGCCCGGGCTGCACGGCGATGCCCGCGCCCGACGCGTCGACCACTGCTGCTTGGAGGAACTGGTCGGCGCCCTGCGGCACGACGACGAGCGGCAGGCCGCGGGCCAGCGCGCCGAGAGTGGTGCCGGCGCCGCCGTGGGTGACCACCAGGTCGACGTCGTGCAGCAGCTCGGCCAGCGGGGCGAAGCCGGTGAATGTGACACCGTCGCCAGCGGCACCGAAGTCTTCGGTCCGTGCGGTCAGGCCGAGCGTGACCACCAGGTCCACGCCGGCGTCCCGCAGCTCGGTGAGGATCGGGATCAGGACCGCGGGGTCCGAGAAGTGGGTGCCGAACGTGACCAGCGCGCGGGGTCCGTGGCCGCGCTCGGGCACGGCGGCAGGGACCGCCGTCGGGCCGGGGCCCTGGTGCGGTTCCGGCCGCAGCGGCAGCCGGGTCTGCGGGGCGTCCCAGCCGGGCGGCTGGAGCAGGTCCGGGCACGGGTCGAGGTACCACCGAGCAGGGACGGGCGTCAGCCCGCGCTCCGCGTAGCGGACGGCGGCCACCCGGTTGATCCCGTCCGTGAACTCCGCGGGGATCGCCGGCCCGAAGGCCAGCGTCGCCAGCGGGACCTCCAGCGCCGCCGCCACCAGGGGCCCGACGAAGTCCATCGCCTCGGCCACGATCAGGTCGGGCGTGAAGGCCCGGGCAGCGGCCAGGGCATCGTCCGCCGTCAGGTCGATCCGGGTGCCGGCGAAGAATTCGGCGACGGCCTCCGGGGCGGGATCCGCAGCGGCGTCGACGCCGGTGCGACGGGCCGACTCCGCGAAGAGGACGTCCGCGCCGGGGCCGGCCGGGAGCAGCTCGATGCCCTCGGGGTCCAGTACCGGAGCGAAGAGACCGGCGGTCATGACCGCTACCTGGTCACCACGGTTCTTGAAGGCGCGAGCCAGCGGGAGCTGGGGCAGCAGGTGACCGTGGGCGGGCGTACTTGAGAAGAGTATCCGCATATTGATTAGCGTACTACTTCATCGAATTTGCCCTGGGCGACTCGTCGGCGACGTCGTCCAGGTCCCCGCACAGCGCGAAGAGCAGCTCGCGCCGGAGCCAGTCCTGGCACGCGGGCCAGCCCCAGCCGAGCCCACGCAGCCGCAACCAGGACTCGGGGCTCAGGTAGTACATCAGGACGTCGGTCGCCCGGGCGGTCGTCATGCCACGGCGCAACGCGCCCACGGTGGCCAGCCGAGCCGCGATGAGACGGAACCGTTCGCGCAGCAACCGGTTCGTGCCGGCGAAGATCTCGCCGATCTCGGTGTCGGCCGCGTTGTTGACCAGCACGGCCATGAGGCGTCCGTGCCGCCGGACGACGTCTCCGGTGCTGCGTGCGGCCAGGCCGGCGATCTCGCCGCCGTCCGACGCCTTGGCGATGGCGGAGAGCGCTGAGCTGATGCGGTCGTCCTCCGCTGCGCGCTCGGTGAGCCCGCGCACCAAGGCGAGCTTGTTCCCGAAGGACGCGTAGACGGTGCCCTGTGCCACCCCGGCCTCCTGCGCGATCCGCGCGATGGTCACTCGCGGGTAGCCGTGTTCGGCGAAGAGCGCTTCCGCGGTGTCCAGGATGGCGGCCCGGGTCGATGCGGCGGCTTGCTCTCGTACGGCAGAACGGTAGGTACGTGGCACGCACCCACTGTAGGTGTGCGGCGGCGGGCGGCGGCGTCCGCCTGGATGGTCGCGGTGGCGAGCCGGGTGGAGACCGACGGCTCGGAAGCGTTCAACGGGCCGCGAGTCATGCCGACCGGTCGGGGCCCGCTCAGGACCTACTGCGGTGCCGGTTCATCGGACAGCCTGGATGACGCCGGTGATGACCAGGGCGGTGAGCGTGGTCCAGGCGATGATGGCGGCGGCCTGCCAGACCAGGATGCGGGCCTTGCCGACGCCGGAGGCGGCAAGCATGGTGGCGGTGAAGTGCGTGGGCAGGAGCAGCGGTCCGAGCAGGCTGACGCCGGGGACGCCGTAGCGCTCGTAGGCGCGCTGGAACTTCGCGCGGCGGGCGGCGCTCCGGGAGTCGTCCGCCGCGGCCGGGGCGGTCATCAGGACGGTCTCGCCACCCGCCGGCCCGCCGGCCCGTGCGACCGCCCTCGTCCGGTGCCGGGTCACGACGGCGTTGCGCGCACCGGAGCTGAGCAGCACGAGCGCGGCGACGACGAGGAAGTTGCCGGCCATCGCGGCGATGGCGGCGACGACCGGGTTGATACCGCCGATGATGCCGATCGCGGCGCCGCCCTCGCCCTCGATGAAGGGGATGGCGCCGGCGACTGCGACGATGAGTGGCTGGACGAACTCGGGCACCTGCCCGAGGAGGTCCTGGAGGGTTTCGACAAGGTCCATGGTGTGCTCCTGCGGTTGTGGACGTCGGGGCGGTTCCCGGTCCTGACTCCAGTCCACCGCTCGCGAGCCCTGCCCAGAAGTGCCTGGCTGTCACTGCTTGCCGGGGCCTTCGCACGCCGCATCCATGACATGTGTCATGCCCGTAGCCTGGGCGAATGAGCAGCCGGTCCGATCGCTCCGCCGTCGCCGCATCAGCTATCGAGGCCCGTACCGCGCTACGGCTGACCCGGAGCATCAGCGCGACCTGGTGGTACGTCGCGCTGGCAATCGTGGTCTCCCAGCTCGTCATCGTGATCCTCCTGGTGGACACTCTCGTCGAGGGTGAGTTCGGCCGCCCCACGTCCGTAGCCGTCGGCGTTGGCGGGCTGCTGTGGTGGCTCGCGTCGCTGCCCCTGCTGCTCGACTACCGGCATCGCACCGTGGATGCGCCGCTGGTTATCTGGCGGCGCCATCTCCCACCCCTCCTGTTCTCGGTGGCCTATGGGCTCGCGGCTGGGCTGGTCACCGGGGTGTGGGTGGTAGGTGTCCTACCGCTGATCCAGGTGGCCATGCTGGTGAACTGGCCGCCTGGAGTCCGCTTGCGCGTTGTGCTGGCTGCGACCGCGCTGCTTGTCGCGCTCTGTGTGATCGACGTCCGCCTCACGCTGGGGGAGGTTCCCGCCGCCAACTGGCCCCAGGTGCTCTTCTTGTCCGCCATCCTGCCGATCGTGACCGTCTCGTCGCTGTGGTGGTGGGACGTGCTCGTCACGCTCGACCGGGCCCGCGCCTCGGAGGCCAAGCTCGCGGCCACCCAGGAGCGCCTCCGCCTGGCGACCGACGTGCACGACCTGCAGGGCCACCACCTCCAGGTCATCGCTCTGCAGCTGGAGCTCGCCGAACGGCTCATGCCCCGCGACCCCGAGGCAGGCATGGAACAGCTGCGCGCCGCACGCGCCAGCGTCGACGACGCCCGGCAGGGCACCCGCGACCTGGCCACCCGCTTCCGCTCCGTCCCGCTGCGCGACGAGCTCGCCAACGCCGTCGACCTGCTACGCGCCGCCGGCACCAGGGCCGAGGCCACAGTGGACCCCGACGCCACGCTCGCCCCGGCGTCCGCCCTCGGGCCGGTCGTCCGCGAGACGACGACGAACGTCCTGCGGCACGGCGGCGGCCGGTGGGCCCGCCTGTCCCTCACCCGCACGGACGGGTCGTGGCGTTACGAGATTTCCAACGACGTCGCCCCCGATGCCCCCGACCTGCCCGGGAGCGCGGGCGGCGCGGGGCTGGACGGGATCGCCCGGCGGGCGTCCGAGGTGGACGGCGACCTCGAGGTACGCCGTGACGGCGAGACGTTCACCGTCGTCGTCACTGTCCCCGCCGACGACAGCCTCACCGACGACAGCCTCACCGTCGACAGCCTCACCGTCGACAGCCTCACCGTCGACAGCCCTGCCGGAACGACCCCTGCCGAGAAAAGGACTGCTGGATGATCCGGGTGCTGCTCGCCGACGACGAGGGCATGATCCGGTCCGCGCTGGCCGCGCTGCTGCGCCTGGAGCCGGACATCGACGTCGTCGCGGAGTGCGCCGACGGCGCCGCGGCCGTGGCCGACGCCGAACGCCTGGAGCCGGACGTGTGCCTGCTGGACCTGGAGATGCCGCACCTCGACGGCGTGCAGGTCACCGAACGGCTCAACCGCACCCTGGCCACCCGGTGCGTGATCGTCACCCGCCACGCCCGGCCCGGCGTCCTGCGGCGTGCGCTGGCGTCGGGGGCCGCCGGGTTCCTGCCCAAATCCCGCTCCGCCGACGAGGTCGCGGCCGTCATCCGCCGGGTCGCGGCGGGAGGCCGGTACGTCGACCCGGAGATCGCCGCCGACGCTCTGAGCGACGAACGCTCCCCGCTGACCGGCCGTGAGCTCGACGTCCTGCGTGCCGGCCGGCGCGGCGAGACGACGGGGCAGATCGCCCGGTCCCTGTCGCTCGCCCCCGGCACCGTGCGCAACCACATCTCCGCCGTGCTGGGAAAGCTCGCCGTCGACTCCCGCCAGCAGGCCGTGCTGCTCGCGGAGGAACGCGGCTGGATCTGACCTCCGCGAGGTCATGCCCAACGAGTGCCGCCACGTCGACCGGACGGCGAACAGCACTCGGTGGTGCACGCCTACCTGGCCGGCGTGACACATGTCGCGGGTCGGGACGACGAACGTCCTGGGCGCCGGTGACGGCTCGTCACGTGCGCGCGCCGCTGCCCAGATCCCGGCTGACCCGCGGTCAGACGGCGGACCAGCCGCCGTCCGCGGCGATGATCGCGCCGTTGAGGTTCACCGAGTCCCTCGACAGGAGGAAGGTGATCGTTGCGGCGAGCTCCTCGGCCATGGCCAGGCTCAGGATGTTGACCTGGTGCGGCCGCAGGACCGCCGCGCCGAACTCGGCCTGGCCCGGCACGGGGATGCCCGTGGCGACGCCGCCGGGCGCCACGGCGTTGGTGCGGATGCCGCTCTTGGCGTACATCACGGCCATCGACTTGCTCAGGCCCACGACCGCGTGCTTGGACGCGGTGTAGGCGACGCCTGCCGCCGAGCCGCGCAGCCCGGCCTCGGAGGCGACGTTGACGACACGTCCCTCGCGCGCCTCCAGCATGCCCGGCACGACGGCGCGGGTGAGCCGCATGGTGCCCTCGAGGTTCACGCGCAGCACGCGCTCCCACAGCTCGTCGCCGACCTCGTGGATCGCCGACGTGTCGTCCATGATCCCGGCGACGTTGGCCAGCGCGTCCGCCCGGTCGCCCGCGGCCCGGACGATGCGTGCGACGTCGCCCGGGTCGGAGACGTCCCCTGCCACGGGAACGACCTCGGCTCCGGCGGGGAGACCGGTCAGCGTGCCGGCGAGCTCGTCCAGCTTCTCGGCGGAGATGTCCGCGGCGACGACGCGTCCGCCCTCGCGCGCCACCCGTGACGCGACGGCCCGGCCGATGCCGGAGGCCGCACCCGTGACGATCACCGTCTGACCCGCGAAGCGGCCGGGCGTGATCTGCTCCGCCCAGCCGGCCGGCTGCCCGCCGTCGGCGCCCGCCTGCGCGGCCTCGCCGGGCGCGGCCTCCCGGTACGCGGCGATCAGCGCGTCGAGCGCCTCCGCGGAGAACCTGTCGTCGGACAGGGCCACGAGCTGCTCCAGCGGCAGGCCGCGCGCGGGCGCGAGCGAGTCGGGCGTGGCGCCGCCCCGCGCGAGGAGACCAGCGAGGATCTGGCTGCCGACGGGGTGGTCGAGCCAGTCGCCGACGGTGGAGTGGACGGACAGTGCCATGGGACGCTCCTGGGACTGGGGGAAAGGTACCGGACAACAGTGTCCGGTACTTCGGATAGCGCCATGACCGGTGCATTTCGCGAGTTCCGGCGCGGCGACGTCCCTCGTGCGGCCGTGCGCCGCGGGGGAGCGCCCAACCTCGGTCCTCGCGCCGCCGCGGGCAACCGGGCCGCGCTGTTGGCGGCCGCCCGCGAGGTCTTCGGGTCGGCGGGCACGGGTGCGCCGCTGAGCGCGGTCGCCAAGCGCGCTGGGGTGGGGCAGGGCAGCCTCTACCGGCACTTCCCGGAGCGGCTCGACCTCGTGGTGGCGGTCTTCGAGGAGCAGGTCATCGCGGTCGAGGAGCTGGCGGCAATGCCCGGCACCCGGCTGCCCGAGCTGCTCGGGCTGGTCACCCGGCACGCCGTCGACTCCGTGGCGTTCGTCGATCTCGTCCGGCCCGGCGTGCCCGACGGGCGGCTGGCCGCCCTGGGCGGGCGGGTCGCCGTCGCGCTGAGCACCCGCCTGGAGGATGCGCTGGCGGCGAGCGAGGTCCCGGCCGGGACGACGCGGGAGGACCTCCTGCTCGCGGTCTCGATGGTGGCCGGCGCGCTCTCCCAGGTGGACGACGACGCCCGGCTCCGTCGGGCGAAGCGCGCCTGGGAGCTGCTGCGGTTCGAGGTGCGGCTGCCCGGCACCACGGCGGGCTGACGGCGCGCGTGGTGAGGGCAGCGACCGCGCTAGCCTCCGTTCGACTGGCGGATGCCCTCGGCCAGCGCCTCGAACTCGTAGACGAAACCGCCCGCAGATCCGCTGACCGTCATGTAGGCGTCAGTGGTGCCGGGTCGGATGGCGATGTTGGTGGCCGAGGACAGCCCCTTCGCCCTGGGCGGCAGGGACACCGTCGTGAGGAGCTCACCGGTCGGGCTGTAGACGAACACCTTGGCCTGACCGTGCACCCCCTGGTAGATGTTCCCGGCAGCGTCGACGGCGGTCGAGTCGACCTGAGTCCTGCCCCCGCTGAACCAGATGGCGGGATAGGCGGTGGTCACCTCGGTCCCGTCCTGGTCGAGCCCGAGGAAGTCGACCCGGTTCCCGGTGTTGTGGCTCACCCACAGCCCGTCGAAGTCGGGGGTGAACGAGATGCCGTTCGGGGCGGGCAGGTCCTGCGCGAGGACCGAGGCCTCTGCCGTCTGCCGGTCGATCCGCACCACGCGGCCCTGCGCCTCCCAGGAGGGATTCGCGTAGCCGGTCGTGTCGGTGACGAAGAGGTTGCCGGCCTCGTCGAACGCCAGGTCGTCGGGCCGCATGGGCTGCCCCTCGACGTCGCCGGCGAAGATCGTCCGGGGGTCGCCGCCGTCGGCGGTGATGCTGTCGATGCCGCCGCTCGCGAAGTCCGTGAGGTACAGCCGCCCGTCGTGCGGACTGAACTGCGCGGACGTGTACGCGCTGTCCTTGTCGGTGTAGACAAGGGCGACCTCACGCTGCTCGAGGTCGACCCGGAGCACCTTGGGTTCGCCGGCGGGGGCAGTGACGTCGACGACGAAGAGACCACCGTCCGGCCCGAAGGCGGGTCCCTCCAGCAGCGTCATCCCGGTCGCCTCATGGGCCTCCGTCACCTGAAGCACCCTCTTCGCGGTGCGCTCCGGCGCCGGCCCGCGGGGTACATCGCCGGCGTCGTCCGCCGTACCGGGCGCGGCGCACCCGGCCAGCAGGCAGGCTGCCACCGCCGCGAGGAGCGCACGGCTGCGGAGGGGTGTCATCCGAGCAGGCCCGGCCTCGTGCCCCTCACCGGGTGCTCACCAGGACGTCGCCGATGCCGCTCGCGCGCCACTCGCGCAGCAGGCGGTGGAAGGCGACGGGCCCGGGCCCGTAGGAGGAGCTGGGGCCGACACCAGCTCCCTCCCGGTTGTAGTAGCCGGGGGTGCACTCGGCCTGGAACGCGCTGTTGTCGTGCGCGGACTCGCGGATGGTCCGTGCCCACTGGTCCTCCGCCTGCTCCGATGGCTCGACATAGCGCGCGCCGACCGCGCGGCTCTCGGCGATGACGGCGGCGATGTGCTCGGCCTGTTCCTGCAGGACGTGCGTGAAGTTCACGGAGTTGGCGTTCTGCACGGACCCGAGGTGGAAGAGGTTGGGGAACCCGTGACTGTAGAAGCCGTGCAGCGTCCGGGGGCCGTGGCCCCACGCCTCGAGCAGCTTGCGCCCGCCCCTGCCGGTCACCGGCATGGTGCCGGACAGGATGCCGGAGACGCCGACCTCGAACCCGGTGGCGAAGATGACGCAGTCCACCTCGTACTCGACGTCGCCGACCACCACGGCGGTCTCGGTCATTCGGGTGATGCCGCCGAAGTCGGCGGTGTCCACCAGCGTGACGTTCGGGCGGTTGAAGGTCGGCAGGTAGAGGTCGCTGAACGTCGGCCGCTTGCACATGTAGCGGTACCAGGGCTTGAGCAGCTCGGCGGTGGCCGGGTCGGTGACCACCTCGTCGACCCGGGCGCGGATCTGGTCCATCTTGGCGAGGTCGACGAGCTCGTCGATCCGCTCGCGCTCCTCGGCGGACAGGCTCGTGTCGACGGCGCCGCTGATCACCTTGCGCTGCAGTCGGGCGGTCGACGTCCAGCCGTCCTGCGTCAGGTCCTCCGCCACGGGCTCGCCGGAGACGACGGAGAGGAAGTTGTCCATGCGTTCGCGCTGCCAGCCGGGCCGCAGCGAGGCTGCCCACGCCGGTTCGGTGGGGCGGTTGTCCCGCACGTCGACCGAGGACGGTGTGCGCTGGAAGACGAACAGGTGCTCGGCGTCGCGTGCCACGAACGGGATGACCTGGACGCCGGTGGCGCCGGTGCCGACGACCGCCACCTTCTTGTCGGCGAGGCCTGTGAGGCCGCCGAACTGGTCGCCACCGGTGTAGCCGTAGTCCCACCGGCTGGTGTGGAAGGTGTGGCCGCGGAAGGTCTCGATCCCGGGGATGCCCGGCAGCTTGGGCTCCGAGAGCGTGCCCGAGGAGGTGATGACGTAGCGGGCACGGATGCGGTCGCCGCGGTCGGTCCGCGCCACCCACTCGTCGGCGGCCTCGTCCCAGTCCAGCGCGGTCACGCGGGTGTGGAAGACGGCGTCGCGGTACAGGTCGAACCTCCGCGCGACGGCGACGGCGTGCCGGCGGATCTCCTCGCCGGGCGCGTACCGCCACTCCGGCACGGAACCGACCTCCTCCAGCAGCGGCATGTACACGTAGGACTGGATGTCGCAGTGGATGCCCGGGTAGCGGTTCCAGTACCAGGTGCCGCCGAAGTCTCCCGCCTCGTCCATCATGCGCAGGTTCTCGACGCCGGCCTGGCGCAGCCGCGCCCCGGTGACCAGGCCGCCGAAGCCGCCCCCGACCACGAGCACCTCGACGGAGTCGGTCAGGGGCTCGCGCTCGGTGCGCGGCGTGTAGGGGTCCTTGGCGTAGTACCCGAACGAACCCGCCGCGCGTCGGTACTGGGTGGCACCGTCCGGGCGGATGCGGCGGTCGCGCTCCGCCGCGTACCTCGCACGGATCGCCTCGAGATCCTGGTTCTCGACGTGCAGCTCCTCGGCGCCCGGCTCGTCGGCGGTCGCGGTTGCCTGGGGTGAAGTTGTCATGCCTGGACGATAAACTTAACCCAGGCCTAAGTAAATAGGTTAGGTCGATCCTAAGTAACTAGGGCGGTGCCTCGACTGACGAACTACGGTGGGCGCGTGACAGACACCGGCGACGCCGAGCGCGCACGGCTGGCCGAGCAGGTCCGGACTCTCAGCATCGCGTTCGAGACCGGGGCGCTGCCGACCCTCCTCAACCCGTTGCTCACCGTCGAGCTCACGATCCAGCAGCTCAAGGTCCTCACGATGCTCGTCACCACGGACGAGGGCATGACGAGCAGCGGGCTCGCCGAGGCGTTCGGGGTCTCCATGGCCTCCATGTCCGGGATGTTGGACCGGCTCGTGGCGCAGGACATGGTCGAACGCGCGAGCGACCCCCACGATGCAAGGGTGCGCCGGATACGCGTCACCGCGCGCGGCCGGGCCGCCCTGCGCCGCCTGGTGGCCGCACGCCCGGAGTTCGCGGACGACGTCTTGATGCGCATCCCGATCGAGGACCTGCGGGCGCTGGCCCGGGGTATGGCCGCCATTCGCGCCGAGCTGGACGGGCCGCGTGACCGGGGTCAGGGGCGTGGCCAGTGCCGGCCGGAGCGCTCCTCGATCACCCGGTTGTAGCGGGTCAAGAGCTCCGCGAGCTGCGCCTGGTCCTGCTCGGGCCAGTCGGCGAGCAGGTCGGCGAGTAGCTCCTGGCTTGCCTCGCGCTCCTCGGCGAGCAGGCGGCGGCCGTCGTCGGACAGCCGGAGCTTACGGGCCTGGCCGCCGTCGGGATCCTCGAACCGCTCCGCGAGCCCGGTCCGGCGCAGGGCCGCCGTCTGCCGGTTCAGCGTCGAGATGTCGAGGCCGGTGGCGGCCGCGAGCTCGGCCAGGCTGGCCGGCCCCCCGGCGTCGAGCAGGCTGAGCAGGGTGTATGCGCTCTGGTCGAGCCGGCCGCCCTTCCGGCGGGAGCGTCCGGCGGGGAGCGTGGCGAGGTGTCGGCCGAACAGCATGGCCTCGTACTCGATCCGGTCGATCGGGGACGTCATCGGCTACCTCCGGTTTGTCCCGCGCAGGTCTCATGCGCCGAGCCGGCGCTATGCATCATGCACAAGGTATGGCATTCTGAGCCCAGAAGCCTAATGTGCATGATGCACAACAACCATTCCGAGGAGACCCGTGACGACCACTTCGTCCCGCCCCGCCCCCCTGCCCGACGGCGGCGCCGCTCTCGCGGTCCGGCCGAACCGCGTGGTCGCGGTCCTCGCGATCGCCGGGATCGTGGTCGCGATGACCCAGACCCTCGTGGTCCCGATCATTGCCTCGCTGCCGGCCATCTTCGACGCCCCGGCGTCGCACACGTCCTGGATCATCACGGTCACGCTGCTCGTCGGCGCCGTCTGCACTCCCGTGGCCGGGCGGCTGGGCGACCTGTACGGCAAGAAGAAGATGCTGCTGATCTCCCTGCTGCCGCTCGCGGTCGGCTCGGCGGTGTGCGCGATGGCCACCACGGTGCCGGTCATGGTCACCGGTCGTGGCCTGCAGGGCCTGGCGACTGGCTTCATCCCGCTCGGCATCAGCATGCTGCACGACCTGCTGCCCAAGGAGCGCACCGCCGGCGCCATCTCCCTGATGAGCTCGTCGCTCGGCATCGGCGGCGCCTTCGGTCTACCGTTCGCCGCCGCCGTCGCGCAGTTCGCGAGCTGGCGGTTCCTGTTCTGGCTGATCACCGTGTGCGCCGTCGTCATCGGCCTGGTCATCTGGCGGACGATCCCGGCCCCCGCCGCGCGGGTCAGGGTCCGCACCCCGTTCGACTACGTCGGCGTGCTCGGTCTGAGCGCCGGCCTCGTGGCCCTGTTGCTCGCCGTCTCCCAGGGCGCAGAGTGGGGCTGGAGCAGCCCGCTCGTGCTGGGCCTGTTCGCCGGCTCGGTGGTGGTCCTCCTCGCCTGGGGCTGGTGGGAGCTGCGCACACCGGCCGCCCTCGTGGACCTGCGCACCACGGCGCGACCGGCCGTGCTGGTCACCAACCTCGCATCGATCCTCGTCGGCTTCGCGATGTACGCGCAGTCGCTGATCCTGCCCCAGCTCATGCAGGCACCCACCGAGACCGGGTTCGGCCTGGGCCAGTCGATGCTGCAGATGGGCCTCTGGATGGCGCCCGCCGGCATCGCGATGACCCTCATGTCCCCGGTCGGCGCCCGCATCACCCGCGCCCGCGGCCCCAAGACCACCTTCGTCCTCGGCGGCCTGATCATGGCGCTGGGCTACGGCCTCTCCACGCTCGCCATGGACACGCTCGTCGGTCTCACGCTCACCGCGTTCGTCGCCTCCGCGGGCGTCGGGTTCGCCTACGGTGCCATGCCCGCGCTCATCCTCGGCTCGGTCCCCGCCCACGAGAAGGCCGCCGCGAACGGCTTCAACGCGCTCATGCGGTCCATCGGCACGTCGACCTCGGCCGCCGTGATCGGCGTGGTCCTGGCCCGCATGAGCACCTCGTACGGCGACCACACCCTGCCCACCGAGTCCGGCTTCCGCGTAGCGCTGCTGCTCGGCTGCGGCGTCGCGGTCGTGGCGGCCGCGCTCGCGGCGACCATCCCGGCGAAGGCGAGCGGGACGACATCGGGCGAGGGCTGAAGCGAGGGGTCTCGTGCGCACGGCACCGCACCGCGGTGTGATGTTCGCGCCGGCGCTGTCGGCGTGCCGGCCCCTGTCGCCAGGTCGACCGCGTCCCGTCCCCGGACCGGCAGGGACGCGGCGAGGTCGCGACCGGGCTGCGCCCAGAGGTCGCCGACGACGGCGTAGTCGCCCGTCGCCCAGAACTCGGCGGGATCCATCAGTTCCTCCTGTCAGCGTGCACAGACGAGTCCGGACTCCAGGGCAGCCAGGTTCTCTCGCATGATGTCCATGTAGTCCGCGGCCGGATCCGACTGCCCTTCGATGGGGTCCAGCTTGGCGGAGTCGATACCGATGTCCTCCGCGAGAGCCTGGGCAACCTCAGGGCTCGTGATCACCTCGAAGAAGATCGTCTGCACGTCGTCGGCCTGGACCACGGAGCGCACGGCGCGCAGCCGGGCGGGGGAGGGCTCGGCCTCGGGGTCGATCCCGGAGATGCCCACCTGGACGAGGTCGTACCGCTCGGCGAGGTACCCGAAGGCCTCGTGCGACACGACGAGGGTCGCTCCCGCGCACTGCGCGAGCCCGTCGCGATAGTCCTGGTCCAGGGTGTGCAGCTCGGCGACCAGAGCCTCCGCGTTGGCGGCGTAGTCGGCCGCGTGCGCCGGGTCGGCGTCGGAGAGCTCGGCGGCGACGCCCTGGGCGACGTCCGCCAGCCGGGCGGGATCCTGCCAGAAGTGAGGGTCGAGCGCACCGGAGCCCGACGGCGCCACGGCGCCACCGCCCGGGCCGGCTTCCAGGCCCGCCGCCTCTGCGGTGTCGAGCAGGCGCTCGGGCGGGTTGGCCGCCAGGGCCTCGTCCGTCGCGGGCTGCATGCCGGAGAGGTACACGACAAGATCAGCCTGGCCGATGTCGCGCACCCGGGCCGGTGAGAGCTCCACGCTGTGGGGGTCGGCAGCGGCGGGCGTCAGGTTGGTGACGTTCACGTGCTCGCCGCCGACCTGCTCGGCGACGTACTGCAGCGGGTAGAACGAGGTGAGCACGTCGACCGCGTCATCCTCGGCGACGGGTGAGCACGCGACGGTCGCGGTGAGGACCAGCAGGGCAGCTGCTGCGGCGGAGAGCGATCGGGCACGGGGGCGTGCGGGGGGCATGGGGCTCCTCGGTGGTGCGGCGGGGGACTGGCACAGGCGTGGTGGCCGCGACACCCGAGGTGTCACGGCCACCACGCGCTGCGGGTGGTGGCCAGGGTCAGCCCTGGTCACTCGTGTCCGAGTGGTCGCCCTCGTCCTCGGCGTGCTCGTCCTCGGCGTGCTCGTCCTCGGCGTGACCGTGGTCGTCGTGGCCGTCGCCCTCGCCGTACTCGGTGGACCCCGCCTCGACGTTGCCGGAGATGCCGTTGATCTCGTTGGGCTCGACCTCGAGCTCGGCGCTCAGCCAGACCTCTTCGGTCTCGATGTCCACGGCATGGATCGAGCGGGTCGCGGGGTCGGTGACGTACGCGGAGCCGTCGAGCATGAAGATCGCCGGCCGGGGAGACTGCCACTCGTCCGGCTCTTCCCACTCGTCGATCACGGGGATCGACGAGACCAGCTTCTTGCTGTCGGGGTCGATCACGTGGATCTGGCCGTCGGTGCCCAGGACGAGTGCCTCGCCGTGCTCACCGCGGGCCAGGGACCGGAAGGTGTAGCTCGAGGGCAGGTCGACGAGCGCCATCTCACCGGTCCTGGTGTCGGTCAGGGAGATGCGGGTGGGTCGTTCGAGCTCGGCGTCCGGGTCCGACTTGTAGTCGCCCAGCACCACGCTGGACTCCTCGCTGCCCGCCTGGTTGCCGATACGGCCGTAGCTGTCGGGGCTGTCGATCTTGGTGATCTCGCCGTCCTTGTAGACGAGCACCCCGTCCTCGCAACCGATCAGGACGGCCTCGTCGGCCGCGACGGCCTCACCGTGCACCCCGGGGCACTCGTCGGACGACGCGATCTCCTTGTCGTCCTTGTCGAGCACGCGGATGCCCGTGCGAGCGTCCTCGGTGCCCTCGGAGACGACGAGAGTGCCGTCGTGCAGCTCGACCGCGACGCCGTGGTGGGCCTCGGGCGTGCTGAACTGACGGGTTTCGCGCTCGGGGTCGGCGACCTCGCTCGCGTCGAAGACCGTCACCTCGCCCGTGCCGTCGTCGAACAGCGCGACGCGACCCTCGTGGAGCACGGCGTGGCCGGGCACCTCCGCGTCGAACACGACGTCCGTCAGCTGGGGGTCGGCCGTGTAGTAGTGGTTGTGGTCCCCGTGCGGCTCGGCCCACGCGGCGGCGTCCAGCACCTGGAAGCCCCCGGACGTGGAGACGAGGAGGTGCCGGCCGTCGCCCGCGCCGTTGAGCCGGTTGAAGCCGTCGAGCTCGAACTCGCCGACGGGCTCGAGGGTTCCGGCGTCGAGCACCTGGATCCCGCCGTCGTACGTGATCGCGAGGCGAGGCGTGTACGTGGCCTCCTCGGTCGCCGGGCTCTCCGGCGCTTCGGTAGTGGTCTGCGAGGCCGTGCTGGCGGAGCCGGCCCCGGCCTCGCCCGAGGAGCAGGCCGCGAGAGCCAGGGGAAGCGTGAGCCCGAGGGCAATCAGGCTCCTCGATCGCGAGCGGGTTCGTGGGGTGTGTGTCATTCGCTTCTCAGCTCCGCGCGCGTCGGCGGAGCGTGCTCCTTTCGGGAACTGGGCAGGGGGCGACGGTGGCCGCGGCCCAGACGCAATCAGAAACGATAATCATTCTCGATAACGCCACCGGCAGGCGTCGCACCGGCCCCAGAGCTCGACGCGCGTCTCGATGTCGGTGAAGCCCTGCAGTGCTGCGACGGTGCGGACCCAGGGGGTGAGGTCCGCCGTCGGGGCAGGCTCGGCCCTGCCGCACCGCACGCAGACGAGGTACGGACCCGTCGCTTCGCGGGGCCGCAAGCGGTAGGCCGTTCCCGATGCGGGCAGGTGGACGGTCTCGGCGACCCCGGCGTCCGCGAGCGTGATCAGGGTCCGGTACACGGTCGAGAGGCTCGCTCGGTGCCGACGCTCCGCGAGCGCGAGATGGATCTCGCTCGCGGTGCGGAACCGGTCGCTCGTCGCCAGCTCGCGGTGGACCATCGAGCGTGGCGACGGCCGCCGCGCCTCCCTGGTCATCGCATCCCGGCGCCCTGCGCGCAGAAGGGGGCGCGCCGGTCGCGAGTGATAATCATTCTCATCCAGAGTAGTCAACCAGTTTCGCGGACCGGCCTCAATCTCATGGGCGGGTGCCCTGCCCAGTGAGAACCGTTCTCACAGGATCGTTGACACCGGCGCGCGGTGCCCGCTTAGATGATGTCGAGAATCATTCTCAATAACGGGAATGTTCTGTTGCTCCCGCATGTCCAGGCCGTCCCTTGTGCCTGCCCTGCGAGGGCTTCTCTTCCGCTGAGTCCACCCCCATCGAACCGGCACGAAGGAGAAAAGATGTCTGTCAACGCCATCCAGAACCACAGCGGTGCCAGCAGCAGGACGCTGCGGAACGTCGCCAGAGCGGGGGTCGCCCTGGGCGGCGCCGCGCTGCTCTCGCTGGGGGCCGCGCTGCCCGCACAGGCCGCGTCCGACGTGACGTCCGGGCACGCCGACGTCGTGGCGGTCAGCAGCACCCACCAGGTCGGCTCGATCTACGACGAGTTCGGTGGCGGCTTCACGTCCTGGGGCTCCAGCTACGACTACCGGCTGGTGTTCGACGTCGCCGGAACCGACGTGACCTGTTCGAACGGCGTGTACACGGTGCCGAACGACTTCAACATCGAGGGCGACGTCCCCTTCATCGGCTTCGACAACGACAGCGCCAGCGACTACGAGATCACGCTCGACCTCGTGAGCGGTCCTGGCGACGTCACGTACGCCGCCTCGGCCGGGGGGCTCGACACCGCCACCGGGCAGGTCCTGACGATCGCCTCCGGCGCGCACCAGCACGGCGCATGGGCGTTCGACGCCGGATCGTGCGGTGGCAGCCACACCTTCGTCCTGAACTTCGACGTTCTCGAGGCGTCGCCGGGCACCAACGGCGCCGACCAGGACATCGAGTTCGTGATCAACGACTGATCGAGTGCCGGGGGCCGGTCGTCCGACGGCCGGCCCCCGGCGCACGGCCGAACCACCAGGTCGGCCGAACCACGAGGACGAGAAGAGAAGGATCAGTGCGGAACAGGACGACAGCTCGGCGACGGCCCCGGGCAAGTGCGCGGTCGAGGTGCTCGGCACTCCTCGTCGCGATCTCGGCGGCCGCCGTCACGGTCGTGCCGGCCGCCCCGGCCGCCGCGGACACGACGGCGGAGTCGAAGTTCGTCAATGTCGCGGCGAGCCTCGCGGGTGGTACCGGTGCGTTGCGCGGGAGTGCGTCGCCGAACGGTACGGCTCCCGACCTGCAGCTGCGGGTGCCGTCGCGGCTGGTCCAGGAGGTTCCCGCGGACCCGTCGTTCTCCTGGCTCGGGCCGACCGGTGAGATGCGCTGGAGCACCGTCTCGCTCCTGGACTACGACCAGACCCAGGACGTCGCCGCGCTCCGGCTCAGCACGCGATCCGTGCGCCCGGCGACCCTCGCGGCCGACGATCCGAGCCTCTACTTCTCGATGTCGAACGTCGTCGGGCCAGGCTCGTTCGCCCTGTACGGCCTGCCGGAGAGCCGGCCGGACGGGTCGACGGGCCCGGACGCGCCGACCGACCTGTTCCGCTGGGGAACGGGGGAGCAGCGGGACGGTTCGCCGCAGGGCCTCGACACGACCTACGCCCTCCCGGCCCGGGAGATGTTCAACACGGGCGCGTCGTTCGGCGCCTCCGGCATGTACTGCTTCGACCTGGGCTTCACCGCGACGCTCGCCGACGGCAGCCCCGTGGGCGCCGTCGGGACCATCCGGATCGCCGTCGGCGACGCCGTCGCCGGCGATGCGCCGTGCGGCACCGCGACCGGAGAGGTGCCGGGCGAAGCGCCCGGACCGGACCCGGAGCCGAGCCCTGACCCTGACCCGGACCCGAGCCCCGATCCGGACCCCGAGCCGGAGGTGCGCGTGATCGGCGACGGTCACATCGACGCGATCGCACCCGAGGTCGAGACCGACGAGTCGGGGGAGCAGTCGCTGGCCCTGCGCGCCCACCACGACACGCACGGCGGGCTCGACTGGGACCGCTTCGTCCTGCACTCGGACGACACCGCACGCATCACCCTCCCTGACACGTTCTCCGTCGCGAACGACTGGTCCTTCGTCGGGCAGCCCGGACAGTCGGTCTGGAACAGTCCCTACTCCCAGGTGTCTGGCCTGCCCTGGGCGGGGGTGAGCACCCAGTCGCCGACCCTGCGCCGGGCCACAGCGGACGGCGCAAGCGTCAGCGTGCGGATCGACGCCGTCACGGGACCCGGCGGGACGCCGGCCCCGGGTCACGTCGTCCTCGACACGGGCCGGGCCTTCAACTACGGCTCCGAGAAGAACGGCGCCGGGCTGCTCGCGAGCACGAGGAACGGCCTGCCTGCCGGGTATCTCCTCCCGGTGGGTACCCACGTCCACTACAACTGGTACTTCGACCAGCCCGGCGTCTACTGCATCGCGGTCACCGTCGGCGCCGAGCTGGCGGACGGCACGCTGCACACCGCCGCCGAGCAGCTCACCCACGTGGTCGGCGAGACCGTCGACCCGGCCACCGTGCAGCCGTGCGGCACGACGGCGGACTACCCGGACGTCGACGGGCGACCGAGCGTGCCGCCTGCCGTGCCGGCCGACGGCCCGGCCCTGGTGGAAGACTCGTTCTGGGACGTCTCCCTCGATCTCGACGGCGACCGCGACGGCGCCGGCCTCGGCGTGGACCTGCTGCGGTCCAGCAGCTACCGCGACGCCCTCCCGGAGCGCCTGGACATCGAGGACGCCATCTTCCGCGGCTCCCTCGCGGACGACGGCACCTACCGGTTCGGGCACGACGGCGGCAAGTTCTCCTACCGGGCCCGTGACGAGGTGCCCTACCTGCGGTGGAACACCCTTGGTATGCCCCAGGAAGACGTGACCGGCGACGTCACCTGGACGATCGACCGCCTCCGCGGGCCCGGTGACCTCTGGGTGGAGCAGGAGAAGCCCCGGCGTACCGTGTTCGACACTGCCGCGGACCTCACCACGGCGAGCGTGTGGCCACAGTCCGACACGTCGAACACGTCATGGGCGACCACGCGGCCCGGCAGGTACTGCGTCGACATGACATGGTCGGTCCCCACCCGGGAACACGGCACCGTCTCCACCACGCGCACCCTCACCATCGTGGCCGACGGCGTCGGCTTCGAGCACGACTCCGACACGCTGACGCAGACCTGCGCCGACGACGACGGAGCCCCGCCGGTCGAGGAACCCGACCCGGAGCCGTCGGAGCCTGGCGCCCCTGATCCGGAGCCATCCGGTCCCGGGACTCCGGAGCCGGAGCCGTCAGAGCCTGGTACTCCCGATCCGGAGCCGTCGGGCCCCAGTGCTCCCGGTCCCGAGCCGTCCGGCCCTGGCACTCCCGACCCGAGTCAGAGTGCCGACCCGAGTCAGGGTGCTGACACGAGCCCGAGCGACTCCCCGCCGCCCGGGGAGTCGCCCGGCACCACCTCCGAGGGCCCGCCTGGGCCGGGTGGTGGAACGGCCAGCTCCGGTCCGGGAGGCGGCCTCGCCGCCACGGGTGCGGCTCCGCTGGCCGCCGTCGTCGTCGCCGTCCTGCTGCTGGTGGTGGGATCCGGCCTGCTGATCGTCCGCCGCCGGTGGGCGGCCGCGGCGGACGGCGTTCCCGCTGAGAGCTAGGCGGTCGCTCAGGCCAGCGACAGGAACAGCTTCTCGAGCTTCTGCATGTCGGCCTTGCCGTTCTCCTCGTCGGCCAGGCACCGCTTCAGCCCCGAGGCGATGACGGCGAAGCCTGCCCGGTCGAGCGCCTTGGAGACGGCGGAGAGCTGGGTCACGACGTCCGCGCAGTCGCCCCCGTCCTCCACCATGCGCACGACGGCGGCGAGCTGGCCCTGGGCTCGCTTGAGCCGGTTGGAGACCTTCTTCATCTCGTCCAGGTCGAGGTCCATGATCCGATCCTCCGTTCAGTGCCCGAAGAGGCGTGACAGGAACGAGCCCCTGGCGGGCTCCTTGGCGTGGCCCTCGCACCGGTCGCGGCGCGGCACGCCCTGCATGACCTGGTCGACGTGCTGACCGCAGCCGGCCCACGTCGTCCTGCCGCACGTCTTGCACGTCACTGCTCTGCACACAGTGTTCTCCCTTGCTCTGTTCGACGCAGCATACCCCCGGGGGTATTGTGGGGTGAAACCCGAGGAGGACCCACATGAAGATCGTCATCGTCGGCGGGGTGGCGGCGGGCATGTCCGCCGCCACCCGGCTGCGTCGTCTGGCCGAGGACGCCGAGATCGTCGTGCTGGAGGCCGGCGACCACGTCTCGTACGCGAACTGCGGCCTGCCGTACTACGCGGGCGGGGTGATCGAGGACCGTGACGCGCTGCTGCTGCAGACCCCGGAGTCCCTCGCCGCGCGGTTCCGGCTCGACGTGCGCGTCCGGAACCGGGTGACCGCCGTCGACGCGGCTGCCCACAAGCTGACCGTGCGCGACCTCGGGACCGGTGACGAGTACGCCGAGACCTACGACCGCCTGGTGCTGAGCCCCGGCGCCCGCCCGGTCGTGCCGCCGGTTCCCGGTATCGAGCGCGCGCTCGTGCTGCGCGACGTCGCCGACGCCGACCGGCTCGCCACCGCGATCGGCACAGCGGCGGACGGTGCGCCGGCCCGGACCGCCGTCGTGATCGGCGGCGGCTTCGTCGGCCTGGAGGTCGTCGAGAACCTCGTGCGCCGCGGCCTCGACGTCACCCTCGTGGAGCTGGCCGACCAGGTGCTCCCGCCGCTCGACCCCGAGCTGGCCGTCCGCGTCCGCGACGAGCTGGAGTCCCATGGCGTGGATGTCCGGACGTCCACGCAGGTATCCGCCCTGACGCCCACCACGGCGAGGCTTGCCGACGCAGCCGGTGTCGAGGCCGGCGAGGTCCCGGCGGACCTCGTGGTGGCCGCCGTCGGCGTCCGGCCCGACACGGAGCTCGCCGAGCTGGCCGGTGCCACCCTCGGCCCGCGCGGCGGCGTCATGGTGGACGAGGACCTGCGCACCTCGGTCCCGGACGTGTTCGCCGTGGGCGACGCCGTGGTCAAGCGCGACGCCCTCGCAGCACCCGGCGAGCCGGAACCGGTCGCCCTCATCCCGCTCGCGAACCTCGCCAACCGGCACGGACGGCACGTCGCGGACGTGATCCTCGGCCGGACCGGCATGCGCCCGTCCGTCGGGACCGCCGTGGTCGGGGTGTTCGGCCTGACCGCCGCCGCCGTGGGACGCAACGAGAAGCGGCTGCGGGCCGAGGGGCGGCCCTATCGCGCCATCCACACCCACCCGAGCCAGCACGCGGGCTACTACCCGGGTGCCAGCCCGCTCGCGCTCAAGCTTCTCGTGGACCCGGGCACGGACCTGATCCTCGGCGCCCAGGCGGTGGGCCGCGACGGCGTCGACAAGCGCATCGACGTGCTGGCCACGGCCATCGCGGGAGGTCTGACGGCGTCCGACCTCGCGGACCTCGAGCTCGCCTACGCGCCCGCCTACGGGTCGGCCAAGGACCCGGTCAACATGCTCGGATACGTCGCGGACAACCTGCGCACCGGCGACACCCGCGCCGTCCAGTGGCACGAGCTGGACGATCTGGTCCGCGCTGGTGCGACGCTCGTGGACGTGCGCACACCCGCCGAGCACGCGCGGGGGACGGTCGAGCCGGTCGTCGACGGCGCACCCTCCACGGCGCGGAACGTCCCGCTCGACGAGCTCCGTGCCCGGGCGCACGACGAGATCCGGGCCGATGCTCCCGTCGTCGTGCACTGCCAGGTCGGGCAGCGTGGGCACACGGCGGCCCGGCTGCTCACGCAGCTCGGGTACGACGTCCGCAACCTCGACGGCGGCTACCTCACGTGGCGGGACGCCACGCGCGCGGCCGGGTAGACCAGGCACGTGCGCGTGGACTCAGGCACCCGCCGCGGCGGGGCGCCTGCCGAAGGCACGCATCGCGAGGGCACCCACCACGGGCCCGGGCGCCAGGACGAGGAAGGCGTACTGCCAGCCGACCATGCCGGCGGCGATCGGGACCAGGTTGATGGTCAGGACCGTGATGAGGAATCCGATCGCGGTCTGTGCGGTCAGCGCGGTGCCCACGTAGCGCTGGTCGACGACCTCGCTCAGCGCCGTGGAGAAGACGCCGGAGTCCGCGATCACGGACGCCCCCCACACCATCAGGAACACGATCAGCGCGGGCCAGGGTGCCAGGTAGAAGAGGGGTGACATGAGGCAGCACGATCCGCTGACGACGAGGGCGGCTCCCGCGGTGCGCGCCCGGCCGAACCGGTCGGCCGCCCAGCCGCCGAGCAGCGAACCGGCCAGGCCAGCCACGCCGATGGCCGTGAACGTGAGAAGCCCGGCGGTCCGCTCGTGGTCCGGCGAGGCGGCGAGGACGAAGGCCGACAGCCAGGTCCACAGCGCGTACAGCTCCCACATGTGCCCGAAGTAGCCGAGGTTCGCGTCGCGCGGCTGCGGCCGGCGGAACATCTCCAGGACGTACCGCGGGTGAGGGCGGCTGCCGGACGACGTGTGCGGGCCGGAGCGGACCAGGGCCGTCGCGACGACCGCCGCCGCGAGGCCGAGACCCGATGCGGTCAGGAGCACGTTCTGCCAGGGCAGGGTCCCGGAGGCGTTGACCAGGTGCGGCAGGGCCGAGCCCAGCGTGAGCGCGCCGACGAGCACGCCGAGCGCGAGGCCCCTGCCGGCGGACCCGAACCAGGACGTCATGAGCTTCATGCCGACGGGGTAGACCCCGGCGAGGAAGAATCCCGTGACGAAGCGCAGGGCCACCGCGACCCCGAAGTCGTCGACGAACAGGGCGATCGACGCGGTCGCGGCAGCGGCCCCCACCGCGGAGGCCGCGAGCAGCTGCTGCGGCGGCAGGCGGTCGGGCAGGTTGAGCACCGCGGAGGTCAGCGCGCCGGCGACGAACCCGAGCTGCACCGTCGCCGTCAGCCAGCCCGCCTGCGCGCCGTCCAGCTGCCAGGCCTCCCGCAGCGACGGCAGGACGGCCGACGCGGAGAACCACATGGCCATGGCCAGTACCTGGGTCGCTGCGATCAGCCCTAGCTGGACGTGTGGCCTGTGCTGCATGAGCCCTCCCGGCGTCGTTGCACGGAGTTCAGATTGTCGGTGAGGTCCGCGGCTCACCAGTTTCCCTGACGCCGCGGCGTGGAAGACAGGGGCCGGAACGACGACGCGTACCGGCCCCTGCCTCACGTCGAGCTACTCGGTGTCGCGCCCACGAGCGGCCGACTCGATGAGGTTGTCGCCCGCGAGGGCGTTCCCGGACCTCACCGCTTCGGCCCAGACGCCCGTCGTGGCGACCGCGGCCCAGTTGGAGTTCAGGACGGCCATGAGCGTCTCGTGCACCTGCTGTGCCGGCGCGGAACCGGCGGAGTTCACGATGTCGATGGCGCCGGTCGCGTCGGACAGCACCTCGACGGCGAACCCGAGCGGCTCCGCAGCGGCGGCGGAACCGATGACGCAGTTGTTCGTCATGTAACCGACGAGGGTGACCGTGTCGATCTGGCGCTCGCGGAGCCACTCCGCGAGGCCGGTGTCCGCGAAGACGCTGGAGAACGGCTTGGTGAAGCGGTGCGCCGCGTCGTCGGCCCGCTTCGCGATCTCCGGGTGCAGCTCGAAGGTCGGCGACTCCGGGGCGAAGACCGGGAAGTCCGCGGGGGCCTGGTGCTGCACGACGACGGTCGGGATGCCGGCCTGCTCGGCCGTGTCCATCGCCTCGGTGATGCGGACGACCGACTCGTCGCGTGCGGGGTACTGGATGGGCAGCAGTCCGTCGAAGTACTCCTGCTGGGCGTCGATGACGATCAGGGCGCGGCGGGGTGCGGGCATGAGGTCTCCTTGGTTGATGTGGCGGGGTTGATCTCCGGCGGGTGCCGGCAGGTCTCAGGGGTGCGCGGGCATCCCGTAGTGCTCGGCGAGGAGCGTGACGGTGCGCTCGTCGGCGCCGCGGGAATGGGTGCCGAGCACGACCATGACCTCGTCGACGCCTGTCTGCTCGTGCAGATCTCCGAGACGGTGCGCTACGGTCTCGGCGGTTCCCGCGAAGGCGCGGTTCGTGTACATGTCCAGGACCGCCCGTTCCTCGGTTGTCACGGGATGTGCGGCGACGTCCTCGGGCGAGAGGAGCGCATAGGGCTCCCGCTTGAACATTCGCAGCATCGCCATCGCCGACGTCGACGCTTCACGCCGGGCCTCCGCGGCGTCCTCCGCGACCATCGTGCTCACGCTCACCAGGGAGTAGGGGCGGTCGAGCACGTCAGAGGCGGTGAAGTTCTCCCGGTAGATCCGCAGGGCCGTGGTGATGTCGGCGTCGCCGAACTGCAGCGCGAACGCGTAGGGGCGGCCGAGTCGTGCCGCCAGGTGCGCGGAGTACGTCGAGGACCCGAGTATCCACACCTGCGGGGACGTCTCCGAGGCCGGAACCAGGTTCTGCGCGTTCTGCCACGGGCCAGGCACGGCGTGCACCTGGTGATAGGGATGGTCGGGCGAGAAGTCGTCGGCGAGGAAGCCCAGCAGCTCCGCGACCTGCTGCGGGAACGCGTCGTTCGCTCCGGCCGCGCGGCGCAGTGCCGCGGCCGTCGCGCCGTCGGTCCCCGGCGCCCGCCCCAGTCCGAGGTCGATCCGGCCCGGGGCGAGGGCGTCGAGCATCCCGAACTGCTCCGCGACCAGCAGAGGGGCGTGGTTCGGCAGCATCACCCCACCCGCGCCGAGGCGGATGCGCTCGGTGTCCGCGGTGAGGCGGGCGATCATCAGCGGCGGAGAGGCGACGGACAGGGCGGGCATCGCGTGGTGCTCCGACATCCAGAACCGGTGGTAGCCGAGGCGGTCGGCCGCCCTGGCGATCCCGATGGTGTCCGCGAGTCCGTCCTCGGCAGTGCGACCGACGCCAGGGCCGCCCCCGGTGTGTACGGACAGGGCGAACGGAGCGGAACCGAACGTCGGTGCGGACTTCAAACCAAACCTCACTTCTCACGGCAATGAGCGCAGTTTCGCGTGAGGCCGAGCGTAGCAGGGGATCACGGTAAGTCAACGCTGTTACCATGAGAGACATGTCCGAGACGCCTCTTCCACCAAGCCCTGGGGCGCGGGAGCACATCAGCATCGACCTCGTGAACAGCGAGATCCGTCTGCCGGGCGGGAAGGTCCACGACGCTCTGAGCACTCCCGAGGCGACGACCGCCTGGCTTGTCGCGCGCGACCTCGTCGGCGAAGCCGCAGCGTTGCAGTCGTACTGCCAGAACCGGATGGTCGGCCTCCGCACCGACATCCGCAAAGCCTTCGAGGCGCGCGTCACGGGGGCGGACGTCGACCCCGGGGTGCTCGCCGGGATCAACGCCGCACTCGTCGCCGCCCCCAACGCGTCACTGCTGCACTACGCCCCCGTTGAGGGTTTCTTCCGCTCGCTGGAGCACCCGGCCACCCGGCTCGTCGAGCACGCCATGTCCGTGATCGCCGAGGACGCCGTGGCGCTGCTCGCAGGTGACGCCGCTGAGCTGCTGGCGCAGTGCGAGGCGGAACCGTGCATACGGTTCCTGCTCAAGACCCACGGTCGCAGGCAGTGGTGCTCGACCCGTTGCGGGGACCGGGTACGGGCCGCGCGCTCGTACGCGCGCAAGCGGGCGCAGCTGAACACCGTGTGAGCGGCAGCCTCGAAGAAAAGGCCCGGGGTGCTGGCAGGTGTGGCATCCCGTGGTCGGTGGTTCACGCTGTATCCGTGTCGCGGTCACCGGCGTCGAGGAGCGACCGGCCGAGCGGCGTGGTGATGTAGATGACGCGGCGGCCGTGCCGTTGGCGGCTCACGAGCCCGTTGGCACGCAGGACGGTGAGGTGCTGGGCGATGGCGCTCGCGGTGGTGCCAAGCTCGTGGGCCAGGTCGGTGGTCGTGGCAGGTGCGGTCAGGGCGCGAAGCAGACCTGCCTTGCTCCGTCCGACGAGCCGAACCGTGTCGTCGGCTGCTGGTGCCTGGTCGAGCACGGCATCGAGGGCCGCGATCCCTCGACAAGGGTAGCGCAGCGTCGTCCAGGTAGTGGTGTTGCGTTTGACGATGACCCGATCGCTCCCGAGCGCCACAGGGAGCAGGACGAGTCCTCCGGGTGCGGTGGCGTCGTTCCGCGGGTCGGTCAGGACGGTGAGGCGCCCGTCCGACCAGGCGACGTCCCCGTGCAGGTCGGCGAACAGCCGTGCGGCTCCGCCGGAGGCGAGCTGCGCGGCACGGTGGGCGATGTCGGTCTCCAGCAGAGCCTGGAGGCGAGGCCAGTGGGGGCGAACGAGACGGTCGTGCGCCACGCGCAGCTCCGTGGCCACCAGAGCGAGCCGCTCGCGCGGCGCGTCCGCCAGCGCTTGCGCCGTGGGCGGAAGGTGTTTCCCGAAGACCCGGTGCAGGTTCTGGACGACGTCCCGCGGTGTGGTCCGTCGCAGGGCGTCCAGGTCGTCGTCGATGGTGCTCCGGGTGGTGGCCGGCGCAGGCAGGAGGAACTGAGGCCAGGACGGACGGTCGCTGACCAGGAGGGGCCAGGTCGCCGCGAGCCGCAGCGGCTGACGCTCGAGCTCGTCACGTGCCCATCGGACCCAGGCCCTGACCCGTGGGGACGGGGCCGGCCGCGCGAGCTGCTGCAGGCCGGAGATCGTCTCGGCCAGCGGCGAGACGGCGAACCTCGTGGCTGCGAGATCGGCCGTGCTGATCTCGATGCTCAGAGCCATGCTCCTATGATCCTGGTCTGACCATGTAGCACTGACCATGTAGCGCAGGGCTCAATCGTGGTGCGCTGACTGCTGCATTCGCAGGCTGCGGGCATGGCATCGACACCGGGCAGGCTTCCCGCGCGCTTCTGGCGGCTGTGGTGGGCCGGAGCGATCGACCAGGTCGGCACCGGTGCGCTCGTCACGGCGCTGCCGCTGCTCGCGGTCACCCTCACGGCCGATGCCCGGCTCGTCTCGGTGGTCGCCGCCGCGAGCTTCGTACCGTGGCTCCTGTTCTCCCTCCCGGTAGGAGCGATCGCCGACCGGTGCGACCGGATCGCACTGATGCGGACCGCCCAGGTCTTTCAGGCTGTCGTGGTCACGGCATTGGCGGTCCTGGCCGCCGCGGGAGCCATGGGCATCGCGTCCCTGATGGTCGCGGCCTTCCTCGTCGGAGTCGGCCAGGTCGTCTTCGGGATCGCGAGCCAGTCCGTCGTGCCGGAGATCGTCGAGCAGGACCTGCTCGCCCAGGCCAACGCCCGCCAGTACCTGGCCGCGACGATCGGGCAGAGCTTCGTCGGGCCTCCCGTCGGGAGCTTCCTCTTCGGCGTGGCGATCGCCCTGCCCTTCGGGCTCGACGCCGGGGCCTTGGTCGTCTCCGTCCTGCTGCTGACGACGCTGCGCGGCGCACCGCGGGTACGTGGAACCGCCCAGCCGGCCCGACGGGCGGTCCTGGAGGGCCTCCATTGGCTTGCCAGTCACCGGCTGCTGCGCACACTGGCCCTGCTGCTCGGCGTCAATACGTTCTGCTTCCAGCTCGGCAACGTCACCCTCGTGCTGCTGGCCACCGGTGAGCTCGGCGTCACCGCCGCCGGGTATGGAGTGCTGCTCGCGGCGGCGGCGGTGGGGAGCGTTCTCGGCGGGCTGCTCGCACCCCGACTGGTCAAGGGGTTCGGGCAGATTCCCGTACTGGTCGCGGCGCTGGCCGTCAACGCGGCGGCGTTCCTGCTCGTGGGACTCAGCCCGGACGCCTGGATCCTCGCCGGCCTGCTCGCCGTGAGCGGCCTGGCCACGGTGATCTGGAACGTCATCACGGTGACGCTTCGCCAGGAGCTCGTACCACGGGCCCTGCTCGGCCGCGTCAACAGCGTCTACCGGATGCTCGGCTGGGGGCTCATCCCTGTCGGTGCTCTCGCCGGGGGCATGGTGGCGCACGCGATCAGCGTCCGCGCCGGCTACCCGATCGCAGGAACGCTCCGCGTTCTGGCGCTGCTGGTCTGCCTGCCGTTGCTGATGCGGGTCCACCGACAGGGGCGACGGCCGCCGTCGGCCTGACGCCTGCTGTGGCTTCGGGCGAGCGGCTTGGCCCGGGGTATGACGCGGGCAGCCCGGAACTCTCTAGCCTCAGTGACATGCATGCCCCTCACCCTGACCAGGTACTGCGGATCCTCGGGCTCCGTGCCGCCGGCACTGCTGACGCCCCGATCGGCGGGATGTCAGGATCCGCCCTCACACGCGCGGTCACCCGCGACGGCGAACCAGCGATCGTGAAGGTGACGGTTCTCGATTCCGACACCGCGCGAGACCAGGCTTACCGTGAACTGGCGGTATATGCGCAGCTCGCGCCCGTGTACGCCATCCCGACCCCACGTCTCATCGCACACCACCGCGCTGCCACGTGGCTGGCCGTCGCGCTCGCTCACCACGATCCCGCGCCCGCTGCTCCGCAGTGGAGCGCAGACGATTGGGGGGACCTCGCGAGGATACTCGGACGCCTGCACCGCGACGTGCGGCGAGTACCGAACAGCTTTCGTCGGGACGATGAGGCACGCGCCCGTTCGCACGGAGACCTCAAGACGTTCGCGCGGCGGCTGTGGCACGGCCCTGGCGATGCAGCACGGGTCCAGTGGGTGCTCCAAGACCTTGAGCTGTTGGAGCAAGTGGCGCGCTCCGGTCCCGCGTCCTTCGTCCACGGCGACTGCCACATCGGAAACGTCCTCCGCGGCGCGAACCGGCAGCCCATGCTCGTGGACTGGCAGTCCGCGCGGGTCGGGCCGTCCGCGGCTGATCTCGCCTTCGCGTTCACCCGCGCAGTACCGACGGGAGCCGCCATACCTCGCGACCTTGCGCTGAGCGCCTACTGCGACGAGGCAGGAGTGGACCCCGCGCAGACGGAGCAGCAGGTCACCGCACATCAGCTCCTGACGTTGGTCCGCGAGTACCCCGAGTTCTCGGGCTTTCTCAGTACCGCGGAGGTGGCCCACCTCCGCGAAGGGCTCGATCGGCTCCTCAGCAGATGGCGGAGCCGCGGGTGAGGTGCGGCCTCAGTGCGTGAGCTGCCCCCGGATCTCGCCGCCCGGGAACGTCGGCGTGTGCACGTTGACGTAGTAGTCGCGCGGGGAGTCGTCGATCGCGCCGAGCAGCGCGGGGTCGGCCGTCACGCAGTCGCTGACGCTGAAGTCCGTGCCCGCGCCGACGTCGAGCGGTACGACGATGGGGCCCGCCACCTTCCGGGCGCCGACGTGGATGTGCGCGGCGGTGGCGTCCACGGACAAGTTCCGGGCGGTCAGCGTGAAGCACAGGGTGTCGCCGTCGATGGTGTAGGTGAACGAACCGCTCGCGCCGGTGTTGGAGCCCGTGGTCTCCTGGCCCACGTTGAGCGGTACGGAGTTCGGTGCTCCTGCTGCGGGTGGTCCCGCGACGAGCGCCAGCCCGAGGCCGAGGGCCGCTGCGGCGGCCGGCCGGACGATGGTGGAGTGGTTCCTGGACATGGCCGATCTCCTCGGTGATCCGGCGCGCGATCCTCGTTGATCGCGGCTCGTCTCGACGATACGTCCGTGCCGGGAGCTGCACCAGGGGCGCGGCTGCCCGGTTCCGGGTGCGCTCAGGCGGCCTCGACGGCGGTCATCAGGCCGGTCGCGCCGAGGGTGAGCAGGAGCGTCCACAGGACGATCGCGATCACCTGCCAGAGGATGACCCACTGCTTGCTGACGCCCGAGGCGACGAGGGTCGCGGCGGTGAGGTGCGTCGGCAGGGCGAGGGGGCCGAGCAGGCTCGCTCCGGGGACGCCGAAGCGGACCAGCCAGCGGCGCAGCCGCTTCTGGCCCTTGGCGCGACGTCCGGACGGCTCGCTCTCCTCGCCGTCGGACGGCTGGTCCGTCGTGCCGGTTCCAGGCGTGCCGGCCGGTGCCTCCGCCAGCAGGGTGGTGCCACCGGGCACGGCGGAGGGCGAGGCGGCCGTCGCGGCCGCGGTGCGGCGTGCGCGCAGCGCGAGGGTGGCGGTGCGGGCCCGTGAGCTGAGCAGGACGACGAGCAGCACCGCGATGATGTTGCCCGTGGCGCCGGACACGGCGGCCACCACCGGGTGGATGCCCGCGAAGATGCCCAGCGCCGCAGACCCCTCACCCTCGATGTACGGGATGGCGCCTGCGAGGGCGACCACGAGTGGCTGGACGAGCTCTGGCACGTGCGCGACGAGGTCTTGCAGGCCCTCGTAAGGGTTGAAGTCTGACACTGGCGTCTCTTTCGACGTGGCGCGGTGAGCGCGGGGTGGCTCTCGCTCGGCGGGATCGCCGATGCACGTCAGTAGAAACCGTGTGGTGAGAACACGGTCAACAGGCCGGCGCCGAGGCGTGCGTCACGCCGCGCGGGGCGTCGTCAGCGGGCCGGCGGGAACCGTTCGGACGAGGCGACCTGCTCGGCCACCCGGCGCAGTGCCAGGAGGAGCGGTTCGGCCAGCGCCGTGCCCAGCACCACGTACCGGACCGCCTCCTCGGGGCTGTCGGTGGGGATGCCCTCGATCTCGGCGGCGGCGATGTTCCGCATGCCCGCCACGTAGGCGTCCATGACGTGCGGTGGTACCTCGAACCCGGCCCTGCGCAGCGTGTCGAGGGCTCTCGCGAGCTCCGCGAGGCGCTCGGTCTCGCACATCCCCGGCTCCCAGCCGAGCCGTGCGGCCAGCTGTTCGGCGGCGGCCAGCGGAAGGTCGGCGTCGCCCTGCGGCGCGACCGCCGCGTGCGCCGCCCCGAGCAGCTCCGACGCGTCGTCCGGTGGTTCCTCGAGCGTCGCGACGACCTTCCGTGCGCCGGCGACGCTCACGCCGGCGTCGACCAACGCTCGGACCACCCTGAGCCGCTGGACGTGCGCCTCCCCGTAGCTGGCCTGCGTGGCTGACGTGCGCACACCCTCCGGCAGCAGGCCCTCCCGCAGGTAGTACTTGATGGTCGCGACCGGAACCCCGGACGTCGCGGACAGCTCTGCCATGCGCATCTGCACTACCCCCTTGCATTCGAGAGTAGCACTATCTAATCTGGATAGTGCCACTCTCTAACTGAGGAGAAGACATGTCGAAGATCGTTCCCGGCCGCGTCACCCATCGGTACGACGGCGAGCTGGTGGTGTTCCACATCGGCATGACGTTCAACAAGTGGTGGCGTCCCGACCTCTGGATGCCGGTCTTCCTCGCGATGCCGCCGATGATGCGCGAGCTGGTCGAGGACCCGGACTCGGGGCTGCTCGGCTACGAGCTCCTCTTCAACGGCCGGGGACCGTTCGCCGTGCAGTACTGGTCCTCCGCCGACAAGCTCTACGACTACGCGTCCGCCGGCTCGCGCAGCCACCGCCCGGCATGGGCCAGGTTCAACGCGATGGCGAGAAAGCATCCCGAGGCCGTCGGGGTGTGGCACGAGACCTTCCTCGTCGAGCGGGCGGAGAGCGTGTTCGTCGGTACTCCTGCTATGGGCCTGCCCAAGGCGACCGAGCTGGTGCCCGTGGAGAAGCGCCACCACCGCGCTCGTGCCCGCATGGCGGACGGCGCGACCGCCGGCGGCTGACCGCGCAGCAGTCCGGCTGGGCCCACGGGCCCAGCCGGCCTGGGTGCGAGTTGGGCCGTCGGGCCGTCGTGACCTGCGACGTCGGTCCCTACCTTGAGTTAATGAGCAGTGACGTGGAGGTGAACCCCCGCGCAACGGTGCGCGGCAGGGCGGGCCGGAACGGACGCGATCGTGAGGCCGGGCAGGCGCTGCCGGAGTACGTCGGGGTGACCGGGCTGGTGCTGCTGGTCGTCGCCATCGTGCTGGTCGCGGCGACGCCGGTGGCGGCGGACGTGAGCGAGCAGCTCATCTGTGCCGTGTCCCCGATCGTCAAGGAGGACGGCGCCGACGACTGCGGGGACGGCGCCGGCGGGCCGGGGCAGCCCGGCGACGAGGGGGCACCGGGGGACGGGTACGGCCCGCCGTCCGGCGACTGCGAGCAGGACGTGACCTTCGAGTTCGTGGACAAGCCGGACTCGCCGTGGGACACCGCCGTGGTGCAGATCGGGTGCGTCTGGTACCCCGGGCCGACGGTCTGCTTCGACAAGCACATGCCCGAGGGGCACCTCGACCGGGACCGTGACGACCGGGTCTACCTGGAGGAGGAGATCCAGGACTTCGTGGACTGCGTGCTCGACGGCCGCGGAGGTCCGCAGGACGATCCGGAGGACGAGAGCTGCGTCAACGCGATGCCCACCAGCGGCGAGATCGACGAGGACGCGCCGCCGAAGGTCCAGGTCGGGTGTCGTGAGCTGCCGGTGCCCAAGGGGTGCGAGGAGGAGTGGGCCGCCTACGTGGACGCCCCGGAGGGCAAGGAGCGCGCCGCCCGGTCGGGGGAGCTGGCCAACTGCATCTCCGACACGTACGAGTCCATCGAGATCCCCTGCGTGGTGCAGGCCACCGGCCATGTGGACGAGACCCAGATCCAGTTCCTGTTCTTCCGCTGGGGCGGGAGCAACGGGACGCTCATCGAGAAGTTGGGCGACGGGCGCATCCGCATCCACGTGCTGCGCGGGGTCGAGACCGGCGCGGGGCTCAGCGGCGACGGCGTGGGCGGCGCGCCCGTCAGCTTCGACATCGCCGGCATCACCGGGTACGCGAAGGACAAGACGTACGAGTTCACCGACATGCAGAAGGCCCAGGACTGGATCGACTGGTACAAGAGATATGACAACGTGAACGCCACCCAGCCGTACTGCTGGTCCGTGAGCGCCGGTGTGCACTGCGACTACAGCGACCAGGAGGCCGCCGAGAGGCTGCGTGGTCAGGAGCCGGAGCACCACGAGCTGGCCGAGGCGGACAGCGACATCAAGAAGGTCAAGCTCAAGGGCGGCCTCAGCCTGTCCGGCAAGGCCGGCCAGTTCGAGCTGACGGGCAGCATCGAGGGCGGCTACGAGGGCGAGATCCAGGTCGAGGACCGCCGGTGGTCGGACGGGAGCCGCACGGCCACCTACACGTCGTCGGACATCGGCGGGTTCCTGATCGGCGCGAAGCTCGGCGGCAAGCAGCCCTTCACCAAGGACAAGAACGGCAAGCCGACGAGCTCCGGTGGCGGGTCGGGGTCGGGCCAGGTGGGCAAGGAGTGGAAGGGCACCACCAGCACCACCGTCGCCTGGGACAAGGAGGGGCAGCTCTCCAAGCTGATCATCTCGATGGACGACCAGGTGATGCGCACCCTCTACAAGGCGGGCATCGACGTCGACGTCGCGCTGCCCTACGGCTTCACCCTGGGTGCCGGCTACAACAAGTCCGAGGAGGCCGGGACCATCTCCAAGCGCGAGCTGATCATCGACTTCAACCAGTACCCCGAGCTGCGGGAGACGCTGGGACCCACGATCGACGAGGTCTTCCCCCGCGACGACGACGGCAACCTGATCAAGGACGACGTCGAGATCGACGGGAACGACTCGAGCGGCGGCGTGCTCTACGACAACGCCGAGGACTATGCCAACGTCCGCGAGCTGGAGTACGACGCGACCAAGGTC
Organism: Promicromonospora xylanilytica; assembly: GCF_054782895.1. NCBI lineage: Bacteria > Bacillati > Actinomycetota > Actinomycetes > Micrococcales > Promicromonosporaceae > Promicromonospora > Promicromonospora xylanilytica. The sequence goes on from NZ_BAAGRP010000065.1 coordinate 39,507, forward strand.
ACCGAGGGCGGTAACGGTGGTCTCACCTGGCAGGGGCTCGACCTGTTCAAGGTGTCGTTCACGTCGGTGGACGAGGAACGGACGCTCAACGAGTCGTCGTTCGAGGTGACCGACGTCGACGGCAACAAGCAGACCGTGTCGCCCGCACCGAAGTGCCGGGACAAGGACTTCGTCGAGCCCCCGGCGTACTACAGCGACGACTTCTCCGACCCGCCGACCGCCAACGCGGACTCGAAGCACGACATCGGGACCGAGTACGTGGACAACAAGACGCCGAAGTTCACCGAGGGCACCTACCCGGGCACCGACTACGACGGCGACGTGCCCGGCGACCGGGCCGAGCGGGTCCACTCGCTGCTCGACGAGTACTCCGCGGCCTTCCCCGACAAGAACATCCTCGTGGTCAAGGACTTCGACAACTTCTCGTTCAGCAACCTCTTCGGGTACGTGCACCTGGCGACGGTGGACGGGATGGACGTCATCGGCCTCAACGAGGGGACCGTGAAGAACAAGGGCGACGGCGGCTGGATCAACTGGGGCTTCAGCGGCACCTACGACTACGACCCGGACAAGAAGACGGTGAAGTTCCGGCAGCGCTGAGGCCCGCCGTGCCGGAGCGGCCTGGGCCCGGGGGCCCAGGCCGCTCTGGGTGCGAGTTGGGTCGCTGGGCCGTCGTGACCTGCGGTCTCGCTCCCTACGTTGGGTTAATGGGAAGCGACGACACGGTGAACTGCCGCCGCCAGAGGCAGCGCGACCGCGCGGCCCGGGTAGCTCGCGCGGCCCGGGCGAGCCGGGCCGGGCGCGATCGCGAGGCCGGCCAGGCTCTGCCGGAGTATGTCGGGGTGACCGGGCTGGTGCTGCTGGTCGTCGCCATCGTGCTCGCCGCCGCGACGCCTGTCGCCGCCGACGTCAGCGAGCAGCTGATCTGCGCGGTGTCGCCGATCGTCAAGGAGGACGGCGCCGACGACTGCGGGGACGGGGCCGCCGGCGGCGGTGACGAAGGGGCACCCGGTGACGGTTACGGCCCGCCGTCCGGCGACTGCGAGACGGATGTGACGTTCGAGTTCGTGGACAAGCCCGACTCGCAGTGGGACACCGCCGTCGTGCAGATCGGGTGCGACTGGTACCCGGGCCCCACGGCGTGCTTCGACAAGCACATGCCCGAGGGACACCTGGACCGGGACCGCGGGGACCGGGTCTACCTGGAGGAGGAGATCCAGGACTTCGTGGACTGCGTGGTCGACGGCCGGGGTGGTCCGCAGGACGACCCGAACGACGAGAGCTGCGTCAACGCGATGCCCACCAGCGGCGAGATCGACGAGGACGCGCCGCCGAAGGTCCAGGTGGGCTGTCGTGAGTGGCCGGTGCCCAAGGGCTGCGAGGCCGAGTGGGCCGCCTACGAGGACGCGGCGCCCGGGAAGGAGCGGGCGGCACGGTCCGGCGACCTGGCCAACTGCATCTCGGACAAGTACGACTCCATCGAGGTCCCGTGCGTCGTGCAGGCCACGGGGCACGTCGACAGCTCCGAGATCCAGTTCCTGTTTTTCCGCTGGGGCGACAGCAACGGCACGCTGATCGAGAAGCTCGGTGACGGCCGCATCCGCATCCACGTGCTGCGCGGGGTCGAGACCGGTGCAGGCGTGAGCGGCGACAACGTGGGCGGTTCGCCCGTGAGCTTCGACATCGCGGGCATCACCGGCTACGGGAAGGACAAGACGTACGAGTTCACCGACATGCAGAAGGCCCAGGACTGGATCGACTGGTACAAGAAGTACAACCTGACCGAGGAGCTCGTCTTCAGCCCGATCAGCCGCAACTGCGGACCGAACCCGGCCACGCAGAGCTACTGCCCGCCGCGGGAACACATGCCCGACATCGGCGACCTGCAGGAGCTGGAGGGTCAGGAGCCGGAGCACCACGAGCTGGCCGAGGCGGACAGCGACATCAAGAAGGTCAAGTTCAAGGGTGGCCTGAGCCTGACCGGCAAGGCCGGCCAGTTCGAGCTGACAGGCAGCGTCGAGGGCGGCTACGAGGGTGAGGTCCAGGTCGAGGACCGGCGCTGGTCGGACGGGAGCCGCACGGCCACGTACACGTCGTCGGACATCGGTGGATTCCTGATCGGCGCGTCGCTCGGCGGCAAGCAGCCCTTCACCAAGGACAAGAAGGGCAAGCCGACTAGCTCGGGCGGCGGCGCCGGGTCGGGTCAGGTGGGCAAGGAGTGGAAGGGCACCACGAGCACCACCGTGGCCTGGGGCAAGGGCGGAGAGCTGTCCAAACTCATCATCTCGATGGACGACCAGGTGATGCGCACCCTGTTCAAGGCGGGGATCGACATCGACGTGGCCCTGCCCTACGGCTTTACAGCGGGCGGCGGTTACTCCACCTCCGAGGAGCAGGGGACCATCTCGAAGCGGGAGCTGATCATCGACTTCAACCAGTACCCCGAGCTGCGGGAGAAGCTGGGCCCCACGATCGACAAGGTCTTTCCGCGGGACGACGACGGCAACCTGATCAAGGACGACGTCGAGATCGACGGGAACGATTCCGACGGCGGGCTGCTGTACGACTATGCGGAGGACTACGCCAATGTGCGTGAGCTGGAGTACGACGCGACCAGGGCGACGGAGGGCGGCAGCGGCGGGATCACGTGGCAGGGGCTCGACCTGTTCAAGGTGTCGTTCACGTCGGTGGACGAGGAACGGACGCTCAAGGAGTCGTCGTTCGAGGTGACCGACGTCGACGGCAACAAGCAGACCATGTCGCCGGCGCCGAAGTGCAAGGACAAGGACTTCGTGCAGCCGCCCGCCTACTACAGCGACGACTTCTCCGACCCGCCGACGGCGACCTCAGACTCCGATCACGACATCGGCGCGCGGCACGTGGACAATGACACGCCGAAGTTCACCGAGGGGACGTATCCGGGCACGGACTACGACGGCGACGTGCCCGGTGACCGGGCTGACCGGATCCACTCCCTGCTGGACGAGTACTCGGCGGCCTTCCCCGACAAGAACATCCTCGTGGTCAAGGACTTCGACAACTTCTCGTTCTACAACCCCTTCGGCCTCGTGCACCTGGCAGAGGTGGACGGCATGGACGTCATCGCGCTCAACAGCGGGACCGTGAAGAACAAGGGCGACGGCGGCTGGATCAACTGGGGCTTCACCGGCAGCTACGACTACGACCCGGACAAGAAGACCGTGAAGTTCAAGCAGCGGTGACGGCGCGGGTGAAAGCCGTGCACGCCGTGGGCCCGTGGCCCCATGCCCTGGGGCTACAGGCCTATGACCTGCGGAAACATCATGATCCTGTACCCCGGCGGGACGGTTGCCGGACAGTTCGAGTTCACCGGTCGCCCCTAGTTTTCGAGGATGACCAGACGCGATCGCGAGGCCGGGCAGGCGCTGCCGGAGTACGTCGGGGTGACCGGGCTGGTGCTGCTGGTCGTCGCCATCGTGTTCGCCGCGGCCACGCCGGTGGCGGCCGACGTGAGCGAGCAGCTCATCTGTGCCGTGTCGCCGATCGTCAAGGAGGACGGCGCCGACGACTGCGGGGACGGCGCCGGCGGGGGACCGGGCGATCCGGGCGGCGAGGAGTCGCCGGGGGACGGGTACAGCCCCCCGGCGGGGGACTGCGAGGACGACGTCACGTTCGAGTTCGTGGACAAGCCGGAGTCCCAGTGGGACACCGCCGTCGTGCAGATCGACTGCGTCTGGTACCCCGGGCCGACGATCTGCTTCTCCGCGAACATGCCCGAGGGGCACCTCGACCGCGACCGCGGCGACCGCGTCTACCTGGAGGAGGAGATCCAGGACTTCGTGGACTGCGTGCTCGACGGCCGGGGCGGCCCGCAGGAGAACCCGAACGACGAGAGCTGCGCCAACGCGATGCCCACCAGCGGCGAGATCGACGAGGACGCGCCGCCCAAGGTCCAGGTGGGCTGCCGTGAGCTGCCGGTGCCCAAGGGGTGCGAGGCCGAGTGGGCCGCCTACGTGGACGCCCCGGAGGGCAAGGAGCGCGCCGCCCGGTCCGGGGAGCTGTCCAACTGCATCTCCGAGAAGTACGCCTCGATGGAGCCGCCCTGCGTGGTCGAGGTCACCGGCCACGTGGACAGCACGAACATCCAGTTCCTGTTCTTCCGCTGGGGCGACAGCAACGGCACGCTCATCGAGAAGCTCGGGGACGGACGCGTGCGCATCCACATCCTCAAGGGTGTGGAGTTCGGCATCGGCGCGAGCGGCAGCGACGTGGGCGGCACGCCCATCGCGTTCGACATCGCCGGCATCACCGGGTACGGCGAGGACTACACGTACGAGTTCACGGACATGCAGAAGGCCCAGGACTGGGTCGACTGGTACAAGAAATACAGCATGTCCGCGGAGATCGTGGCCAGCGGGGGCGGCCGAAACTGCCCGCCCCCGATGATGACCTCCTACTGCCCGCCACCGCCGGACCACATGCCCGACGTGGGTGACGTGATGCAGCTCCAGGAGGACGAGCCGGACCACCACCTGGTCGCCACCTCGACGAGCGACATCACGAAGGTCAAGTTCAAGGGCGGCCTGAAGTGGGGACCCAAGACCGGCCCCGTCGAGATCAAGGGCAGCGTCGAGGGCGGCTACGAGGGCGAGGTCCAGGTAGAGGACCGGCAGTGGTCGGACGGCAGCGTGATGGCCACCTACACGTCGTCCGACATCGGCGGGTTCCTGATCGGGGCGGAGCTCAGCGGCAAGCAGCCGTTCACGAAGGACAAGAACGGTAAGGAGGACAGCTCGGGCAAGGGCAAGGGCAAGGGGCAGTTCGGCGGCGAGTGGAAGGGCACCACCAGCACGTCCGTGCTCTGGAACCCGGACGGCGAGCTGTCACGCCTGACCATCGCCATGGACGACCAGGTGATGAAGACCCTCTACAAGGCGGGGATCGATCTCGACCTGGTGCTGCCCTACGGGTTCAAGGCGACCGGCGGGTACAGCAAGCAGGAGGAGGAGGGCACGCTCTCCAAGACCGAGCTGATCATCGACTTCAACCAGTACCCGGAGCTGCGCGAGAAGCTCGGCCCGAAGATCGACCAGATCTTCCCCCGCAACGACGACGGCACGCTGCGCAAGGGCGACGTCGAGATCCAGGGGCAGGACTCCGAGGGCGGCGAGCTCTACGAGACGGCCGAGGACCACGCCAACGTGCGGCGGCTCGAGTACGACATGGACCGGGTCACCGAGGGCGGCGGGTACGGCCTGAAGTGGGAGGGGCTGGACCTGTTCAAGGTCGACTTCACGTCGGTCGACGAGAACCGGGCGCTGTCGGAGTCGTCGTTCGAGGTGATCGACGTCGACGGGAACAAGCAGACGACCTCGCCGGCGCCCCAGTGCCGCGCCAAGGACTTCGAGGCGCCCGACGACTACTACACGAGCGACTTCTCCGCCCCGCCGACCCCCACCTTCCGCGGTGGCTCGAGCTTCGACAACCCATGAGCGCCGACATCCCCATGAACCGCCACCCCGGCTACCCCTCGCCCAGGGCGACCTGGCTGTCCGCCCGCAGCCCCCAGCGTTCGAAGCTCCCGACCGGGGCCTCGAGCACCTGGGTGACGCCCCGGCGCGGTCTCGTCACCGCCCAGGGGCGCAGCACCTGCGCGTGCGCCACGCGCAGGTCCGCGGTGAGGAGCGCGACGTCGAGCGGCACCCGCATCCAGGCGCCGTGCACCGACGAGCAGGGCGTCAGCAGCAGGGCCTCGGGCAGCACGCGGCGGAACAGCAGCCCTCGCGCCCTGGTCAGGACCGTGTCGGCGACGACGACCTCGGCGACGGTCCGGCCGTCCACCACGAGCTGGTTCTGGGTCACGTGCGTTCCTCTCGGCAGCGCCGGCAGGGCCGGAAGCAGGCCGCTCAGATGAGCGGGCATGTACGGGAAAACGCTCAAAAGATAACTGGTACCGCCCGACATGTATACGTTTAGTGACAGAATCTGTACAGTCCGTGGTGCAGGCGTGGCCGAACACATGCCTTTGTGGCTGTGGCGTGCCGAACCTGCGTGGGATGCGTGAACGCGTGGAGGCAGTGGTCAGGGCGGGTCTGGTCGTCGACCGGGACCGTGCACTCAACGAGGGGGCACCGTGCAGGTGATCGCGATCGGGGGGCCGGAGGGGGTACATCCGGCCGTGCACCGGGTGGAGCCCACGCTGGCGGCAGTCACGGAGGCGGTCGCCGGCCTCCTGGCCGACGACGTCGTCCTGACCACCCGTGACGAGGCGGCCCGCAGGCTCGCCCGCTCGGCCCGCCTGGTGCTCGGCCCGGAACGCATCGGGCTGCTGCACGTCGACGTCCCCGTCACGGCGTGGGCGGTGATGCTCGCGGGCCTCTCGGCGCAGGGGCTCACCGCGTCGTCGGCGCGGGCGGTGGCCGACGAGGTGCTCTCCCGCACCACCACGCGGGCCCTCGTCTCGAGCGTCGCCTCGCTGCAGCGCCCCACGCCGACGTTCCGCCAGCACGCCGGCAGCTACCTGCCGCGCACGGCGTTCGTCGTCGACACCGGCCGCGGCACGGTAGGCCGCTTCAGCGGCCGGTTCGGGGTGCCGGACGGCGGCGACCTGCTCGTCGTGGCGCGCTCGGCGCGGCCGGTGGTCCGTGACGAGGACGCCGACCTGCTGCCCCGCACTCCCGACACCGAGCTGACCGACGCGGACGCCGGCTGGACGGCGTCGCGCTGGCTGGAGGTGTCGACCATCGACGGCGCGCTGGGCACCGCCGTCGCCGGCGCGCTGTCCCGGTCGTACCTCTGGGGCGCGTGCGACGCCTGCGGGCGGGCCGTGGCCGGGGCCTGCATCTTCTGCGACATCACAGAGCGCCGCGCCCGTACCGCGCGGCCCGACCGGGGCGAGCCATCTCGCCAGAGCCTGCTCGACACCCAGGGAGTGGTCAGTTGAACCCGCGTCAGCGCCGAGGAGTCTTCTTTCTCGTCGTCACCTCGATCCTCGCGGTCGCCGTGTTCGTCGGCGTCCTCTACTACGTCCGCACCGTGAGCTCCCAGGTGGGTCCGCTGGCGACCGTGCTGCAGCTCAACCGGTCGGTGGACGCCCTCGAGCCCATCGACGAGTCCATGCTGGAGCAGGTAGAGGTACCGGAGCGCTGGGTCCCCGAGACCGCGGTGCGGGACGCGGAGGACGCCGACGGGCTGGTCGCCGCCACCGCGTACGAGAAGGGCTCCATGCTCCAGGGCGGCATGCTGATCGAGCGGCCCGGCGTGCAGCCGGGGTTCCGCGAGGTGGCCATCCTCGTGGACGCCGAGACCGGTGTGGCCGGCAAGGTGGAGCCGGGCGACCACGTGGACATCATCGCGACCATGGGCGGCACCGGGGACGCGAAGCCCGTGTCCCGGGTGTGGGTCTCGAACGTGCTGGTGCTCGAGGTGGGCCTGCCGCAGTCCGTGGAGGACCCCGACGGTCTGTCCACCGGCAGCGGCCTGCCCGTGACGTTCGCGCTGAGCACCGAGGACGCCCTGACGCTCGCGTACGTCGAGTCCTTCTCCGTGAAGATGCGCCTCGCCCTGCGCGGCGCGGGGGACGAGGACATGCTCCCGGCGGAGCAGCGCGTCTACGACGGCGCCGCGCCGAAGGGCGAGGGGTGACCATGGTGACCAAGGTGCTGCTCGCGACGCCGTCGCACGAGGTCAGGGACCACCTGGGCCACGTGTTCGCCGAGTCCGACGGGTTCGAGCTGGCCGCTGCGGTGTCCGACGGGGCCGGCGTGCTGACGGCGCTCGACCGCCAGCCGGACATCGGGATCGTGGTGGTCGACGAGGCCGCCGACGACGGGCGGGGGCACGCCGTGGCCCGCAGCGTCGGGCTGGCCACGCCGCTGACCGGCATCGTGATGGTCGTGGACGCCCACGGCCCGGCCGAGATGAGCCGGGCGATGGCCGCCGCGATGGAGGTCGGCGCCCGGTCCGTGATCGCCCGGAACGCGGGCCTGGAGGAGGTGCTGACCCGGCTCGAGTCGGTCGCGTCGTGGTCGGCGATGGCCAGGGCGTCGATCGCGGCGGAGCGCAACGGCGGTCGCGCGGGCCAGGTCGTGGCGATCGCCGGGGCGAAGGGCGGCGTCGGCACGTCCGTGCTGGCGCTGCTGCTCGCCCGCGCGGGCCGCTCGGGTGACACCACCCTCGTCGACCTCGACCTCGGGGCCGGCGACCTGACCGCCTACACGGGCGTGCGCACCCGGCGCTCGATCGTGGACCTCGCCGCCGTCGAGGGTGACGTCACCGGGCGCATGCTGCGCGAGACCACGTATGAGGTGCAGGGCGGGCTGCGGCTCCTCCCCGCCCCGAGCGAGGGCGAGCGGGGCGAGGAGATGACGTCCGCGGCGACCCGCTCGATCGTGAGCGCCCTGCGCTTCGAGTCCGGCCTCGCGGTGATCGACGTGGGCACCCACCTGGACGAGCCGCGCGCCACGGCGCTCGAGTTCGCCGACCGGGTGCTGCTGGTCACCACGCCGGACCTCCCGGCGCTGCGCGCCGCCCGGCGCAGCCTCGCGCAGTGGGACCGGCTGGCGATCCGGCGGCCCGCCGCGGTGGAGCTGGTGCTCAACCGGCGCACCCCGCGGGACGAGGTCACCCCGGCGCTGGTGGAGCGGATCGTGGAGCGCCCCGTCGCGTTCACGGTGCCCGACGGCGGTCCCGCGTTCTCCGGGGCGGTCAACACCGCGACGCTGCTGGAGACGCCGACGCCCGTGCACACGGCGGTCGCCAAGGCCGGCGCGGCGGCGATCCGGCCGGAGGCGGCCCCGGCGCAGGAGGGCGGCTCCGACGGGCCCACCGAGGTGGAGGCGCTGGTCACCGGTTCGACCCGGCAGGGACGGACCAAGGAGGCGGGCCGCAGGCGGGCCGGGCGCGCCGACGCCGAGGCCGGCCAGTCGACGGTCGAGCTGCCCGTGGTGATCATGGTGGCGCTCATGGTGGTGCTGCTGTGCGTGCAGGGCATCGGGTGGGCCTCCGGCCTGCTGGCCGCGCGGGCCGCCGCGCAGGAGGGCGCCCGCACCGTGGGCGTGCTCGGGTACTACGACGCGGTGGGGGCACCGCGCGAGGAGGTCCTGCGGCAGGTGCGCGAGGACGTCCGCGACCGGCTGCCCGGCACGATGCGCGAGGCGGTGGGCGACTCCGACATCGAGGTGCTGGCGGACACGGTCAGCGTGCGGGTGACGGTCTCGACGATCCTGCCCGGCGTGGACCTGTCGGCGTCCTCGTCGGCCGCCGTGTACCGGGAAGGCTGAGCCATGACCGGCAGGACGCGCAGGGAAGGCGGCCAGGCGACCGTCGAGCTCGTCGGCCTCGTGGTCGCCATGCTGCTGGTGGCCCTCCTGGCGATCCAGGGCATCACGGTCGCCCAGACGGCGTCGATCGCGCAGGAGGCGGCCCGCAACGGCGCCCGTTCCCTGAGCACGGGCGGGGACTGGCAGGGCGTGGTGGACCAGGCGGTCCCTGACGCGCTCGTGCACGACGTGACCGCCACGGTCGGCGACGGGACCGCGAGCGTGCGGGTCACGGTGACCGCGCCGCTCGGGGTCGCGGGCATGGACCTCGTCGACGTCTCCCTGACCCGTACCGCTGCGTTCCCGGTGGAGGACTGACATGGCGCTACGTGACCGGCTGGCCGCCGACGAGCGGCACGACGAGGACAACGACCTCGCGAAGGTGTACCGCGAGCGGCTGCTCGAGGAGATCGACGTCGACGAGCTCGCCCGGCTCTCGCCGTCGCAGCGCAGGGTGCGGCTCGAGCGGGTCCTGTCCCGCATCCTGTCGGTCGACGGGCCGGTCCTGTCGGCTCGCGAGCGCAGTGCCCTGGTCCAGCGCATCACGGACGAGGCGCTCGGGCTGGGCGTGCTGGAGCCGTTGCTGGCGGACGAGTCCATCACCGAGATCATGGTGAACGGGCCGCAGGACGTGTTCGTCGAGCGGTACGGAAAGGTCGAGCGGGTGCCCGCCCGGTTCGCGTCGGCGGAGCAGCTCTACCAGACGATCGACCGCATCGTGTCGCAGGTCAACCGCCGGGTGGACGAGTCGTCGCCGATGGTGGACGCGCGGCTGCCCAGCGGCGAGCGCGTCAACGTGATCATCCCGCCGCTGGCGCTGGACGGGCCCACCCTGACGATCCGCCGGTTCCCGACGCCGTTCCGCATGGGCGAGCTGGTGGACCGGGGCACGCTCGACCTGACCACGGCGAGCCTGCTGGGCGCGTGCGTGCGGGCGCGGCTGAACATCGTCGTGTCGGGCGGTACCGGTTCGGGCAAGACGACGTTCCTGAACGCGCTGTCCGGCCTGATCCCCGACCACGAGCGGATCGTCACCATCGAGGACGCCGCGGAGCTGTCCCTCCAGCAGGGCCACGTGGTGCGGCTGGAGTCCCGCCCGGCGAACGTCGAGGGCCGGGGCGCGGTGGCCATCCGCGACCTGGTGCGCAACGCGCTGCGGATGCGGCCGGACCGGATCATCGTGGGTGAGGTCCGCGGCGGCGAGACCCTGGACATGCTGCAGGCGATGAACACGGGCCACGACGGCTCGGTGGCCACCGTGCACGCGAACACGGCGCGGGACGCGCTGGGCCGGCTGGAGACGCTCGCGTCGATGAGCGAGCTCGACCTCCCCGCGGCGACCCTGCGCGACCAGATCAACTCGGCGATCGACCTCGTGGTGCACCTGGAGCGGGCGCAGGACGGGTCCCGCCGCGTCACGGAGGTGCAGGCGGTCACCTCGCAGCGGCGCGAGGAGTACGCCCTGACCCCGCTGATGCGGTTCGTCCCCGACCCGATCGGCCCCGACCGCTCGGTGGCCGGCGAGTTCGTGCCCTTCACCGCCCCGTCGGAGCTGGTGGAGCGGCTGCGCCGGGCGGGCGAGATCATGCCGACCTCGCAGGTCGCCGCGCCCGCCGAGGGGGGTGGCGCCCGATGACCGTGCTGCTGATCGCCCTGGGGCTGCTGGTGACGCTGGTGATGGCGGCGGCGACCGTCGCGACGCTGGTGAGCAACGCCGAGACCGAGCGGCGCATGGTCGAGACGGCCGACCTGGACCAGCCGGCCGGCGTGCCCGTGTTCACCCGGCTGGACGTGCACCTGGTCCGGTTCCGGTGGGGGCAGCGGCTGGTCGCGCTCCTGGCGGGCGCCGGCCTCCCGGCCTGGTCGCCGTCGCTGTTCCTCACGGCGGCGGGGGCTGCGGCGCTCGTGGTGGGTCTGGGCATCCTGCCGGTCTTCGGCTGGGCGACGGCGGGGCTCGCCGTGCTGGTGGTGGCGGTGGGCGCCCGGCGCTGGCTGGACCGGCGGCGCAAGCAGCGCGTCGACCGGTTCGTGGCGCAGCTCCCGGAGCTCGCGCGGCTCCTGGCGAACGGCGCGTCGGCCGGGCTGGCCGTGCGCCGGTCGCTCGAGCTCGCGGCGGCCGAGATGACCGAGCCGGCGGCGTCCGAGGTGGAGCAGGTGGGCGCCGAGATGGCGGTCGGCCGGTCCATGCGGGACGCGCTCGCCTCGCTGAGCGACCGGCTGCCGTCCCGGGAGCTGTCGGTGCTGGTGCAGACGCTGACGATCCAGGGCCGGTCCGGTGGTGAGCTGGTGACCGCGCTGTCCGGGATCGGGCAGACGCTGGAGGAGCGGCGCAGGCTGCGCCGTGAGGTGGTGACCGCAACGATGGGGGCCCAGTTCTCCGGGTACACCGTGATCGTCCTGGCGTTCGGCGCCGTGGCGCTGATGAACGCCTTCAGCCCCGGGGTGGTGGACCTGATGCTCACCAACCTGGCCGGTCAGGTGGTGCTGCTGGTGGCGACCGGGCTGTTCGTCGTCGGCTACGTGCTGGTCCGCCGGCTCGCGCGGGTGGAGGTGTGACGTGCTGGAGCTCCTGATCGCGGCGGCCGCCGCACTGCTGGTCGTCGTGGGGATGGCCGCGGGCCGCCTGCTGACCACGACCGGGCTCGAGGAGATCGAGGCCGAGTACGCGCCGGACGCGGAGCCGCGGCCGCGCGGGTTCGCGGCCGTGCTGGACCGGATCGGGGCGCCGCTGCTGCCCGCCGCGGTGCGGATGCTCGGCCGGCAGCGGCTGCAGCGGCTCGACACGGCGATCCGCCGCGCCGGGCGGCCGGAGGGCGTGACGCTGACCATGTTCGTGCGCCGCGAGACGGCCCTCGTGGTGCTCGGCGTCCTGTTCGGCCTGCTGTTCACGCTCCAGGACCTCTGGGTCATCGGCGTGCCCCTCGCGCTGGTGCTGGGCGGGTGGATGCGGATCTGGCTCTACGGGGAGGCCAACAAGCGGCGGCACCAGATCGACACGGAGCTGCCCGACTTCCTGGACGTGCTGAGCGTGACCGTGACCGCCGGCCTGGGCTTTCGCCAGGCCCTGGAGCGGGTGTGCGACTTCCACGGTGGCGCCCTGGCCGCGGAGATGCGCACAGCGCTGCAGGAGATGAACGTGGGCGCGTCCAGGAGGCAGACCTTCGTCGCGCTGCGCGAACGCAACCGGTCCGCCGCCGTGGGGACGTTCGTGACAGCGCTGTTGCAGGCCGAGGAGCTGGGCGTGCCGCTGGCTGACGCGCTCACGAGCATCGCGTCGGACGTGCGCCGCGAGCACGCGGAGAACATCCGTCAGCGCGCGGCGCGCGCGGCGCCCATGGTGTCGCTGGCGGTGACGGCGACGATCCTGCCCGGCGCCCTGATCCTGATCGTGTCCGCGGTCCTGATCGCGAACGCGGGGGTGCTCGGTGAACTTTTCTGAGCGGCTGAGCCCGCCCCACGCCATGGACGCGACCACCCAGCGGGCCATCGGCCCCGCGGTGCGGCTGCTGTGCCAGGTGCGGCTCGCGGTGCTCGCGTTCGCCCTGGTCCTCGCCCTGCTCGACGGCGCGGGCTGGCTCGGGGTGTTCCTCGTGGTCCTCGCCGCGCCCTTCTCGTTCGTGCCCGCCCTGAACTGGGACACCCGGGGGCGCACCTACGCGCGCAACGGGATCCTCCTGGCCGGCGACACCGCCGTGGCCGTCGTGGCGCTGCTGCCGCTGGCCGGGTCGCCCCTGATGACGGTCTACGCGGCGGCGACCGCGGCCCTCTGGGGACTCTTCGCCGGGCTCCGGCTCGCCCTGGTCATGGCCGGCCCCCTGTGCCTGTACCAGCTCACCGCCTACACCGACGGCTGGCGGGGCCTGGTCACCGGCATCGCCGGTGCGGCGCTCACCGTCGTCATGACCTGGACCGGCACCCACCTGGGCCGACGCCTGCGCAGGCAGGCGCTCCTGTCGGTCACGCTGGCGACCACCCGCGCGGACCAGGCGGCCCTCGCGGAACGGCTGCGCCTGGCCCGCGACCTGCACGACACCGTCGCCGGCGACCTCGCGGGGCTCGCCCTGACCGCGCGCGGGCTCGCCGACCGGCTCGACCGGGAAGGCGCGCGCCCCGCCACCCTCGAGGTGGCGCGCGCGCTCAGCGGCGCCGTCGCGACGGCGCACCAGCACACCCGGCGCGCCCTCGGCGACCTGCGCGACGAACGGGACGGCATGGCGGGGCCCGTGACGGAGGTCGCCAGGCTCTGGACGGACCGCACCGGGACGCCGGCGGTCGTGCAGGCGGGACCCGGCGTGGACCAGGCCGGCGCCGGCCGCGCCCAGCACGTCCGGGCCGTCGTGACCGAGCTGCTGGAGAACGTGCGCAAGCACGCGGGCGCCTCCCGCGTGGAGATCACCCTGACCATGCGCGACGGGACCGTGGAGGTACGCGTCTCGGACGACGGCGTCGGCCTCCCCGGCGGGGTCGCACCAGGCGGCAGGTACGGGATGCGCGGCGTCCGGGAACGGGCGGAGCTGTGCGGCGGCGACGCCACCTGGGCACCGGGGCCCGACGGCGGCACCGTCGTCCGGGTGGTGCTGCCCGCCGAGCCCCCCGGCACCCCGGGCGACGAGCAAGGCGGCGCGACCCGCGCCGCGCCGAACCGGACGCCGCGGCCCTACGGCGGCAACCGTCAACCGACAGCGGAGGTGGCGTGATGCGAATACTCGCCGTGGACGACAACCCGATCATCCGGATGGGGCTGCGGACCCTCCTCGACGGGACCGAGGGTGTCACGTCCGTGACCGACACGGGAGACCCCGACGAGGCCGTGGCCCAGGTACGCGGCGGCCACGTCGACGTGGTGCTCCTGGACGTCCGGATGCCGCGCACGAGCGGCCTCGAGCTGCTCCCACGCCTGTCCGACGCGACGGTCGTGATGCTCACCCACACCGACGACGCCGCCACGGTGTCCGAGGCGCTCGCCGCCGGCGCGGCCGGGTACCTGGTGCACGGCGCGCTGGAGCCCCGGGCGATGGTGGACGCGATCCGGCTGTGCCGGAACGGGAGCCAGGTGGTCTCCGGCGTCTCCGCGGGACTCACCGCACCCGGTACCGCCCCGGCCGTGCGCGGCCTGCTGTCCCGGCGCGAGGCCGAGGTGATGGACCGGGTCGCCGACGGGCTGTCGAACGGCGAGATCGCGGCCCTGCTGTTCATCTCGGAGAAGACCGTGAAGAACCACGTGAACAGCCTCTTCGCCAAGCTCGGCGTGACCACGAGGAGCCAGGCCATCGTGCGCTGGCTCCAGTCCGGCCCGAGCGCCGCTAGTGCCGTGGGCCCAGCCGGAACGGGCCCCCGGGTAGGGCCGGGAACCCTGGGCGTCCGGACCGCCGCTCCCTAGGTTTGCTGGTGTGGCCGCAGCCCGGAAGAGCGGCCGACGACCGGACTTCGACGTATGGAGGACCTCATGAACAAGCTGACCGAGAAGACAGTCGCCGCCAAGGCGGCCCTGCGGGACCACGTGGCGCGTGCGGTGCTCCGTGCGCAGGACGACGAGCGCGGGCAGGGCACCGTCGAGTACGTCGGCGCCGTCCTGCTGGTCGTGGCGGTCGTCGGCATCGTCATCGCGGCGAGCACCGAGGTGGGCGACGCGATCGTCACGCAGCTCACCGAGGCGGTCACCGACATCGGCGGCGCCGGCGGCGGTGGCGGCGAGTAGTCCTGACCACGACGACGGAGGTGTTGATGCGCCGGATGATGCTCACCGCGCTCGCGGCCGGCCTGGTAGGAGTCCTGTCCGGTTGCGGGCTGGTCGACCCAGGACCGAGCGGGCCGACCGAGCCCCCGTCCGGCGCACCGGCGCCCACGGCCTCGCCGGGAGACACCACGTCTCCCGGCGAGGTCGTCGCCGTCGACAGGGAGTGGCACGACGCGCTGATGCACCTCGAGGTGCGTCCCGTCGAGGTGGACGGCGACCTGGCGGTCCTGCGGTACGACTTCACCGCGACCCCCGTCGACCCCGAGCGGCCGCTGCGGTCGTCCACCGTGCTGCTGGCGTTCGGCGGGCTCGGGAACTCCGTCACCGACGGCCGTGGCGTACGGCTCTTCGACACCACGGACGGCGTGGTCCATCCCGTGGCGCTGACGCCCGACGGCTCCCCGGCGACAACGATCGAGCCGGTGGACTCCGACGACGACGCCGTGCGCGGCGCGGCGACCGCCGTGTTCGCCGCGCCCGAGAACGAGTCGGTGGACGTCCTGTTCCCCGGGTTCGGCACCGTGCAGGTGCCGGTGGTCCCGGCAGCCGAGGGCTTCGACGACGCCGTCGACCAGGTGGGCGGCGCCCGCGAGGCGTGGACCACCGAGCTGCGCGCCTTCACCCACGCCTACGACGCAGGGTCCACGACGTCCGCCGAGGACGGGGACGTCACGGTCACGCTGGCCTCCGACGTCCTCTTCGCCTCCGACGACCACACGCTGTCCGCGGCCGCGGGCCGCGTCGTGGACCGGGCCGCCGCGTCGATCGCCGAACAGGCGGACGACGGCGCCGTGCACGTGGTCGGCCACACCGACGACGTCGACACCGACGCCTACAACCAGAAGCTCTCCGAACGGCGGGCACGCTCCGTCGCCGAACGCCTGGGCGCCCGGCTCAGCGACGACTACGCCGTGACCGAGGAAGGTCGCGGCGAGAGCGAGCCGGTCGTCGACGGGAAGAGCCCGGAGGCCCGCGCCGCCAACCGCCGCGTCGAGATCCACTTCCAGGGCCACCTGGTCGTGGAGGACGACGCCGCGAGCGACGTGCCGACCACGGACGCGCCGACGGCGAAGAACGCCCCCGTCACCTTCGCGACCAACAACGGCGAGTACACCGTCGAGGTCCGGTCGGTGGAGCGCCGGCCAGGAGCGCTCGTCGGCACCCTCGCCGCCGAGCGCGTCGAGGGCGACTCGGTCGACGCCGCCTGGTTCCTGCCCGCCAACGTGAACGTCGTGGGCGACCGCATGTTCGGCGCCCTGGCCGAGGCGGCCGGGCCCCACAACCTGTCCCTGCTCGGCGCGCAGGAACGAGTGCTGCCCTTCGACTACGTCGCGGAGGAACGGGCCGGCGGATTCCTGCTGCGCCGGCTGCTCGGCGACGAGGACGTCACCCCGCTCGACCTCGGGGAACCGGTGCTCATCACCGTCGTCTGGCCGGACACCGGCCAGGACACCGTGACCGTCGACGGCCCCGACCGCTTCCGGATCACCGACGTACCGGTGACCGACCCGCCGGCAGGAGACCAACCGTGACCCGGACGACCCCGCAGGACCGCGAACGCGGCTCCATGCACGTGATGACGATCCCCGTCGCCGTCGGCATGCTGAGCGTCGCCGTGCTGGTCATCGCCATGGTGGGCGGGGCGACCAACGACCGCCGTGAGGCAGGCACGGCCGCCGACGCGGCGGCGCTCGCCGCCACCCAGGAGTGGGACCAGCACCTCGGCCTGCTGCACGGCCTGCACCTCGGGGTGTCCGAGCCCGAGGCGTTCTGGGGCCTCGCCGAGGTGGCGCTGCTCGGCCCGGGCCTCAGGGACGACATGGTCGAGGCGGCCCAGGAGTTCGCCGAGCGCAACGGAGCCGAGCTGACCTCCTTCGCTGTCGACCCCGAGACCCTCCAGGTGACCGTCGAGGTGGAGCACGACGAGCTGGTCCCAGGCACCGAGGTGCGCTCGAAGGCGTCGGCCACCGCCGGCATCACGCTGAACGGCGGCCTGTGCGTGGGTGACGACGGCCTGGGCTGGCTGATCGACGGCCTGTGCGCCACCGAGCCCGAGCCCGACGAGGAGGGCTCGAAGGACGGTGGCACGGGCGGTGGCACCGACGCGGGCGACAGCGAGGACGGTTCGGGTGAGGAGGAGGACGGCTCGGGTGACGACGACTCCGGTGCCGAGGAGGAACCGGAATGGACCGCGCCGGAGGTGGAGCCCTACTCCAGCGCCGTCGTGCTGGTGGACTGACTCTCGGTGACGGGGGCCGGGCCGGTCAGGCCCGTGGGCCGGTGGCTCGACGACGGCGGCCGAACGCGACGCCGCCCAGCAACGCCCCCGGGACCCCGCCGAGTCCGGGCACGGAGAACCAGCTCGTGTCCTGCGTGCCGCGGTCCGGCCCGCGCCCGTTGTCGCTGCCCGCACCCTTCCCGTTGTTGCTGCCCGGCCCCTGGCCGTTGTTGCTGCCGGGACCCTGGCCGTTGTCCTTCGCCGGTCCCTTCCCGTGGGGGTTGTCGGGGTTGCCGGGCGGGCCACCCGAGTCGGCGGCGGGCGGCGGCGTTGTCTCGGCCGGAGGCTCCGGCTCCGGCTCGGGCCTTGGTTCGGGTTCCGGTTCTGGCTCGGGTTCGGGCTTCGGTTCCGGCTCGGGCGCCGGAGCGGGCTCCTGCGGGGCGGGCCGCTCGGCGGCCGGTGCCGGTGGTGCCGGGGCAGCGGGAACGACGTCCGGCTCCGGCTCCGGCCGCGGGGCCGGCATCTCGCGCTCGGGCGGCGCGACGGGCTCCGGCGTCGGGGCGGCGTCCTCCTGGGGCGTGGCCGGCGGCTTCGGGTCGGCCGGCGGATCCTTCTGCGGTGCCGGCTCGGCCGGGGGCGCCGGTTCGGGCGGTTCCGGCGCGCTGGGCGGCGCGGCCGCCTGGATGGCTTGGGTGGGTGGTTGGTCGTTCTGCTGGGCGATGAGGGCCCAGGCGCCGCCGCCGATCGCGAGGGCGGCCAGGACGCCGGCGGCGACGGCGGTCTCCTTGGGGCCGAACGAGCGTGGTGTGCCCGTGGTGGTGCCGGTGGCTGCGCCGAGGGCTGCGGTGCCGGCGGTGCTGGTGAGCAGGCCGCCGGTGACGAGGTGCTGGCCGA
>NZ_BAAGRP010000066.1:0-58174 GCF_054782895.1 Promicromonospora xylanilytica
CAAGCCCTGCGCCATCACGCCAGAGACATCGACCGGCCCATCCACGCACTCCTACAGTCATGACTTTGCCGGGGCCCTGGGTGCTCGGCGTGGCACGAGTGGTGTCAGGAGAGCTGTCGAGAGAGTTTGGCCAGACCGTCACAGCCGCCGATTACGAAGATCTGCTGTGACTGCTCCGCTCGCCTTCCTGCTTCGCCGCGACCCCTGTCCCGTTGGGTAGCTCGAACAGGTCGCCCAGGCCGCAGGCATCAACACCGTGAAATACCAGCCGCTCCACCCTCTCCCCCTGCAACCAGTCGGTCTCGCACTGACTCTGGACGAACTCAGGTCCAGTCCGAGCGTGGGGGCGGGGACCGCCATCACGCAGCCCCCGCCCCGTCACGCTCAGCCGGCCACCAGAACCTCACCGCCCCCCGATACTCCCGTCCCGCCGGTAGTCGGCCCCGCCCACCAGCCCGTCCGAGGTCACCTGGATGACGCTCAGCCCGCTGGCCTGCTCCGTCACCGTGACGGGATGGCCGCGAGCCTCCAGCGCGGCCCGCAGTGCCGCCACGTCGTAGTCCAGCGTGACGCCAGGGATCGGCGGCTCCAGCGCGGTCGAGCCGTTGTTGTTCTGGACGTGCGGCACGTTGATCGCCTGCTGCGGATCCAGCCCGAAGTCGAGCACGTTGACGATCGACTGGGCGGTGTAGCCGATGATCCGGGAGCCGCCCGGGGAGCCCGTGACCAGCTCCAGCCCGCCGTCGGCGTCGCGCACGATCGTCGGCGACATCGAGCTGCGCGGACGCTTGCCCGGCTGCACACGGTTGGCGATCGGTGTGCCCTCGGCGTCGGCCGCGGCGAACGAGAAGTCGGTCAGCTCGTTGTTGAGCAGGAACCCGCCGCCGTCGACCATGACTCCGTTGCCGAAGCCGCTCTCGACGGTCGTGGTCATCGACAGGGCGTTGCCGTACCGGTCGACGACCGAGACCTGGCTGGTACCCGACTCGTTCGACTCGGTCTGCGGCGCCGTCGGGTCGAACTCCCCCGGCGGGACGCCTGGCTCGGCGGTACCCATGTCCTCGTCGGTGATCAGCCGGGCCCGCTCGGCGAGGTAGTCCGGGTCGAGCATGCCCTCGGCCGGCACGGTCACGAAGTCGGCGTCGCCCACGTAGAGGTTGCGGTCGGCGAAGGCGAGCCGCCCGGCCTGGGTGAACAGGTGCACCGCGTCGGGGCTGAGCGGGTCGTCGCCGAGGTCGAAGTGCTCGAGGATGCCCAGCATCTGCCCGACCGCCAACGCGCCGGAGGACGGCGGGCCCATGCCGCAGACCTCGTGGCCGCGGTAGTCGCTGCACACCGGCGACCGCTCGGCCACCTCGTAGCCGGCCAGGTCTTCCAGCGTCATGTCGCCGGGGAGGTGCGGGTCCTCCTGCACCGCCTCGACGACCGCCTCGGCCAGGGCGCCGCTGTAGAAGCCCTCCGCGCCCTCGTCGCGCAGCGTCCTGAGCGTGTCCGCGTAGTCGGGGTTGCGCATCCGGGTGCCGCCGGGCTTGGCCGCGCAGTCGGTCTCGGACCCGTTGGTGAAGTACTCGAACGCCACCGGGTCGCGAAAGAAGAGGCGGTCGCTGCAGCTGTCGTTCTCGGCCAGGTAGGAGTCGACCAGGGCGGCGGTCCGGTCGGTCATCTCGTAGCCGCCCAGCGCCAGACGCAGCCCCGGCGCGAACAGCCGCTGCCACGGCAGCTCGCCGTGCCGGGTATGGATCTCCTCCATCAGGGCGGGCGTGCCCGGCACGCCGGCCGACAGCCCGCTCTGCCAGGCGTCGGTGAACGACAGCCCGGCGAACCGGTCCTCGGTCGCTGCCAGCGGCGCTTTCTCCCGGCCGTCGTAGGTGGTGACCTCGCCACTCGCGCCGTCGTGCCACACGACGAACGCGCCACCGCCCAGGCCGCTGGACTGCGGTTCGACCAGGCCGAGCACCATCTGGGCCGCGACGGCCGCGTCGGCGGCGGTCCCGCCGTTGCGCAGCACCTGCTCGCCCGCTCTGGTCGCCAGCGGGTTAGCGGTCACCACCATCTCCTGAGCGGTGGTCACCGCCTCTGGAAGGGTCGCTGCCTCCGGAACGGCCTGTTGCAGCGCGGCCACCGGTGCCGCGGCCGTGGCGGCCAGGGCCACGGCCGTGGTCAGTGCGCCCAGGCCTCTCCTCGATCGAACTCGCATGGGTTCCCCTCTCCGGCGGGTGGCGAGCTGATCACGAGGTGAGGGCCTCGGCTCTCCACGTTGGAGAAGAACCTAGATGCGTGACGACGCCGAAAGATCCTCCCGGAAGGAGGATGCGCCGGCGCTGTGCCGGTGTTCGTGGACGCCTGGGTCCTGGAGTCGAGTCACTGGGCCAGCTCGGCGAGCAGATCCCGCCGGGTATCGACCCGCAGCTTGCGAAGAACGCTGCGCATATGGGTCTTGACCGTCGACACCTCGATCGTCAGACGTGCCGCGATCTCCGGGTTGGTGAGTCCGTCGACGACCAGGCCCAGGATCTCCTCCTCACGCTCGGTGAGCGGTTCCACAGCGTCGAAGCTCGCCGCGGCGACCTGAGGCGTCGGGCCCGTCCCCACGAACAGCGCCTGCCGACCGGCCCTCACCTGCTGGAGGGCACCGATGAAGACGTCGCTGGGTGCGGTCTTGCTGATCAGTGCGTCGGCGCCGGCCAGCATCGCGACCTGGACGTCGACCGTCCTGGTGAAGGACGTGAAGACGACCACCCGTGCGCCGCACACGCTCTTGATCGACCGGCAGAGCTCGATGCCGCTCCGGGTGCCCCCGAGCCTGACCGGGACGACCACCACGTCCGGCTGCAGCTCACGAGCGCACCGCAGGGCCTCGGCCGCGGTCGCGGCGTCCCCCACGACGTCGATCGTGGGGTTGTCGGTGCAGATGGCACGCAGGCCGTGCAGCACCACGGGGTGGTCCTCGACCAACAGGACTCGCATCCGAGCGTTCATATCCTGTGCCCTCTCTCTGGATCAGGCCCTCGTGCTGCTCGCCGGAGCATAGCCCCTGCACGGTTGCTTCGCGCTCGAGCGACGACCCGGCCGTGAGGAGGGATCAGGCGGTGCGCAGCGCGCGGCCGTACCTCATCAGCCGGCCGTCGTACCGGTCCGGGCCCAGCCACGCGTCGTCGGCCGGCTCGACGCCGTCGACGACGGCGTCGGTGATCATCCGGGCCGTGACCGGGGCCAGGATCATTCCCCACATCCCGTGCCCGGTGGCGACCGAGAGGTTCTCCACCGTCCTCGACCGGCCGATGACCGGCACTCCGTCCGGGGTGCACGGCCGCTCGCCCGCCCAGCGGTCGATGACGACGGCGCGCTCCAGCCCGGGGAGCACACGTGCGGCCACGGACTTCAGCGCTTCCGCCCGGCCCGGATCCATCGGTCTGCGCTCGTCCCCGAACTCGATGGATCCGCACACGCGGACGCGGTCAGCGAGCGGCGTCACGACGACGCGGTGCTCCTTGATGCGAACGGGCATCGTCGGGGCGTGGTCACCGGCAGCGACGTCGATGACGTAGCCCCGGCCACCGCGTAGCGGAAGATGCAGGCCGGCCTGAGCCGCCAGCGTCGCTGACCCGAGCCCGGCCGCGAGGATCACGTGGTCGGCGATGAGGGTCGTCCCGTCCGTCGCGACCCCCACGACCCGCCCGTGCTCCGTCAGCAACCGCTCGGCCGACATGCCGAAGAAGACGTCGGCGCCCTGACGGGTCGCGTCGTCCAGCATGGCCTTGACGTAGCTGCGGCTCTCCAACGTCCACTCCTCGGCGTCGTGGGTTCCCGCAGCGACCGGCGCCAACGACGGTTCGATGGCTCGCAGCCGTTCGAAGGAGAGCAGGTCGGCACGACGGCGACGCGGTGGGCGGAGATAGACGTCGATGGCCCCCGTCTTGCGCAGCGTCGGGCTGAGGCCCTCGTCGGCCAGCCTGCAGTGGAGCCGGGTGCTCTCGGCCGCCAGCCTGCTCAACCGCTCCCCGGCCAGGTGGGCGCGCCGAGGAGCGGCGGACGCCACCAGGCTCCCGGCCCACGGCAGGATGCTCGGATCGGGCTGCATCCGCACGGCCGGCGGTCGGCGGAGCATCTGGACCGGGGCCTCGCGGAGCAGTGCGGGCGTCGCCAGGGGCGTCACGTGGTGGGGTGCCACGATCGCGGCGTTCGCGTAGGAGCAGCCGCCGCCGATCCCGGGCGCACTGTCGATCAGTGCGACCCGGACGCCGCGGCGGGCGAGCTGTTGGGTGATGGTCGCTCCCACGACGCCCGCGCCGACGACGACGCAGTCGACGCGGCGGACGCGCGGCAGGGCGCTGCGGGACTCCATGCTCCGACCGTAGATACCAGGTTCCGGTCCGCGCCTCCTCCCTCAGGAGGGAGATCTTCGACGGGGTGCGGCGAAGGCCGCGACCGGGCTCGCGAAGGGGATCGCGAGGTCGGGTGGGTTCCGGAACGCGATGAGCAAGGGGTGGTGCAAGCTCGGGTTCGGTGCCTGCTTCGTGGCCGGCACCTCCTGACCGCGGACGGCACCAAGCCCATCGAGGACATCCGGGTCGGCGACAAGGTCTGGACCCGCAACCTGGTCACATGGCTGGACGAGCTGCAGCTGGTCGCCGAGACCTTCGTCCACCAGACCCTGGCGCTCTACCACCTGACGATCAACGGTGCGACCGTGTCCACCACGGCGGAGTACCCGTTCATGGTCGAGGGCCGTGGCTGGCAGATGGCAGGGAACCTGCGCCCCGGTGACGTGCTGATCACCCCCGACGGCGCCACCATCCTGGACGCGATCGCCGTCGAGGAACGCGACCTGGCCGACATCGAGAACGTCTACAACCTCCACGTCGAGAACAACCACAACTACTACGTCCACGCCGGCGACACACCCATCCTGGTCCACAACAACCACGGGAAGCTTCCGAAGGGGATTCAGAAGGCTTCCAAGGGCATGAAGGATCTTTTTGCGGATGGATCGGTCCGCGGAAAGCCGATCATCAGCATCCGTGACACGCTCAAGCGCGACGGATTCACACAGGAGCTCGCGAAGAACAAGAAGGGATACCTCTTCCGGAACAGCAGCGGGGAGAAAGTCCGCGTCATGCGCAGGAACGGCGCCTGGGACATCCGGGCACGTAACGGGTTCGGTAACTACCGTGACGAGTTCGGGAACGTTGCCGCCCCTGGACAGACTCATCAGATCGGAGTTGTATCCACATGACCGGGGTAGACGAAGCGGCAAACCGACTCGAGTCGATGTCCGGCCTCGAAGAGGCGATCCTCACGGACCTGACGACGCGGAACTTCGGGTTCAGCGTGGACCTCTTGTTCCTCATCCCTGTCGGAGCTGCGAGCGGAACTGGCCATGAGCGACGAGTGCGGATCGAACTCGACGGTGTGCACAGACTGCTCCTTCAGGGCGGCCTTACTGAGCAGATGATCAGCTCCCCCGAATCGATCAACTGGGGACTTGGTGAGGTTGCGCTCGTGAGGATCGGCCAAGAAGAGGAAGGCCGCGCGAGCATCGAGGTGCTCTGGGAAGGCGACCGAAAGATCGAAGCGATCTCTCAAGGGATCGCGATCGTTGAACTGTGACACCTCATGGAACGCCGCCATGAAACGTCCAAGGCGTTTTCCGCTCGACCCCGAGTTCGCCGCCATACTCAGCCGAACCCTCGACTCGATGATCGCCCGCGAAGCTTCGGAAGCGGCGCTCGAGTCGCAGATCAATACGGTCTCCGAGATCTCTGCACCAGGCCTCGAAGACTTGCAGGAGAACTGAGCGATCGCGTCCCGGTAGAGGCCGAGCTCCGAAGTAACTGATCGAGCCGGGCTCGCGCAGGCGGACAGCTTCGGCACACTCAAGGACGTTCGAGGAGATCCAGGTCAGGGATGAATTCTGGGTTCATAACCTCGAGACCGAGACCGAGACCGAGGCCGAGGCCGAGGCCGATGAGCCGGAGCCAGTCGTGGAGGTGTTCGTACGCACAGCCGCCGAGACCACCGTGGTGCGGTCGCCTCCTCCATGCCTGAGCATCCGTTCATGGCCCCGCGGCCGCGGAGGGCTGGACGCCACGTTCCTGGAGTTCAGCGACCCACCGCCCCCGGGACAGGCCGAATTCACCCAGCACTCAACAGAAAGCCGGGTGCGGTTCACACGTGATCGCCAGAGTGCGACCTGCCGGCCGTACGGGTCGGCGTCGCTACATCGAGGAGATCTCTGTGAATCCGGTACCTGGATCACGTACCCGCTCCCCGCGTTCGGCGCGGTTGACCGTCGGCGCCCTGGTCGTCACGCTCTCCGGCGCCCTGCTGGCACCGGTGGCCAGCAGTGCCGCACCCGCGAACAGCACGGCCCCGGAGGCGTCGTCGGCCACGGAGGGCTGGAACGAGACCGCCTACCGCGGCGGCGTCGACGTCGTCGAGGGGTCCGACACGGACCGGAAGACCGTCACGGGCACGGTCTTCGTCGACAGGAACCGCAGCTCGGCGCAGGACCGGGGCGAGCGCGGGCTCGCCGGCGTCACGGTGTCCAACGGCCGCGCGGTGACCACCACCGACCGTCAGGGCCGCTACGAGCTGCCGGTCGAGGACAACATGACGGTCTTCGTCACCCAGCCGCGCGGCTACCAGGTGCCGGTCGACGACGACAACGTGGCCCAGTTCCACTACCACCACCTGCCGGCCGGCTCCCCGGAGCTGCGCTACGGCGGCCTGGAGCCCACCGGCCCCGTGCCGGACGAGCTGAACTTCCCGCTCACCGCCAGCACGGAGACGCGCACACCCGAGCAGCACTGCGCGATCGGTGCCGACGTTCAGACGTACAACCCGAAGGAGGCCGAGTACGCCAGGGCAGGCGTCTTCGCCGACCTGGCCGAGCGGGACGACTACGCCGGCTGCGGCGTCCTCTTCATCGGTGACGTGGTGGGCGACGACCTGTCGATGTTCGACGAGACCCGCGACCTGACCGCGACGCTCAACGGTCCCGCCCGGTTCCTGCCCGGCAACCACGACCTCGACTTCGACTCCCCCGCGCGGGAGCACAACTTCGACACCTTCCGTGCCCAGCTCGGCCCGGAGTACTTCTCGTACGACGCCGGCAAGGCCCACGTCGTGGCGCTGAGCACGATCGAGTACCCGGGCACCACCAGCAGGTACACCTACGGTCTCGGTGAGCGCCAGCTGGAGTGGCTGCGCAACGACATCGCGGCGGTGCCCGAGGACCGTGCCATCGTGCTGGCCGGGCACAGCCCCCTGCTGGAGTTCTGGTACAGCGACTCGCACCGCACCAAGCAGCTGCGGGAGATCTACGACATCCTCGAGGGCCGCGAGGTCATCTCGCTCGGCGGGCACACCCACATGTCGGAGAACCTGCGCGAGGGCGACCTGATGGCGGGGTGGAAGGACCTGCTGGGCGAGGACGGTCTCCCGTTCACGCACCTCACCGTCGGGGCCGTCTCGGGTCACTGGTACGCCGGCCGCCAGCTCGACGCCGGCTACCCCACCTCCGTGCAGCGGGACGGGACGCCTCCCGGTGTGCTGACCCTGGACATCAAGAACACGGAGATCACGGAGCGCTACACCGTCCGCGGTGACGACGGCTCCCACCAGCTCGCTCTCGGGCTGAACACCCCCCGGTACCGCGACTGGTTCACCGCGAACAGGAGCAAGGTCGGGTCGGCGCCCGAGCTGGCCGAGCCGTTCACCGTCTCTCGGGGCGAGCTGGCCGAGACCTGGCTGACCACCAACTTCTGGATGGGCTCCACCGGCTCGACGGTCGAGGTGCGGGTCGACGGCGGGCACTCCGTCGAGGCCGAGCGCACCCAGCAGCTGCGGGGCGAGGACGTGCGGATCGGCGCCGAGTGGTCCGACCCGACGGCCAACCTGGAGACGCTGCCCCACGGTGGTGGCCTCGTGGAGCGGACCATGCACCTGTGGCGCCTGGAGCTGCCCGCCGACCTGACCGTCGGTGAGCACACGGCCGAGGTGACCGCCACGGACGTGCACGGGCGGCAGTTCACCGAGTCGCTGACGTTCGAGGTCACCGAGTAACCGCCGACCACCTCGGCGTCGCCGGTGGCGGCGCCGAGGTGGTCACGGCACTCGGCCGGATCGTCAGTCGCGGTCGAGCTGCTTCTCGGGCGTCTCCCCGCCGGCCCCGACCTGGAGCTTGTCGGCGCGCAGCTCCCAGAACGTCGCGTTCTCGATGCCGAGCCGCCGCGGGTCGAACTGCGGGTCGAGGCCCTGCCGCTTCTGCTCCCGGAAGTCCTTGAGCGCCTTCAGGGCGGGGCCCTGGAGGAACAGGATGCCGACGATGTTCAGCCAGGCCATCGACCCCACACCGATGTCCCCGAGCCCCCAGGCCGAGCCGGCGGTCGTCACGGCGCCGTAGGCGACCGAGACCAGCACGAGCGCCTGCAGCGCCCGCTGCATGCCCCGCGCCGCAAGGCGGTTCTTCATCTTGCGGGTGAGGTAGGTGAGGTTGGTCTCGGCCATGTAGTAGTACGCCACGATCGTGGTGAACACGAAGAACGAGAGGGCGATCGCGATGAAGGTCGGGCCGGCGCCCGGGAACACCGAGTCCAGGCCCTGCTGCACGAAGCCCGGCCCCGGCTCGACGTCGGCGCTCAGACCGCCGTGGCCCTCGTAGATCACGTCGCTGGGCCAGCTCTCGCCGGAGAAGGAGTTGAACATACCGGTCGAGATGATGATGAACGCGGTGGCGGAGCAGACGAACAGCGTGTCGACGTACACCGCGAAGGACTGCGCGAAGCCCTGCTTGGCCGGGTGCGAGACCTCGGCGGCCGCGGCCGCGTGGGGCCCGGTGCCCTGGCCGGCCTCGTTGGAGTAGATGCCGCGCTGCACGCCCCACTTGACGGCGAGGCCGAGGATCGCCCCGAACACCGGCTGCACGCCGAAGGCGCTGGCGAAGATCAGCTCGAACACGCGGGGGATGTCGCTGAAGTTCATGAAGAACACGACGACCGCGATGAGGATGTAGAGCAGGGCCATGGCGGGGACCACGACCACCGCGAAGTGCGCGATGCGCTTGACGCCGCCGATGACGATGAAGCCCAGCAGGATCACCAGGCCGATCGCGGTGACCCAGGTGGGGATGTTCCAGGCGTTGTCGATGGCCGAAGCCATGCCGTTGGCCTGGACGCCCGGCAGGAAGAAGCTCATCGCGAGGATCGTGACGACCGCGAAGATGATCCCGTAGGTCAGGGACAGGCCGCGCGCCTTGTGCTTGTACGCCTTCTCGAAGTAGTACGCCGGGCCACCGCGGTACTCACCGGTGTCCGGGTCCTTCTCCTTGTAGATCTGACCGAGCGTGCACTCGATGAACGAGGTGGCGGCGCCGAGGAAGGCGGAGGTCCACATCCAGAACACAGCGCCGGGGCCACCGAAGGCGATCGCCGTGGCGACACCGCCGATGTTGCCCATCCCCACGCGACCGGCGAGCGACATCATCAGCGACTGGAACGAGGACGTGCCTTCCTCCGACTCCTTGCCCTTCTTGAGCTGGTTGAGCATGTCGGGAAGGTGCCGGATCTGGAGGAACCCGGTGCGGAGGGAGAAGTACAGACCGGCGAGCAGACAGAGGGCGATCAGCGGGATCGACCAGATCAGCTCGTTCGCGGTGACGATGCTTTCGGCGAAGCTCATGGTTCTCCTGGGTAGGAATATTTGGACACGCGCACGCGCGCAGACCAGCGTGTCCGCGACGACACACGCGCACGCCCCACCCGTGGCAGCGAGCGACCTGTGAGCGCGGTCACGAACCAGCAATGGCGGCACACTAGCGGGTCACCCGGGGTCGAAGGTGAATTTCGGTTCGTGCATGACCGTGACATGACCTGACCTGGACGGTCCGATGACTTCGGGCCGGCCGCGCGCCGGGCGGACCGTCTCCCAAGAACCACGGACCGGCCGGCACGGCCTTGACAGGACGGACGGCGCCGCGCAACCATCACCATATGGTTATGAAACTGGTTGGTTATGAGCACGGCGACCACTGAACGGCTCGACGCCACGTTCGCCGCCCTCGCCGACCCCACGCGGCGTGCCATCGTGGCCCGGCTCGCCGTGAGCGATGCGACGGTCACGGAGCTGGCCGCACCCTTCGCCATCAGCCAGCCCGCCGTCTCGAAGCACCTGAAGGTGCTGGAGCGGGCAGGACTGGTCACCCGGAGCCGCGAGGCACAGCGCCGGCCGTGCCGGCTCGATGCGGGGCCCTTGCGGGACGCCACCGCGTGGCTGGCGAACTACCGCGACTACTGGGACGAGAGCTACCGGCAGCTCGACGCGCTGCTCGCCGACCTCACGGCCGACGCCGGCCCGGCGAACGACGCCGGGCCCACCAATGACACTTCCCGAGCAGCGGACGAGGAGCGCGCCGCTCCCCCGCGGGACGGCCGGCCGTGAGAGCGGACGGACGCCTGCACGTCACCGCACCGGGTGACCGCGAGATCGTGATGTCGCGAGCCTTCGCCGCTCCGGCCGGCCTGGTCTTCGACGCGTTGACCGTGCCGCACCTGCTGACCCGCTGGTACGGCGCCCGTGGGTGGCACCTCGTCGACTGCACGGTCGACCTACGAGTGGGCGGTCGCTGGCGGTTCGTGTCCCGCGGCCCCGACGGCGCCGAGATGGCCCAGTCGGGGACGTACCGCGAGATCGTCCGGCCGTCGCGACTCGTCTGCACCGAGGTGTTCGACGACCAGTCCTACCCCGGCGAGACCCTGGTCGCGCACAGCCTCACCGAGCACGCCGGGGCGACAACGCTGGAGACGCGCTTGCGCTACCCGTCCCCGGAGGCCCGCGAGATCACGCTCCGCTACCCGATGACCCGAGGGGTCGGCCAGTCGTACGACCGGCTCGACGCGGCCCTCACCGAGCTCACGCAACAGCAAGTCACCCACCCGCAGGAGGAGCAACCATGAAGTGGACACTCGAAGTCGTCGTCGTCCCGGTGTCCGACGTCGACCGTGCCAAGGAGTTCTACAGCGACAAGGTCGGCTTCCACGTCGACCACGACACGAGGATCGGCGACGGCCAGCGCGTCGTGCAGCTGACCCCGCCCGGATCGGGCTGCTCGATCGTCATCGGCGAGGGGGTGGTGCCGCCGATGCCGCCAGGGTCGCTCAAGGGCCTGCAGCTCGTCGTCAGCGACGTCGCCAAGGCCCGGGCCGAGCTCGCCGGACAGGGCGTGGAGGTGTCCGACGTCCAGGTGCTCGGAGCGAACCCGGCGCCCACGCCGGACCCCCTCGACAACGTGGGGTTCTGCTACTTCAACGACCCCGACGGCAACGCGTGGGCGGTCCAGCAGATCTCGACCCGCCCGTGAACCGCCCCACATCACCCTGACGTGGAGCAGGGCAGGCCCGAGGCCGCCCCGACGGCCCGGAGCCAGGTCCGCGGACCGCACGCGCCGTCGGGGCAGGGTCCTCGCGAGACGTATCACGCCGACCCCGGCACCGGAGCCCATTTGCGGTCCGGCGGACCGGGACCGTATGTTAGCGCTCACATCGATGGCGATGTTTCTCTTCAACGACGAAGGAGCCAGCATGCATGGTGTTCTGCCCACCCGGTCCGGACCTGATCGGCGACAGATTCTGCAGGTGGGAGGTCTCGCCGCCGCGGCGATCGCCCTGACGTCCGCGCCGGCCTCGGCCCTCGGCCGCGACAGCGCCGGCTCCCCGCGTCCCGGCGGGCCGGTGATGCCTTCCGGCCAGCTCTCCGAGGTGTCGCTGCGTGACGTGGCGCTGCTCGACAGCCGCTACCGGCAGAACATGGAACGCACCGTCGCGTACCTGCGGTTCATCGACCCGGACCGCATGCTGCACACGTTCCGGACCAATGTGGGGCTGCCGAGCTCCGCGGAGCCCCTGGGTGGCTGGGAAGCCCCGGACGTGCAGCTCCGTGGGCACTCGACCGGACACCTCCTGTCCGGGCTGGCGTTCGCCGCCGCCAACACCGGCGACGCCGAGCTGGCCGCCAAGAGCCGCTACCTGGTCGCAGAGCTCGCCGCGTGCCAGGCCGCGAGTCCCGCAGCCGGCTACACGCCCGGCTACCTCTCGGCGTTCCCTGAGGAGGCGTTCGTCGGCATCGAGGCCGGCCGCAACTTCTGGGCGCCGTATTACACGATCCACAAGATCCTTGCCGGTCTCGTGGACCAGTACGTCCACCTGCAGGACGAGCAGGCGCTGGCGGTCGCCGAAGGGATCGCGTCCTGGGTCGACGCGCGCATGACTCCCCTGGCGGACGACCACCGGCAGCGGGTGCTGAAGATCGAGTTCGGCGGGATGAACGAGTCGCTGGCGGATCTCCACGCCATCACGAAGAACCCCGACCACCTCCGGCTCGCGCAGCTCTTCGACGAGGCGGTGTTCTACGACCCGCTCGCCGAGGGGCGCGACGTGCTCAGCGGCCGCCACGCCAACACCGACATCCCCAAGGCGGTCGGCGCCGTCGCTGAGTACGTGGCGACGGGCGACACGCGCTACCGCAAGATCGCGTCGTTCTTCTGGGACCAGGTGGTCCACCACCACAGCTACGTCATCGGCGGGAACAGCAACGCGGAGTTCTTCGGCGAACCCGACCAGGTCGCGAGCTTCCTGGGCGAGAACTCCTGCGAGAACTGCAACAGCTACAACATGATCAAGCTCTCGCGGCGTCTGTTCCTGCTCGACCCCCGGCGTTCCGACTACATGGACTACATCGAGTGGACGCTGCTGAACCAGATGCTCGGTGAGCAGGATCCCGACTCGGAGCACGGCTTCGTCACGTACTACACCGGGCTGTCCTCCACCTCGAGCCGCAAGGGCAAGGAGGGCCTGGACAACGCCCCCGGTTCCTACAGCAGCGACCACGGCAACTTCTCCTGCGACCACGGGTCCGGCATGGAGACGCACACGAAGTTCGCGGACAGCATCTACTTCACCGAGCCCGACGCCGTCTGGGTCAACCTCTACATCCCCTCCGAGCTGCGCTGGCGTGACGGCACCCTGCGCCTGCGGACGAGCTACCCGTACGACGAACAGGTGGTGCTCGACGTCGAGACCTCCGGCCGGTTCGCGATCAAGCTCCGCATCCCCTCCTGGGTCCGGGGGCGCAACGCAGCGGTCGTGCAGGTCAACGGCCGCGTCGAAGCACGGTCTGCCGGCGGAAGCTACGTCACGGTCGAGCGTTCCTGGCAGCGCGGTGACCGCGTCGAGGTCCGGCTCCCCATGGACGTCACCTGGCTGGCCGCGCCGGACAACCCGGCGGTGCAGGCCGCCACCTATGGCCCGCTGGTGCTGGCCGGCCGGATGGGCACCGACCCCCTGCCGACGATCCCGGTCGTCGAGCCCGGTACCCTGCTGCCGCGCGGCGGCCACGACTACACCCTCGACGTCGGCGGACGACGGGTGGTGCTCTCACCGTTCCTTGACGTGCACCACGAGCACTACAACGTGTACTGGGCGGTCCCGCCCAAGAAGCAGGGCCCGAAGGTCATCGCGAGCTACGGCTTCGACGAGCGCGACGGCGCGGCGCGCGAGGCACGACGCCGATGAGCGGATGCCGAGCTCGTCGACGGCGCGGTGCGCGAGCCGCGCGGCGACGGGAACGCCGTCCTGCTCGACGGCACAGGCAGCCACGTCCGCCTGCCGGAAGGGCTGCTGTCGGGGCTCCAGGAGCTCACCGTCTCGCTCTGGACCCGGGTGGACGTGCTCGTCAACAACTCGCACGTCTTCAACTTCGGGTTCAACCCGAACAGCTACTTCTTCCTCAACGTGCGCACCGGAGCCAACCGGGCCCGCGTCGCCCTCAAGCTCTCCGGCATGGAGCGCGAGGACTTCATCGACGCCGACGGACCCTTGCCCGAGGGGCGATGGACGCACGCCGCCGTCACCCTCGGCCCGGACGGCGGAAAGTTCTACCTCGACGGCTCGCTGCGAGGTCACAACGCGGCGTTGCAGATGTCCCCGTTGCTGCTCGGCGCCACCCAGCACAACTATCTCGGCAAGTCCCAGAGCCCCAAGCACCCGTACCTGACCGGGGCGGTGGACGACCTCCGCGTCTTCGGACGCGCACTGGACGATGCCGCTGTCCAGGCACTCTTCAGCGGAACGAACAGGGGGAACCGCTGACCTACGGGTGACCGGCCGGCGGTAGGTGGTGCTCTCTCCGAGGCCACTCCTGACCTTGGTTCAGCAGGCTGCAGGGGACCGGAACGACCTCGGTAACGGTCCTCTGGAGCCTGCTGAACCGGGTCGGCTCAGGCGACCCGGAACCGCACGAAGTCGACCACGTCGTCGTCGACGACGTCGGGGTAGTAGGAGGTCCGCAGGGCGCCGCGCAGCTCGTCGGCCGTGCACCCCTCCAGCGCCGCCTGGGCGTCGGTGATGTCGGCGAACCGGACCTGCTCGACGGAGTCGACCACCCCGGGCAGGGACCGGTACCGGTCGTCGAACTCGAACAGGAGCGTGGCCGGCCCCGGCGCCGCGGGGTCGTTGAACCGGGTGGTGGCGGTCTTGACGCCGTCGATCACGTTCTGCCAGTGGCCCGGGGAGAACCGCAGCAGGCGAGGCGGCTTCGCGTCAGGGTGCTGGGACGGGTACGGGAGCAGCTCGCGGGCCGGGACGGATGACGCAGCACCGCCGTCCGGCACGATGACGCGGCTGTCCGGCTGCTGGTCGAGCAGCACCTGGCGGCAGCGCCCGCACGGCGGCATGACGCCCCGGTTCCCCGGGAGCACGGCTATCGTCGACACGATGACGGCGCTCCGTCCTGGTCACGCCGGACGAGGCTGTGGCCCTGGCCATGCCGGAGGGCTACCGGACGGCGATCCGCGAGGCCGCCGGCCGGGGGCACCTCCGGCAGCGCTGACACCCGACATGTACGGCATTCCTCATGAGTCAGGCTAGACGAAAACCCCATGTCAGACACCAAAAATGGTCGGGCACCGGAGCACGCCGTCCGCACCCGGACAGCCGAGCCCCAGCGCCTCCGCCGTCGGATACCTTGAGCCCGTGCCCGACCTCATGATCGCCCCGCGCCACGCCGCCCACCTCGACCGGGTGGCGGACGCGCTGCGGCTGGTCCATGAGCACGACGGCTATCCGATGGTCTGGCCGGACGATCCGACCGCCTGGCTCAGGCCTCCCGGCACCATCGACGGGTGGGTGGCCCTGGCCGACGGCGAGATCGTGGGCCACGTCATGCTCGTCGACGGCGCGAAGGTCGAGTTCGCCGCCGAGCTGGCGGTGGCCGCCGGCGTCGCCATGACGGGGCTCGCCGGCGTGAGCCGACTGTTCGTCACGCCCGCGGCCCGCGGCGGGCGAGTGGCCGCCACCCTCCTGGAACGGGTCGAGGACGCACCCGCCCGGCGCGGGCGCCGCCTGGTGCTCGACGTCGTGGACGACGGCGGCCCGGCGATCCGTCTGTACGAGCGGCTCGGCTGGACACGAGTGGCCGCGGGTCCGGCGAGCTGGACCGACCCGGCCGGCGTCCGACCGCGAACGGCCGCCTACCTCTGCCCACGCTGATCCGTTGAGTGCTGGGTTCTTGCCCCTCGGAACGCCTCCGAGGGGCAAGAACCCAGCACTCAACGGGTCAGACGGTTCTGGCGCCCAGCCACGGGGCCAGGTGGTCCTCGCGCCACAGCCACTCGACGCCCGCGGCCACCTCCTCGGGCGTGCACAGCGCGGCGTGGAACGCCTCGCGCAGCCGCTGTCGGTCGTCCTGGAGTCCCGGGCCCGCGCCCCGGTCGTCGGCGACCCCGACCACCACGATGCGGGTGTGCGGCGCGGTCCCCGCGCACACCTCCGACCACGGGCCGAGGTCCGCGACCGCCAGCTGCCCGCCCGCGCCGTCCCACAGGCACGCCAAGCCGGGTCGGTCGGCGACGTGGAAGACGCCCCTGGCCCGCAGCCCGCCCGAGCTCAGGTCCTCGATGCGGTCCAGCAGTCGCTCCGGGTGGAACGGCAGCGGTGAGCGCAGCTCGAGCGTCCAGCTCCGGTCGCCGGGCGCTCCGCCCGGGCCCGTGACCAGGCGCGCGCCCAGGGGATGAGCTCGGCGCTCGGCGCGGGAGGGTGAGTGAGTGGCGGTGGCGAGGTCGTGCGCCGACAGGGCGTGCAGCCCGTCCACGCGCCGCGTCCCGGCTCCGCGCAGCCGGTCCAGCAGGCCTGACGTCGTCGCGGACCACTCGTCCGGCGGCGAGCTCGTCACGACCAGGTCCGCCTGCTCGATCTGCGCCGCGAGCGCCTCCCCGACCGAGCGTTCGTCGTCGGCGGTGAGCTCGAGGCCGCGTTCGACGAGGGTGTCGTCGCCGAAGAGGTCCTGTTGGAGCGTGCCGAGGTCGACAAGGGCGACGGAGGCGGCGACGCGGGTGTGCGCGAGCGTCTCGCCGGGCGCGGTCGCGGCCGCGAGGGCGCGGGCGGCGGGCAGGGGTTCGGCGCTGACGGGGAGGGCGAGCAGCACGTGGTCCCAGCGGCCGTCGTGGGCGAGGCGGGCGATGGTCGGCACGGCGTCCTCGCGGACGGCGCAGGAGAGGCAGGCGTGCTCGAGCGGTACGAGCACGTCGTCGAGCACGCCGGTGGCGTCGAGGACGACGCGTCGGAGGTGGTCGGGGTGGATGTCGTGCCGTACGGCGACGACTCCGGGGGCGTCCATGAGGAGGCCGAAGAGTGCGGAGTCGCGGAGCACGGGATCGCTGCCGGCCAGGACGCTCACGGGGATGGTTCCGCTGGTGTTTGCGGTGGGGTGCATGGTGCCTCCTCGCCCCGGCACGGCCGGGAATTATTGATAACCGTTCTCAGTTCTGGTTCACTGTAGCGCGTTATGAGAACCGTTCTCACACGCGGCGGCCACGTCGCCGTCGCAACAGCAGGAGGTCATGTGTCAGCCAGATGCCAGGTGCTGGGCACCGTGCCGGGGTTCGGCCACTCGGTCTCGCACTCCCACGTGCGTACCAAGCGCCGGTTCGACCCGAACATCCAGAAGAAGCGATACTGGGTCCCGTCGCTCGGCCGCAACGTCACGCTGCGCGTGAGTGCCAAGGGCATCAAGACCATCGATCGCCGGGGCATCGACGTGGTCGTGGCCCAGATCCTCGCCCGAGGGGAGAAGGTCTGATGGCCAAGAAGTCCAAGATCGCCGCCGACGCCCGGCGCCGCGAGGTGGTCGCCCGGTACGCCGAGCGACGCGCCGAGCTGCGCGGCATCATCCGGAACCTGGAGCTGCACCCGACGGTGCGCGCCGCCGCCGTCAGCGAGCTGGCCAAGCAGCCCCGCGACGCCAGCCCGACCAGGCTGCGCAACCGCGACGTCGTGGACGGCAGGCCCCGCGCGTACTCGCGCAAGTTCGGCCTGTCCCGCATCCGGCTGCGCGACATGGCGCACCGGGGCGAGCTGCCCGGCGTGACGAAGTCCAGCTGGTGACCACTCGCCGACGAGCCGCCCGGCGTCAGGTTCAACATCGAAGGAGTGGCACATGAAGGTTCGCGCGTCCCTGCGGTCCCTGAAGAGCAAGCCCGGCGCGAAGGTAGTGCGCCGGCACGGCAAGACGTTCGTGATCAACAAGCTCAACCCGCGCTGGAAGGCGCGCCAGGGCTGAGCGGAAGGAGCCAGTCATGAAGAACATCCACCCCACCTACGGCCCCGTGGTGTTCCGGGACGCGAGCGCAGGATTCACGTTCCTCACCCGCTCCACGCTCGCGGCCGACACGGACTCGGGACCCGGGCGCCCGTCGGCCACCATCGAGTGGTCCGACGGCAACACCTACCCCGTGGTCGACGTCGAGATCAGCAGCGCGAGCCACCCGTTCTGGACCGGCTCGGCGCGCGTGGTCGACACGGCGGGGCGCGTCGAGAAGTTCCGGCAGCGCTACGCCAAGCACGGCGGCACCAACAGCAACACCGACGACAGCAAGGGTGGTAACTGATGGCCTCACGCGTCGACCTCCGGCCGATCATCAAGCTGCGCTCGACGGCGGGCACCGGCTTCACCTACGTGACCCGCAAGAACCGGCGTAACGACCCCGACCGGCTCGTCCTGCGCAAGTTCGACCCCGTGGCCCGCAAGCACGTGGACTTCCGCGAGGAGCGCTGACCGCAGCGCTCCTCGACGGAGCGCCGAGAGGAAGGAGGCCGCGATGGCGGTCCCCAAGAGAAAGATGTCCCGGTCGAACACCCGGTCGCGGCGCTCGCAGTGGAAGGCAAAGGTTCCTGAGCTCGTTCCGGCGACCACCGTGGACGGGCGCCAGGTCATGGTCCCGGCCCGGCTGGTTCCCGCCGTCCGGCGCGGACTGGTCGTTCCGGACTGACCCGCCCGTTCACCGCGGAGCGAACGACGCCCCGGCGCGCACAGCGCCGGGGCGTTCGTCGTGGGTGCGATCGTTGCGGCTATGCGTCGGTTCCGGCCGCAACGGTCGCGCCCACGACGATGTCCAGGCTTGCCGCCAGGGCGTCGGACCAGGCCTTCGCCTCGCCGCCGGTCGGGTCAGCGACCAGGACGTGGCCGATCCGCTCGTTGTTGTCCCCCGGCCGCACCACCCGGCCGGCCGACGGCGTCTCGTGGCTGAGCACGCGGTCGTCGTCGGCCAGGCGCTGCGCGCCCCGGACCTCGCGCACCACGCCGTCGGACGGCGGCAGCAGGAACGTGACCGCTGCGCTCGAGGCGACCGCCGGACCCGGCGCAGGCTCGCGACCGAGCGCCAGGTCCACCAGGACCTGCAGCGGGTTGAAGCCCGTCACCAGGCGCACCAGCTCGAAGATGTAGCCGCCGCCCTGGCGCGGGTTCAGCTCGATGAGTCTCGGCCCGCCGGCGGTCATCCGCACCTCCGTGTGGCTGATCCCGTGGGTGAGCCCCACGGCGCCCAGCACCGCCACGACGTGCCGCTCTATCGCCTCGCTCTCGTGCGGCGCGAGCGGGGCCGGGAACAGGTGCCCCGACTCGACGAACCCGGAACCGGCTTCGCCGACGGGCTCGGCGACCGACTTGGCCGTGATGCCCAGCACTCGCGTGACGCCGTCCCGGGTCACGGACTCGACGCTGTACTCGGAGCCGTCCAGGACCCGTTCGAGCAGCGCCAGCCGTTCGAGCGGCTGGTCCCTCGTGTTGCGCTCCGGCCCGGTCGCCGCGGCGAAGGCCATGGCCAGCCCGGCCTCGTCGGTCACCTTGCGCACACCGGTCCCGGAGTTCATGTCGACCGGCTTGACCACGAGCGGGTAGCCGAGGTCGGCGGCCGCCTTGTGCGCCTGGTCCCAGGTCGCGGCCACCGCGAACGGCACGTCCGGCACTCCCCCGGCGGCCAGCGCCCGGCGCACCAGGTGCTTGCGGGTGGCGGTGCGCAGCGCGTCGGCGGGCGCGCCGGGCAGCCCCAGCGCCTCGGCGACCAGCGCGACCGCCGGCAGGTAGTAGTCGCAGGTCGTCAGCACGCCGTCGACCTGCCGCCGGGCGGCGACCGCGCGCACGGCCGCGAGCAGCGCGGCGTCGTCGTTGGTCTCGGCGACGACCACCTCGGCGGCGAGCGCCAGCACCGGGTGCGGCGCACCGCCGGGCAGGCGGTACAGGTCAGGGTCGCGGGTCACCAGCACGTAGCGGTGGCCGCCGTCGCGCAGGAGGGGCGGGAGCATCAGGCCGGTGGACTGGAGCCAGCTCTCGATCATCAGCAGGTCGGCCACGTCAGGACGCCTCGCGAACGATAGTCGTTCTCAACATGCCGCCCAGCCTGCCACGGATCGCGTGGAGGTTCTTGTCCACGGACGGCCTGCGCTGCGCCGTTCGCTACAGGACCCCGTCCGGCAGCGACGGCCGCTCGTCCTCGCCCAGCCTCGGCCGCGGGATGAGCAGCGCCAGCACCGTGCACACCACGGCCGCGAGCAGGCCGAGCAGCAGCGCCGTGCGGAACGCGTCGTCGGAGGGCACCGGCACGCCGTCCAGCTCAGCACCTCCCGCGGCGAGCACCCCGCCCACGACGGCGGCGGCCGACGTCGTGCCGAGGGACCGCATCAGGGTGTTCAACCCGTTCGCCGCGCCGGTCTCGCGTGCCGGCACGACCTGCATGATCAGGGCGGGCATGGCCGCGAACCCCAGGCCGATGCCGATGCCGAGCACGGTGTTGACCACCAGGACGTGCCACACCTCCAGGTCCACGACGACGGCGATCACGTAGGAGAGCGCGATGATGGCCGCGCCCGACGCGAGCAGCGGCTTGGGACCGAAGCGGTGCTCGAGCCGGCCCGCGACGGGCGACATGGCGAGCATCGCCAGGCCGGCCGGCATGAGGATCAGGCTCGCCTGCATCAGGGTGAGCCCCAGCCCGCCACCGCCGGCAGGCAGCTCGAGCAGCTGCGGGAACACGACCTGCGACGCGAACAGCGCGAAGCCCATCGCGATCGAGGCCAGGTTGGTGAACAGCACGGTGCCGCGCGCGGTGACCCGGAGGTCCACCAGGGGCGACTCGACCCGCAGCTCGTACCAGCCCCACACGAGGAGGACGGCCACGCCGCCGAGCAGGAGCCCGAGCGTGCGTGGCGAGCCCCAGCCCCAGTCGTTCCCGCGGGAGACCGCGAGCAGCACCCCGGTCAGACCGACGGCCAGGCCGATCACGCCGACGACGTCGAGCGTGCCGCCGGCGCGCATCGTGCTGACCGGCACCACCCAGGCCACCAGCGCGAGCGCGAGGAGCCCGATCGCTGACGCCACCCAGAACATCACGTGCCAGTCATAACGTTCGGTCACGAACGCGCTGATCGGCAGGCCGACGGCGCCGCCGACACCGAGCGTCGCACTGACCATCGCGATGCCCGAGCCGAGCCGCTCCTTGTGCAGCACATCGCGCAGGATCGAGATGCCGAGCGGGATCACGCCCATACCCATGCCCTGCAGCCCCCGCCCGGCGATGAGGAACGCGACGGACGGCGACAGCGCGGCGACGACGGAGCCCAGCACGAGCAGGCCGAGCAGCACGAGCGCCACCGTCTTCTTGCCGTACATGTCGCCGAGACGCCCCGATATGGGCGTGCAGATCGCCGCGACCAGCAGGGTCACCGTGACGGCCCAGGCGGTCACGTCACGCGACTCGTCCAGCAGGAGCGGAAGCTCGGACTGGATCGGCAGCAGGATCGTCTGCATGAACGACGCCCCCATCCCGGCGAACGCGAGGACCGCGATCACCACGCCCGGCCTGGGCACGCGTGTGAGCCGGGAGCGATCCTGACGGCCGGGTGGGAAACGAGATCTCATGGGTGACAGACGTTCCTTCGACAGGGTCGGGTCCGTGCGCCCGCGGAGGCGCAGCACGGGCTGCGCCGGCGGCGAGGGGATGTCCGCAGCCTACATAGTTGCCTGCGCGAACGGTGTCACGGCCGACCGATTCACCCTTCCATATATGCGGCGTCTCATATATGTGTTGTAGAGTATGAGTCATGGCACTCGACGCCCTGATCCTCGGCCTGCTGGACCTGAAACCGATGACCGGCTACGACCTCAAGAAGACGTTCGACGGCACCGTCGCGCACTTCTGGTCGGCCGACCAGGCCCAGATCTACCGCACGCTCGCCCGCCTGGAACGCGACGGCCTCGTCGCCGTCCGGGTCATCCCGCAGCCCGGCAGGCCGGACCGCCGCGAGCACCGGCTCACCGACGAGGGCCGGGCCTCGCTCGCGGCCTGGCTCCGGTCCCCGCTGCCCGACGAGAAGCCTCGGGAACCGTTCCTCGGACGACTCTTCCTCGTCGGCCGGGAGAACGACCCCGACCTGGTCCGCGCGCTCCTCGCGGAGCGCAGGGACGCGGCCCGCCGCCTGCTCGCCACGCTGGAGGACATCCCGGTGGCCGACGGCGACCTGTCCGCCCGGCTCCGGTCGGCGACGCTGCGCAAGGGCATCCTTGAGGTCCAGGCCGAGCTCACGTGGCTCGACGAGCTGGAGGCCGCCCTGTGAGCCCCGCGACGAACCGCCCCGCGAGCATCTACGTTGCCGAGCAGCGCCCCGATGCCGGCGAGTCGGTCCTGTTCCTGCACGGCGGGAACGTCGCGGGCTGGATGTGGACCGAGCAGGCGGCAGCGCTCGCGGACCATCACGCGCTGGTCCCTGACCTGCCCGGCTTCGGCGCCTCGGCCGGCCGGCCCTGGACCGATCTCACGGCGGTGACCGACGACCTGGCCGACCTCGTCCGCAGCCGGGCCCACGACGGACGCGCTCACGTGGTCGGGCTGTCCCTCGGCGGTGTCCTCGGGACACTGCTCGCCGCCCGCCATCCCGGCGTCGTCCGCAGCGCGCTCGTGACGGGCGCCGCGCTGCGCGGCGTCGGGCGGCTCACCCGCTGGAGCGGGCTGGCTCAGGTGTCGTTCTGGTCGAGTCCGGGGTACTGGAACGGTCTCGCCCGAGCGTTCCGCCTGCCCGCCGACTCGGTCGACGCGTTCGTCTCGACGGGCCTCGGCATCGACCGCGACTCCGCCCGCCGGATGATGACCCAGGTCTACGACGGCGTCCCGGCCGCCGACCTGGACGGGCTCCGTGACCTCCGGGCACCGATGCTCGCGATCGCCGGCGAGAAGGAGCCGCGGACCGTACACCGAGCGCTCGACGACATCGTCTCCCGCGCGCCCCATGCCGTCGCCCGGCTGGCACCCGGTATGCACCACGTCTGGAGCGCCGAGGACCCCGAGCTGTTCCACGACGTCCTGGCCCACTGGCTGACGACGGCCGAGCCGTCCCCTGCCCTGCTCCCGGTCGAGCCGGCACCGCGACACAGAGCCACGGACGCCGGCGTCTGAGCCGGACGCCGGTGTCAGACGCCCTGGTGTCTCCCCCGCCGGTCCCGCTCGGGAGCACCCCTGCGTCCTCGCACCCGGAGCCTCAGCCCCGCACCCGCGCCGTCGAGGCCCGCACCATCAGCTGCTGCTCCGCCGTCCGGCGCCGGGCGCGCGCGGCCCGCGGCAGCAGCGCGAGCTCGAGCGCCTGGCGTCCCATCTCCTTCATCGGCAGGCGCACCGTCGTCAGCGCGGGCGACAGGTGGCCGGCCACGCTCACGTCGTCGAACCCGGTGACCGAGACATCACCGGGAACCGCCATGCCCCGCTCCCCCAGCACCGACAGCACGCCGACGGCCATGTCGTCGTTGAGCGCGAGGATGGCCGTGACGTCCGGGTGCTCGTCGAGGATGCGGCGGGCGGCCTCCTTGCCGCCCTCGAGCGTGAACTCCGCCTCGACCACGGGCAGGTCGCGCAGCGTCAGGCCGTACGCGCCGAGCGCCTGCTCGACGCCGGCGAGCCGGTCGGCCATCGTCGCCAGCCCCCGCGCCCCGGCCGTGACACCGATGCGCCGGTGCCCGAGCTGGAGCAGGTGCTCGGCGATCGCACGGCCACCCTCGACGTTGGCAGGGACCACGGCATCGACCCCCAGCTGGGGATGGCGCCCGATGACGGCGACGCGCCCGCCGGCCGCCTCGAAGCCCTGCACCTCGGCCTTCATCCGGGCCTGGATCTCGCGGTCCAGGTGCCCGGAGCCGGCCACGACGATGATCCCGACGCGGGCGTTCACGAGCGCCCGCAGCTGCGCCACCTCGGTGAACGGGTCCCGACCGGTGTGGCAGATCTGCACCATGCGCCCGTGCGTGCTCGCGACCTCCAGCACGCCGCTGGAGATCTCGGCGAAGTACGGGTCACCGATCTCGTGCACCACGAGCCCCACGCCCGGGCTGGCGCCGCTGGCGA
Organism: Promicromonospora xylanilytica; assembly: GCF_054782895.1. Taxonomy (NCBI): domain Bacteria; kingdom Bacillati; phylum Actinomycetota; class Actinomycetes; order Micrococcales; family Promicromonosporaceae; genus Promicromonospora; species Promicromonospora xylanilytica. The sequence goes on from NZ_BAAGRP010000066.1 coordinate 23,714, forward strand.
GCGAGCGAGCATGCACGTTCGCCACGTAGCCCAGGTCGGCAGCCACGGTGCGCACGCGCTCGGCCAGTTCCTCGGAAACCCCGGCCGCCCCGGAGAGCGCGCGTGAGGCGGTCGCGATCGACACGCCTGCCTGGTCGGCGACATCGATCAGGCGCAGCCCGGCGGTGTGCTTCGGCATGAGGCCTCCTCGCCACGGATGGTTCGCCACGGATGGTGCACAGAACTTATGGATCGGGCCAAGACCCTTGTCACCAAGCGTCCCAGGTTCCTAGAGTGCCGTAAGCGGTTACGGAAGCGCTTGCCACAAAGGAGTGGACCATGAGAGCAACCCGACGCCTGACGGTAGCGGCTGTCGCCGCGACCACGGCGCTGACCCTGTCCGCCTGCTTGGCCAGCCCCGACCAGGGCGGCGAGGGCGGGGAGTCCGCGGGCCCCGACGACCCCATAGTCATCGGCGTCTCCCTCCCCCTGACCGGTGACTTCGCCGAGCCGGGCAAAGGCGTGCAGCGCGGCTACGAGGCCTGGGCAGCACACGTGAACGAGAACGGCGGGCTGCTGGGCCGCCAGGTGGAGCTGATCATCGTCGACGACCAGTCCAACGCCGACCGGGTCGCCTCCGACTACGAGCGCCTGATCAACCAGGACGGCGTCGACCTGGTCTTCGGGCCGTTCTCGACCCGGCTGGTGGTGCCTGCCGCGCAGGTCGCCCAGGACTACGGGTTCCTCTTCGTGGAGCCCGCCGGCGCCGCCGCCGAGGTGTTCGAGCAGGGCTTCGACAACCTGTTCTACGCCGCACCGGCCATCGCCGACGACCACTACAACCACCTCGCCGACCACATCCTCGCCCTGCCGGAGGACGAACGGCCCGAGACGATCGCCGTCGCATCCATGGACGACCCGTTCGCCCAGGGCACCGCCTACGGCCTGCGTGACGCGCTGGCCGCGGAGGGCATCGAAGTGGTCGTGGACGAGGTCTACCCGCCGAACACCACCGACTTCAGCGGCATAGCGGCGAAGATCGCGGACTCCGAGGCCGACCTGCTGGTCGTCGGGTCGCAGTACCAGGACGGCGTCAACCTCGTCGTCGCGCTGCAGCAGCAGGGCTACCAGCCCGAGATGGCGGCCATCTCCGGCGCCCCCACGAACGCCGAGTTCCCTGCCGCCATCGGCGACAAGACCGAGGGCATCCTCGCTCCCACCGGCTACACGCCGGATGCGCCATATCCCTCCAACGAGGAGTTCGTGGCGGCGTACACGGCGGAGCACGGCGCCGAGCCTGCGGAGGACGAGGCGAACGCCTGGACCACCGGCCAGGTGGTGGCTGCCGCGGTCGAGGCCGTCGGCTGCGCCGACGCGTCGCCCGAGTGCCAGCAGCAGCTCGTCGACTGGCTGCACGAGAACGAGGTCGAGACCGTCGTGGGACCGCTGAGCTGGGACGCGCAGGGCCGCCCGCAGAGCGCGCACCTGATCCAGCAGTACGTCGACGGCGAGATCACGATCGTGCTGCCGGACGACGTCAAGGACACCGACCTCGTCCACCCCAAGCCCGAGTGGTGATCTCATGACCGGTGCCCTGTTCGCACAGAGCCTGGTGCTGGGCATCCTCCTGGGTGGGCTGTACGCCCTCCTGGCTGCCGGCCTGACGCTGTACTTCGGCGTCATGCGGGTGGTCATGATCGCCCACTCCGCGTTCCTGATCCTCGCCGCCTACCTCGCCTGGTACTTCCACGAGCGCTCCGGGCTCGACCCGCTGCTGTCGCTGGTCATCACGGTGCCCCTGTTCTTCGTGGTCGGGTACGGCATGCAGCGGTTCCTGGTGTCGCGGCTGCGGCCCATCAGCCTCACCACCATGTCGGTGCTGCTGACCTTCGCCGTCGCACTGACCATCGAGGGGCTGCTCGGCTTCGTGTGGACAGGGACGCAGCGCCGCGTACAGCTCGAGTACTCCGGGGCGAGCGTCGAGGTGGCCGGCGTCAGCATCGCCGTCGTCAAGCTGATCGCGTTCGCGCTCGCCGCGGTGTCGCTCGGGGCGCTGTACCTGGTCCTGCGCAAGACCTCCTTCGGGCGGGCGCTGCGGGCCACCACCCAGCACCCCGAGGCCGCACGGCTGATCGGCATCGACACCGACCGGGTGGCCGGGCTCGGGTTCGGGCTGGGCCTGGCGACGGCCGCCGTCGGCGGCACGGCGCTCGCGCTCGACTACACGATCTACCCGTCGCTGCACTGGCACTGGATCGGACCGCTGATGGCGATCATCGTCGTCGGCGGGCTGGGCAGCATCCCTGGCGCCGCGATCGCGGCCATGCTGCTCGGCGTGGCCGCGAGCCTGCTGCAGGTACCGCTCGGCACGACCTGGGCCCAGACCGTGTTCTACCTGGCCCTGTTCGTCACCCTCATGATCCGTCCGCAGGGATTCTTCGGAGGTCGCCTTGCCCAGAGATTCTGAGCCGACGACGTCGGCTCCCCCGCCACCGACGACACCGGCACCGGCGTCGCCTGCGAAGCGGCGCGACCTCGCGCGGTGGGCCCGGATCGCCGGCCTGCTCGCCCTCGTGGCGATCGTCGTACTGTTCCCCTCCCTCGCGGCCGACCCGTTCATCCTTTCCGTCGGCGTGGTGATCCTGAGCTACGCGGTGCTCGCGACGTCATGGAACCTGGTGGGCGGGTTCACGGGCTACATCTCCCTCGGGCACGCGGCGTACTCGGGGCTCGGCGGGTACGCGACGGCGCTCCTGATCCTCCGCACCGGCCTCGACCCGTGGCTCGCGCTGATCTCGGGCGGTCTGATCGTGGCGGTCATCGCGGTTCCCGTCGGCATCGCGTCGCTACGTGTGCGGGGCGCTTCCTTCGTGATCGCGTCCATCGCTCTGGTGCTCATCGTGCAGCTCGTGTTCCAGAGCTGGCACACGTTCACCGGCGGCTCGAACGGGCTGCGGGTGCCGCGGCCGTTCGGCCCCGACGTGCTGCGACCCGAGCAGCACGAACGCTTCTTCTACCTGCACGCCGTTCTCCTCGCGCTCGCGCTGCTGACCTGGTGGCTCATCGAGCGCTCCCGGCTCGGCGCCGGGCTCAAGGCCATCCGGGAGGACGAGGACAAGGCGCAGGCGCTCGGCGTACCGACCTTCACCTACAAGCTCACCGCGCTCGTGGTGAGCGCGTTCTTCACCGCCCTGGGCGGCGGCCTGTACGCGCTCTGGTTCGGCTACCTGGACCCGATCTTCCAGTTCTCGATCCTCATCGGCAGCTACATGGTGCTCATGTCACTGCTCGGCGGGATACGCAGCCTGTTCGGCCCGCTGCTGGGGGCCGTCGTCGTCGGCTACGCCGTCGAGGTGTTCAAGTCCCAGTACGGCGACACGCAGCTCCACCTGGTCGCCACAGGCGTCCTGCTCGGCCTCGTCGTCCTGTTCATGCCCGACGGCGTCATCCCCGCCCTGAGCTCGGCCCTGAACCGGCGCCGTCAGGCGGCGTCGATCCGCGAGATGAGCGCGGAGGAGCTGGCGAACCAGCGCGAGGAGGCGGCCCGATGAGCGGTTTGACGAGCAGTGCGACGGGTTCCGTCACGACCCGTGACCTGACCAAGTCGTTCGGTGGCGTCCGCGCGATCGACAGCGCCTCCGTCGCCTTCCACGAGGGCGAGATCAACGCCCTGATCGGACCCAACGGCTCCGGCAAGACGACGTTCTTCAACTGCGTCACCGGCATGATCCGGCCCGACAGCGGCACCGTGTACTACCAGGACCGGGACGTCACCGGGCTGGCTTCGCACCGCATCGCGCGGTCAGGGATCGGCCGCAGCTTCCAGCTCTGCCGCATCTTCCCGCGGCTCACGGTGCTGGAGAACATGCTGGTCGCCGTACAGCCCCACGGGCTGCTGCAGCGGCTGCGCGGCTCGCGCAACCCCGCCGACATCGCGCAGGCGCGCGAGCTGCTGTCCCGGGTCGGCATCGACCACCTCGAGCAGTCAGAGGCCCGCGACATCTCCTACGGGCAGCAGAAGCTGCTCGAGCTCGCCGGGGTGCTCATGGGCGATCCCCACACGATCATGCTCGACGAGCCCGCCGGCGGGGTGAACCCCGCGCTGGTGGACCGCATCGCCGACCTCGTACGCGAGCTCAACGCCGAAGGCCGCACCTTCATCATCGTGGAGCACAACATGGAGCTGGTCATGGGCCTGAGCGACCACGTGGTCGTGTTCGACAGGGGCCGGCCCATCGCGCAGGGCGCCCCCGCCGTCGTGCAGGACGACCCCCAGGTCCTGGAGGCATACCTTGGCGTCTGAACCGACCACCGGACCGGCGGCAGCGCCGGCTGCCGAACCCCTTCTCCGCCTGGTCGGTGTCCAGGCCGGCTACGGCCGCGCGGCCCTCGTGCTGCGCGGGCTGTCGGTCACCGTCGCACCGTCCAGCGTGGTCTGCCTCGTGGGCCCGAACGGCGCGGGCAAGTCGACGGTGCTCAAGGTCGCCAGCGGTCTGCTGACGCCGCGTGCCGGCCAGGTGGTGGTCGACGGTGTCGACGTCACCGGGCGCACCCCGCAGCAGCTCCTGGCCGCCGGGCTGTCCCACGTGCCGCAGGGGCACAGCGTCTTCCCCGAGATGACGGTCGCCGAGAACGTGCTGCTCGGCGCCTACACGGTGCGTGACAGGTCGGTGATCGCCGAGCGCACCGAGTTCGTCACGAACCTGTTCCCACTGGTCGGCGAGCGCTGGTCCGCCCTGGCCGGCGCGCTCTCGGGCGGGCAGCAGAAGCAGGTCGAGTTCGCCCGCTCGCTCATGGTGCGGCCCAAGGTGGTGCTCCTGGACGAGCCCTCCATGGGGCTCGACCCCAAGGCGACCGCGATCGTGTTCGAGCAGGTGCAGCGCATGCGCGACGCCGGGACGGCGGTGCTGCTCGTGGAGCAGAACGCGCGACGTGCGCTGGAGGCGGCCGACGTCGGCTGCGTGCTGGACCTGGGCACCGTGCACATCACGGGCCCGGCTCCGACCCTCCTGGCCGACCCGAGACTGGCCCAGCTCTACCTGGGCGGCCGCCCGAAGGAGGTGCCGTAACCCACCCCGTTGAGTGCTGGGTGCTTGTCGTTCCACGCCGCGCGGACCGACGAGTACCCAGCGCTCAACGAGACAGGACTGACTGCTGGCTGTTCAAAGGAGAACCGTCATGTCGCTCAGAACCATGCTCGGAAAGTCGCTCGGTGGTGCGGGACAGGTCGTGCTCGGCCTGGCGATCCTGGCCGCGCTGCTCGCGGGCCTGCACCTCGCGCCGACGGCGGGGAGCGGGCCGCCGCCGTCCGCGGATCACCAGAACACCTACCAGGACAAGCTCGCCGACTACGGCGTCTGCCGGGGCACCGACCCCGCCTGCTACAACGACTGGGACCTGCCGCGGGCCGACGACGGAGTCGTGCGCGTGCTGGTCTTCACCGCGACGGGCAGCTCCCGGCACGCGCACCTCGGGCCGCTCCTGCCCGCCGGGATGAACCCGCCGCTCACGTCCGCGCACGTCGCACAGACCGCGGTGGTCCGGTGGGGCCAGGAGCACGGGTTCGAGGTCGACTGGACCGAGGACGTACGCCAGCTCGACGCCCCGGCCAAGCTCGCGCCGTACGACGCCGTCGTGTTCCTCAGCAACTCCCGCACCATGCTCGACGACGCGTCCCAGACGGCGCTGCTGCAGTACGTCCGGTCGGGCGGCGGCTTCGTGGCCGTCCACAACACGCTCGGCGCGATGTACCACTGGCCGTGGTTCCAGGGCCTGCTCGGCGGGGCCAACTTCTACGACCACGGGCCGCACCGCGACGGGCAGGTCGTGACCGTCGACCGGCGCGACGCCTCGACGCGCGACCTGCCGCGACGGTGGGACTTCCGCGACGAGTGGTATCACCTCGAGCCGTTCCCCACGGGCGTGCGGTTCCTCGCCGAGGTGGACACCGCGACCATCGGTGCCCACACCGGGTTCAACGGGCACCCCGGCCACCCGGGCGACCACCCCGTGTCGTGGTGCCACTACTACGACGGCGGCCGCGCCTGGGTCACCACGCTCGGCCACGATCCTGCGGCCTGGACCGAGGACTCGGCGCTCGCGGGCGCCGGGTCGTTCGAGGCGCACGTGGTGGGCGGGATCCTCAGCGCGGCCGGGGACCAGGCGTTCTGCCGGTAGGTCTCGACGGAGTCGACCACCGAGACGGCTCGACCAGCGACAGCAAGGCACTCCGCAATGACGACGACGACATTCAGGAGGCACCATGAGCAAGCGACGATGGCGGTCGGCGGTGGCCGCGGTGGCGATCACCGCTACCGCACTGGCCGGGCTGACCACGGCGACCATGACGGCCGCTGCAGCCGATCCTGGTCCGATCGCCGACCCCGCCCCGGAGGAGATCCAGTCCACGCTGGGCCTCGTGCTGGAGGAGTACGCGCAGTTCCCCAGGACGGAACCCATCCCTGCGCCCACCGACCGCCGGCTGATGCGGCACGCCCGCATCAACGGTCTCGGCGAGCTGCCCGACGGGTCGGGCCGCACCTACGTGCCGGACCTCAACGGCCCCCTCTACCTCGTCGAGGACGGCGAGCCGCAGGTCTACCTGGACGTCGCCGCCGAGTTCGCGCCCGAGTTCTTCTCGGGGCGCGGCATGGGCAGCGGTTTCGGGTTCGCGACGTTCCACCCGGACTTCGAGGACAACGGCACCTTCTACACGGTGCACACGGAGCGTCCCGGCAACGCGGGACCGCCACCGGACCCCACGACGTACCCGCCGCAGAACCCGACGTTCCTGCACTCCGTGGTGACCGAGTGGGTCGCGGACGACCCGGCCGCCGACGTCTTCTCCGGGACGAGCCGTGAGGTGCTGCGCCTGGGCTTCGGCGGTCAGATCCACGCGATCCAGCAGATCGACTTCAACCCGACGGCGCGGCCGGGCGCCGAGGACTACGGCCTGCTCTACCTCGCCGTCGGCGACGGCGGCCGGGGCGTCGGGACCGGTATCCCGCAGGACATGGGGACCCCGGCGGGCAAGATCCTGCGCATCGACCCTGCCGGGAACGACGGGCCGGGCGGGACGTACGGGATCCCGCCGTCGAACCCGTTCGTCGGCACGCCGGGTGCGCTGGGCGAGATCTACGCCGTCGGCATGCGCGACCCGCACCGGTTCAGCTGGGACCGGCAGGGCGAGCACGGCGACACGCGCATGTTCCTCGGCCACATCGGCGAGCACGCGATCGAGGCTGTCTACGACGTGCAGGCGGGCGACAACTTCGGCTGGGGCGACCGCGAGGGCAAGTACGTCTTCGACGCGGCCGACCGCTGCAACCTCTACCCCCTCCCGGAGAACGACGCCGAGCTCGGCTTCACCTACCCGGTCGTGGCGTACGACCACGACCCGCCGCCCGGCTGGCCGTGCACGTCGGACAGCGGCTACGCGATCAGCGGCGGATTCGTCTACCGCGGGCACGACCTGCCCGCCCTCGACGGCAAGTACCTGTTCACGGACCTGGTCGAGGGACGGGTGTTCTTCGCCAAGGAGTCGCAGATGCGGCGCGGCGGGCCGGAGGCGCAGATGTACGAGCTCGCGCTCTACGACACCGGCGGCACCCGCAAGCGGATGCCCGACTTCACCGGCGACGAGCGGGCCGACCTGCGGATGGGCCGCGACCGCTCGGGCGACCTCTACCTGATCGCCAAGGCGAACGGGAAGATCTGGAAGGTGGTCGACACGATCAGCGCGCCGGTGCCACGGGACGTCACCCGCTCGCTGGAGCCGAACCAGGTGAGCCTGTACGACTTCGAGCACCCGTTCCAGCAGGACGGGGCCGTCGAGGTCGACCGCGGCGCGTCCCGCACGTACCTGGATCTGGTCAACGGCGGGGAGGACATGCGCGTCGCCGACGGCGCGCACCCGGGCAGCAACAACTCCGTCCGGCTCATGCAGGTGGACCCGGCAGCCGCCGGCAACGACGACTGGAAGGCGGGCGTCTACGACGCCGACGGGGTGGACACGCTGTCCGCGTTCAGCGGGGTGGACGGGATCACGGTGATGGGCTGGGTCAAGATGACCGGCCAGAACCCGAGCCGGAACACCAACAGCGCCGACCCGGACGACCTCTACAACGCCATCGGCCTGGCGGGCGTGCTCAGCGGCGACTCCGACGGGCACGGCGTGCGCGCGCTCCTCGAGGTCATCGAGGTGGACGGCGAGCTGCGGCTCGTCGCGCTCGGCCGGCGGGTCGACGGCGGCGAGTCGCAGACCTTCGCCGCGCAGGAGGACTGGCGCACGCTCCTGCCGCAGGACGAGTGGGTGCACCTGGCCGCCACGTTCGACTACACCACCGGCAGGATGGCGCTGTACCGCAACGGTGAGCAGGTGGCCGGCTTCTACACGAAGGACGGCGACCCGTGGCGGGTCGACGGTTCGGGTGCCTCCGCGACGACACCGCGCGGGATCAAGATCGGCGGCAGCTTCCCGCAGGACACGCGGGAGGCCAACCCGTGCAACTGCAGCATGGACACCCTCCAGTTCTTCGACAGGGCCGCGACGCCCCGAGAGGTGGCGCACCAGTACGCCCTCATGACCCGCTGAACCGTCGAGTGCTGGATGTCTGCGGGGAATCGCCTGCTGGGCCCGCAGACATCCGGCACTCGACCGGGTCGATAGCATGTGCCGCATGGCCGCCGAGAAAGCGCTTACCTCCGCGCTGCGCATCGACAGCTCGCGCCCCGCCCGATCGATCCTCCGCCTGCTCGCCCGCCGGCCCGGCCGCATGGCGGTGGCGATCGGTGCCTTCACGGTCAAAGAGATCCCGATGTGGTTCCTCCCGGTGGTCACGGCCGCCGTCATCGACATCGTGGCCGCCGGCGGCCAGGTCCGTGACGTGCTCGTCTGGTTCGCCGTGGCCGCCGCCCTGCTTCTGCAGAACTTTCCCAACCACCTCGTCTACACGCGCAACTTCATGACCGTGGTGCGCGACACCGGAGCCGGCCTGCGCAACGCGCTCGCCGCACGGCTGCAGAGCCTGTCGATCGGCTACCACACCAGGGCGAGCGCCTCGGTGGTGCAGTCCAAGGTGGTGCGCGACGTGGAGAACATCGAGGTGATGCTCCAGCAGGTCACCCATCCGCTGCTCTCGTCGATCATGGTGCTCGCCGGCGCCGTGACGATGACGGCCCTCAAGGTCCCCCAGTTCCTGCCCGTCTACGTGCTGGCCGTGCCGCTCGCGCTCGGGCTGCGCTGGGCGACGGCCCGCCGCTCGCGCGACCGCAACGAGCACTTCCGCCGCGAGGTCGAGGGCTTCGCCTCCCGCGTGGGCGAGATGGCCTCGCTCATCCCGATCACCCGCGCCCACGGCCTGGAGCACACGGCGGTCACGCGCCTGGCCGCGGGCGCCGACGGCGTGCGCCGCGCCGGTCTGCACCTCGACATGCTCAACGGCCGGGTCGCGTCGCTGTCCTGGGTGACCATGCAGCTGCTCGGCGTCACGTGCCTCACGCTCGCCGCGATCTTCTCCCTCACCGGCTTCCTGCCCGTGACGCCGGGCGAGGTGGTGCTGCTGTCCGCCTACTTCACGCTGCTCACCCAGGGGCTGACCCAGCTGCTCATGCTGATCCCGGTCACGGCGCGCGGCATGGAGTCCGTGCGCTCGATCGCCGAGGTGCTGGAGGAGCCGGACCTCGAGAAGAACGCGGGCCGCCGCACCGTCGACGCCGTCGACGGCGAGCTGACGCTGGAGCACGTGCACCACCGCTACCCCGGCTCCGACGACGACGCCCTGCGCGACGTGACGCTCACCATCCCGGCGGGCCAGACCGTCGCGTTCGTCGGCTCGTCCGGGTCGGGCAAGTCGACGCTGCTGAACCTGGTGCTCGGCTTCATCCGCCCGACGTCCGGCCGGGTGCTGGTGGACGGCGCCGACGCGCAGGAGCTCGACCTGCGCACCGTGCGCCGCCACGTCTCGGTGGTACCGCAGGAGTCGGTGCTGTTCGAGGGCACCATCCGCGACAACGTCACCTACGGGCTCCCGGACGCACCCGACGACGTCGTCCGCGCCGCCCTTCGGGACGCCAACGCGCTGGACTTCGTGGACGCGCAGCCGCGGGGGTGGGACACCGTCGTCGGCGAGCGCGGTGCCCTGCTGTCGGGCGGGCAGCGCCAGCGCATCGCCATCGCCCGCGCCCTGGTGCGCGACCCGCGCATCCTGCTGCTCGACGAGGCGACCAGCGCTCTGGACACCGAGTCCGAGGCTCTCGTGAAGGAGGCGCTCGGCCGCCTCATGACCGGGCGCACGACGCTGGTCGTCGCACACCGGCTCTCCACCATCCGGCAGGCCGACCGCATCGTCGTGCTGGAGCACGGGCACATCGTGGAGCAGGGCACGCACGACCAGCTGGTGGCCCACGGTGGCCGCTACGCGACCCTGCACGCGACCCAGGCGGGCTGACGCCCGGACTGGCCCCGGGGAGCGAGTCAGCACACCCGGCATATCGGTGGCGTATCAGAAACCGCATACGCCACCGCAACGGGCCAGGCCCTTCACTCGCGGTATGAACCACGACGCGCCGCCGTCCGCGCCGGCCCATCGCGCACGCCGCACACCGGACCGTGCACGCCGGCCCTCGACCTAGGCTGCAGGTATGCGCGTGCTGATCGTGGAGGACGAGCCCTACCTGGCCGAGGCCGTCCGGGACGGACTGCGGCTGGAGGCCATCGCGGCCGACATCGCCGGCGACGGCGACTCCGCCCTGGAGCTCCTGGGTATCAACTCCTACGACCTCGCCGTCCTCGACCGCGACATCCCCGGGCCGTCCGGAGACGAGGTCGCCCGGCGCATCGTCGCCTCCGGCAGCGGCGTCCCGATCCTCATGCTGACCGCCGCCGACCGGATCGACGACAAGGCCTCCGGGTTCGAGCTCGGCGCCGACGACTACCTCACCAAACCGTTCGAGCTGCGTGAGCTCGTGCTGCGGCTGAGGGCGCTCGACCGCAGGCGCGGGCGGGCCAGGCCCCCGGTCAGCGAGATCGCGGGCCTCCGGCTGGACCCCTTCCGCCGGGAGGTCTTCCGCGACGGCCGTTACGTGGCGCTCACCCGAAAGCAGTTCGCCGTGCTCGAGGTGCTCGTCGCAGCGGAGGGCGGCGTCGTCAGCGCCGAGGAGCTGCTGGAGCGGGCCTGGGACGAGAACGCGGATCCCTTCACCAACGCCGTGCGCATCACGGTCTCGGCCCTGCGCAAGCGCCTCGGCGAACCCTGGATCATCGCCACGGTGCCCGGCGTCGGCTACCGCATCGACACCGCCCCGGGCACCAACCGTGGATAGCCGGGCCGGGGACAGGGCGCCCGGGATGAGCGTCCGCCTCAAGCTCGCGCTCAGCTACGCCGGGTTCCTCATGGTCGCCGGTGTGCTGCTGCTCGCGGTGGTGTGGGTCTTCCTGCTGCGCTACGTACCCACGGATATCTATTCCATCGCCGGGGACTCCCCCGGCCGCCCGGGGATATTCGTCCCCGACCGCGCCGACCTCGAGCGCGCGTTCTTCCCGCGCGCGCTGGTCGCGCTCGGGTTCGTGCTGGTGCTCGGGCTCCTGGGCGGGTGGCTCCTCGCCGGCCGCATGCTCAGCCCGCTGCGCCGCATCACCCACGCCGCACGCCTGGCCACGGACGGGTCCTTGTCCCACCGGATCAGGCTCGAGGGACCCCACGACGAGTTCCGCGAGCTGGCCGACACGTTCGACGGCATGCTGGCCCAGCTCGAGGCCCACATCGCCGAGCAGCAGAGATTCGCCGCCAACGCCTCCCACGAGCTACGGACCCCGCTCGCGATCACCCAGACCCTCCTCGAGGTCGCCCACAACGACCCGGGCCGCGACACCGGCGAGCTCGTCGACCGCCTCCGGTACGTCAACACCCGCGCGATCGACCTCACCGAGGCGCTGCTCGTGCTCAGCCGAGCCGACCAGCGGTCCTTCGTCCGGGAACCCGTCGACCTGTCCCTCATCGCGGAGGAGGCCACCGAGACGCTCCTCCCCCTGGCGGAGAAACGCGGCCTCACCATCGAGACCTCCGGCGAGGTCGCCCCCGCCGTCGGCTCGTACGCGCTCCTGCTACAGCTGACCACCAACCTCGTCCACAACGCGATAGTCCACAATCTCCCCGAGCGGGGCAGCGTGCGCGTCACCACCGGCGTGCGCCCCGGGACAGCGGTGCTCACCGTCGAGAACACCGGCGAGCCGGTCCCGCCACAGCTGGCCACGACCCTCACCGAACCGTTCCAGCGCGGCGCCGAGCGTATCCGCGGCGACCACGCGGGCGTCGGCCTCGGTCTGGCGATCGTCAAGAGCATCACCACGGCGCACGACGGCACCCTCACCCTCGCGCCCCGCCCCGAGGGCGGGCTCCGCGTGACGGTGCTGCTTCCGTCCGCGCACGACCCGGGAACCATGCGGCGGTCGTGACCGCCCGGTGTATCGCCGGCGTATCGAGAAACGGAGACGTCCTGGCAACGCCCGCCACGATGGGCTGGGGACATGACCCGACAGGACCTCCTCCAGCCCCCGACCCACGCCAGCGCTCGCACCTCCCACGGCACCGGCCGACGCCCGGCGATGGCCTGGCTCGCGGTGACGGCCGTGCTGCTGGCCGCCGCCTTCGGCGCCTACCCCCTGCTCGACCGCGCCGACTCGCCGGTGGTCCAGGCGGTCGACGACGCACTGGGCCAGACCTCCGCGTCGTCCGGCTCGACCGGCGTGGACGGCGGCGAGATCCCCGACGGCGCGGCGACGCTCGACGACGACCTTCCCGCGATCACCGGGCTCGACCCGGCGCTCGCCGACGCCGTCCGCCAGGCCGCCGCCGACGCGGCGGCCGACGACATCGACTTCTGGATCACGAGCGGCTGGCGCAGCCCCGCCTACCAGCAGCGGCTGCTCGACCAGGCGGTCCGGAAGCACGGCGGCCTCGAGGAGGCACGGAAGGTGGTCGCGACGCCCGAGACGTCGGCGCACGTCAGCGGCGAGGCCGTCGACATCGGGCCGACCGAGGGCGACTACTGGCTGATCGAGCACGGCACCGACTACGGGCTGTGCCAGGTGTACTCGAACGAGATCTGGCACTTCGAGCTCCTGACGGAGCCGGGCGGCACGTGCCCGCCGATGCTCGACGGTGCGGCCGGCTGACCGGCTAGGCGCCAGCCGGCTCGGCGACCCCCGCGACCGCCTTCGTCCGCGACCGCCCCGACGCGTCCTTGAGGACCACGTACTTCAGGTCGACGTGCGGTTCCAGGGCGCTGTACTTGTCGTTGGGCGCACCGATGATGAGCTGGAAGCCCAGCCCACGCCAGGCACCGACCGCGCGGCCCGTGAACCGGGCGTCGGCCTTGATGAGCGCCTCGTCGAGGAACACCGGCGCGTACCGCGGCCGCTCCGCCCCCGCGTCCCCGAGCTGGTAGCGCAGTGCCGCACCGACGATGAAGGCGACCAGCTCCTGCGACTCCCCACCGGACTTCTCCCCGATGCCGTCGTAGTGCGCCACGTGGTTGCCGTCGAGGTCCACCTTCTCGGCGCTGAGGCGCACGTGCCGCCGCACGTCCACGAGGTCGGCGAAGTCGGGCGCGTTCCGGCGGATGCGGTCGATCACCCTGGCCATGCGCAGGTACCGCCGCTCGCGCTCGGCGTCGGTGGCGTCTCGGGAGAGCGACTCGCGCAGGGCGCGCAGCTCCTTGCGGAACGCCCCGACCACGGAGGACTGGTTGTCGCGCGCGTCGATCCGGAGCCGGTGCTCGTCGTCGGCGAACGGGAGGTTCGCCAGGATGTCGTTGACCGGGCCGATCCGCTCCTTGATCTCGCGGACCGAACCGGCCAGCGCCCGGTACAGGTCGGTGAGGTCGTTCCCGGACAACCGCAGGAGGCTGTTGCGCCAGTCCGTCTCCAGCTCGTGGAGCCCGCTGGTCTCCAGGTCCGTCAGGATCCGGTCGTAGTCGGCGAAGGACGCGTCCGGGTCGGCCCCCAGGTTCGGGTCGTGCCAGCGCTCGCGGAAGTTCTCGAAGGTCCGGCGCAGCGCGTCGCGGGCAGCGCCGAGCGCGGTCTGCGCGGCCTCCCGGTCGGCCTTGAGCCGTTCGGTGGCCTGCCGCAGCGCCCCGTCGAACGCCTCGAGTGCGGCTGCCGCGGCAGCACCACCGCTCGCGGCGTCGAGGTCGGCGGCGCGGAACAGCGCGTCGAGGTAGTCCCGCTGGTCAGCGCCGACGGCGACCTCGGCGGCCTCGGCGTCGTCGAGGGCCTGCTGGGCGGCGTCGACGTCGTCGGTGACGGCCGTCCAGCGCGCCTCCAGCGCGTCGGCGCGAGCCGTGGTCTTGCCGAGGTCCTGGTTGAGGGCGTCGATCTGCTTCTCGAGCGTGCCGGACTGGTCCCGCAGGCGAGTGACCTCGGGGTTGCCCGCCGTGACCTCGTGGATCACCTGCGTCCAGCGGGACCGCTCCGCCTCGACCGCTGCGACGTCGACCTGGTCCCAGGTCAGGCCACTGACCGTGCGGTACGCGGCGAGCTCGTCGTCGTGCCGGTTCAGGTGCGCGTCGGCGGCCTCGACGCGGCGTTCCGCCTCGCCGAGCAGCTCCCGTGCCTGTCCGATGCGTTCGTCGAGCTCGGCCAGCGCGCGGCCGTTGGTGAAGCCGAGCACGTTGGACCGGAGGTTTCCCCCGTGCGCGCCGCGGTGGCCCTCGGACTGCTGGCCGGACCGGGTGAGTGCCATCTTGTGCTGACCCAGCTGGCCCGGCGTGTCCACGCAGACGTAGGCGAAACGCTGCGCCAGCTCGTGCTTGAGCCAGCCGGCGAAGGGTCCGCCACGGACGTCGAGCCGGCCGGGGAGCGTCCGCGTGTCGAGCCCCAGCTCGTCGCGCATCCCGGTGGGCACGCCCTCGAACCGGATCCGGGTGGACGTCGGCACGGTGTCGATCGCCTTGCGGAAGGCCTGGATGCGCGCCGAGTCGATCAGCATCTTGGTCGCGAAGCCACCCAGCGCGAGGTTGAAGGCCCCGCGCCACGGCTCGAACTCGGTGCGGACCTCCAGGAGCTCCCCCACGAAGGGCAGGTCCTCGGGCGTCAGCCCAGCGGCCTCGGCGAGCGTGGCGCGCGCCCGGTGCAGGTGGTCGGGGATGTTGCCGCGTCGGTCGGCGGCCGCCGACCGGTCCGCCTCGAGCTCGGACAGGCGGGTGCGCGCGGCGTTCCTCGCCGACATCGCCTCACCGAACGCGTCACGCGCGGCCTTCTTGGTGCCCACATCGGTCAGCGCCGCACCGGCGCGGGCGGCCACCGCCGAGAACTCGGCCTCCGAGCCGGCGGACGCGCCCAGCACACCGAGGGCGTCGTCGAGCCGGCCGCGGGCACGCCCGACCTCGGCCAGTCGCGAGTCGACGCTCTTGAGCTCGCGCTGCGCGGTCGCCAGCCGGTCGCCGCCCGACGCGCGGAGGGTCTCCAGCACGCCGTCCAGCTCGGACTTCGCGGCGGTGATCCGGACGGCGATCTCCTCCGCGCGTCCCGCCGCGGCGCGGTGCTCGGTCCGCAGGTCGTGCTCGACCGCGCGCAGGAGGCCGAGCCGGCGCTCGTTGCGCCACAGCGCCGCGGGTGACGCGGCGTCGGCGAAGGACCCGATCTCGTCGATGACCCGCAGCCGCTCGACCGCACCCTCGACGGCCGCGTGATAGCCACGGATGGGCGAGAGCGCGGCCACCTGCTGGCGGGCGGTGATCATCTGCTCACGGGTGCCGGCCAGCTTGTCGAAGTGCTCGACCACCTCGTCCGCCTTGGCCAGGGTCTCCGGCTCCTCCAGCACCATGGCCTTGTACAGGGCGTCCACCGTGGTGATCTGCTGGCCGGCCTGGATGCGGCCGAGCAGCCCCACGGCCTTGTTGCCGTCGCCGGACGCGCCGATGCCGAGCGTCGAGTGCAGGCGCGCCGTGAACTCGCGGTCGGTGTCGAAGCAGGTCAGACCAGCCGCGGTGACCTCGGTGCGAGAGAGCCGCTGGGCGGCAGCGCGCTCCAGGTCACGCAGGTCGAAGGCGCCGTCACGGGTGGCCCGCAGCGGCACGACGTCGTCGAGGGTGCGCGCGGCCGACGGGACGTACCAGGCGCGGACGGCGGTGAAGTGCGTGCCGGACTGGTCCACCCAGGTCATCGCGATGGCCGACCAGGTGTCCCGGCCGTCGCCGCGCAGCACCCGCTGGCGGGTGCCGTCGTCGGTCCGGGACTCGTCGATCTTGCCGCGCGCGTACGACAGGATGTTGCGCTGGTCCTTGCCGCGCGGCCGCCCGACGACGCTGCCGTTGGACGCACCGTTGAACGGCGTGGTGTGCGGCATGAGGAGCGCGATGTAGGCGTCCATCAGCGTGGACTTGCCGGAGCCGGAGCCGCCCGAGAGCAGGGTCGCCGTGGTGGCCAGGCGCACCTGGTGGTGTCCGTCGTAGCCGCCCCAGTTGACGAGCTGCAGGTCGCGCGCGACCCACTGCTGGCCGGTCGACGCCGCGGGGATCATCCCGAACAGGGTGTCGATCATCGTCATCGCGGGTTCTCCTGGTTCTGCTGGTTCTGCGCGCGCAGCCACTGCCGCAGCTCACCGAGGCGCTCGTTGCTGAGCACGATCTCGACCAGGGGCGTGACGCGGTACCGGCCCTCGGACTCCTCCTCGATGAGCCCCTCCTTCTCCAGCCGCCGCACGGCGGTGCGGATCTCCGTCTGCCGGGCGGCCAGGTTCTTGTCGTCGGGGTCGAAGAACGTCAGCACCGTCTGCTCGACCTCCTCGACGTCCACCCGGGCCGAGGCCTCCCCCGCACCCTGCTCCCGCTGGAAGACCGTGCGCAGGTGGACGAGGACCAGCGTCTCGGCACGGGTGTACGGGTCGTCCTTCAGCAGGATCGGGACGTCCAGCTCGGCGGAGCGGACCTGTCTCTTGTACGCGATCCCCCGGTCGTGGTCCACGACGAGGTGAACGAACAGGTCGTGCAGCCGCGACTCGATCACCTGCTGGTTCTCCAGGAGGGTGCGCCACTGCGCCCGGTTGCGGTCCGCGACGAGGAACCTGCCGCGCAGCAGACGCACCAGCACCCGGCGCACCGGCGCGTCCAGCGTTCCCGAGTCGCCGGCGAAGAGCTGCTCCGGGTCCTCCTCCATCGGCACCGGCTCGATGAACCCGCCGTCGTTCTCCGCGACGTGCTCGTCGACGGCGGTCTCACTCATCTGTGTCGTCCTTCGTGCGTCGCTCGGTGTCGTGCCTGGTCTCTGGCTTTGTCGTGTCGTGCTTCGTGTCGGGCGACGTCCGTACCGTGACGCCGCCGAACGCGAACCGCCGCCGTGAACCGTCGGGCCGGACCGCCTCGACGACCGCCACCTGGTCGGTCTCGGTCATGCCCTCGTGGTCCGCGAGCTCGAGCAGTCCGAGCAGGTCCACCGGCCGCCGGATCGCCTCGGGCGCGGCGCTGAACACAGCGGCGAGGTCCGTGCCGCCGTCGCCGTCGGTGGTGGCAGCGAACGAGTCGAGATGCTCGCGCAGCTCCGCGTAGTGCGGCCCGCCCCACTCGCGGGCGCCGTCCTCCAGGTCGGTGTCCGCGCCGTCGTCCAGCGTCTGCAAGGGGGCAGGGGGCTGCGGAGGGCTCAGGTCGCTCGTCGTCTGGCGCAGGTGCGCGACGTCCGCGACGGGCAGCCTGCGCAACGGGTCGACCTCCTGGCCGCGCCGTGTGGTCGGCACCCAGGCCTGGAAGCTGATCATGACCTCGCGCAGCAGCTCGTCCACCTGCCGGTCGCGCAGCGGGTCGTGGTTACGCACCTGGGCCGTGATGACGTGGGACGCCTGGCGCTGGGCCTTGATGACCTCGGCCACACCCTGCTCGATCCGCCGCCCGACCTCGCGCAGCTCGGCGCGCTGCTGTCCCGGCAGCCGCCCCGTGAACCGGTGGCGCAGCACCGTGTCGAGCTGGAGCGAGAGCTCGTCGATCCGCTGCGGGTCGCCGATCAGCCGCAGGGCGCCGGCGAAGGCCCTGCCCTCGGGCGTGGTCGTCATCACCTGCTCGCCGCGCTCGAGGTACTCGCGCAGCACGTCGCCGGACGGTCGCTCGTCCTGGCGGAGCGCCGTCACCACGTCCCGCTGCATCGCCTTGATCGACTCGGCCACCCGCGCGAAGTCCGCCGGCAGCTCACGCACGAGGTGCAGGACGTTCTCCGCCCCCTCCAGCAGCTCCTCGTCGTCGACCTCGTCGATCACGCCGCCCCGGTCGAGGCGCAGCAGCTCGGCCTGCAGCCGGTCCACCTGGGTCTGGAGGCGGGCCATGCGGACTGCCACGTCCGGGTCGGCGTCCTGCGCCAGCCGCTCCACGGCGTCCAGCAGCGTGCGGACCCGCGACTCGGAGACCCTGGCCCGTGCACCGCCGGCCCGCCCCGCGACCTCCAGCGCGCCGACCGCGTGCGCGGAGAGCTGGTAGACCTCGATGTCCCCGTCGACGATCTGGCGTTTGAGCCAGCCGACGTCGGCCCACTGCCGGCACAGCTCACGTGCGCTGCCCACGGGGATCGCCCGGGTGCCGTCGGCGTTCAGCTCGTATCCCTGGGCGCGCAGCTGGTCCAGGGCATCACCGATCTCGGTGTGCGCCTCCGTGACGGGAACGGTCGGTCGCTCGGGTGTGAAGACGAGCGACAGCAGCGACACCACGAGGGGGGCGTACCGCCGGTGGAGCAGGTCGAGCATGGGCTCCTGGAAGGCGCGCAGCGCACCGAGATACGCACCCTCTGCACGAGTAATCATCGCCGCTCAGGGTACGTGGGACCGCCGACATCCACGCGCTCGTCATCCACAGGACCGGCCCGTACGGTTCAGCCCGCCGGGTTCTCGCGGTTCAGCCCGCCGGGTTCTCGGCCATGACGCTCTGTGCGGCGGCGGGCAGCAGCTGGTCCGCGAGCGATCGGGCCGTCGCCGCCAGCGTCTCGACGTCCATCCCGGTGCGCCCCATGTAGGTCACACCCTGCTGTGCGGCGAGCAGCGCCCGGGCGGTGGCGACCGGGTCGGCGGACGCCGGCAGGTCGCCCTCGACCTGTGCCCGGGCCACGCCCTCGGCCAGGACCGCCGTCGTCCTCTCGTACGCCTGGCGCGCCTCCGCGACGACGACGGGATCGGCGGACGCCAGCTCGGTGGTGCTGTTGGCGAGCAGGCAGCCACGCCGGGCGGACACTCCGTCGGGGTCACCCACCGGCGCCATGAGGAACGATCGCAACGCGTCGACGGCGCGCGGCGCGGACCTGACCGAGCGTCGCAGCGCACCGTCGATATCTGCGACGTACCGGCGCAGCACCCGGAGGAAGAGCTCGTGCTTGTCCCCGAAGGCGGCATAGAGGCTGCCCTTGCCCAGTCCGCTCACACGCATGAGGTCCTGCACCGAGGTGGCCGCGTAGCCCGAGTCCCAGAACTGGTCGCAGACCGCGCGCAGCACCGTGTCCTCGTCGAACTGCCTCGGCCTCGCCATGCCCCCACGATAGTCGTTCTTGACCGGTCGGTCCAGCACGCCCGGTGTGGACCGGCCGGTCAACAAAGGTGCGCGGCGTCCGTGACGGACACCGGCCCAGCGAGGTGCAGGTCTACCCCTGACCCCGCTCGACGAGGACCTGCGTCAGCCGGACGCGCAGGTCCTCGTCGGTGAGGGTGCCGACGTCGTCCACCCACTGCTCGATGCCCCCGCGGTGCGCCAGCGCGCGCACCTCCGGGTCGGTGATCGCGCCGCGCAGCGTACCGACGACCCCGTCGCGCAGGCCCGTGAACGGCCGGTCGTAGAAGTCCTCGCAGGCCGGCCCGTCCAGCGTCGGCAGCCCGACGGCGCGCTGCCGCTCGTGCAGCGCCTCGCACGCCGCGCGCAGAGCGGCGTCGCGCGCCTGCCAGCCCGAGGCCGCGAGCGCGTCGGCCAGGACCCCGGTGGCGGACGGCGCCACCGGGAGCCGCGCGAACAGGGTGCCCGCCCACTTGGGGTACGGGGGCCAGCGCCGCTCCAGCAGGAACCCGAGGCGGACCAGTGCCGTGACCAGGCGCGCGGCGATCAGCCGGGAGCCGAGGTCGTCGCCCCGCTGCCCCGTGCGGCCCACGAACGGCAGCTCCTGACCCACGCGGGCCCAGTCCGCGGCCAGGACGTGCAGCCACACGTCCTGCGGGTACCAGTCGAGCTGCTCGCGCAGCGCGGTGATCTCGCCGGCCGTGTCCTCGAACACCGGCCCCGCGGTGACCTCCAGCACGGACTGTCCGGTGAGCGACAGCCAGTCGGGCACGGTCAGCCCCGCACCGACGTCGAGTCCCGTACGCGACCGGACGAATCCGGCGGGCGTCGCCACCTCGACCCGGTGCCGCGCGGCCGGGTCCCACGTGAGCGGGAACGCCGTCGGCCACCCCTGGTACTCGGCCGGGAGGGAGGCGGCCAGGACCTCGTCGACCTCGTCCGCGCGGTCGCCAGGGACCAGCAGTGTGAGCCGGAGCCCCCAGTCGTGGTCGCGGGAGGTGTCGTCGTCGAGCCCCAGCACGTCCGAGCCGGTGCCGAGCCGGCCTGCCGCCCTCGGCACGTCGGGCAGCGTGCGCTCCAGGATCGGGCGGACGACGTCGGCCCAGTAGGCGTGGGCGATCTCGGTTCCGGACATCCGACCAACCTAGGAGTCGGGCAGGTACTGGTCCAGGTGAATCGGCAGCGAGCGCCGAGCCCGGGGCCCGCTCACCGCACGTTCGCGGTGACCGCCCGGGCGGTGAGGCAGGTCGAGCCGCCGACGTAGATGCGGTCGCCGTCGGACAGCCAGCGCCGCTCCCCCTGCCGCAGCGGCTCCTCCGGGACGGCTTCGCCGCGCGCGGCGACGTAGGTGCCGTTGGCCGAACCGAGGTCGATGACGCTCCAGCCGCCCTCGACCCAGGCGATCTCGCAGTGCCTGCGGGACACGCCGGTGTCGTCGCAGACGATGTCCGGCACGACGCCGCGGCTGCGCGACGCGCGACCGACGACGAGGCGCGCACCGGTCAGCGGCACGAGGGCGTCGACCGCCGAGGTGACCAGCGTGTCGGTCGGGGCCTGGTCGGCCGACCACTCGGCGTCCGACCGGATCTCGACCGCCCAGGCCGCTGGCTCGCTCTCCATCCGCATCGGCCGGACGACCGGCAGCCGCACGCGCGGCAGGGTGATGGAGTCGTCCAGCCGTGGTGCCGCCCCGACCCGGACCGCCAGCAGAGGAACGTGCTCCCGGACGACGAGCGGGTGGGCGGCGAGCATCCTTGCCAGGTTCAGCGCCCCGTCGAGCGGCAGTCCGGCGCTGGGCTGCACGCGCACGTCGTCGCGCTTCTCCAGGAGGTGCTGGAGCACCATCGACCGGAACATCGGCGCGTACATCAGGAGCTTTCCCGTGGTGACCGCCACGGGCTCGACGCCGGGATGGTTCAGCACGGCGCACAGCCCGTCCGCCAGCGACCGGGCCGCCTCGTCGAGGATCTCGCGGCATGCCAGGTCGCCGACGCTGGCGGCCCCGATGACCTGCGGCGCGAACCCCGCGAACAGCGACACGTCGGTGACGGCAGCCCACCGCTCCCGTCGCCCGAAGTGCCGTTCGGCGGCCTGCACCAGCCCGGGCGACGCGCCCACCCGGCGGCCGTCCATCGACCGCGCCGCCGCGTCGAGCCCGCGCTTGCCGATCCACGCACCGCCGCCGTTGTCGCCCACGTACGGGCCCATGCCGTCGGCGAGGTGCCACCGCCCGACGTCGTCGCACGCCACGGCGACCGCTCCGGTCCCGACGGCGAGCGTGGCGCCCGGACCCGAGCCGAGGGCGCCCAGGTGGGCCGTGACGGCGTCGCTCGACACGGCGGTCGAGCTGGTGCGCAGCTCCTCGGCGAGGATGTCGTGCACGAGGTTGGGGTCGAGGCTCCCGGCCTGCGTCTGGGAACGGAACCCGCGCATGCCGACGGCGGCAGCCGCCACCCGGGGACGCCCGCCGAACTCTGCCGCGAAACCCCGGCACAGGCCCCGCACCACGTCGGGCACGGTCGACCGCCCAGCGACGACGGCGGCCGGCGGCCCGGTGACCTCGTAGGACCGGCCGCCCGGTCCCGTGCTGACCCGCAGGCGCGAACCCGTGCCGCCGATATCCACACCGGCTACCCCGGCGTCCGCTCTCGGAGCCGTTGCCCCGCCCTGCTGACCAGTCACTATCGGCACCGGCCCATACTCACCCGAGACGTCGCGGTCCGCTATGCGTCGAGTGTCATATGCGCCCGCCGGCCGTCCGGCTCTCGCGTAGCGAGCGGAGCGGGGCGGGGACAGGCTGGTGCCGAGAAGACCGAGGAGGTCGACCGTGCCACGTGCCACAGGACGCAGGCCCGTCCGCCCGGGCGCCCAGGAGTGGGTGCCCGCGAGCGCAGACGTCGGGGAGCTCGCGCGGGCGGTGCACGACTGCCGTGGCTGCGAGCTCTGGGGCCCCGCGACCCAGGCCGTCTTCTCGTCCGGGCCGGACGACGCCGGGCTGATGCTGGTCGGCGAGCAGCCGGGCGACCGGGAGGACCAGGAGGGCGAGCCGTTCGTCGGCCCGGCGGGTCGGGTGCTGGCCGACGCGCTGGAAGCCGCCGGCCTGGACCCCGAGCAGGTCTACCTGACGAACGCCGTCAAGCACTTCCGGTTCACCGAGCGTGGCAAGCGGCGGCTGCACAAGAAGCCGGACGTCGCGCACGTCCGCGCGTGCCTGCCGTGGTTGGAGGCGGAGCTGTCGTCGGTGCGCCCCCGGGTGGTCGTCGCGCTCGGGGCGACGGCGGCGCGGGCGGTGCTGGGGCGCGAGGTCCGGATCGGTGCCGAGCGTGGGCAGCTCCTGGACGGTGAGGCGCACGACGTGGTGGTCACGACGCACCCGTCGGCGCTGCTGCGCCTGCGCGACCGGTCCGTGTACGGCGAGGAGCTCGGTGCGCTGGTCGCCGACCTGCGCACGGCGGCGCAGGCGGCTGCCTGACACGGCTCACGCCGGGCACCCTCAGGCCGGGCGCCGCACGGCGAGCAGCGCCCTCAGGCCGCCGGGTCGAGCACCACCTTCACGCAGCCGTCGTCCTTGCGCTGGAACATGGCGTACGCCTCCGGGGCGCGTTCGAGCGGCCAGCGGTGGGTCCGCAGGTCGAGCACGCCGAGCGGGTCGGCGGGGTCGGTCGCGAGCCACAGCAGACTTTCGGTCCAGTGCCGCACGTTGGCCTGCCCCTGCCGGATCGTCACGTGCTTGTCGAACAGCCGCAGCATGGGCAGCGGGTCCTGCGCTCCCCCGTAGACACCGGCGAGGGAGAGCACGCCGCCGCGCCGCACCAGCTCGATGGCGGTGCGCAGGGCGGCCAGGCGGTCGGCGCCCGCGCGTTCCACGAGCGGTCTGCCGACCACGTCGGGCAGCACGCCTGCGGCCTTCTGCAGGGTCTCGGCGACCGGTGAGCCGTGCGCCTCCATGCCGACCGCGTCGATGACGGCGTCGGGGCCGCGACCCCCGGTGAGGTCCCGGACCTCCGCGACGACGTCGTCGTGCCGGCCGTCGAGCACGGTGGCGCCGTACCGGGCCGCCATCGCCAGCCGTTCCGGTACCCGGTCCACGCCGATGACGCGCCCTGCCCCGCGGTGGCGTGCCACGCGGACCGCCATCTGCCCGACCGGGCCGAGGCCGAGCACGACCACGGACCCGCCGTCGGGCACGTCGGCGTACTCGACGGCCTGCCAGGCCGTCGGCAGCACGTCGGAGAGGTACAGGTACCGCTCGTCGGGCTGGCCGTCGTCCGGCACCACGACGGGGCCGTACTGCGCCTGCGGCACCCGCAGGTACTCCGCCTGGCCGCCCGGCACCTGCCCGTACAGCCGGGTGTAGCCGAACAGTGCCGCCCCGCTGCCCTCCGCGGTGACCTGGGTGGTCTCGCACTGGGACTGCAGGCCGCGACGGCACATCCAGCAGTGGCCGCAGGCGATGCCGAACGGCACCACCACGCGGTCACCCACGCACAGGTCGCCGACCTCCGGGCCCACCTCCTCGACCACGCCCATGGCCTCGTGCCCGATCACGTCGCCGGCGTCGAGGAACGCCCCCAGCACCCCGTAGAGGTGCAGGTCGGAACCGCAGATCGCCGTCGAGGTCACGCGCACCACCGCGTCGTTTGGCTGCTCGATCCGTGGGTCGGGAACGGTCTCGACGCTGACGTTCTCCCGGCCCTGCCACGTGACGGCTCTCATCGTCCCTCCTCGCGCGTGCCGATTCGTCCACGCTCGCACCCCCCTCTCCCACCCGCATCCGCTCGCACGGACACCGCTGAGTGCTGGACATCTGCCCGTCCGAGGGACCCGATGCGACAAATACCCAGCACTCAACGGTCGGGGGTGGAGCTATTCGTAGCGGAGGGACGAGATCGGGTCCTGCCGGGCCGCCCGCAGCGCGGGCAGGGTGCCCGCGAGGAACGCGATGCCCATGACGGCGAGCACCACGGTCGCGACCGTCACGGGGTCGAACGCGACGAGCGTCAGGCCGGGGAGGTCCGCCAGCAGCGTCCCGGAGAAGCCGTTCACGAGCAGGCCGGCTCCGACTGCCCCGAGCACGCCCAGGGCGCTGCCGACCAGGCCGATGACGACCGCCTCGATGCTGAACAGCGAGAACACGCGCCCGCTGGACAGCCCCATGGCCTTCATGAGCCCGACCTCGCGGGTGCGTTCCTGGACCGCCATGAAGAGCGTGTTGATGATGCCGATCCCGGCCGCGACCAGGGCGATCACCGCGAACCCGTTCAGGACGAGCACGATGCCGTCGATGACGGCGGTGAAGGTGCCGAGCTGGTCCTCCAGGGTGCTGCCGGTGTAGCCGGCGTCCTCCAGCCGGTCCTGGAGCGCCTGGGCCTCGCCCGCCCCGGCGGTGGCGTCGAACCAGACGGACGCCTGCCCGTACCGGGTGGACGCCGCCTCGGACGCGCCGGTGGTCTGCAGGTCGAAGAGGGTCTCCACGAGCACCTCGTTCGGGATGGCGCCGCCCATGCTGATCACACCCGGCTCGGCGACCCCGACGATCGTCGCGTCCGTGGTCACCTGGGTCCCCGTGCCGTCGGTGACGGCGAGCAGCACGGTCTGCCCGACGGCGTCCTGCGCGCCGCCGAGGCCCAACGGCTCCAGATGGCTCTCGGGCAGCACGAGCTGCGGCTCGTCGGCGTCGAGGTCGACCTGCTGGCCGGACGCCAGCTCGGCCTTCATCCCCGGCACGAACTGCGAGACGGACAGCTGGTACTTGTCGCCGCCGTCGTACTGGACGTAGTCGGTCGCCACCTGCTTGACCGGCTCGACGCTCCGCACCCCGTCGATGTCCGCGATCGTGTCGATGTCGTCGTCGGACAGGGCGACCGCCGTCGTCCCCGGCGGCCCGTCGGCCTCCACCTGGTCGGGGTCGTACTCCGCCGGGCCGTCCGTGGGCGCTTCCTCGTCCGTCTTCGTCACGGTCATGACGTCCTCGACCCCGACGGAGGCCACCGTGTCGTCGAGGTAGCGGTTGACCCCGGTGCCCAGGCCGTTCGTCAACGACAGCGTGAAGGCGCCGATGAAGATGGCCAGCACCGTCAGGCTGGTGCGCAGCCTCGACCGGAAGGAGTTGCGAAAGGCGGTGGTCACGACGTCGGTGGCCTTCATGCCGCCACCCCCTCGGGGACCGCGACGAGACCGTCGCGGATGAAGACGCTGCGGTCGCACCGCGCGGCGAGGTCCTTGTCGTGCGTGACGACCACCAGGTTGATGCCCTGGCGCCGGTTGAGGTCGAAGAGGATGTCCTCGACCACGCCACCGGTGGCCGTGTCCAGGTTGCCGGTCGGCTCGTCGGCGAAGATCACGCGCGGCTCGTTGATCAGGGCGCGGGCGATGACCACGCGCTGCTTCTGCCCGCCCGACAGGTCGTTGGCCTTGTTGTCGGCCTTGTCGTCGAGCTCGAGCTGGGCGAGCGCCGCCAGCCCGCGGGCGGTGCGCTCGCGGCGCGCGACCCCGGCGATCTTCAGCGGGAGGGTCACGTTGTCGAGCACGCTGGCCTGCGCGTTGAGGAAGAACTGCTGGAAGACGAACCCGAAGGCGCTGTTCCGGGTCTGGTTGAGCTGCCTGGCCGAGAGCCGGGAGGTATCCGTCCCGTCCAGGGTGATGGTCCCGGAGGTGGGCCGATCGAGCAGCGCGAGCAGGTGCATCAGGGTCGACTTGCCCGACCCGCTCTTGCCGACGATCGCTATGGACTCGCCCTCGGCGATGTCCAGGTCCAGGCCTCTGAGCGCCTCGAAGGCGTTGGCGCCGGAGCCGTAGGTCTTGTGCAGGTTGCTGACGGAGAGCAGTGGGGATACGGAGCGCAGTGGGGATACCACGTCGGTCGCCTCTCGTGGTGCCGGAGATGTTGACGTGCTCCAATCTCGCCGACACCGCGCCGGCGCGAATCGCCCTGACGATGACTCCCGTGTACCGCGCTGGTACCGGGCCGGTACGGACTGGCACCGGGCTGGCACAGGGCTGCACCGGCGACACCATGCCGGCGTCACTGATGACACCATCGGGGTTGCAGTGACACCAGAGTGGTGTCATAGTTGCGTCATGGACCTGACGAGACATGTCGACGAGCTGCAGCGCCAGCTCTCCACCGCGGCCGCGGCGGGCGGGGACGACGCCCGCGAGCTCGCCGGCCGCCTGACCGCCCCGCTCGACGCGGCAGCTCGCCTGGTCCTGCTCGAGGCACTGTCCGCGGCAGCCGGCGAGATCTCCGCCGAGCTCGCGCCGGGCTCCGTCGACGTACGGCTGCGGGGCGGCGAGCCAGAGTTCGTCGTCGCCGTGCCGGCCGCCACCCCAGCACCTGTCGCTGCGCCCGCCGCGGCCCCCGCACCCGCGCCGCAGGCGACCACGAGCGCCGACACCGACGCGGGCGCCACCACGCGCACCACCCTGCGCCTGCCCGACCACCTCAAGGCCCAGGCCGAGGCCGCCGCCGCCCGCGAGGGCGTCTCGGTCAACACGTGGCTCGTCCGGGCGGTCGCCGCGGCACTCGACCAGCCCACCGGTCGCCCCGAACCGCAGCCCCGCCCGGGGCAGCCCGCGACGAACCGCCTCACCGGCTGGGTGCGCTGACCCACAGCGGCACCACGCGACACCACACCGACACCACTCCCGCCACCACCACCGCCCTTCGCCCTCACCTGGAGCCGTCATGCCCACTTTCGCCGCACCCAACCCTGTCCCGGTCGTCGTGGACGTCCCCTTCGGCAACCTGCACGTCGTCGCCGGCGAGCGGGACGACGTGGTGGTCACCGTCCTGCCGGCCGACCCGTCCAAGTCCGGCTCGGTGCGCGCAGCGGAGGACACGCGTGTCGAGCGGGACGGCGACGCCGTCACGATCATCTACCCGGCAGCCTGGAGGCAGTACGTCCTGCCGTTCTCGGCGGGCGGCGCGCTCGTCACCATCGAGCTGCCCGCCGGCTCGGACCTCCGGGGCAAGGCTGGTTCGCTGCTCGCCGAGGGCCGGCTCGGTACGGTCGACCTCACCCTCAACGGCGGGGACGCCCGGGCCGACGAGGCCGCCCGCCTGGACCTCAAGGTCTCGGCCGGGAACGTCGTCGTCGGCCGCGCCACGGGCCCTACCTCCGTGCGGACGAGCGCGGGTTCCGTGCGGATCACCGAGTTCGCGGGCGAGGGCACCGTCCGCGCCAGCAACGGGACCACGACCGTCGGGTCGGTGACGGGCACGCTGGACGTCGTCGGGGCGCACGGCGAGATAGCCGTCGGGAGCGTGGACGGCGTGCTCACCATCAAGTCGGCGCACGCGGGCATCCGCGTCGATCGCGTCGAGTCCGGCAGCGTCACGGCCAGCACGTCCTACGGGTCCATCGAGGTCAACGTGCCGGAGGGCACGGCGGCCTGGCTCGACGTCGCCTCGGAGCACGGCACCGTGCGCAATCTGCTCACCCCCACCGAGGGCCCGGTCGAGAACGAGGCCACCGCCGAGATCCACGCCACCACCGGCTGGGGGGACATCATCGTCCGCCGCCCCTGAGCGCTGCCCAGCCCTGCCCGGCCCTGACCTGCCTGGGACCGAGCTGAGCTGAGCACCCGGGACCGGCACGCCGGTCCCGGAACCACCCGAACCACCCCAACCACGCGCCTGGCTACCCCCTACCCAAAAACCGTCCCACCCGTCTCCCCCAGCGAAGGAAGAACCATGAACATGACCACCGAACGGGGTCGCGAGCCCGCGATCCGGGTACAGAACATCGAGAAGTCGTACAAGGACCTGCACGTCCTGAAGGGCGTGGACCTCGAGGTCGCGGCGGGCAGCATCTTCGCGCTGCTCGGCTCCAACGGCGCCGGCAAGACCACCGTGGTCAAGATCCTGTCCACGCTGCTCAAGGCCGACGCGGGCACCGCGAGCGTCAACGGGTTCGACGTCGGCACGCGTCCAGCCGACGTCCGCGAGTCGATCAGCCTGACCGGGCAGTTCGCCGCCGTCGACGAGGTGCTCACCGGCCGCGAGAACCTGGTCCTCGTCGCCAGGCTGCGCCACCTCGCCAATCCCCGGAAGATCGCCGACGACCTCCTGGCCCGGTTCTCGCTGACCGACGCCGGCGGGCGCAAGGCCGCCACGTACTCCGGCGGCATGCGCCGGCGCCTGGACATCGCGATGAGCCTGATCGGCGACCCGCCGGTCATCTTCCTCGACGAGCCGACGACCGGACTGGACCCGCAGGCCCGCATCGAGGTGTGGGACGCGGTCAAGGAGCTCGCGCGTGGCGGCACCACGGTGCTGCTGACCACGCAGTACCTCGACGAGGCCGAACAGCTCGCCGACCGGATCGCGATCCTGCACCAGGGCCGCATCATCGTCGACGGGACGCTGGGCGAGCTCAAGGCGCTGCTGCCCCCGGCCACGGTCGAGTACGTCGAGAAGCAGCCCACTCTCGAGGACGTCTTCTTCTCCGTCGTCGGCACGGACAAGTGAGGAACAGGACCATGAACAAGCACTTCTTCGGTGACACCGCCGTCCTGACCGGACGGTCCCTGAGCCACATCATGCGCAGCCCGGACACCATCATCACGACGGCGATCACGCCGATCGCCCTGATGCTGATGTTCGTCTACGTGCTCGGCGGCGCGATCGACACCGGTGCCGGCAGCTACGTGAACTACCTCCTGCCCGGGATCCTGCTCATCACCATCGCCTCGGGCATCGCCTACACCGCGTACCGGCTGTTCCTCGACATGCAGGGCGGCATCTTCGAGCGATTCCAGTCCATGCCGATCTCCCGCTCGGCGGTGCTGTGGGGGCACGTGCTGACGTCGCTGGTCGCCAACCTGGTCTCGGTGACGGTCGTCGTCCTCGTCGCCCTCCTGATGGGCTTCCGCTCCGGTGCCGGGGTGCTGGCCTGGCTCGCCGTCGCGGGCATCCTGATCATGTTCACCCTGGCCCTGACCTGGCTCGCCGTCATCGCGGGCCTGTCGGCCAGGACCGTCGACGGCGCGAGCGCGTTCTCCTACCCGCTGATCTTCCTGCCGTTCATCAGCTCGGCCTTCGTGCCCACCGAGACCATGCCGGGCCCGGTGCGCTGGTTCGCCGAGAACCAGCCGGTCACCTCCATCGTGGACGCGATCCGCAGCCTGCTGGCGGAACAGCCTGTCGGCACCGACATCTGGGTGGCCCTCGCCTGGTGCGTCGGCATCCTGGCCATCGCCTACGGTTTCGCGATGGCCGCCCACCGGCGCCGGATCGCCTGACCGGGCTGCACCGACCGACCGGTCGTCGGCGGCACGCCGAGTGGTGTGCTGCCGACGACCCGGTCGGTATCGGTGTGGTGGGTGCCGCGCGGTCGAGCTGGGACATTCCGCTCGCCACCGGGCGCCGAACCGCAAGCTCCGCTCACCACCGGGCACCGAACCGCAAGCTCCGCTCACCACCGGGCACCGAACCGCAAGCTCCGATCACCACCGGCGCCGAACCGAACGATGTGGGTCCACCACTGCCCGAATCGACCAGCATCTTGCGGGTCGCCCCCTGTAGGGACCAACAACCTTCGGTTCGGCACACCTTCGGCGTTCGGAAGACCAAGATGTTGCGGCTCGGCGACGCATCAACCCCTGTCGACCACCAACGTGCGGCTCGGCGCCCCGTCAGAACAACATGTTGCGGCTCGCCATCCCGGCGAACCCAACAGGTCGCGGCTCACCGCCCGAACACCGCAGGCCAACCCAACAGGTCGCGGCTCACCACCCGAACACCGCAGGCCAACCCAACAGGTCGCGGCTCACCACCCGAACACCGCAGGCCAACCCAACAGGAGCGCCCCCGACCCGCCTACTCCCAGACCGCGATGCTCCGGCGCACGGGCACGGAGCCGTCGTCCGTGGCGAAGAGCTCCGGAGAGCGCCGGCGGGTCTTCTCGATGTCGTCGAACACCGCGCGGAGGTGTGCCCGCAGGCCGGCGCGCGCGCTCGGGATGTCGCCCGCGACCACCGCGTCGAGAATGGTGTGGTGCTCGTCGACGAAGCGGCCCATGCCGTTCGTCTCGTGCAGCCCGAGACGGCGCGCCCGGTCGAGGTGCCCCTTGGCGGCGACGACCGTCGACCAGGCCCTGCCGTGCCCGCTCAGGCGGAGGAGCCCGTGGTGGAACGCCTCGTCGAGCTCGAAAAACCTCTCGAGGTCGAGCCGCGCCTCCCGCTGCTGCTCGAGGTTGGCGCGCAGCTCGGCGACCAGGTCAGGGTCGAGGGTCTCGGGGATGTCGTCGAAAGCGGCCAGCTCGACCGCCTCGCGGAGGAACTGCGCGTCGGCCACGCGTTCGGCGTCCACCCGGGACACGAACGACCCCACCTTGGGGAACACCCGGACCAAGCCCTCTTCGCCGAGCAGGATCAGGCTCTCGCGCACCGGGGTCCTGCTGACGCCGAGGGACGCGGCGAGCTCGTTCTCGGACAGGGAGGCGCCGGGCGGCAGCTCGAGGGTAAGCACCTTGCGGCGCAGCGTCTCGTAGACGACTCGCCTGTTGGACCGGTTCGAGACTTCCCTCATGCCCGGAGTCTAGGCGAGGCGGGCCGCTCTTCCACACCAGCGCCAGTTGACACGTTCTTGTCGCCACTGCTTACATACAAGCCCTGCCACACATCGGTCGTCGGCATGTCGACAAGGACGTCAGTCACGAAGGAGCACTTCCCATGGCGGAAACAGCTATGACCCCGCCGGGTAACGCGGTCACCCGGTCGACGAAGGACCTCACACGGGCCGCCATGTCCGGCTGGCTCGGTACCGCCATGGAGTTCATGGACTTCCAGCTGTACTCGCTGGCCGCCGCCATCGTCTTCAACCAGATCTTCTTCCCCGAGGCCAGCCCGGCGATCGCCCTGATCGCCGCGATGGCCACCTACGGCGTCGGCTACGTGGCGCGGCTCGCCGGCGCCATCTACTTCGGTCGCATGGGCGACCGCCTGGGCCGCCGCAAGGTCCTCTTCATCACCGTCGCGCTCATGGGCGTGTCCACGACCCTGATCGGCGTGCTCCCGACGTACCAGATGGTCGGCATCACCGCCCCGATCCTGCTCGTCGTGCTGCGCCTGATCCAGGGGTTCGGCGCGGGCGCCGAGATCGCCGGCGCCACCGTGCTGCTCGCCGAGTACGCCCCCGTCCGGCGCCGCGGCCTGGTCGCCTCGCTGGTCTCCCTCGGCACCAACTCCGGCACCCTCGCGGCGTCGGCCCTGTGGGCGCTGCTGCTGGCGGTGCTCAGCGAGGAGCAGCTCCTGAGCTGGGGCTGGCGGCTGCCGTTCCTGCTCAGCTTCGTGCTCATGATCTTCGCTGTCTGGATCCGGACCAACGTCAAGGAGAGCCCGGTCTTCGAGGCCCGCGCCGACGTCGTGGACGGCGTCGCCCTGACCCGCGACGAGGTCGCGTCCGCCACCGCCGAGCCGGTGCTCCAGGCCGCCATCAAGCAGCGCAAGGGCAAGGCGTTCTTCCTGGCACTGGCGCTGCGGTTCGGCCAGGCGGGCAACTCCGGGCTGGTCCAGACCTTCCTGGTCGGCTACGTCGCGACCACCCTGGCGATGGACCGCGCGCTGGCCACGGAGGCCATCATGTGGGGCTCGATCGTCGGCTTCGCCACCGTGCCGCTCATCGGCATGCTCGGTGACCGGTTCGGCCGGCGCTCGATGTACACCGCGCTGTCCCTGATCACCATCGCGTTCGCGTTCCCGATGATGCTGCTGGTCACCAGCGGCACCACCACCGGGCTCATGCTCGGCATGATCGCCGGCCTGAACCTCGGTGTCCTCGGCCTGTTCGCCCTGGAGAGCGTGACCATGGCCGAGCTGTTCGGCGCCCGGACGCGGTTCACCCAGCTGGCCCTGTCGAAGGAGATCGGCGGCATCCTCGCCACCGCCATCGGCCCGGTCGTCGCCGCGTCGCTCACCGCGGCGACCGGCAGCTGGTGGCCCATCGCCGCGATGCTGGTCGTCTACTCCCTCATCACCCTGGTGGCCGCCCGGCTCTCCCCCGAGACCCGGGGCCGCGACCTCGTCGCGCTGGAGGATGCCGCGTGAGGGCCGTCGTCGTGCACGGCGCCGGAGACCTGCGGGTCGAGGAGCGGCCCGACCCCGTCGCCCGGGCCGGCGAGGTGGTCGTGGCCATGGAGTGGGGCGGCGTCTGCGGGTCGGACCTGGCCTACTGGAAGAACGGCGCCTCCGGCACCGCCGTGCTGCGCGACCCGCTCGTCCTCGGCCACGAGGTGGCCGGGCGGGTGGTCGCCACCGGACAGGGCGTCGCCGGCTGGGATCCGGGAACGCCGGTCACCGTGCACCCCGCCCTCGTGGCGGACGGGTCGGTCCTGCCCCCGCGTCTCGCCGGGCGGACCAACCTCCACTCCCACGTCCGGTACTTCGGGTCGGCGGCATCGCACCCGCACACCGACGGCGGGTTCAGCGAGCTGCGGGCCGTCCCCGCCCACCAGCTGCGCCGGCTGCCCGACGGCGTGAGCACCGAGCAGGGCTCCCTCGCCGAGCCGCTGGCCGTTGCCATGCACGCGGTCGGCCGCGCCGGCGACGTCCGGGGACGCGACGTGCTGGTCAACGGCGCGGGCCCGATCGGCTGCCTCGTCGTGGCCGCGGCGAAGCACGCGGGCGCCGCGACGGTCACGGCGGCCGACCTCTCGGCGTCCTCCCTCACCGTGGCGAAGGAGCTGGGCGCCGACACCGTGCTCGACCTCGGCTCGGGCGACCGGCTGCCCGACGACTGCGAGATCGTGCTCGAGGCCTCCGGAGCACCGGCGGCCCTCGGCGGGGTGCTGCGGGCCACCGCCCGCGGTGGGACGCTCGTGCAGGTCGGCAACCTCCCCGGCACCGCCGTCCCGGCCGCGCTCGGCGACCTCGTCTCCCGCGAGATCACGTGGGTGGGCGCGTACCGGTTCGTCGAGGAGATCACCGACGCGCTCGACGCGCTCGGTGGAGGACTCGACGTGTCGGGCGTGGTCACGCACCGCTTCGGCATCGAGCAGGCCGGCGAGGCGCTGGCCGCCGCGGCGGGTCCCGGCAGCAGCAAGGTGCTGATCCGCCTCTCCGGTGACGCGGGCCGCTGACGCGGAGCAGCGTGCGCCCCGTCCTGTCCGCGCCGAGCGAGCCCCAGGGCGCCATGGCATCGTGGCCGGGGACGTCGGGGAACGAGAGGGGACTGTCGATGCGTGGTACGGATCTGCTCGCGGACGCGTTCGGCCGGATCAAGGAGGCGGTGCACGGCGCGGTCCTGGGGCTGTCCGCCGACGAGCTCGCGTTCCGCGTCGACGAGGACAGCAACTCGGTGGCGTGGCTCGTCTGGCACCTGACGCGGGTCCAGGACGACCACGTCGCCGACGCGGCGGGCACCAGCCAGGTCTGGTCCGACGACGGGTGGGACCGCCGGTTCGGACTGCCCTTCCCTGCCGAGGAGACCGGGTACCGGCACGACGCCGACGAGGTCTCCGCCGTCCGCGTACCGTCCGGTGACCTGCTCACGGGCTACCACGACGCGGTGCACGAGCGCACGGTGCGGTACCTGGCCACCCTGTCCGACGCCGACCTCGACCAGGTGATCGACGAGTCGTGGGACCCGCCGGTCACCCTGGGCGTCCGGCTGGTCAGCGTGGTCAACGACGACCTGCAGCATGCGGGCCAGGCCGCGTTCGTCCGCGGGGTCGTGCTCCGCCGACGCGAGCACTGACCCGCGCGAGCACGGCGGCCGACGCTCCGGCCGACAGCTCCGGCCGACAGCTCCGGCCGACACTGGCGACGAGCCGGTTGCGCTAACGCACATCATGCGATTCGTCGTGCGTCCTCCCGATCGCGGTGGAAATATCCCCGATCAGGAGGGACACCCGGTATGACGGCGGCACGCGCACTGCGGATGGACGACTGGGTCGTGCATCGTCCGAACGTGGTGCGTTCGGTCGCTGCCCGCGTACCCGGCATCGACGCCGAGGAAGCCACCAGCCG
>NZ_BAAGRP010000067.1:0-67349 GCF_054782895.1 Promicromonospora xylanilytica
CACACCCTGCGAGGATTAAAACTTTGGCATTGACTATCAAGCACACTGTTGAGTTCTCAAACAACCGACGCACACCGTCAGAGTCACCATCTTGTGGATGCTGACCCCATCCGGGGCAACCTCTTCAACTTACCAGACCGGATCCTGCCCCGCAAACTTGCTGGTCCTGATGGACCCGCACGCTCTACAAGAGAGGATCCTCATCCGATATCCCGCAGGGCATTGTGAATCACCCTGCATCAGAGATGGGATCCAGCCCCGGCGCGGCCACTCGGACCGTTTCCGGCCCTCGTGTCCGTCGGCCCGTCGGGCTGACATCCAGAACAGTACGTCAGGTGCCGGGGTGCGTCAAAGCCGGGGGCGGTGACGGCGCACACAGATGCGCTGTTCACCAAGTGTTTTTCCAAGAGCGCGTCGGGTTAGGGCGCTCCGGAGCCATGCCGGAGCGCCCTGGCCGCCCCGTGCAGGGGCTCGTTGGCCGTGACCAGACCAAGAACCCTCCCGGACGGCCATGTCCGCGTAATCTTTGATTCAGATTTCGTCATCCGGCCGCGGGTGCACTCGTGCCGTGCGCGCCGCGCCGGGGCGCTAGCCCGCTGCGGAGCCAAGGCGTAGGCCGAGCAGCTCCTCGAGCTCTTCGTGTGAGACCCCGTGGGTCTCGACGACGCGGGCACCACCCGCGCCCGTGGCGTCCGGACCGACGTCGAGCACCGCGACGTCGGTGTAGACCCGCGACACGCATCCGACCCCTGTGAGCGGAAGCGTGCACCGCTGGACCAGCTTGGGCCGGCTGTCCTTGGTCAGCAGGTTCATCATCACGACGGTCCGCCGGGCTCCCACCGCGAGGTCCATCGCTCCTCCCACAGCGGGGACAGAACCAGCCTCGCCCGTGGACCAGTTCGCGAGGTCGCCGGAGACCGACACCTGGAACGCCCCCAGCACACAGACGTCGATGTGGCCGCCGCGCATCATCGCGAACGAGTCCGCCTGGTGGAAGTACGAGGCACCGGCCAGCTCGGTCACCGGGACCTTGCCCGCGTTGATGAGCTCCGGGTCCACCCGGTCCGGGTGCGGCGCCGGCCCCATGCCCAGCAACCCGTTCTCCGTGTGCAAAGTGATGCCGGAGCTCTCGGGCAGGTGGTCGGCGACGAGTGTCGGAAGCCCGATACCCAGGTTCACGTAGGAACCCGGCATGACGTCCTCGGCCACACGTGCCGCCAGCTGGGCGGCGGACAACGGGGCCGCGCCTCGTGGGTCGGCCGGGATCGCCCCTGGCCTCACGTCGTGGCTCCCTGCCTCTTCGGCCGCGCGCCTTGCTCCGGCTCCGCGCCCGCGAGCGTCGTCGGGCCGTCGACCGGCACGACCACGTCGACATAGATGCCGGGGGTCACCACCGTCTCCGGATCGATCGACCCGGTCGGCACCACCTCGCGCACCTGGGCCACTGTTCGTCGCGCGGCCGTGGCCATGACGGGCCCGAAGTTCCGAGCCGTCTTGCGGTAGACGAGGTTGCCCGCGCCGTCGGCCCGGAACGCCTTGATCAGGGCAAGGTCCGCACGGAGCGGGGTCTCGAAGACCATCGGGACGCCGTCGATGACCCGGGTCTCCTTGCCCTCCGCCAGGGGTGTGCCGTAGCCGGTCGGTGTGAAGAAGCCACCCAGGCCCGCCCCCGCCGCTCGGATCCGCTCGGCCAGGTTGCCCTGCGGCACCAGCTCGAGCTCGATCCGGCCCGCTCGGTAGGCCTCGTCGAAGTGCCATGAGTCCACCTGGCGAGGGAAGGAACAGACGATGCGGCGGACCCGGCCGCGTTGGACGAGCCGCGCCAGTGCGTCCTCACCGTTTCCTGCGTTGTTGGAGACGACGACGAGGTCACCGGCGCCCTGGTCCAGCAATGCCTCGACGAGTTCTACCGGCTGCCCTGCCGGACCGAACCCGCCGATCATCACCGTCGAGCCGTCGGCTACGTCGCGCACGGCGTCCGCCACTGTCGATACGAGCTGGACGGTCATGCGGTGCCCTCGCGGGCGCACGCCTGCTTCATCGATCCACACCCCCGCCTGTTCGCAGAGCGCACATGAGTTCTATCTGCGCACACTCACGCTAACAGCCGGACTCAGCCACCGGTACGGGCCAGATCCGCCTCGATCTCGCGGGCCGCGCGCAGCAGCGAGGGCACCAGCTCGCCGACCATCTCCTCGACCGGCCCGCGGCGCACCGGCGCGGAGACGTTCACAGCGGCGACCACCCGGCCGGCGCCGTCGCACAGCGGCGCGGCGACCGAACGCAGGCCCTCCTCCAGCTCCTGGTCGACGAGCGCCCAGCCCTGCTCCCTGACCGCCTCGAGCTCGGCACGCAGCACGCCCTTGTCGATGATCGTGCGCGGTGTCAGCGGCACCAAGGTGGCGCCGGCCAGGAACGCCTCGCGTTCACCGTCGGACATGTGGGCCAGGACCGCGCGCCCCATCGAGGTGGCGGACGCCGGGAACCTCGTACCGACCTGGATCGCCGCGGACATGATGCGGCGCGTCGCCACGCGCGCCACGTAAACGATGTCGGCTCCGTCGAGCACCGCCACCGACGAGGACTCACCGACATCCTCGACGAGCTGCTCGAGGTGCGGCTGCGCCACCTCGGGCAACGAGAGGCTCGACAGGTAGGCGTACCCGAGCTCGAGCACCTGGGGACGCAGGGCGAACACCCGCCCGTCGGTCACCACGTAGCCGAGCTCCACCAGGGTGTGCAGGAAGCGGCGGGCCGATGCCCGGCTGAGCTCGGCTTCACGTGCTACCTCGCTCAGGGTCATCCGTGCGCGGTCCGTGCCGAACGCGCGGATCACCGCGAGCCCTCGCTCGAGGGACTGCACGAACTCACCTGACCGGGTACCGGCGTCCTGAACGATCTCGCTCATCTCAGGTCCTCCTGCCGCGCGCGTCCGCTTCGCATCCTCGGCCGGGCCTCCGGCCGCTGCAGCTCGCACGTGTGCGACCGACGGGGGTGCGTCGCCTGGGCGGCACGCCCGTCCGGGACCTTCCGGGGCCGACGGCGGAACGCATCGTTGAGCTCCGACGCCCGTCGCCCTGGTCGCACTCCGAACGGGTGTGCCGCACGTGAACGTAGCGACAGCGCCGAGCCCTGGTCAACACTCGAGTGGCCTGGGTCACAACCGTGACCCGATCGGGATGTGAGCGCCTGGCTGTGCAACGACGAAGCCCCGATCAGCTTTTCCGCTGATCGGGGCTTCGTTCCTGATGTGCGCCCGGAGGGATTCGAACCCCCAACCTTCTGATCCGTAGTCAGATGCTCTATCCGTTGAGCTACGGGCGCCTGCTGTACCGCACACTACTGGCCTGCCGTTCACACGGCCGACCGACGAGAACATTACCGCCTGTTCGACGTGGACCCAAACTCAAACCCATGTCAGCCGGGGAGAACTCCGTCACAGCCCTCCGGAGGAGGCACTCACGCACCGGACCGGCGCTCCGAGCCCTCCCACAGAAAAGGCCCCGGGCGTCACGCGCGGCCGGGACCTTCCTGGCGGAGACGGAGGGATTTGAACCCTCGAACGGGTTGCCCCGTTACCACCTTAGCAGGGTGGCGCACTAGACCTGACTATGCGACGTCTCCTCGCGGCCGGCTCTACCCAGGCAGGCCGATGCCGCGCGGCCCAGGCTACCTGGCGTACGGCGCGCTGAGCAAAGCGGCGCGCCTCGCGAGCTCGTTAGGCGCCTCGAACTGGCGTCATCCCGCCGATTTTTCCGCCGGATCTCGCTGCCGCCACAAGCGGTCCCGCACACCAGATGCGTCCGCGACGGCGATCCTCCGCCCCGTATTTCACACAGCGTCAATAGCAGGTACATTCGCGGTCATGGACTACGACGTCTTGGTGATCGGGTCTGGCTTCGGCGGCAGCGTCGCGGCCCTCCGCCTCACTGAAAAGGGCTACCGCGTGGGAGTGCTCGAGGCGGGGCGCAGGTTCGAGGACCATGAGTTCGCCAAGAACTCCTGGCACCTCAAGCAGTTCCTGTGGGCGCCGGCCCTCGGCTGCTACGGCATCCAGCGGGTGCGCCTGCTACGGAACGTCCTGTGTCTGACGGGCGCGGGCGTCGGCGGCGGTTCCCTCGTGTACGCGAACACGCTCTACCGGCCCCTCGACCCCTTCTACGCGGACCGCGCGTGGTCTCACATCACCGACTGGAAGACGGAGCTCGCGCCGTACTACGACCAGGCGGAGCGCATGCTCGGCGTCGTCCAGTACCACGGGAGGTCCCCCGCCGACGCGATCATCCGGGGCGTCGCAGAGGACATGGGCGTGAGCGACACGTTCCGGCCCACCCGGGTGGGCGTGTACTTCGGGCCGGGCGGCGCCGAGGACCCGGCGCCCGGCTGCCGAGCCGCCGACCCGTTCTTCGGTGGCGTCGGGCCCGAGCGCAGCGGCTGCACCGAGTGCGGCGAGTGCATGACCGGCTGCCGGCACGGCGCCAAGAACACCCTGGTCAAGAACTACCTCTACCTCGCGGAGCGTGCGGGGGCCGAGGTGCACCCGCTCACCACGGCCGACGTCGTCCGCCCGCTGCCCGACGGTGGCTACGAGATCCGTACGCACCGCACGGGCCGGCGATGGGGCGGCCGACGGCGGTTCACCGCGCGGCACGTCGTGTTCGGCGCGGGCACCCTCGGCACGCAGCGCCTGCTGCACGCCATGAAGGACGCCGGCACGCTGCCGCGGCTGTCCGAGCGGCTCGGACACCTCACGCGGACCAACTCGGAGGCGCTGCTCGGCGCGATGACGCGCAAGGTGGGCACCACGGACTACTCCCGTGGCGTCGCCATCACCTCGTCGTTCTACCCGAGCGAGAGCACGCACATCGAGCCCGTGCGCTACGGCCACGGCTCCAACGTGATGGCGGCGCTCCAGCACATCCTCGTCGACGGCGGACCGTTCCGGTTCCTCCGGTGGTTCGGTGAGATGGGCAAGAACCTCAGGTCCCTGCCCGTGCTGCTGGACTGGCGCCGCTGGTCCGAGCGCACGATCATCGCCCTGGTCATGCAGGCGCAGGACAACTCGCTGACCACCGTCACCAGGCGTGCGCTCTTCGGCCGCTTCATGACGTCCACCCAGGGCACCGGCGCTCCCAACCCGAGCTGGATCCCCGAGGGTCATGAGGCCGTGCGGCGCATCGCCGACAAGATGGGCGACGGCGGCGCCGAGGGGATCGCCGGCGGGACCATCGGCGACCCGTTCAACATCCCGCTGACCGCGCACATCCTGGGCGGCTGCGCCATCGGGTCCGACGCCGACAGCGGGGTGGTCGACCCCTACCTGCGAGTGTTCGGCCACGACGGCCTGCACGTCATGGACGGCGCCGCCGTCACCGCGAACCTCGGGGTCAACCCCTCGCTCACGATCACGGCGCAGGCAGAGCGCGCATGCGCGCTGTGGCCCAACGCGGGCGAGCCCGACGCACGCCCGGCCCTCGGAACGGCTTACACGCCGGTGGAGCCGGTGCGCCCCGTCGCACCCGTGGTGCCGGAGGCGGCCCCGGCGGCACTGCGCCTGCCGATCGTCGGCATCAGCTAGCGCGGATCGGCGTCGACCGCGGGCCGGCGTCGACCGCGTGCGCCGGGTACTGCGCGACGACGTCGTCGATCAGGCCGTCGAGCTGGTCGGCGGGAAGGACCCCGCAGTTGACGAGGCCCGCGAGGCCCTGCAGGGTCGCGAGGAACAGCAGACCGGCCCGTTCCGGGTCCGGTGACGCGAGCAACCCCTCTGCCTGGCCACGCCCGAAGACCTCCAGCATCGGCGCGAACGCGTCGGCAGCACCCTGTTCCACGAGCGCACCGCCGTCACCCCGCTCATGGGCGAACATCAGCTCGGCCAGGTTCGCGTCCGCGACGGCGAAGGTCACGTACGCGTCGGCGAGCGCACGAATCTGCGCCGGGAAGTCCGGTGCCGCGACCACGGCTTCCCGGAGACGCGCACCGAGTCGGGTGAAGCCCTCTGCGGCGAGACCGTCGAGGAGCGCCTGCCGGTCGGCGAAGTACCGGCGAGGTGCCGAGTGGGAGACGCCGATGTCGGCGGTGAGCTCGCGGAGCGAGATGCCGGAGACCCCACGCTCCCGCAGCACCAGCGCAGCCCGGTCCAGCACCGCCTGGCGCAGGTTGCCGTGGTGATAAGGGCGCGTCGGCGTCATGCGGCCAGCATACAAGAAGTGTCCGTTGACAACATAGTGTCCATTGGCTACATTGCTGGGCATGCCTACTCTCGTCTCGCCCGCACGGATCCCTGACCAGACAGGCCGGACCGCGATCATCACCGGCGGCGCAAGCGGTATCGGCCGCGCCACCGCGGCCGCGCTGGCCGCCCGTGGAGCACGAGTGGTCCTCGCCGTGCGTGACCAGGAAAAGGGCCGCGCGACGGCGTCCGACCTCGGTGGCCACGTGGAGGTCCGCCGGCTCGACCTCGCCTCGCTGGCCTCGGTCCGGGCGTTCGCCGACGGCATCGGCGGCTCCGTGGATCTCCTGGTCAACAACGCCGGGGGCATGAGCGCCACCCTGCAGCACACCACGGACGGCTTCGAGGTCCAGCTCGGGACCAACCACCTGGGCCACTTCGCCCTGACCAACCTGCTCCTGGACCGGGTCGCCGGGCGTGTCGTGACGGTGACCTCCACCGCGTACCGGACCGCCCGGATCGACTTCGACGACCTGCGGTGGGAGCGGCGGCCCTACAGCCCGTTCGGCGCGTACGGGCAGTCCAAGCTCGCCAACCTGCTGTTCACCACGGAGCTGCAGCGCCGGCTGACCGCGGCCGGCTCCGCGGTGCTCGCCACCGCCGCGCACCCGGGCTGGGCGTCCACCGGCTTTCGGATCGCGAGCGGCAACCGGTTCTTCGACCGGCTCATGGCGATCAGCACCCCGCTGGTCGCGCACGGCCCGGAGGGCGGCTCGCTGCCCACTCTGCTGGCCGCCGTGGGCGAGGTCCCGGGCGGCAGCCTCGCGGGGCCGAGCCGGCTCGGCGGCGTGCGCGGCCCGGCCACCACAAGCCGCTCCGCGGTGGCCGACGACGCCGAGGTCGCCGGCCGGCTGTGGGAAGTCTCCGAGCAGCTGACCGGTACTCGCTTTCCGTTGACCGCCGACCCGGCCACGCCCTGAGCGGACCCGTCACGACGCCCGCAGAGCCCGGCAGATGGCCATGCTCTCCGTCCGAACGTTCCCGGCACAAATACGATGACGCGAGACATCTACCAACGATGTCCCGCGTCATCACACGAGCGGAGGGCGAGGGATTCGAACCCCCGGTGCGTTGCCGCACAACGGTTTTCAAGACCGTCACATTAGGCCGCTCTGTCAGCCCTCCTCGCAGCGTCGAACCCGCCGTGCAACAGGCGAGGCGACGCGGCCACACAGTCTAGCGTCTGCCCGGACAGCGACGGCGGGCCGCCCTCAGGGTGGCCCGCCGTCCGCGGTGTGCTGGCGTGTGACTCAGCCCTGCGCCTGTGCGCCGGACCGGAGCTGACGCATCGCGAGCTGAACCAGCGCGATGAGCGTCTGCTTGGTCGCCGCGCGGGAGCGTGCGTCCGTGTACAGCATCGGCACGTGCGAGGGGATCTGCAGCGCCTCGCGTACGTCCTCGAGCCGGTGCTTGGCCACGCCGTCGAAGCAGTTCACGCCCACGACGAACGGGATGTTTCGCGACTCGAAGTAGTCGATCGCCGGGAAGCACTGCTCCAGGCGGTCGGTGTCGACCAGGACGACGGCGCCGATCGCACCGCGCACCAGGTCGTCCCACATGAAGAGGAAGCGGTCCTGGCCCGGCGTACCGAACAGGTAGAGCCACAGGTTGCCCGGGAGCTCGACACGGCCGAAGTCCATGGCCACCGTGGTGGTGGTCTTGCGGTCCGTGACGCCACCGGCGTCGTCGACGCCCACCGAGTGCTCCGTCATCGCGGCCTCGGTGTTCAGCGGCTCGACGTCGGAGATCGAGCCGATGAAGGTCGTCTTACCCACGGCGAAGCCACCGGCGACGACGATCTTGACGACCGTCGGCGCAGTGCGCTCGGCTGCGGGCTGCGCGCCCGGAGCCGCTTGCGCGCCGGCGTTGCCGGCCGGGGCCTGCTGCATCACCGGCGGCGCGGGCTGCGCCTGCGCCGGACGGGATGCCTGAGCGGTGGGCGCCGGAGCGCCACCGCCGCCCCCCAGCACGCTCTGGCGCGCCGGGGTGTTCGAGCTAGCGGTCGCAGTGCCGGCGTTACCCGACACCGGGGCCCAGTTGGGACCGCTGCGGGCCCCGCCGTCAGAGGGCGGAAATGCCATTCAGAACACTCTCCAAGACGCTCAGCGACAGGCCCGAGTTCGAGCTGCCGTGGCCTGTGTGGACGTTAACCGGTGTCGAGGTGTGCACGGTGACGTGCCCTTCCTCCTGCATGTCCGCCACAAGGATCCGGACGACACCGAGGGGCAGCCGCAGGAGGGCTGAGAGCTCGGCGATCGACACGTACGTGTGCGCGGCGTGCTGGAGGATCGCGCGCTTCTCGGGCGGCAACCCGAAGCTGCTGACCGCGCCTGGCAGAACCTCCACGAGAGCCTCGAGCGGCAGGTCGGACAACTCCGACCGCACCCGGCCTCCGGTGACCGCGTAGGGGCGCACGGTGGACGTCTCACGGACGTCCCCCTGTCCCTGGGAACCGAAAGGTGCGTACGTCATGGTCGAGTCCTCATCCCACGCTGGCGGCTCGGGTCTGCCCATCGACCGGGAGGCTGCCACGCATCTCCGAGATCAGCTGCGGCGTGAGCGTGGCCTCGGTGCGGGACACCAGGAGAGCCATCTCGTAGCCGATAAGACCGATGTCGCACGTAGCCTCCGCCACCACGCCGAGCACGGACCCGTTCGAGACGTTCATCAGAAAAAGGAAGCCATTGTCCATCTCGATGATTGCCTGACGGACATTACCGCCGTTGAGCTGCCGAGAAGCTCCACGCGTAAGGCTTGACATACCCGAGACGATCGCCGCCAGCTGATCGCCGCTGGTGCGGTCCAGCTGGTCGGACATCGCCATGAGCAGTCCGTCCGCCGACACGACGAGCGTGTGCCGGCTGCCGGGAACGGTACGCACGAAGTTGTCGAGCAGCCACCCGAAATTCGTTGCTTCGGTGCTGAGGGTCACTCTCTGTTCCTCCTAGTCAGAATCCACAGACGCGCTTGTCACCGCGACTGCGGCGCTGAGTCAGGGACATGATTCACGGTCGAGGGTGCCCACGTCGAGTCCCCGTCGACCTTCTTGCCGTTCTCGTGCTCCGATCCACCCTCGTCAACCGACTCCGACCGGCCACGGGCGGTGGCCGACTGGAACGCCGAGAGACGTG
Organism: Promicromonospora xylanilytica; assembly: GCF_054782895.1. NCBI lineage: Bacteria > Bacillati > Actinomycetota > Actinomycetes > Micrococcales > Promicromonosporaceae > Promicromonospora > Promicromonospora xylanilytica. The sequence goes on from NZ_BAAGRP010000067.1 coordinate 9,364, forward strand.
AGCGAAGCTGCTCGGGATCACGGTCAATGCGAGCTGAGAGGCGCTCGACAGTGGGGTCCGCCCCGGTGCCGGAGGCACCGCGAGTACGACGGGTCAGACCGCCGCCCACGACCTCGGTGTTGACGGCCGCCGGACGGTACGAGTCGTTCTCTTTCACATCATCTTCCTGATAAGCCCCTCGGCGCAGGAGGCTCGTCATCTCCTCGTAGAGGACCGCCGAGGCAGTCCACTCCGACCGAGCCTCCACCGAGTCCCGCACGTACTCCGGGTCCAGCGGGTCCTTGCCGTCACCGTCCGTGCCGGCCGCGCGCTTGGCGAGCGGCGCGGGCGAACCGTACGTGGGGTCGTACACAGCGCCCGTCGGGTACGGCTCGCTGAACTCGCGGGCCGGGGTCTCGAGGGTCTGCTGCGCGGTCGTCATCGGCACGGCCTGGGTGGCCGGGCCCGAGGCGAACGAGGTAGGTGCCTGCTCGGGGGCCGGCGCAGGCGCCGGCGCCGCTGCACGCGGCGCCGCGTCGACGAACGGGTTGCTGGTCGGCGCCGGGGCGGGCGCCGCGGGAGCGGCGGGCACGGCCGACGTCAGCGACTCCTGGACCGCCCGCTGGTAGCCCTCCTGGTAGCCCCGCTGGTACGTCGGGTCCGCCAGAGGCTGGTCCGGAGCCGGTGCGGGCGGGGACTGTGCGGGAGCCTGGGCAGGGAAGGCGCCCGTCATCGGCCTTGCCGGCTGCGGGGCGGGAGCCCCCTGCGGCGGTCCGCTCAGCGGCCGGAAGTCCTGCTGCGGCTGGAAGTCCTGCAGACCGCTGGGGACCTGGAAGTCCTGCGGCAGCGCCGCGGGTGTCTGGAAACTCTGCGTCTCCGTGCTCGGAGCACCGAAGGCCGGTGCACCGCCGGCCGGGCCGCTCACCGTCTGGATCGGGCGCGACGCCGGACGCTCCTGCGGCTGGTAGGCGCGCAGCTCACCGGTGGCGGGCTGACCTGGCCGACGGCCGAACAGGCCACGCTTCTGCTGGGCCGGCTTGGCGCCCTGCTGGGTGCCCGAACCGGTCGAGCGGCGGCTCGGGAGGTCCGCCATGAGCTCCTCGAACGCGGGCAGCGCCTCGAAGGAGGAGTCGGGACCCTGCGGAGCATCCGCTCCGAGACCCTGAGACTGGTCGTCCTCGCCTCTGCGCGGGCCACCGGTGCCCTCCTGCGACCCACCGAAGTTCCGGGCGGGTGCCGGCGCCTGAGGACCGTTCCCCGCGGGGAACCGCATCACGTCGGTGTCGGACATCCCCGGCAGGGCGGCCGGGTCCTGCGTGATCGGGTCGAGCTGCAGCGACTGGGTGCTGCCCGGGTCGACCGGGTCGATCGTGTTCAGCGAGCGGAAGCTCGAGAAGAGGGCGCTGCGCTGGTCCACGTCCACCGCGGCAGGCGTGGTGTCCTCGAAGACCGGTGCGACGGGCTCCTCCTGCTTCGGCGCCCGCTGGCGGCTCGGCAGGGAGTTGCCCTCCGACACGTTCGACGGCGGTGCCCAGGCGTTGTCGTCACCCTGGTACTCCTGCGGGAGCGATGGCGTCTGGATCTCCGGCAGCACGATGGAACCGGTCGGCGTCGTCTCCGCCGCCGGCTGTGCGGCCGTCGAGCTGCGGCGCCGGGCCAGACCGAGCGCGGTCGTGCCGTCCGTCAGGGCGTTGATGTCGACCTGCTGCGCGGTCGGCGCCGGCTGCGCGGCGAACGCCGCCGCGGCGATCTGCGACGTCCCGGTCGGGACCGGCAGGCCGCCCTGCTGCGGAACCGACGTCGTGGCCGGCGAGGCCGCGGTGACGGCGGGCGCGCCGAAGCCGCTCGTCGGGGCACCCGCGCCGCGCATCGCACCGGTGCCAGGACCGGTGGCCAGGCCGCCGTTGAACTGCGAGGCGGCCGCCTGTGTGTTGGCCTCCAGCGGGTCCGTCGGCATCGGCAGCGGCATCGCGTTGTCGGGCATGAACAGCACGGCGGGGAAGCGGACCGTCACCTCGGTGCCGGTGCCACCCTCGCCGACGCCGAACTCCACCAGGGCGCCGAGGCGGTCGGACAGGCGGCCGACCACGTAGAGGCCGAGGCGCTGGGCGCCGACGGCGTCCGACGCGGCGTGGCTGAGCACCTTGCGGTTCGCCTCGGCCACCTCGTCGGGGTTCATGCCGAGGCCGTGGTCACGGACCACGACGGTGACGAACTGCTCGTCGCGCGCCGTGGTGACCTCGACCGGCGTGTGCGGCTCGGAGAACATCGTCGCGTTCTCGAGGAGCTCCGCCAGCAGGTGCGCAGCGTTCAGCGCGTTGTGGCCCAGCATCATCGGGTCGACGACGAGGTTCAGGCGCACGCGGTCGTACAGCTCGATCTCGGAGGACGCCGTACGGATGACGTCGGAGACCGGCATGGGCTGGCGTACACGACGACCGGAGTCGATGCCCGCGAGGACGAGGAGCGACTCGGCGTTGCGGCGCATCCGGGTCGCGAGGTGGTCGAGCCGGAAGAGGTTCGACAGCGTCGACGGGTCTTCCTCGGAACGCTCGAGGTCGTCGAGGAACGCCAGCTGCCGGTTGAGCAGCACCTGGTCACGGCGGGCCACGTTGACGAACATCTCGGCGATGGAGCCGCGGAGGGCCGCCTGTTCGCGGGCCACGTCGATGGTCGTCCGGTTGACGTCGTTGAACGCCGCGGCCAGCTGGCCGATCTCGTCCGAGGACTCGACGGTGATCGGGTCGAGGTCGATGCTCGGGCCCTGCCCGGGGACGGACACCTGCTCCACCAGGGTGGGGAGGCGGTCACGGACCACGCCGGCGGCCTGGGTGAGGCGACGCAGCGGGGAGACCAGGCGACGCGCGATGACGAGCGCGGTGATGATCGAGAAGCCGAGGGCCGCGATCGCGATGCCGCCGGTGAGGTAGGCGCGGTTCGCGGCGACGTCGGCCTGCTCCTGTGCGAAGCCGGCGGCGTCCTCACGGACGGCGTCACGGACGATGCGACCCTCTTCGACCCACTTGGCGGACTCGTCCTCGAACGCGGCCATCTGCGCCGGCTGGATGGCCTCGAGCTGACCCCGCGCCACGTTGCCGCGGACGGCGCCGTAGACGCCGTCCATGCCGGGAACCTGGTAGTCCCCGGGGATGCGGTCGTAGAGGTCCTGCGCCTCGTCCCACTGGCGGTCGCCGAGGTTCACCAGGTCGGCCGCCCGCAGGGACATGGTCCTTGCGGCCTCGCCGTGCTGCGGGTGGTTCGCGAAGATGCCGAGCGTCAGGCCGACGACCGGACGCTCGTACGTGTTGGTCAGCATGAGCTGGTCCATCGCGTGGTACGCCTCGAGGCGGGTACCCAGCTCGCGGTCCTCCGACGTGTCGGCGATGGCGTCCATCACCTCGAGCGCTCCGTCGATGTACCCGCCGTACGCATCCGTCGCCGCCTGCTCGGTGAGCCGGCCGGCCGCGACCTTCTTCTGCACGTCGGTGATCGCTGCGCGGTCCTCGATGGTCTGGGTGACGGCGGTCTTGACCCGCTGGTCGAGCATCGAGATGTCGATGTCCAGCAGGGCGTCGTCACGCTCGTCGAGGGCCTTGATCGTCTGCGCCTGAGCGGCCGGCTTCGCCCACTTAGGGCTGCCGTCCTCGTTCTTCGCCTGGGTGACGCCGTCGTCCTCCATCTCCGGCTCGCCCTGCAGCAGGGCGGTGCGGGCCAGGCGGCCTCTCTCGGTGTCGTCGATCATCGCCACGATGTTGTACGCCCGCTCCTGCGCGAACGTCGTTCCTGCCGCGTCCTGGTACTCGAGCGCGGCGACGAGATCGCTCGTCTGCTGCGCGCGCATCGCGTCGACCACCGACAGACCGATGATGTACGCCGCCGCGATGACCAGGACGATGGCAGGCGTGACCAGTGTCGCAAGAACTTTCCCGCGCACTCCCAACCTGCGGAACATGCGTACCTCTCTCCATCACTGATCCGGAAGGGGGTGGCGTGCGTGGTGCCCGCCGAACACCCCTCGGTGCTGCGTACAAGTTACCGGCACCCGGTTTCCGCTGACGACCCTCGTGAGGCCACACGGAAGTAGGCTTCATCGATGTGCGAGCCGTCACGATATCCGGACCGGGCCCATCAGGGAAACTCTCCGTTTCCTCCCTGAATCCACCGAATGCTGGCCAAAGGGACGTGGTGATCACCGTCGCCGCTGCCGGCGTGAACCGTGCTGACCTGCTCCAACGCGCCGGATACTACCCCCCTCCGGCAGGTGCCCCCGACTGGCCGGGTCTCGAGATATCAGGAACTGTGAGGCGTGTCGGGCCCGGCGTGTCGCGATGGCGCGCCGGAGACCGGGTCACCGCACTGCTCGAGGGCGGTGGTTACGCCGAGGAGGTCGTGGTCCCCGAGGCCCAGGTGCTCCCCGTCCCCGACAGCGTCGACCTGGTCGACGCGGCAGCGCTTCCCGAGGCGGCGTGCACGGTCTGGAACAACCTGGTGGACGTCGGGCGGCTGCGCTCCGGGGAGTGGGTGCTGGTCCACGGCGGATCCGGCGGCATCGGCACCTTCGCGATCCAGGTCGCCCGGGCGCTCGGCGCACGCGTGGCTACCACGGCCGGCGGGCCGGAGCGCTCGGCGCGGTGCGCCGAGCTCGGCGCCGACCTGGTCATCGACCACCGCGAGCAGGACTTTGTCGAGGAGGTGCTGCGGGCGACGGACGGCCGCGGCGCCGATGTCGTGCTCGACCTGCTCGGCGGTGGCGCACTGGGCGACAACGTGCGCGCGCTCGCCCGGGGCGGCCGCCTGGTCGTCATCGGCATGCAGAAGGGCCGGCGCGGCGAGCTCGACCTCAGCGACCTTCTCTCCCGGCGGGGGACCGTCACGGGCACGCTGCTCAGGTCGCGGCCCGCGGACGAGAAGGCGCGCATCGTCGCCGATACCGAGCAGCACGTCTGGCCGATGGTCGCCGAGGGGCTGGTACGGCCCGTGGTGCACGCCCGCGTCCCGTTCGCCGAGGCGCAGTCGGCGCACGAGCTGCTCGAGTCCGGCGAGGCCTTCGGCAAAGTCCTCCTGGTCCCCTGATCATCCCGTGCCTATATATAGGCATGGCCGACAATTTCGTTCTCGCCCGATAACTGCCATGCGAACGACCGGCGATCCGGGCAAGACTGGACTCATGACCGACGAGCGAGCCAACCCCCAGCCCGACGAGCGACGCGACGACAGCTCCGACCACGGCGAGCGAACCGAAGGAACGCCTACCGCCCACCCTCAGGTGGTGACACCCGACGGCACCGCGGTGCCCGCGGACCGCACGCCGGAGAGCACCGACGACGAGGACGAGATGAACGAGGCCGAGGCCGTGGTGGGGCAGGTCGAGGAGCCGGCGAAGGTCATGCGCATCGGTGGCATGGTCAAGCGCCTGCTGGACGAGGTCAGGGACGCCCCCCTGGACGAGGCCGCGCGCACCCGCCTGGCCGAGATCCACGAGCGCTCGATCCACGAGCTCGAGGACGGGCTCTCCCCCGACCTCGTCGACGAGCTGCACCGGATCACGCTGCCGTTCTCGGACGACTCCGCGCCGTCCGACGCCGAGCTCCGGGTGGCTCAGGCGCAGCTGGTGGGCTGGCTGGAAGGCCTCTTCCACGGGATCCAGACCGCGCTCGTGGCGCAGCAGATGGCCGCACAGGCGCAGCTCTCACAGATGCGCCGTGCCCTGCCGCCCGGCACCGGAGCGTTCGTCCCGGGCGGCCCCGGCGGCCCCGCCATGCCGGGCCAGGAGGAGGAGCCGGGCGGCGAGCGCCGGACCCCTGGTCAGTACCTCTGACCCAGCCGCTGACCCAGCGGTCAGTGGCGCGCCCGCCCGCGTCGCCGCTCCGGATCGCCCTCAGAGGTCGGAGGGATCTACCAGAAAGCCGTCCTCGTCGGCGATCTCGCCCCCAGCGGCGGCGTGGACGGCGCCGGCGAGCCGGGCCACCAGCTCCGCCGCGCGCTTCCGGGCGACCCGTAGCTCCATGGACGGGAACTCCCGCTGCGACTCCACGAGGTCGTGCGGCTCCCAGTGCACCCAGTAGCGCACCGCCCCGTGCTCGGCCCACGGCAGACCGCGCAGCAGACGCGGGAGCTTCTCCTCGCCACTGATCTCGACCGACACGATCCCGTCGACGCCGAGCTCCACCACCAGCCCGTACCCGTCCAGGACGCGCGGTCCGGTGAGCGCCTTGATGTCGTAGTCGTCGGCGGCGGCGTGCAGCTTCTTGCGCAGCTCGGGGTCCAGAGGGTCGCCTGGGTAGAGCGGCTTGTCCGCGATACCGCTGGGCGGGCCGCCCCACTCCTGGCCGTCCATGTGGAGACGTGCCCGCGGGTGGACCTTCTGCAGGATCGTGTGCGCGGCCTGCGGGTCGAGCCAGACGTCCGAGTACACGGTCATGTCGATGGCCGCTCCGGCGTCCGGGGTCAGCACCACACCGGCGCCGGGCTTCGCCGCCTCGCCGCCCGGTGCGTCCCACACACCGCCGACGTCCAGGCGGAGCGAGCCGCCCAGGCGCCGCGCCACCGAGACGAGCCACTCGACGAGTCGGCGCTCCTCGCGCTCGGGCATGCCGGCGGCGAACGCACGCCCGATGCCGTCACGGTCGCCCGCGGGGAACGGCGGCTCGCCGCGCTCCCGGTGGCAGACGACGTCGAAGGCCATCGCGGCACCCGGCGGCACACCGAGGTCGAACCCCACGCCGGCGGGCTGGTACGGCCCGTTGATCACGGCGTGCCGGGAGACCCGCAGCACGCCCACCTCCTTGCCCTGGGCACGGCGGCCCTGCGGGGCTCCCGCGACGTTGCCCGGGAGGATCCCCGCCGGCACCACGTCCCAGCGAGTGGCGGAGAACCGGGAGAGCGCGAGGACCTCGATCTCGTCCAGCTCCACGTCACCGGGCACGGTCAGCACGTGCCGGGCCTGGTGCGCCTGCGCAACCGTGCGCGGCAAGAGCGGGAGCTGGGGAGCGGCCATCGGGATCCCTTCGGGCGTCGGGGTGCCCGGTCCGCGCCGGGCACCCGGAGCCTACCTCTCGGCGCGGGGCCTCCGAAGCGATGTCCGGACCTGCGGGTTCATACCGCGCTGCGGTGGAAGTTCTTGGCCGAGCGGGACGCCGTGGGGCCGCGCTGACCCTGGTAGCGGGATCCGTACAGGTCCGACCCGTACGGGTGCTCCGACGCCGACGACAGCCGGAAGAAGCAGAGCTGCCCGATCTTCATGCCCGGCCACAGCTTGATCGGCAGGGTCGCGACGTTGCTCAGCTCGAGCGTCACGTGCCCGCTGAACCCCGGGTCGATGAAGCCGGCGGTCGAGTGCGTGAGCAGGCCCAGCCGGCCGAGGGACGACTTGCCCTCGAGGCGGGCGGCCACGTCGTCGGGCAGGGTGACGGACTCGAACGTGCTGCCCAGCACGAACTCACCGGGGTGCAGCACGAAGGCGTCGCCGTTGTCCGCCTCCACGAGGCGGGTCAGCTCGGGTTGGTCGGCCGCCGGGTCGATGAACGGGTACTTGTGGTTGTCGAAGAGCCGGAAGTACCTGTCGAGACGCACGTCGATGCTCGACGGCTGCAGCATCGACGGTTCGTACGGGTCGAGGACCACGCGTTCGGCCTCGAGCTCGGCACGGATGTCACGGTCGGAGAGGAGCACCCGGATACGGTACTGGGCGCCACGGGACGGTGCCGCCCCGTGGCGCGGTGGTACCGCGACGTCACCGGGTGACCGTCACCACTGCAGCGGCTTGTGCTTCGCGTCCACCGACCAGTAGCCCTTGCGCATCACGAGGTACAGGATGCCTTCGATGCCTCCCCAGATCGCGGGGACGAACCAGGCCTGCCCCAGGGACACGGCGGTGATGAGCAGCATGATCCAGCCGAGGCCCTTGTAGCCGAGGTAGAACCGGTGCGCGCCCACCACGCCCAGCAGGATGCCGAGCAGGCCCGCGGTGATGCGGGACTTGCGGCCCGGGACGTGCTCGGCCGGCGGCGTGGGACGGTCGTAGTCGTACTGCTGCTGGTAGTTCGCCGGTCCGGCGCCCGCCGACGCGCTGCCCGCCGGCGTCTTCGGATTCTTCATCGCGCGCGTGGCTCCCGGCGGTGGCGGCGGGGGCTTGGGCGGGCTGGACGGGCGTGGTGGCAGCCGCTTCGTCTCCTGGTAGATCGGCTCGGTCGGCTTCTCGCTGGGGTGCTCGGTCACTGCTGCTCCGGCTGCTCGGCGACACTCGCTCCGGAGTCCGGTTCGGGCATCCGGGCGAGGTTGGGTATGATCGGGTCGCACGCCAGGTTCACGGGCGCTGTTGTGGAACCCTAGCGGGGTTCTCGAACGGCAGATACCCGGTCAGAACCGGACGATGCGGGTGTAGTTCAATGGTAGAACTTCAGCTTCCCAAGCTGATAGCGCGGGTTCGATTCCCGTCACCCGCTCCACGGGCTCCGCCCCAGGTCAGAGGACGTTTCCTGACCTGGGGCGGAGTCGTTCCCGGAGTACTCAGCCCCGGACCGGCGCCGACAGACGCAGCGAGACCGCCAGCCCGCGTTCGGCGACCGGCACCCAGCCGGTCCAGCGCCGCCACACCATCGGCCCCTCGCCGCCGTGATGCCCCCGGTACTCCGCCAGGTGGAGCATCCCGGCGAGCCGCACGGCGTCCCGCACCCGCGCGGCGACGACGTCGACGGTCACCACACCCACCACGTCGTCCTCGAGATCGAGATGGTCCACACCCGCCCGCACGTCCAGCGTGTGGATGTCGAAGATGTGCGCGATCAGCGCGGTGACCTCGACGAGCTCCGCGAGGTGCGCGCCCGGCATCGGGCAGTCGTCGCCGCCGGGTACCGCATCGCACGGTCCGGCCGTCACATCGGCCACGCGCGTATCGTCCGCGCCGTTCCCCGCAGCTCGCCGTACACGAACATGTCCATGTTGTTCCAACAACCGGTCCAGACCGTGAACCCGGGCTTCGTCGCCGGGTAGTCGGTCGCGACCGTGATCCCGAGCTGGGCCGCGATGTCCGCCCCCTCGCTCAGCCGCGCCGGATGCACGACCAGATGGTCGCGAAACACCTCGACCCACTTGATCCGCGCGTCCCCCACCTCCGCCAGCAGCCGCGCCGCGCCAGCCGCCGAATCGGCCAGACTGGCCGCAATCGTCGCCATCTCTCCCACCTCTCCGCGCCTACCTCTAGGCGCATAGACAGCCTGTTGGGGGGTGACCGGCGGCCGCAACCGCTACGCCGAAAAGTTGCGTATACGCACTGGCTGCGGGTTAGGTGGGTTCCGTGTCTAGAGAGGGACGTGTGACTGCCGCAAGCATCGCCAAGGATCTTCGTGCCGCGATCCGCTCCGGGACCTACAAACCGGGCGATCGCCTTCCGAGCGAAGCAGCGCTCATGTCGAACTACGGCGTGGCGCGCATGACCGCGCGCCACGGCTTGTCGATGCTCAAGGACGAGGGCCTGACCGTCACACGGCACGGCTCCGGTGTGTTCGTGCGCGCCTTCGAGCCGATCGTGCGGGACACGACCGGTGCACCGGCCGACGGCTCCACCGTGACCGCCGAGACCGACGAGACCGGCGCGGGGCTCACCGTGCGCACGCTCGCCGTCACCGCCGAGACCGAGCCGCCCGAGAAGGTTCGCACCGCGCTCGGCCTCGCCGAGGGCGACAAGGTGACGGTGCGCGAGCGCCTGCACCTGCGTGAGCGCAAGCCGGTGCTGTTCGCGACGTCGTACCTGCCCGCCGCGATCGCCGCCGGGACGCCGATCGCGGACCAGGAGGTGGGTCCGGGCGGCACGCACGCGCGGCTCACCGAGGCCGGGCACGCGCCGGTCCGGTTCCGTGAGGACGTGGTGGGCCGGATGCCGACGATCGAGGAGATCGAGGAGCTGCGGATCGAGCCGGGCACTCCGGTGCTCGCGGTCACGCGGACCGCGTTCACCGAGGACGGCACCGCCGTGGAGGTCAGCCACGTCGTGCTCGACGCCGGCGAGTTCATGCTCCGCTACGACGTCGGGGCATGACGGCAAGACCGCCGCGAGAGCACGCCAGCCGAGTCTGAGCCGGCACCACGAGCCGCGCGGACGCGCGCCTCACACGAGCCGGAGCCGTCGCTCCGCCCTGCCGACCCGGATCTCCTGCCCCCAGGACACCTCGAGCCGGTCCGACTCCATACCGTCCCCGAAGACCACGAGCCGGTCGGACTGGACGGTCACCACGAGCTCGGCGTCGTCCCCGAGCACTCCCTCGGTCATCGAGACGCCCGTCACCGGCGACGGCCACGCCTCGCGGACGAACCACGCCAGGACCGGGTCGGTCCGTCCGGGCAGACGCCGGCCGCCGCGGTCGTGAGCGATCGAGGCACACCAGCCGGTGGCGCCGGTCCCCGTGCTGACGATCAGGCCGGACGACGACTGCCGTTCCGACTCCGCGCCGACCGTCAGCACGTAGCGCGCGGACTGATGGCTCGCGTGGCCGACGAACAGCTCGTTGACGGCCTGGAGCTCCTGGCCGTCGTCGAGCCGGGCGTGCACCATGGTGAGCTCGTCGCACCGCACCGAGGCGAACGCGGCGGCGCCCGCCGCGCGCGTCACCGTGGCCAGGTTGCCGATGATCCGCGCGGCGGCGCCGGCGTCGTGCCGGACCAGGACGCCGAGGTTGGCTCCGGGTTCCGGGTTCACGCCGACCACGAGCTGCCGGTCCAGGTACTTGGCGACGTTGGCGACGAGCCCGTCCTGACCGACCACCACCACGACGTCCTCGGGCGCGAAGAGGAACCGGTCCAGGTCGGCACGTTCCACCTCCGCGAGCGCCCAGTCGGACGGGACGCTCGCCGCGACCGCCCTACGGGCCGAGGCCGCGGCGTCGTGCCTGGCCTCGACGTCCTCCAGGGTGCGGCCCCGGGTACGGAGGAAGAACTCCGCCTGGCCGCGGGTCGCGTGCCGGTCCAGCAGCTCGTCGAGCTCGGTCCGGCGGTGGACCAGCACCGCGCGGGTGCGGAGCGCCACGTCAGCGCTCCGCGGCGGGCGCGGCGTCGGACGCAGTCCCGTCCGTCCGGTGGGTCAGCGCGCTCAGCACACCGCTCACCAGGTCGGGCGTGACGGTCAGGGACCCGATGTTCGGCAGCCGCGGGGCGGCGTCACGCAGGGCTAGCGCCGTGAGCACGTCGCGTCCCACATTCGCGTAGACCTCCATGAGCGCCGCCTCCTTCGCGGCGGCGGCCTCACCGAGCTGCCGCACGGCCGCCGCCTCGGCCGCGGCCGCGATCTCGCGCCGTTCGGCGTCGGACTTCGCCGACACGAGCGCCGCCGCGGCGGTCTCCTCGGCCTCGCGGCGCTGGTTCGCGCCCTCCTGGGCGACGAGCCGCTCCCGGCGGGAGGCGAGCTCGATCTGGCTGGCGAGCTCGTTCTCCGCGATCTTGCGCTCCCGCTCGACGGCGACCGCGCGCCGCTCGTAGGTCGCGCGGTCGGCCTCGGACTGGAGCCGCTCGCGGACGGGCGTGCGCAGAGCCTTCTCGACGTCGCCCTCCGGCCGGACCGCCAGAACCCGCACTCCGAGCACCTCGATGCCCGTCGCGGCGAGCCGCGCGTCGTCACCGAGCGCGCCGAGCGCCGTCCGCACGCGGCCGATGCCGGACTCGAGGGCCTCGGCCAGGTCGAGCGTGGCGATCAGGTCGACGGTGAGGCTCTGCGCGAGCTGGCCGACGATGGCGCCGACCTGCTGGCGTCCGCTCGCCTCCTGGCCCGCCTCCTTGACGGGGAAGATGCCGAAGTCGAGGCGCTGGGACGCCAGGACCGGGTCGCCGAACCGGTAGGTGACGCTCGACTGCACGCTCACGTCCTGCTGGTCCCGCGTGATGGCATGGAACAGGACCGGGAGCTCCTGGTCCGTGGCGGGCACCTCGCTGAGCACCGACACGTCGGGACGGAACCAGAACGCCTGGCCCACACCCTCGTGCCGGACGCGCCCGTTGCTGAGGTGCACCACGTACTCGCTCGCGGTGCCCAGGAACTGGCGGACCCACGGGTAGCGCTTGATCGTTGCCATCGTCGACGTCTCCTCCGGTTTGTCGTCACATTGACGATATCCAACCTCTCAACTTTTCGTCAAGCTGACGAGAATGTACGGTCGACTACATGGCCGACATCGAACCCGCTCTTCCCGCCATACCTGACACGGCCGGCTCCTTCCCCGTCACCGTCGACGTCGTGGCCCTCACGGTGCGTGAGGGCGCGCTGCACGCCCTGGTGGTCGACCGGCTCCTCGAGCCGTTCCGGGGCCGGGCCGCGCTGCCGGGCGGGTTCGTGCTGCCCGGCGAGACCCTGGAGCGGGCAGCGGGCCGGGAACTCGAGGAGGAGACAGGGCTCACGGTTCCGGCGGCCACCGCGGGAGCCGGGCCGTGGCACCTGGAACAGCTGCGGACCTACGGGCCGCTCGGCCGTGACCCGCGCGGACCGGTGCTGTCCGTGACCTACCTGCTGCTCGCCCCCGCCTTCGGGCTGCCAGCCGCAGGCGGTGACGCCGCGGAGGCCCGGTGGGTCCCGGTCGACGGCGGCACGGGGCCGCTCGCCTTCGACCACGACCACATCCTGGCCGACGGCGTCGAACGTGCCCGCGCCAAGATCGAGTACTCACCCCTCGCGGCGGCGTTCTGCCCGCCCGAGTTCACGGTGGCGGAGCTCCGGGGCGTGTACGAGGCGGTCTGGGGCACACAGCTGGACGCCCGCAACTTTCACCGCAAGGCGACCGGCACACCGGGATTTCTCGAGCCGACCGGTCGCCTGGGCGGGGGTGGCCCCGGCCGCCCCGCGGAGCTCTACCGGCTCGCCCCCGGCGTCGACCTCACGGCGACCGTCCTGCACCCGCCGCTGCTGCGGCCGGTCAGCCCTGGCCGGGCCGCGCCCTCGGCCTGAGGCGAAGATCCGGCAGCGCCGGTGCGCGCAGCGGCCCGCTCGGATAGCCGTGCACCTGGCCGAACCGACGGTCGGCGGCGCCGTCGGCATAGACCGTGGCGCCCCCCGGCGCCGCGGGGTCGGCCTCGGCGACCAGCGCCATCCAGTCGTCGCGCGCCCGCACGATGTCCTCGTGCGTGCGGCCCATGAAGTTCCACCACATGATGACGTCCTCGGCGAACGGCAGGCCGCCGATCAGGATCACCCTCGCCGGCGCGCCGGCAGCGGCGCGCACCGTGAGCGAGGCGCGCCCAGGGGCCACGTAGCCGAGGTTGGCCGGCGGTACCGCGCTCTCCTCGAAGGTCACGTCGCCGGCGTCGACGAGCAGCGCGTGCTCGTGCGCGGGGTCGACGCCGAGCCGGACCGTCGCGCCCGGCTCCAGGTCGATCTGGGCGCCGACGAGCGGCGTGTACGTCGTCGCCGGCGAGTCGAGCACCTGGCCGCCCACCGCGAGCCGCCCGATGAACACCCGCACGACGGCGCCGTCGTGCCGCCCGACGGGGAGGTCACCGTGATGCTCGAAGTGCGGGTCGATGCCGAGCGCGGAGCCGGGCAGCGCCGTCCACAGCTGCACGCCGTGCAGCAGCGGAGGACGCACACCCGCGGGAGACTCCTCCGAGTGCGAGATGCCCACGCCCGCCGTCATCAGGTTGAGCTCGCCCGGCCGGACCGTCTGGAGCGAGCCGACGGAGTCGCGGTGCAGGATCTCGCCCTCGAAGAGCCAGCTCACCGTCTGGAGCCCGGTGTGCGGGTGCGGCGGGACCTGCATGCCGTCGCTCGACGAGACGTCGTCGGGGCCGTAGTGGTCGCTGAAGCACCAGGCGCCCACGAGGGACCGGGCGCGCTGCGGGATGGTACGCCGTACGTTCATCGCCCGCGGGCCCCCGAGCGGCACCTCACGCGGGGTGAGGAGCTCGACGCCGTCCTTCTGCTCGCCCGCCGCACAGACCTGCTCGGCCGGCCGGGTCTCGAGGTTGCTCATGCACTGAGCCTAGGTCTGGACGCAAGGCCAGGGCCCCCGGGGCAGGCCGGGGGCCCTGGCGTGAACCGCGGACCCGTGGCCGCCGTCAGCGGAGACCAGAGCGCCGTGTTGACGTCACGGCCCCGAACCACCCGTCAGACCCGGATCGCCAGGTCTGTTCTTCACGGACGCTTCGGACGCGGGCGGTCTTCCGGCCCCGTACAGGCACCTGTGACGTCATCCACAGCCCGCACCGCGGTACGGGACGTCCTGTCGTTCTCCGGTCAACCATGTGTCCGATGCTCGGGCCGGTCGGTACTGCTGCAGCGCACCGCATCTGCACCCGAATCGTCGAACCATTGCCCACGTTTCTATCCGCGTGGCGCACCAGCGGCAACCGCTCCACCGTTGTAATTTTCACCCTCTCGTCGCCCACAGATTTGTCCACAGCGACAGGCCCGGATTTCCCACACTGCACACAGGGCTGTGGATAAAATCTGTGGATAACTAAGGACCGGTCATACCCAGGCCCGAGACCCTTGAGGGCCGCCCGCTGTCGGGTCGTGCCGGCCGTCCAGCTCCTCCGGGGCGGCGATGAAGCCGCCCTCGTCCACCACGACTCCCCCGATGCGGCTCTGGAGCGCGACCGCCAGGCGCGCGACGGAGACCCGCATACGGGAGCGGGCGATGACATGCAGCCCGGACGCGCGCTCCAGCTCGAGCTCGTAGGGGTCGGCCGGCGCCCAGCCGATGCGGTAGGCGAACGGTCCATAGCTTCGCCAGTCGAGCGCACCCAGCGCGCGCGGGACCCGCGCGACACGCTCCACGTCGACGACTATCGCCCCGTCGTAGGCCGTGCTGCCGGCAAGGGTGTAGCGCGGCGACCCGTCGGGCGTGGTCTGCTCCGCCGACACGTCTGCGGTGGCGATGAGCGACCGCAGCATGGGCAGCACGTCGCCCGGCAGCAACGGGTGCGCGGCGTAGAGCGCCAGGTTCACCGAACCCGCGGCGTCGGGGAGCAGCGCCTGCCTGCCGTCGGCCAGCACGCCACCACCCGACTTGCGGGCGGCCGCGACCATCCACTGCACGATGCGCAGCTCCTCGCCCTGCGGCAGCGCGTGCGGGAAGGTGCGAGCGATGCCGTCCCTGTCGTCGTACGACGACGGGGCGGCGCCTCGGACGTCCCGCAGACCGTCCGACCGGGTCACCGAGTACGCCTCGGCCTTCGTCGCGAGGACCTTGAGCTCGGCGAGGTGCGCCTCGCCGACCTCGAACGGGCCGGTCGCCACGTGCTCCTCCCCCAGGCGCATGACACCGGGGACGAGCGTGTCCTGCTGCGCCATGCCCCGGAACCGGGCGCCGGCGACCCGGCGCGACCCCGCCGTGCGGGACGGTTCTCGGAGCCATTCGACCTCCGGGAACCAGGCGGCAGCGAGCTCGCTGACGGCGACGGGGCCGTGCGTACTGGGCAGGACCAGAATGTGACCCGAGGCGTGTTCCGCCGGAATCACACCCGCCAGAAATGTCATGCGGGGCACTTTACTGCCGGCCACTTTCCACGATGATGCGGGCGTGTTACGGCGAGGAAACGTGCTCGTGACAGCGCCTGCACAGCGTTTAGGTGGCAAGCGACAGCACTATCGGAAAAGCAGATCCGCATACCAATGAATATGCATATGCCGACTGAGTCTCAGTTCAAGAGGGCCAAGAAATTCGCCTCTTCACGCACCGGCGGCCACCGTCGCTCCCCGGTACGCCGCCGCGGCGCCCGATGGCCGATCCGGAGTTCCAGTTACCTGACGACGCGTGCCTATGATGTCAGCATGCCCAAGATCATCGGCAAGAGTCTGCACGAGCACCGGCAGATGACCAGGCACAAGCTGTTCACCGCTCTGTCCACCCTCATGGCGGAGCGCGGGTTCGACACCATCACGCTGGCTGACATCGCCGCAGCGGCGCACGTCGGCCGGACCGCTGTCTACAACCACTTCCACGACAAGGAAGCGCTGCTCCTCGGCTTCATCACGCACGAGACCGAGCAGTACGCCCACACGCTGGAGCGCGCGCTCGACGGCGTGGACGACCCCGTGGAACAGCTGCGCACCTACATCCGCCAGCAGGCCCAGCTCACCCGCGTGTTCCACCTCGCCCCCGGGCCCGACCTGCGGACGGTCCTGTCCCGCGCCACGCAGCAGCGACTGCGCGAGCACGCCGACATCGTCGAGGCGATCCTCCGCCGCATCCTCACCGCCGGGATCGATGCCGGGACCTTCCCGCCGCAGGACATCGAGCCGACGGTGCATCTCGTCAACGCCTGCCTGTCCGGCCGCCTGATCCCCGACGAACCCGCCGCCCGCGAGCGCACGATCCGCGCCGCCGAGGCGTTCGTGCTGCGCGCGGTCGGAGCCCGGGCGCAACAACCGGTCCCGGCCTGACCCTCTAGATCCAGCGCTTCCAGCGGAAGACGCCGAACAGTCCCACGCTGACTGCGAGCATCGCGACGAGCGCGGCGGGGTAGCCGTACGCCCAGCCGAGCTCCGGCATGTCGTCGAAGTTCATGCCGTAGACCGTCCCGACGAGGGTCGGGGCGAACAGGATGGCGGCCCAGCCCGAGATCTTCTTGACCTCCTCGCCCTGGCGGATGCTGACCTCCGACAGGTGCTTCATCTCCTCGTTCTGCCGCTGCGCGACGAGCGTGGCGGCGACGGTGAGGATGTCGCGCAGGGCCGCCCGGAAGACCTCGATACGGTCGGCGACCTCGGTGAGGTGGTCCGCGACGTCGCGCAGGTACGCCTGGAGCTCCGGGTCCACGCCGTACTTGTCGGCGCCCTTGGCGAGCGAGGCGCACAGGCCCTGCTCCGGACGCACCGCCCGCTGGAAGTCGATGACCTCGCGCGACAGCTCGTAGATGCGCCGGGACACGTCGGGGGCTCCGCCCCAGACGTCGGACTCGATCTCGTCGATGTCGTGGTCCAGCCCGGCGACGACCGGAGCGTAGCCGTCCACCACGCTGTCGAGGATCGCGTACAGGACGGCCTCCGGGCCGCGTGCGAGCATCTCGCGGTCCGACTCCATGCGGCTGCGCACCGCCGCCAGGTCGGGCGAGGCACCGTGCCGCACGGTCACCACGAAGTCGGGGCCCACGAACACGTGCAGCTCGCCGAACTCGACCTCCTCGGCGTCGTCGAGGTAGCGCGCGGCGCGGAGCACCACGAACAGCGTGTCGCCGTACCGCTCGATCTTGGGGCGCTGGTGCGCCAGGATCGCGTCCTCGATCGCGAGCGGGTGCAGGTCGAACTCGCGGGCGAGCGACATCAGCTCGGACTCGTCGGGCCGCTCCAGACCGATCCAGGCCATGCCGCCGGGCCGCGAGCGGAGCGCGCTGAACGTCTCCGCGAGGTTGTCGTGGGCGGCGGTGCGGATCCCGTCGTTGTAGATCGCGGCGGCGACCATCGACGATCGGGGCGCCGGCGCGGCCGGGCGCGGGCCGACGTCCGGCACGACGTCGACGGCGCGGCGCGGGCGCAGGGCGCCCAGCAGCGGACGGGTGGGGCGGGAGGTCAGGAACGTGGCCATGGGGAACTCCTGGGGTCGAGCGCAGGAAACGGACTGCGAACGGACACCGCAGCGGAGACGGCCGAACGACCGGTGGACCTCACGCCCGGACAGGGCGGAGCGCACCGGTGCGCGAGTGCCCGCCGAGAGAGGCGGGCGGGGAACCGTAGCTCAGCTGCGGTTCGGACTACTCGGAGGGTCGCTGCGGGTCATGCGCGCCACCTCCTTGGTCCCTGCGGCGGATCGCCGCGCCATACGTTCTCGACGAGCACCCAGTCTAGCCATGTCATGGCTCGAGATCGAACCCATTCGAGAGCAGAGTCACAGAACTCGTCACCAGGCGTCGTGCGGCCGGTGGTGCACCCCGGGCGGCGTGTGGAACTCCTGCGGCGTCGGCGACAGATAGGCCCGGGCGAACTGGAGCGAGGCAGCCAGATCGTCGTGCCGTTCCCCTGCCGTGCGCGCCGCGCGGGTCGAGATCTCCACGCACACGTCGCCGCTCCAGCGGCGGGCGACCAGCTCCTGGAGCACCTTCTCGGCCTGCATGCTGCCCCGGCCCGGCACGAGGTGCTCGTCCCGCGCGCCGTGGTTGCCGTCCGCCAGGTGCACGTGCCGCAGGCGGTCACCGAACGTGTGCAGCAGCGTCAGTGCGTCCTGCTGCGCCACGCTCGCGTGCGAGAGGTCGAGGGTGACGGCGTCGTAGTCGTGCTCGGCGGGGTCCCAGCCGGGCAGGTACGCCTGGAACTCACGCTTCCCGCCCCGCCACGGGTACATGT
Organism: Promicromonospora xylanilytica; assembly: GCF_054782895.1. NCBI lineage: Bacteria > Bacillati > Actinomycetota > Actinomycetes > Micrococcales > Promicromonosporaceae > Promicromonospora > Promicromonospora xylanilytica. The sequence goes on from NZ_BAAGRP010000067.1 coordinate 27,599, forward strand.
TCTCGACGGCGATGGTGACGCCCACCGTCTCGCTCAGTGCGCGCACCTGGTCCTGGAACTGCCGCGCGTACTTGTACTGCCAGCGGAACGGAGGATGCACGACCACCGTGCCCGCCCCGAGCTCGAGGGCCATGTCCGCGGTCCGTTCGAGCTTGGCCACCGGGGAGCGGCCCCAGACACGCTGGCTCACCAGGAGCGTCGGCGCGTGCACCGAGCGGACCGGCATGCCCGTGTCGGCGGAGAGCTTGGCGAGGGAGCGCGGGTTCTGGGTGACCTCCTCGGACCAGACCATGACCTCGACGCCGTCGTAGCCGAGCTGCGCGGCGGCCTCGAAGGCCAGCGGCACACGGCGCGGGAAGACCGACGCCGTCGAGAGCGTGACCTGCACGTCGGGTGCGGCCGGCTCCTGCGGTTCGGTCCGGATCGGTTCGGGCATGCGGGCCACCTTAGAGCGCCTACGTGACTGTGATGTGACCGGGGAGTTCAGATGGGGTTCATGCGAGCAGACGTCCCCGTACGACGTCGCGCGCCGCCTGCGCCGTCGGGCACTCGAGCACGGTCCGTGCCAGCTCCGCGCACTCGTCGCGGGAGACACCTGCCAGAGTGCCCGCGACGTCGGCCAGCGCGCGGGGTGTCATAGACAGTGACGTTACGCCCAACCCCACCAGGACGGGGGCGAGCAGCGGGTCCGCCGCTGCCTCGCCACACACGCCCACGGGAGCACCATGCACCGCGCCGCCCTCGCACGCCACCCGGACGAGTTCCAGGACGGCCGGCTGCCACGGCGTCGACAGCGCGGCGACGCCGGCCAGGTCCCGGTCGGCCGCCATCGTGTACTGCGTGAGGTCGTTGGTGCCGAGGCTGGCGAAGGAGACCTCCGCCAGCACGTGCCGCGCCTGCAGAGCCGCCGCCGGCGTCTCGATCATCACGCCGGACTGCTCCAGACCGTGCGCGGCGCAGGCAGCCGCGAACTCGCGGGCCTCGTCCACCGTGGCCACCATCGGCGCCATCACCCAGACCTCGGCGGTCTCGGCGGCGGCGGCCCGCGCGATCGCGTCCAGCTGCCGGTCCAGCACGTCCGGGTGCGCGACGGCGGTGCGCAACCCGCGGACGCCGAGCGCGGGGTTGTCCTCGTGCTCCGGCATGAGGAACCGCAGCGGCTTGTCGGCGCCGGCATCGAGCGTCCGGACCACCACGCGCCGGTCCGGGAAGTGGGACAGGACCGCCCGGTAGGCGGTCACCTGCTCCTCGATGCTGGGTTCCTCGCCCCGTCCGAGAAAGCAGAACTCCGTGCGGAACAGGCCGACGCCCTGGGCGCCCGCGGCTGCGGCCGCCTCCGCTGCCGCCGGGTCCGCGACGTTCGCCACGAGCTCCACCGCTGACCCGTCACGGGTGGCGCCCCGGCCGTCGAACGTGACGGCGGCGGCCCGGCGGCGGGCCTCCTCGACGTCGTCGGCGGTCGGGGCACGAAGGACCGTGCCGAGCGTGCCGTCGACGACCAGCTCCTCACCGTCGACCAGGTCGCCCGCCCCGGGGAGGGCCACCACGGCCGGGATGCCGAGGGCGCGAGCCAGGATGGCCATGTGCGAGGTGGGGCCGCCGCGCGCCGTGACGACCGCCGTCACGACCGCCGGATCGAGCATCGCGGTGTCAGCGGGGGCGAGGTCGCTCGCGACGAGCACGAAGGGGTGCCCCGGGTCGGGCACCCCTGGAGGGGCCGCTCCGGTGAGGGCGGCGACGATGCGGTCCCGCACGTCCCGCACGTCCCTGGCCCGCTCCGACATGGGCGGGCCGAGCGTCTCGAGCTGCGTCGCCACGGAGCCGGCCGCGTCCCACACCGCACGTTCAGGGGTGAGGCGATCCTCCCGGACCCGGCGGGCGGCGCCGGCCGCGAGGGTCGGGTCAGCGGCCATCGCGGCGGTGACCGCGAGCACGTCCGCCGCCGTGCCCGACGCCCGCCCCGCGCGCTCCGCCAGGTCGGCCTCCACACTGGCGGCGGCCTCCTCGACGGCGCGCACCGCTTCGTCGGCCGAGCCGGACAAGCGGCTCGTCCTCGGCTCGGGCACCCGGGCCGGCATCCGGACCACCACTCCCACCGCGCGACCCGGGCTCGCCGGGACCCCCGTGAGCCTCTCGCTCGTCATCCGTACGCTCCCTCGGGCTCGTCGTCGAGTGCGCTCGGAACGTTACACGCGAGCGCCCCGCCGGGCGAGGCTCGATCCGCGAGGGAGGAAAGGGCGACTCTCGTCAAGAGTTGCCCTCGTCGGGGTCCGCCGTCTGACAAGATGACCCCATGGCCGAGGCTCTGATCGTCGGATCCCCCGTCGCCGGACGGGTGGTCGCGATGCGCGACGTGCCCGACCCGGTCTTCTCGGAGAGCATCGTCGGACCAGGTCTCGCGATCGATCCCGACCCTGAGCTGGGCGGACGCGTCGTCGCACCGTGCGCCGGACTGGTCGTCAAGCTGCACCCGCACGCCTTCGTGCTGTTGGTGCCACCTGCTCAGGGCGTGCCGGAGGCGGGCGAGGGCCAGAATCCGGAGGCCCCGGTCGGCGGGCGTGGCGTCCTGGTGCACCTCGGCATCGACACGGTCCAGCTGAAGGGCGAGGGCTTCACCCTGCTCGCCGCCGAGGGCGACACCGTCGTGGCCGGCCAGGCGCTCATCGCCTGGTCCCCCACCGAGGTGTCCGACGGCGGCCGGTCGCCCCTCGTACCGGTCGTGGCCCTGGACCTCGCCCCGCTCGGCCTCGAGGAGCTGGCCCGCCCAGGCGTCCTGGTCCAGGCGGGCGACCCGCTGTTCCGGCTGGCCTGAACGACCTGTCAGACGCTCGGGCGCGTGTCAGACCTACAGGTCACCCGGGTGACCTGTGCGTCTGACACGTCTTAGGGTCGGGCCATGGTGCGCACCGTGGTGTTCGACGTCGGCGAGACGCTCATCGACGAGTCCCGGATCTGGCTCCGCTGGGCCGAGCGGCTCGGGGTCCCGCCGCTCACGTTCCTCGGTGTGCTCGGCGGCTGCGCCGCGCTCGACCTGCCGCACGGAGACGCGTTCGAGATGGTGCACCCGGGGCTCGACGTCGAGGCGGAGATCGCGCGCTGGGTGCGGGACGACCCCGACGGCCTGCGCAACGGGTTCGACGCCGACGACCTCTACCCCGACGTCCGGCCCGCTCTGACGGCGCTCCGCGCGACCGGCTTCGACGTCGTCGTCGCGGGGAACCAGCCGCCGGAGGCCCGCGCCGCGCTGGAGGCGATGAACCTGCCGGTGAGCGCGATCCGCACCTCGGACGAGTGGGGCGTGCAGAAGCCGGAGCCGGAGTTCTTCGCACGCGTGGCCGAGCTGTCCGGAGTCGCGCCCGAGGAGATCGCGTACGTCGGCGACCGGCTCGACAACGACGTGCTGCCCGCCGCCGACGCAGGCATGCGGCCGATCCTGCTGCGGCGCGGCCCGTGGGGCTACCTGCACGCGCAGCGCCCGGAGGCGGCGCGGACCGCGGTCATCGACTCGCTGACGGAGCTGCCCGGGCTCCTGACGGCCTGAGGCCCCCGAGCTGTCAGAAGCCCGCGCACGTGTGCGGGAGGGGCTGACAGGTCAGCCCCGGAGCGGGAGGGTGAGCGCGGCGTCGCCGTCCGGCACCACGCGGACGGGGACTCCCCAGTCCTGCTGCGCCAGGTGGCATGCGGGGAACACGTCGGGGTCGGGCTCGCCGTCCGGCAGCAGGGGCACCTCGTCGCACGACGCCGCCTTGGCGGTCACGTGCAGCACACCCTCGGTCACCTCGGGGTTGATCACGAGGTCCCGGAACAGGTCGGTGCCGTCCCCCGCCCCGGACAGCAGCAGCTCCGGCGGTGTCGCGCTGACCTGGAGCGACGTGGACGGACCCCAGCGGTCGTCGAGCTTCTGGCCCGGCGCGGGGACGAAAGGCACGTCGAGCCGGAGCGGCCCGCCACCGACGTCGGTCGCGGGCCGGGCGACGCGGTGCGCCCCGCCGTCGAGCACCTCGCCCGCGAGGCTCGCCGGGAGCGCGATCCGCGTGAGCCGGTGCGCCGCAGACTCCACGACGAGCAGGTGCACGGCGGAGCCCGCCACCTCGACGAGGACGTCCGACGGCTCGGCCAGGTCCTTGGCGAGGGTTGTCACCTCGGCGGTGGCGGGGTCGTACCGGCGCAGCGCCCCGTTGTACGTGTCGGCGACGACGACGGACGCGTCGGGCAGCGTGGCCACGCCGAGCGGGTGCTGCAGCAGCGCCTGCTCTGCGGCACCGTCCCGGTGGCCGAAGTCGAACAGCCCCTGGCCCACGGCGGTCCGGAGCTCCACGCCGTCACCCGCGGGGAGCACCCGGCGCAGTGCCGACGTCTCCGAGTCCGCGAGCCAGACCGTCCCGTCCGCGGCCCGGGCGAGACCGGACGGCTGTGCGAACCAGGCGGTGGTGCCCGGCCCGTCCTCGAGCCCTTCGTTCATGGTCCCGGCGAGCAGGCGCACGCTCCCGTGCCCCTCACGGGCGACGGGGTCGAACGCCCAGAGCGTGTGGTTGCCGGCCATGGCCACGACGAAGGCTCCGAGCTCGGACGACCACTCGACGTCCCAGGGCGACGAAAGGTTCACGGTGCGCGCGGGATGGTCGTCCCCGGCGTGGAACGGCCCGGCCGCACCGCTCACCTCCGGGACGAGCCGCGCGCCGGGTACCGCGGAGTCCTCGTCGATCCAGCCGGAGCGCAGTACGTTCTCCTGGCCGCCCACCATGAACTGCCGCCCCGTACCGGCGACCGTGAAGACGGAACCGTCCGACAGCCGGACGCCGCGCAGCGTGTGGTTGACCGTGTCGGCGACCAGCACGTCGTAGCCGAGGCTCGCCGTGCGGTCCTCCGGCACCAGGCACAGGCCGTTCGGCTCCGAGAACCGCGCTTCCTCCGGCCGGCCGTCGACAAGCCCGCGCTCCCCCGAGCCGATGCGCCGCACGAGCGTCTCGCCGTCGGGCGCGAGCTCGGCGAGCGAGTGGTGCCCGGCGTCCGCGACCAGGAGGTTGCCGTTCGGCAGGGCGAGGGCCTTCGCGGGGAACCGCAGCGTGCCGGACGCCGGCGCGGGCGGCACGTACGGCCCCGACCCGCGGTGCAGGGTGCCCTTGGCCCCGTGCTCGGCGATCAGGTCGGTCACGAGCGCGGCGATCGCGGAGCCGTGCCCCTCCCCCGCCATCTGCGCCACGATGTAGCCCTCGGGGTCGATCACCACGAGGGTGGGCCAGGCCCGTGCGGTGTACGCACCCCAGGTGGTCAGTTCCGGGTCGTCCAGCACGGGGTGCCGCACCTCGTACCGCTCGACGGCGGCGGCGAGCGCCTCGGGGTCCGCCTCGTGCTCGAACTTGGGCGAGTGCACGCCGACGATGACGAGCTCGTCGCGGTGGCGCTCCTCCACCTCGCGCAGCTCGTCGAGGACGTGCAGGCAGTTGATGCAGCAGAAGGTCCAGAAGTCGAGGACGACCACCTTGCCGCGCAGGCCGGCGAGCGTGACGGTGCGGCCGCCGGTGTTCAGCCAGCCTCGTCCGACGAGCTCGGACGCGCGGACCCGGGGGAAGTTCTGGACGCTGGTGCTCACCGGCCCATTGTCACTCCGCGGGGGCGGTGTCCTGGTCGGCGTCCGGCTTGCGGGCACGCCACTGCTCGACGAGGGCCTTGTCGGCCCGCCGTCGCGCGAGGTCGCTCTTGGTGGAGTGCACGGCCGCCCGGTGCTGGAGCAGAGCGGCGCGGTCCCGCTCGAGTGCCCACATGAGGGCCTCCCGCACGTCGGCGCGGGTTACCCGCACGGTCCGTGTCTCATCCATCGTCCCGATCATTCTCGCCGTTCCGTGTCTGTCGACGTCCGATCGAACGCCGCCAACGATTCAGGAGGCTGTCCGATGATGTTTTGTGACATCCCGGGTCTTCCTGGCTTTCACCCGGCCATGGTTGGGTGTAGCAGAGGAACGTACCGCGCAAACCTGGCAGGGCGATATCCACCTTTCGGATGACTTTCCCGACAGATCGGCGTGTCGCTCGCTGTGTGCCGTGTGGTGTTGGTGGGTGAGGAGAGGATCAGGGCATGGACCGCGACCAGGCCAGGAAGATGAAGGAACAGCTCGCAGCCTTCGCCCGAGAGCTAGCCGAGAAGCACGGAGTCATGGCAACACCGCGGTCACTGGGCGGGCAGACGGTCTCGGAGGCGGCCGACCTCGTACGCGCCCCCACCCTCGCCCTCGGTCTCGTGCCGCAGGCCGAGGGAGGCTTCGGCATCGCCGTCCGCTACCGGCTCGGGGTGCCGAGGGCCCGTTCGATAGTGCGCAAGGTCTCAGCGGAGATCGGGCCCGACGCCGACGTCCGGCGCACCGGGCGCATCCGCCCCGTCTCCGAGCTGGGACCGCGTCCGCCCGCGCCGACGGCACAGGCCGACGGCGAGACGGACCGGCGCCGACCGCTGCGGCCCGGCATCTCCATCGGCCACGTGGGCGTCACGGCGGGCACGCTCGGCGCCTTCGTGACGCGGGCGAGTCCCGGTGACGACGGCCGCGCCAAGGACGGTGCGCTGTACGCGCTCTCGAACTACCACGTCCTGGCCGGCTCCCCGGAGGCCCGGCCGGGCGACGTCGTCCTGCAGCCCGGACCCGCCGACGGCGGCCTCGCGCCGGGCGACCGGATCGGCGAGCTGACGCAGGTGGTGAACCTGGAGCAGGTGGAGCCCGCCTACACCGACGCCGCGATCGCGCGCCTCGACCGCGTTCCCGTGGACTTCGAGTACCCCGTGGGACGGGTGGTCAAGACCGCGCGCGCCCTCGGCGGCGAGATCGTCGGCAAGGTGGGCCGCACGACGTCCGTCACACGGGGGCGGGTCACCGCCATCGAGCTCGACGACGTCATCGTGGGGTACGAGGACCTCGGCGCGCTGAGCTTCGACGACCAGATCGAGATCGAGAGTCTCGACGACGGGCCGTTCTCCCGAGGCGGCGACTCGGGCGCGCTCGTCTACCGGGAGGACGGCGTGGCGCTCGGCCTCCTGTTCGCGGGATCGGAGTCCGGAGGGCGCAGCGGCAAGGGGCTCACGTACGCCAACCCGATCGACCAGGTGCTCGAGATCCTCGGGATCGAGCTGGCCCGTGAGACCACGCACCCCTTCGGGTGACGTTCGGTAGGCGCACCAGCGTTTCCGGCGCCGGGCGTGTCGTCCTCGACGGTCGGGCACGTGGGCGTGTCTCTCCGGCGCGTCATGTGCCACATCCCCTCTGACCTGCACCGTCGCTCGGGGCCGCGGTGAAGGGTGTTCGGCCGCCGCCGAACTCCGTGCAAGGGGTAGACACGGGGGACACAATGGATGACCAGGAGGTGATCGGGATGGCAACACTCGAAGAGGCTCGGTCGGCAAAAGCCGCATTGCGGGAAAAAGTGACCGGGCTCGACGGTGTGATCGGAGTTGGCGTCGCCCCTGAGTACACGACGTCCCTCGGGCAGGCCCCGCGCGAGTACCCGGCGCGCAAGCACTCGGTGCCCGACACGTCCGGTGGTTCGCCGGTCGAGGTGCTCGCCGAGGAGGTCTCGGTGGAGCAGGTCACCGGACCCGGCGGGAGCTGGGTGCTGCAGGTCAACGTGACGGACCCCAGCCTCGTGGACAAGGTGCCCGAGGAGATCGACGACGTGGCCGTGCGGGTGCGCGTGCTCGGCGCGGTCCGGGCCGGCTGAGCGCGGCGGTCAGACAGAGCGTGGTACCGAGGCAGAGCGCCTGAACGGCGCTCCGCCCCAGCACGCTCCGCCCCAGCACCCGCGGGCCGGCTCCCGGCTCAGCCGAGCGTCGTCGGCAGCTCCACCGTCTCGCCGAGCACCTGCTCCGCGAGGAACGCCGACACCACCTGGTACCAGACCTTGGCGTTCTGCGGTGTGAGGACCCAGTGGTTCTCGTCGGGGAAGTACAGGAACCGGTGCACGGTCTCGCCGTCGTCGGACGCCGGGAGACCGGACGCGGTCAGCAGCTCGTACCACAGCCGCAGGCCCTCCCCGATCGGGACCCGGTAGTCCTTGTCGCCGTGGATCACGAGCATCGGGGTGCGGATCTCTCCCACGGCGAGGTGCGGGCTGTTCGCGAGCGCCATCTCCGGCGTCATCTCGCGTGCCCAGTAGAAGCCGGCGTCCGTGGTGGGGCCGAACTGGTCCAGCGCCCACAGACTCGCGTGGGTGACCACCGCCCGGAAGCGGTCGGTGTGCCCGGCCACCCAGTTGGCCATGTATCCGCCGAACGATCCGCCCATGGCGGCCGTCCGGGCCTCGTCGATCTCGGGCAGCGCCTCGGCGGCGTCGGTGATCGCCATGAGGTCGGTGAACGGGGCGCCGCCCCAGGCACCCCAGCCACGCTGGACGAACTCCTGCCCGTAGCCGGTCGACAGCGCCGGGTCCGGCAGCAGCACGGCATAGCCCTGTGCCGCCATCAGCCACGGGTTCCAGCGCCAGCTCCAGGCGCTCCAGCTGCTGAGCGGGCCACCGTGGATCCAGAGCAGGAGCGGGGCCTTGGCATCGGGCCCCGCGTCGGCGGGCAGAGCCAGCCAGGCACGCACCCGCGTGCCGTCCTCCGTGGTGGTCTCGACCTCGGTGAGCCGGCCCGGCAGCTCGGGGGCAGCCACCGGGGAGCGCAGCAGGGTCGCCGCGAGCGGCGTCCGCTCCCCCGGGGCGCCCGAGGCGAGGAAGCCCGCCAGGTCGATCCGTACGGGCTCCGCCGGGGCCGCGTAGGAGCTGCGCAGGGCGAACACGGTGGCGCCGTCGGGTGTGACGGAGACGTCGGAGAACGTGGCATCGTCGGCCGTCAGCCTCTCGACGACCACGTCGTGGCCGGGCAGCGCCCCGGTGAACGTGAGCAGGAAGACCGGGCCACGGCCGTCGTCGTCGGCCTGGACCAGCAGACCGCTCCCGTCCGGGAGCCACGTGGGCCGGCCGGGCCAGCGGTCCCAGTCGTCGGCGAGGACCACCGGTTCCGCCGATCCGTCGGTCGGCACCAGGGCGAGGCGGATCACCGGGGCCTCGTCCGGGGTCGAGATGGACTCGGTCACGTAGGCGACCCACGCGCCGTCGGGCGAGATGCGAGGTCCGGAGGCATCGGCGTCCGGGTCGTCCACGAGCACCCGGCGGTCGCCGGTGGCCGTGTCCACGACCACGAGAGCGGTGCGTACGGCGGCGCCCGGGTCCGGCAGCGCCCAGGACGCCACGAGCGTGCTGCCGTCGGCGGACAGGTCCGCCGAGTGCTCCTCGAGGTGCCGGCCCGCGCCCGTCAGGTCACGCAGCTCGAGGTGCTTGCCCGGGGCCGTGGTCTCGCGCTCCGCGTCCGGCGTACCGGGCAGCGGTGCGGCCGGCTCGTCGGTGAGCGCCGCGAGGTCGCCCGCGAAGCGTCGGGTCTGTTCGGGCCCCAGGTCGTGGTCCCAGAGCCGGACCGGGTAGCCGGTGTGCAGGATCGCTGACACCTTCTGGTCCTGACGTGCCTTGCGCAGCTCGGCGTCCTGCGTGAGGCCCTTCGCGGAGGGCAGCAGGTCGGCGGCGACGCTCACGGTGTCGGTGTCACGGGCGGTGAGCGCGCCGGAGACGCCGCCGGGAGGGGCCGCGATCACCCGGGCCTCGCCGCCGGGCGCCGGCAGCAGCCAGAGGGCGGCCGTCGGCTCGGTCCCCGAAGCGGTTCCGTCGGGGTCGGGCCGGGCGGAGGTGAACAGGAGGTCACCCGAGCGCGTGAAGACGGCGGACGACTCGCCCTTCGTCGAGCGGGTGAGGCGCCGGGCGGGTGCCGCACCGGCCGGGTCCACCTCCCACAGCGCCGTGCGGTACCCGGTGCGCTCGTCGTCGAGCGTCTGGACTCCTACGACGAGGCGGGAGCCGTCCTGGCTGGCCGTCAGGCCGGTGAGGCGCGGTATCGCGACGTAGTGGTCGAGGTCGTGGAACGGGGTCTGCGTAGATTCGCTCACCGGACACGTCTATCACGCCCGTCCGAGGAGCCGCGGTCAGGTGTCGGTGCGGGTTGCCCTGTCGGCCTTCTCCGCCAGCATCGCGTTGTACGCCTCGAGCTCGGCGTCGCCGTCCCGCTCCGCCTTGCGGTCGGTGCGCTTGGCCTCGCGCGCGTCGGACCGGGCCCAGGAGAGGGCCACGCCGACGGCCAGCAGCAGCATGGGCAGCTCGCCGATCCCCCAGGCGACGCCGCCGCCCTTCTGCTGGTCCTCGATGGCGCTGGGGCCCCAGGGGCGGCCCATGAGCCCGAACCACTCGGGCAGGAGGAGCGCAGTACCCGACATGAGCGTCACGCCGAAGAACGCGTGGAACGCCATGGTCGCGAACAGCAGCACGAGCCGCAGCGGGTAGCCGGGGCGGGCCGGTCCGGGGTCGATGCCGATCAGCGCGTTCGCGAAGAGGTACCCGACGAGCGTGAAGTGGACGACCATCCACACGTGCCCCACGTAGGTGGACATGGCGAACGAGAACAGGGGCGTGAAGTAGAAGACGATCATCCCGCCGGCGAACAGGACGGCGGCGACCAGCGGGTTGGCCATGAACCGGCCCACGGCGGAGTGCACGAGGACCAGGATCCACTCGCGCGGGCCGCGCGAGCCGTCCTTGCGTGCCGGGACCGCCCGCATGAGCAGGGTGACGGGCGCGGCCAGGACGAGGAACAGGGGCACCACCATCGCCAGGACCATGTGCTGGACCATGTGGGCGCTGAACAGGACGTGCCCGTACGCGGCCGCGCCACCGTTGGTGGCCCAGAAGAGGACCACCATGCCCAGGCACCAGGAGATGGTGCGGCCCACGGGCCACCCGTCCCCGCGCTGCCGCAGCCGCAGCGCCCACCGGACATAGACGAGCACGGCGGCCGCGCAGGCGAACGCGAGGACGACGTCCCACTGGAACTCGGTGAGCCACCGGAGCACCGTGGGCTCGGGGGGCAGGGGATGCCCGGTGACGAGCTCGGCCGGGGTGGGATCGGCGATCGGCTCGTCGGGCACGGGCGGCGCCGTGGAACCGAGCGCCACCGCCACGCCGGACACCGCGCCCATCACCCCGACCTCCACGGCGGCGAGCCGCCAGAACAGGCCGATCGCGGCGTTCCGGGTGACGGTCCCGGCGGTGAACCGGGCGACGACGGTGCTGCGGTGCAACCAACCCAGACCACCCAGCACGATGAGCAGCACGACCTTGACCACGAGCAGGACGCCGTAGTCCGTGCTCAGCCCGTCGAGCGACCCGATCCGGACCCAGGCGCTGACGAGCCCCGAGACCGCGACGGCCGCGAAGCACCAGAACGCGATCTCCGAGTAGCGCCGGATCACGTCGGCCGTGGCGGTGTGGCGCAGGCCGACGACCGCGATGGCAACCAGCCCGCCGATCCAGAGGGCTGCGCCGCCGAGGTGCAGGAACAGGGCGGAGACCGCGACGTCGTGGCTGGCGGCGCCGGCTGCGTGCCCGGTGGAGGACTGCATGGCGAGGGCGGCCAGCGGCAGCGCGACGGTGCACAGGGCACCCGCCGGGCCGCGTACGAGCAGTGCGACGGCGGCGGTCACCGCCGCGAGGATGACCATGCCCAGGTAGGTGCGCCCCACCGGGATGGTGGAGATGTACTCCATGAGCGCCGGGCCGAAGCCCGGCGCGTCCAGCGGCAGATAGGTGGACCACGAGAACCGCAGGACGAGCTGCACCAGCCCGGCGAGGGTCCAGAGCCCCGCGGAGACGCCGGCGACCCCGAGCGCCCGGTCGACGAGCGGCCCGGGCGGTAGCACGCAGGCCGCCAGCGCGAGGGAGCCGATGGTCAGCGCGAGGGCAAGCTCCGTGACGACCGTCGCGACGGGCATGCCCCAGCGCACGAGCGCGCCCGGGTCGGCGAAGTTGGCGAACGCGGTGAAGGCGCCGGAGAACGTGCCGGCCGCGAAGAGGGCCGCCAGCGCCACGAGGGCGGCGGCCGGCAGGGCGAGGACGAGCCACGACGGGCTCGTCGGGCCGCTCGCGGTGCTCGTGCGCGCACTTCTGCTGGTGCTGTTCCGGGCGTCGGTCGGGGTCACCAGTCCAGCCTAGGCGCGCTCCGTGGCACCGCTGACCGCCCCCTGGTGTCCGGTTGACCACTCCACGAGCGACGCAGAACCGGGCATTTCGACTAAGTTCAGCAAAAATTCGGGCCGATTATGAACCAAACCCAACCCTTCGGCCCTCTTCTGCGTTGTGACCAGTGTGGACCTCGCGAACATCATCACCGAGACCGACGACTCCGTGCCGTGCTCGGACCAGCCCGAGCTCTGGTTCGCGGAACATCCCGCGGACCTCGAGGAGGCGAAGCGCGCGTGCGCCGTCTGCCCGCTCAAGGCACAGTGCCTCGCGGGCGCCCTCGCCCGCCGCGAGCCCTGGGGCGTCTGGGGCGGGGAGATCGTCGTGGACGGCACCGTGCGGAGCCGCAAGCGCCGTCGTGGCCGGCCGCGCTCGATCGGGGGCATGCGCGTCGCGTGAGCCACGCGACCACTGAACATCGCCCGAGGCACGGCGACCGAGTCCAGTCGCCGTGAGACGCCGGGGCAGGGCGCTCTCCGCACCGAGGATCTCCCAGACGGATCCGGACGAGCGCACTGCCCCGGTCGCTCCACGTGTCAGGCCCTCAGGTCACCTGTGACCTGAGGGCCTGACTCGTTTGCGGAACCCTGCGCTCAGCCCCAGACGAGGCCGTGCGCCGGCTCCTCCAGCACGCGCGCGACGTCGGAGAGGAACCGCGCGCCGAGCTCGCCGTCGGCCAGCCGGTGGTCGAAGCTGAAGCTCAGCTGTGTGACCCACCGCGGCTTCACCTTGCCCTTGTGCACCCAGGGCTGCTTGCGGATCGCGCCGAAGGCCAGTATCCCGGCCTCCCCCGGGTTGAGGATCGGCGTGCCGGTGTCGATGCCGAACACACCCAGGTTGGTGATCGTGATGGTGCCGTCGGACATGTCCGTGACCGACGTACGGCCCGCCCGTGCGGTCGCCGTCAGCCCGGCCAGCGCCTTCGCTATGCCGAGCAGATCGAGCGTGTGCGCGTCCTTGATGTTCGGCACCACGAGCCCCCGCGGCGTCGCCGCGGCGATGCCGAGGTTCACGTAGTGCTTGTAGACGATCTCCTGGGCGGCGTCGTCCCAGGAAGCGTTGATCTGCGGGTGCCGCTTCACGGCGAGCAGCACCGCCTTGGCGGCCACCAGCAGGGGCGTCACCTTGACGTCGGTGAAGTCGCGGTCCTCCTTGAGGTTCGCGACGAGCCGCATGGTCTTGGTGACGTCCACGGAGTGCAGCACGGTCACGTGCGGCGCCGTGAACGCGCTGGCGACCATGGCCTCGGCGGTGCGCTTGCGCACCGACCGCACGGGGACGCGCGTCTGGCGCCCGTCCGGCGAGACCACACCCGAGGCGAGCCACGGCTCGTCGTCGGGGTAGTGGGTCAGCGTGCGCACCGACGAGCGCTCGGCGTGGGCGACCACGTCCTCGCGCGTCACGATGCCGCCGGGGCCCGACGCGTGCACACCCGCCAGGTCCACCCCCAGGTCCTTGGCGAGCTTGCGCACCGGCGGCTTCGCCAGTACCCGAGCCCGCGCGGCCGTGGTGGTGCCGGTGTCCGACGCCGGTGCGGCCGCCGGCACACGCGCCGGAGCCTGAGCCGGTGCCTTGGTGGCGACCGCCGCGCCGCCGGAGCCGGCCGCCGGAGCAGGCTCGGCCACCGGCGCGGACGCAGCCGGTGCCGACGGAGCCGGCGCAGCGGCCACGGCCGTCTGGTGCCGACGGCGCCGTCCGCTCGCCTTCGCCTCCGCCGTGCCGTAGCCGACGAGCACGGAGCCCGAGCTCTCGTCCTGGGCACCCCCGTCAGCGGGGGCACCGCCGGACCCGGTGTCCGGACCGCCCTGCGCGGTGGAGCCGTTCGACCCCGCCGGGCCGGCCGCGCCGTCGGACACGGTGATCTCGATGATCGGCGTACCGACGTCCACCGTGGTGCCTGCCTCGACGAGCAGGGCGGACACCGTGCCCGTCCAGGGCGACGGCAGATCGACGAGCGACTTCGCCGTCTCGATCTCCACGATCGTCTGGTTCACCTCGACCGTGTCGCCGACGGCGACCTGCCACTCGACGATCTCGGCCTCGGTCAGGCCCTCTCCGACGTCGGGGAGCGGGAACCTCTGGTTCTTCAAGCTCACTCTCGGCTCACTCCTGGGTCAGTGCGCGAAGGCACGGTCGACGGCGTCGAGCACGCGGTCCACGCTCGGCAGGTACTCGTGCTCGTGCTTCGCCACCGGGTAGGGGGTGTGGAAGCCGCCCACGCGGAGCACGGGCGCCTCGAGAGCGTAGAAGCACTCCTCGGTGACCCGCGCCGCGATCTCGGCCCCCGCGCCGAAGAACACCGGGGCCTCGTGGATCACCACGCAGCGCCCGGTCTTGCGCACGCTCGCCACCACGGCGGCCGTGTCGATCGGCGAGATGGCGCGCAGGTCGAGCACCTCTACCGAACGGCCCTCCTCCGCGAGCGCCTCGGCGGTCTTGACGGCCGTCGCGACCGACGGCCCGTACGCGACGAGCGTGACGTCGGTGCCCTGACGGACCACGTGGGCCGCGTTGAGGGTGTCCGTGCCGACGGGCGCGTCCAGGTCGACCGCGCCCTTGCCCCAGTAGCGGCTCTTCGGCTCGAAGTACAGCACCGGGTCGGGGGAGGCGATGGCCTCCTGGATCATCGTGTAGGCGTCCTGCGGGTTGCTCGGCGAGACCACGCGCAGGCCCGCGGTGTGCGCGAACAGCGCCTCCGGGCTCTCCCCGTGGTGCTCCACGCCGCCGATGCCGCCGCCGTACGGGATACGGATCACGACGGGCATCTGGATCGCGCCACGCGTGCGGTTGTGGATCTTCGACAGCTGGGTGGTGATCTGGTTGAACGCCGGGAAGACGAACCCGTCGAACTGGATCTCGCAGACCGGCCGGTAGCCGCGCATGGCCAGGCCGATGGCGGTGCCGACGATGCCGGACTCCGCCAGCGGCGTGTCCACCACCCGCTGCTCGCCGAACTCCGCCTGCAGGCCGTCGGTCACGCGAAAGACGCCGCCCAGCGGGCCGATGTCCTCACCCATGACCATGACCTTGTCGTCGTGCCGCATGGCGGCGCGCAGGCCCTCGTTGATCGCCTTGCCGAGCGTCAGGGTCTTGGTGCCGGACGCGTCGGAGTCGCTGGATGTGGTGTGCGTACGTTCCGCCATGGTTGTCATCGTGCGCCTCCCTGCGCTGAGTCCGCGATCGCATACTGCGAGGCCGGCGGGTCGCCGGCGTCGTAGGCCTCGTACCAGGCCCGCTCGGCGGCGACGACGCCGTGGGGCGTCGCGTACACGTCGTCGAACGTGCTCGCCACGGCCGAACCGCCGTCGAGGGCACGGACACCGGTGCGCAGCGCGGCGCCCAGCTCGTCACCCGCCGCCTTGATCTCTGCCTCGAGCTCCGCGTCGAGCGCGTCCTCTGCCCGCAGCAGTGCGGCGAGACGGTCGATCGGGTCGCGGCGCCGCCACTGCTCCTCCTCGTCGGAGGTGCGGTACCGCGTCGGGTCGTCCGAGGTGGTGTGGGCGCCCATGCGGTAGGTGAACGCCTCGATGAAGCTGGGGCCCTGGCCGAGCCGGGCCCGCTCGAGCGCCTCCTGGGTCGCGGCGTACACGGCGAGCACGTCGTTGCCGTCGACCCGCAGGCTGGGCAGGCCGAACGC
Organism: Promicromonospora xylanilytica; assembly: GCF_054782895.1. Taxonomy (NCBI): domain Bacteria; kingdom Bacillati; phylum Actinomycetota; class Actinomycetes; order Micrococcales; family Promicromonosporaceae; genus Promicromonospora; species Promicromonospora xylanilytica. Next base: position 43,317 of record NZ_BAAGRP010000067.1, read on the forward strand.
CTCGCCGCGCCGGTACAGCGGAGCCTTGGTCTGCCGGGTGGTCGGCTCGGAGATGGCCCATTGGTTGTTCTGCAGGAAGAACACGACGGGGGCGTTGTTCACCGCGGCGTAGACCATCGCCTCGTTGACGTCGCCCTGCGACGTGGCACCGTCGCCGAAGTAGGTGATCACCGCGGTGCCGTCGTGCTTGTCGTGCGGGGTGCCGTCTCGCTGGACGCCCATGGCGTAGCCGGTGGCGTGCAGCGTGTGCGCGCCGATGACGATGGTGTAGACGGCGGTGTTGCTGTCGTTCGGGTTCCACCCACCGTGGTCCGAACCGCGGAAGAACCGCAGCCGGTCGACAGGGTCCAGGCCACGGACCTGCAGAACACCGTGCTCCCGGTACGACGGGAAGACGTAGTCCTGCGGGCGCAGGGCGTAGGCGCTGCCGACCTGCGCGGCCTCCTGGCCACGAGCCGGCGCGAACAGGGCGAGCTCGCCCTGCCGCTGGAGCGAGGTTGCCTCGTCGTCGAAACGACGGGTGAGGACCATGTCGCGGTACATGCCACGGAGGTCTTCCGAGGTCAGGGCAGCGGCTCGGTCACGGTATCCCTTGGTACCGCGCGTCGTGACGCGGTTCCCTTGGGGATCGAGTAGCTGCAACGTCGGGATCGCCTCGTTGGAGCCGTTGGTCGTAGTCACGCTTCCTCCTTCAACTGCGGACGCGAGCGCCCGCTGTTGCGGAGACGCCCGGCCCGTTCCGGGGACCTTTCCATCCTGGCACGGGTCCGGCCGGAAATTTAGCCGATCCGCAACCTACGCTCTCGTAGCCTACGCAAGCGTAGGCTACGGCTCCGTAGGTTGGTCTGCCGCGATGTCGCCCAATCTCTCGGCCGAGCGTTTGTCGGATTCCACCAAGGTCAGCGACGGAGTCTCTGCTGCCCCCGCCCGGCCGCCCGAGCACGCGCCTGAGTCTCGCGAGGGCGCGCCTAGTGGTCAGGCGGTCGGTAACGCGCCTAGTGGTCACGTGGTCGGTAACAAGTCAGGTGATCGGCAACTCGAGTTGCCGATCACCTGACGAATTGCCGACCACGCCGGCCGGGCGCTCAGCGCCGGGCGCTCAGCGCCAGGCGGCCGCGATCTTCAGGAACGCGTCGTTCGCCTCGGGGGTGCCGATCGTCACGCGGAGCCCGTCGCCGGCGAACGGGCGCACCAGCACACCGGCCGCCTTCGCGGCGGCGGCCCGTTCGATCGTCCGCTCGCCCAGGCCGAACCAGACGAAGTTGGCCTGCGTCTCGGGCAGGTCCCAGCCCTGGTCGCGCAGCGCCTGGACGACGCGGGTGCGCTCGTCGACCAGCGTGTCGACCCGGCCGAGCAGCTCGCCGCGCGTCGTCGGCTCGAGGGAGGCCAGCGCAGCGGCCTGCGCCACGTGCGAGACGCCGAAGGGAGTCGACACGGCGCGCACCCCCGCGACGAGGCGGGGTTCCGCGATCGCGTAGCCGACACGGAGCCCTGCGAGGCCGTGCGCCTTGGACAGGGTGCGCAGCAGCAGCACGTTGGTGTGGCGGGTGAACACGTCGATACCGTCCGGCACCTGCGGGTCACGGACGAACTCGAGATAGGCCTCGTCCAGCACGACGAGCACGTTCTTCGGCACCGCTGCCAGGAACGTCTCCAGCTCGTCGGCGCGCACCGCAGGACCGGTCGGGTTGTTGGGTGTGCAGACCAGCACCACGCGGGTACGCGGCGTGACGGCGGCCGCCATCGCGGGCAGATCGAGCCTGCCGGTCCCTTCCTCGAGCGGCACGGTCACGCTCGTGCCGCCGGACACCGCCGCGGCGATGGGGTACGCCTCGAACGACCGCCACGGGTACACGATCTCGTCCCCGTGGTCGACGAAGGCGTTCAGGACGTGCGACAGCACCGCGACGGAACCGTTGCCGACCACCACGTTCTCGGGAGCGACGCCGCAGTAGGCCGCAAGAGCCTCGACGAGCTCGCCCGCGTACATGTCGGGGTAGCGGTTGATCTCGGTGGCGGCTCGCGCGATCGCGTCGACGACGGCGGGCAGCGGCGCGTAGGGGTTCTCGTTCGACGAGAGCTTCCAGGCCGGGGCGTCCGAACCCGCGCGGGCGCCGGGAACGTAGGCGGGCAGGGCCGACACGGCCGGGCGGAGCGGTACGAATGCTTCTTCCACGGAGGTCAGCATGCCACGATGACCAGATGAAGCTCGTGGCGCGCATCCTCATCACCGCACTCGCGATCGGGTTGTCGGCCCTGATCCTCGGCTCCCACATGGACATCGTCAGCGACGGCACCACCCTCGGCACGATCCTCGCCACCGTGGTGGTCGCCGTGGTCTACGGTCTGGTCCACATGATCGTGAAGCCGATCGTCCAGCTCATCTCGCTGCCGCTCTACATCCTCACGCTCGGCCTGGTGTCGCTGCTGGTGAACACGCTCATGCTGTGGATCACCACGCTCATCACCAACCAGTCCTGGTTCTCGGACCAGCCCAACTGGGGCCTGGAGGTGACGGGCGGCTTCTGGTGGTTCGTGCTCGCGGCGCTCGTGATCTCGGTGGTCCAGGCCATCCTGCTGGCGATCCTGCCGAAGCGGGTCTCGGACTAACCGGCGCCGGTCCGCTCGGCGCCTGCCCGCTCGGCGCGGTAGAACCTGGTGCTCACCGTCGCGCCGTCGAGCCCGGCGCCGATCCGATCCGCCACCTCGGCGACCCGGGGGTCGCCGAGGTCGAGCGCCAGGTCGAGCGTGCGGACGTGCGTCGCCACCGCGTGCGCCTGTGCCACGTCACCCGACGCCACGCGGTCGCCGGCGTCGGCCGAGTCCCGCAGCGACCGCACCACCGTGACCCGGTCCGGCGTGCGGGGGTTCTCCGACGCGGACCGCCCGTCGGCGTGCGAGACCAGCTCCTCCGGGGTCTCCAGGTGCAGCACCGGCACACCGGGTGGAGTGGCGAGCAGCCCGGTCGGCGACCCGGCAGTGACGAGCCCGCCGACCCGGTAGCGCTCCGCGAACCCGGCCCGCGACACCAGTGCGGCCGCCGCGATCCCGCCCAGGCTGTGCCCGACGAACGTGACCGGCTCGTCCGGACCGACGCCGGACTCCGCGAGCGCCCGCTCGACGGCCATGGTCGCGGCGTCCGGTCGTCCGGCCACGAGCTCGACGTCGGTCCGGCCGTCCCAGGGATGCTCCGCCGGGAGTGCCGACTGGGTACCAGGGATCAGCACCGTCCAGGACACGGTTCCGTCGACCCCGGTGACCCTCTGGACCGCGAGGGTGGCAGACGGCGCACCGCCCTGCTCGGGGTAGAGGCTGTCGACCCTGGTCAGCGCTTCCTGGACCGACCGGGCGCCCGTGCCGGACCACGCGGGGACCGAGCCGCCCGCGAAGTCCTCGGGGCCGAGGCGCCGGACCCGCGCTCCGTCGTCGTCGTTTCCCAGCACGGGCAGCTCGCGGGCCACGTGCGTCAGCACGCCGGCCCCTCCCCCTACGCCGGCACGCCCCTGGGCGAGCCCCGGCCGGACCAGTGCGACGCCGCTGCCCATCCCGGTGAAGGCCTCGTCGGAGAACGGGGCGGCGCCCCGGGTGGCCACCGTCGCGATCCGACCGGTGGCGGCCCCGGAGACACCGCCCGTGAGAGCTCCGCCGGCCAGGTGCGCGGCGACACCCGCGCCGCCCAGGACACCGATCCCCGCGAGCCCAGCCCAGCCCAGGCTGCCGAACGCGGCACCCATGCCGAAGGACCCCGCGGTGACGAGCGCACCGACCACCCGCTCCGCCGTCGACTCCGCCTCCTCGTACAGGCCGGCCGCCCGGAGCAGGCGCCAGCCCAGCAGCTCGCACAGGTCGGCGGACACGGCGAGCCCGCGCGCGATGTCCTGGGCCGCCGCCTCGAGCACGCGAGCCCGTGCCGCCGCCTCGGCGGGTATCCACCCTGCCGCCTCGGCCCTGCCGGCTCCTGGCACGGCGAGGTCGCCGCTCACCCCCAGGCAGCGCACGGCTGCCGCGCGCAGGTCGGCGGCGGCGCCGCCGATGAGCGCTGCCGACCGCCGTACCGAGTCCAGGTCGACGGCCGAGGCGCCCGTCCCGCCGTGCACGGCGACGGTGTCCACGGGCGCCAGCGCGCCACCCGGCGGAGTCACCACGGCCGTGCGCTCTCGGTGCGGGGCACGGCGGGGCCGCCGGTGGGGCCCGGTTCGCCGGGGGAGGAGAAGGCGGTGGCCCGGAGGGCACTCGCCTGCCGCATCGTCTCGTCGAGCCGCTCCCTGTCCCGGACGAGGGCATGCAGCACGTCGACGACCGCGGCGCGGTACAGCTCCGCCGCACGGCACTCCCACGCCACGTCGCCCGACGCCCGCACCACGTCGGTCGCTCGGTCCGTCAGGCCGGCGGCGTCGGCGAGCGCCGTCGCCGGGTCCGCCCCCCACCCGTCCCTGCCCTGCGCGAACGACCCCTCGCCGTTCATCGACGTGCTCCGTACATCGGCGCTCCCTGCCCCCTCTCGCGTCGAGCCGGCCGGCTCTTCCGACGACGTTACGGAGGACGCGGGTCCCGGCGCGGCACAGGTCGGGCTGCCTGTGCACAGGGCGGCCCGGTGGGTAGCTGTGGTCGGGCTCGTGCCCGCCGGACGCGGTCGGGAAGGGCGATGGCCTGCCCGGACGGTGTTCCGGGCAGGCCATCGGTGTGTGTGCCGGCTAGAGGCACATCTCGGTGCGACCGGCGTCGACGGTGGCCTGGTGCGGGGCGCCGCTCTCCGGGTAGACCTGGAGCCGGACCTGCTCCTTCGCGTTGATCTCGAAGCAGACACCGTCCGCGGACGGGGTGAAGTCGCGTACGACGACCCGGCCGCCGACCGCCTGGAACACCCGGCGCCCGTCCTGTCGCAGCTCGGTGCGGTCGGGGCTGACCGTCGCGGCATACCGGTGCCCGTGCACGACGACGTCATCGACCGCGTTCCGGCCCGACAGGTCCCACGACCCGAAGGTGACCGAGCCCGGCTCGCCCCACGGGTCCTCCGCGACGAGCTCGTGCACCGCCATCAGCGGCATCACGTTCGACCACGTGTAGTAGCGCCACGCGCTGTCGACCGCCGACGCGCTGATCGCCTGGCCCGGCTCGGGGTCGAAGTACTCGGGGAACCAGCTGTTCTTGTCCCAGCTGTCGAGCCACATCCGCGTGCTCTTCGACGCGAGCTCGCCTGCCGCCCCGTCGAGCCCGTACCGCTTGACGCCGTCGTACACGGACGCGTTCATCGGCGGCCACACCGCACCGCGCCACTGCTCGCAGGCGTTCTCGTCACCCCAGGCGAGGTAGTACCTGTAGTGCTCCGAGTCGTTCGGGCGGTCCAGGCCGTTCGCGCAGTACTCGGGGTCGGACCGGCTGATGCTCGGTATGCCGTACTCGCCACCGAACTTCTCGGGGTCGAGCAGGTTCTCCTCGACGGTCCGCCGCGCCCGCTCCTGCGTGGCCACGCCACCGAAGAGCGGGTAGAAGATCGTGGGCGTGATGACCTCGCCCCAGGTTCCGTCGAGGTGCCGGTCGAGGTACATGCCTTCCTCGTCGTTCCACAGCCGCTCGTTCACGGCCTCCTTCACCGTGCCGAGGACGGCGCGGAAGCGCTCCGCGTCGGCGGGCCGGTCGAGCACGGCGGCGAGCTCGGCCAGCGACTCCGCCATCAGCGCGTAGTACGACGTGAGCGCGACGTCGGTGAGGTCGGTGTTGTCTCGCTCGTCCCCGCTGCCGCCCTCCTTCGGGATGCGCTCACCTGCCCGGTAGACCGGAAGGTCGTCGAGCCCGAGGTGGTTCCCCACCTTGCTCGAGTCCGCCTCGTAGGGCGCCTCGAGGAGCCCGTCACCGTTCACGTCCCACTCGGGCAGCTTGTCGAAGAACTCCACGAGCGCGGGATAGGCCTGCTCCACGAGCTCCCGGTCTCCGGTCGCCGCATGGATCCGCTTGACCGCGTAGGCGTGCATCGGTCCCGAGTGGAGCTGGTCGTAACGGGGCCCGCCGACGTCGAAGAGGTCCCGTTCGTGCTCCCTGGCGAGCTCCGGGTCGACGGTGAGCGCGATGATGGCGTCCCATGCCGAGTCCCAGCCGGTGAAGATGGTGTCGTTCTCGGCGCCGCCGCGACCCCAGCCCCAGACGAGGAAGCTGTGCCGGAAGGTCTCGTCGTAGTTGGCGTTGAGCGCGATGGCGGAGCGCATCACCGTCGCCGCCCTACCTGCCGGCCCCTCCCCGCTCAGGGTGCCCACGTCCGCACGCGCCTCAGCACGGTCGAGCACCGCGAGGATCTCACGCTCGTCGGTCGCTCCTGCGGGCACCGGAGCCCCCGAGACGGTGGACGTGAACGTCACCGTCTCGTTCGCGTCGAGCGTGTAGCGCAGGGCGGCCGCCGCCTGCCCGGGCGCCGCCTGCTCACCTTCCATCGCCGCGACCAGGTCGTCCTCCGAGGCGTACGACGCGCCGCTGTCCGGACGCTCCGTCGGCGTGAGCGCGAAGTGACCGGTCTGCTCCGGGTCCTCCACGCCGGCCCCGCTGGCGCGGATCCCCTCGTCGGTGACCTGGTAGGTCCCGGGCTCGTCCCACGGCGGCGCCGCCTCCAGGAAGACGGTCGTGTCGTCGTCCAGCGCCGTCACCGCACCCACGAGGACGTTGGGCGCCGTCCGCGCGAACCGGATGCGGATCGTCTGCTTCTCACGCTGAATCTGCTCGTAGCGCGACTCCATCACCGGGAGCAGCTCGCGCGCCTCCGCCACCTGGTCGGCCGACCAGTCGTCGGGGTGGGCGACGATCTCCCGGAGGGCCCCGAGCTGCTCGGGGGTGATCTTGCGGTCGTCGCTGCCGACCTCCACCTCGTAGTAGGAGCCGTCGACGGTCGCCGGACCGACGTCGGCGACGTAGGGGATCAGGCCCTGGTTCTCGCGGATGAGCCGGTTGGTGCTCGTCAGCAGGTTCACCCGCATGGTGAACCTGCTCTCCCCCTCGCCCACGAACAGCGCACCGTTGTCGTCGCGCTCCGTGTAGCCCGGCATGGCGAACGGGCGCTCCAGCCCGCTCGTGTCTTCACTGGCTTCCGACGCCGTGACCTGGGCGTTCGCCGAGAGTCCCAGCGCCGCCAACGACACCACGGCGGCGCCGGCGACGAGGGGACCACGACGTACGAGCCGGATCACACCTTTGTGATCTGTCATCTGTCTGTTTCCTCCACTGATGTGGGCGCCCTCGAACTGAGCCACGGAATCCTGGCCGCAGATGTGAGCGCTAACAATCGGACGAAACCGAGCGTAACATAACATGTATCATATGACAACGGTCTGGAACGCAGCCTCGGGCCGCGCCAGGCCAGGCGTGGGAGAATGGAGCACGTGCCTGAGACGACCGCGCCCGCCGCCAGCCCTGCCAGCCCCGTCACCCGCGTCACCCTGGCGGAGGTGAGCCCGGCCATCGCGCTCGGACCGCTCGACGGCCGGTACCGCAAGGCCGTCGCGCCGCTCGTGGACCACCTGAGCGAGGCCGCGCTGAACCGCGAGCGCATCCACGTCGAGGTGGAGTGGCTCATCACGCTGTGCAACGGCACACCCGGCGACCCGTCGCCCGTCGTCCCGGGTGCCCCCGCGCTGACGAAGCAGGAGGTCGACTACCTGCGCGCGATCCCCGCGACGTTCGGCGCGGACGAGATCGCCGAGCTGGCCGAGATCGAGCGGGAGACGGTGCACGACGTCAAGGCGGTCGAGTACTTCATCAAGCGCCGCATCGCGGCGGCGCCCGAGGCGCTCGGTGAGACCAGCCTCCCGGCCGCGAGCGAGCTGGTGCACTTCGCCTGCACCAGCGAGGACATCAACAACCTGTCGTACGCGCTGATGGTCCGTGGCGCGGTCCGCGAGGCATGGCTCCCGGCCGCCACCGCCGTCGTCGACCAGCTCGCGGGCATGGCGCGCGAGCACGCGGGCGCGCCCCTGCTCAGCCGTACGCACGGGCAGCCGGCGACGCCGACCACGCTGGGCAAGGAGCTCGCCGTGCTCGCCCACCGCCTGCGCAGGCAGCTGCGACGCATCGACGGTGCTGAGTTCCTGGGCAAGCTGAACGGCGCCACCGGAACGTACGGCGCCCACACGGTCGCCGTCCCCGGGGCCGACTGGCCCGCGGTGTCGAAGGCGTTCGTCGAGGGCCTCGGGCTGGACTGGAACCCCCTGACCACGCAGATCGAGTCGCACGACTGGCAGGCCGAGGTCTACGCCGACATCGCGCGCTTCAACCGGATCCTGCACAACCTCGCGACGGACGTGTGGACCTACATCTCGCTCGGCTTCTTCACACAGATCCCGGTCGCGGGCGCCACCGGCTCGTCCACGATGCCGCACAAGGTGAACCCGATCCGGTTCGAGAACGCCGAGGCCAACCTCGAGATCTCGTGCTCGCTCCTGGACACGCTCTCCGCGACGCTCGTGACGAGCCGCCTGCAGCGCGACCTCACCGACTCGACCACACAGCGGAACATCGGCCCGGCGTTCGGGCACAGCCTCCTCGCCATCGACAACGTGGCACGTGGCCTGGACCGGCTGGCCGTCAACGAGACGCTGCTGCGTGAGGACCTCGACGCCAACTGGGAGGTGCTCGGCGAGCCCGTCCAGTCCGCGATGCGTGCCGCGTCGGTCGCGGGCGTGCCCGGCATGGAGAACCCGTACGAGCGCCTCAAGGACCTCACGCGCGGCCAGCGCGTGGACGGCGCCCGCATGCGCGAGTTCGTGGCAGGCCTCGGCCTGCCTGACGACGTCGCCGCGCGGCTCGCCGCCCTCACCCCCGCCACGTACACAGGGCTGGCCGAGCAGCTCGTGCAGGACTACCTGAAGGCCTGACCCGGCGCGGCGCTCCTACGATGGACCGCATGAGCCGCTCCACCCCGCCGAGCACCGCGTATCTCGACCACCTCGTCGCCGAGACCGCCGTGCGGCGGGAGGCGCTGACCGGCGCGGCCTCCGCGGGCGGGCACGGCTCCGTCGGCGGGCCTGAGACGCTGGCTTCCCGCGGCGCGCCCGCCGCTCTGGTCGCCGCTGCCGAACAGGCGGCCGGGCGGCTCGAACCGGACCTCGCCGAGATCGTCCGGCGGCTGCACGAGCACCCTGAGCCGGCCTTCGAGGAGCACCGCAGCGTGGCGACACTGGTCGAGGTGCTAGCGCGGCATGGCGTCGAGGCGGAGGTCGGCGCCCACGGGGTGGCGACGGCGTTCCGGGCCGAGGCAGGCGGTCCGGACGGACCCACGATCGCTGTCTGCGCCGAGTACGACGCACTGCCCGGCATCGGCCATGCCTGTGGCCACAACGTCATCGCGGCGTCGGGGGTCGGCGCCTTTCTCGCCCTGCGCGAGGCCATGGCCTCCGCTGACGCCCCCGCCGGCCGCGTCGTGCTGCTCGGCACACCCGCCGAGGAGGGGCACAGCGGCAAGGAGGTCCTGGCGCGCAACGGGGCGCTCGACGGCATCGACGCCGCGATCATGGTGCACCCCTACGGGCTCGACGTCGCCGATCAGGTCTGGCTCGGTCGCCGGCTGCTGACCTGGACGTTCACCGGGCGTCCCGCGCACGCCTCCGCCCAGCCGTACATGGGCCGCAACGCGCTGGACGCCGCCAGCCTGGCCTACCAGGGCATCGGCCTGCTGCGGCAGCAGATGCCGCCGGTGGACCGGGTGCACGCGACGATCGCGGAGGGCGGCACGCGGCCCAGCATCATCACCGAGCGTGCCGTCGTGCACCTGTACGCGCGGTCCAAGTACGTGGACACCCTGCGTGACCTGTCGCGTCGCCTCGACGACATCGCGCACGGCGCGGCCCGCATGACCGGCACCGACGTCGAGATCATCTGGGACGACGGCGCCCACCCGAGCCTGCCCGTGCGCGGCAACCGGGCGCTCACCGAGCGCTGGGTCGCGGCCCAGCGCCGTCGGGGCCGCGACCCCCTACCGGCCGGCGTGCTGTCGGAGACACTCGCGGCGTCCACCGACTTCGGCAACTTCTCGTTCCGCGTCCCCGGTATCCACCCGCTCGTCCAGGTATCCGCCCCGGACGTCGCGCTGCACACCGCGGAGTTCGCCGCCGCCGCGGCGACCCCGGCGGCGGTCTCGGCCGCCGTCGACAGCGCGGCCGGGCTCGCCTCGACGGCCCTGGACTACCTGTACGACGCCGACCTGCGGGCCGCCGTCCACGCGGAGTTCGCCGACGAGGGTGGCGCCGTCGACGTGCCGGCGTACTTCGACTGAAAATCAGGGGGGCCGACCGCATGGGCCGGCCCTATGGTCGGGCCATGACGACCCCGGAGATCGCCCCTACCGACACCTGGCTCGCCGTCACGCGGGAGGACGGCGAGACCGTCGGCTACCTGGAGCCGCTGACTGCCGACTACGCCGACGTGCTCCCACGCAACCGCCTCGGCCACGCCGTGGGCGACGCCGGCGACTTCCACACGGCCGAGGAAGTAGTCCTCGAACGCGGCCTGCGCGAGCTGGCGGAGCACTGGCTGCTCGACGGCGAGGGGCCCGAGCTCGCCGTCATCGAGCTCGCACCGGACGGCATCGTGCTCCGCGACGCGTTCCTGTCCAAGTCGCTGGCCCCCACGAAGCGGGTGCACGTGCCGTGGCCGGACACCTCGGGCCGCCTGCGCCGGGTGTGACCGGGCCTGCGCCAGGTGACCGGGCCTGCGCCAGGTCCGACGCCGGGCCTGGCTGCTCAGCGACTTCGGCAGGGCTAGGTCAGGCAGCTCGGAGCAGCTCCGCGACCCGAACCGTGCGGCGTCTCGCCACCATGGCCGTCGTCAGGGCGATCCCCGCGACACCCCACAGGGAAACAGCTGCGACGGCTGTACCGACACCACCCACACCCGGCTCGATGAGTCCCACCAGGCCGTCGAGGCCCGCACCCACCGGCAGGAACGACGCGAGGCCCTCCAGTACGGCAGGCACCGTCGACACCACTCCCGTCGCGATGACCAGCACCGCCACCAGCAGGCTGATCCCGCGGCCGACATGGCCGAACGCGGCCGCCAGCGCCTGGTTGACCGCCACGAAGGCGACCGAGACCAGCGACCCGAAGCCCATGGTCGCGATCCAGCCGCCGAGGTCGAGGTCCTCGATACCGGCCAGCACCGCACCCGTCCCGAGGCCCGTGACCAGGCCGACCACAGCGGGCACCGCGAACGTCTCGAGCGTGAGCCGCAGTGCGCCCCTGGTCGAGCCGCGGGCGTGCAGCGGGACTGGGGTGAACACGATCATCAGTGCGAGCGCACCGAGCCAGAGCGCCAGGACCGCGAACATCGGGCCGGTCGCGCCGGTGTCCAGGTCTGTGACCGCGCCGTCGGTGGCGACCGGGTCGGCCACCACGGAAGCAAGCGACTTGCGCTCCTGCTCCGTGTACGAGGGGATCTCCTCCGTGGCCTGCCCCAGGCCGTCCGAGAGGTCCTCCGCGCCGCCGGCCAGCTCACCGACGCCGTCGGCGAGACCGTCGACTCCGGTCGCGAGCTGGGTGGTGCCGGTGCCCAGGTCGCTGACACCGTCTGCCAGTCCGTCCACACCCGTGGCGAGCTGGCTCGTGCCCGTGACCAGCTGCCCGGCACCGTTGGCGAGCTCGCTTGCGCCTGCCGAGATTCCGCCCGCGCCGTCCGACAGTTCCCTGGCGCCTGCGGACAGCTCGGTCACGCCACCCGCGGCCTGGTCGGCGCCCGCTGCGAGCTCGTTCAGGCCGCCCGAGAGCTCATGTGCACCGCCCGCCAGCTCCGCAGCCCCACCGGACACCTGCTCCGCGCCGCCAGCAAGCTCTCCGGCCCCGCCGGCGAGACCTGAGATGCCGGCGGACAGCTGGTAGAGACCAGTCGGGTCCTCGTCGGCAGATCCAGGGGTCCCCGCGAGCCCCGCCATGCCGGCGGCAAGCTGGTTCAGGCTCTCCCTGTCGGCGCAGATCGCCGTGAGCCGGGGGTCGGCGGACGGCAGGGCGCACGCCTGCTCGATACCGTCGACGAACTCCTGCATGCCGCCCGCCAGAGCCTCCGCGTCCTGGGGGATGCGCTCGGCGCCCGTCGCGGTGGCCGCGAGCCCGTCGGCCAGTTCCCTCGTGCCGGTCGCGACTCCCTCCGTGCCGGTCGCGAGGTCGTCCGCGCCGGCCGCCAGGGTCGCGGCGCCCTCCGCGGACTGGCCGGCGCCTGCGGCCAGCTGCCCCACACCCGCGGCCGCCTGGTCCGCACCAGCGGCCCACTGGTCCGCGCCCGCGGCCCACTGCCCCGCTCCGCCGGCCAGGCCGCTCACGCCTTCTCCGACCCCGGCCACGCCCGCCGCCGTCTGATGGGCGCCATCAGCGAGCTCCTGCGCGCCGTCTCCGGCGTCACTCGCCCCGGCGGCGAGCTCGCCGGCGCCGTTCGCCAGCTCCTTGGCGCCCTTGCCCGCCTCGTTCGCGCCGTCGGCGAGCTGGTCCGCGCCGTCGGCGGCCTTGCCCAGCTCCTCGGAGAGGGTGGAGAAGCCGACGAGCACGTTGTCCACGTACGTCTCGGTCAGGGTGCTGCCGAGCACTCCGGTGGCGGTCTGGGCCACGACCTGGGCGAGGGCGTCGTCGAGCACGCGCCCGTTGGCCGGTGTCGCGACGTCGATGGTGGCCTGTCGTGCCTTCGCCGGGTCGTCGCCGCCGAACGACGTCGCGGCGGCGGAGAAGCCCTCCGGGATGGTCACGACGGCGGCATAGGTGCCGTCGGCGAGGCCGTCGGCCGCGCTCGACGCGTCGGAGATCTCCCAGTCGTAGCTCGCGTCGGAGGCGGGGACGGCCGCCGCCTCGCCGGCCGTGGCGTCCGCGGTCTCGCCGCCGCTCACCAGTCCGGCGGCGAGCTGCCGGCCGAGCGGCACCGTCTGGCCGTCGACCTTGACCGGCTCGTCAAGGTTGACGATCGCCGCCTTGACGGTGTCGAGCCGGTCCTGCGGGTTCCAGAGTGCCGAGATCAGCAGACCGAGGATCATCAGCGGAAGGAGCGCCACGGCCACCGCGCGCCATGGGTTCCGGATCGGCTCCGGCCGCAGCCATCTCGTTGCGGTGCTCATGCCCGCACCTCCTGCTCGGTCACGTCGGCTAGCTGGTCAGGTTCTGTACTGGGGGGTTCGGCGCGTGCGCCCGGGCTGACGTCCAGCACCGGGGTGCCCCGCGGCGCCAGGTCGGTGGCCGCGAAGCCCGTGGAGCCGAGCAGCACCGCGACGCCCGCGTCCCGCGCGGCGGCGACGGCCTGCGCCAGCTCCGCGCGCGCCGCAAGGTCGCCCACCGTCTCGGTGCCGTCCACGACGAGCACGGCCGGCCTGTCGCGCAGCGCTCGGCGGATTGCCTCCGCGGGGTACCCGCCCTCCGCCGCCGAGTCGACGACCGCCGCCCGGTGCCGCACGGACGACGCCCGCTCGGGTAGCACGAGCCCCGCGGTCTTGGCGACTCCCCCCGTCACGCCGAGCCGGCCGGCGACGGCGAGCAGGAACGCGCTGACCGGTGCCGAGGCGTCGCCGCGGACGAGCAGCGTGCCGCCGTCGGGGACCCGGACGCTCACCGGGCCGACGATCACGCCGGACCGCCCGTGCACCTGCAGGTCACCCACGGCCACCGCGTCGGTCGCGCCGGGCTCCGGCCAGTCCGCGAGCGACAGCTCGCGGGCCAGCCCCTCTCCCTCGACGTCGAACGACGGCAGCACCCGGTCGAGCCACTTCGGCATGTACCAGGCCTTCTCGCCCAGCAGGGCGAGCACGGCCGGGACGAAGACCATGCGCACGACGAACGCGTCGACGGCCACACCGACGGCCAGGCCGAGCGCGATCGGCTTGAGGTTCATGTCACCGTGCGGGACGAATGCCACGAAGACCGCGATCATGATGATCGCCGCGGCCGTCACGACCTTGGCCGAGCCCTGGAACCCGCTGGTGATCGCATGCTTGGCGCTGCCGCCGTGCACGTAGTCCTCACGCATGCGGGACACGAGGAATACCTCGTAGTCCATCGCGAGCCCGAACAGGATGCCCATCAGCACGATCGGCATGAAACTGATGACCGGGCCGGTACGGGTGACGTTGAGCGCCTCGGCGAACACGCCGTGCTCGAACACGAGCGAGACCACACCGAACGCCGCCCCCACGGACAGCAGGTAGCCGACCGTGGCCTTGATCGGCACCGCGATCGAGCGGAACACCATCGTCAGCAGGATCAGCGACAGGCCGACGACGACGAGCGCGAACGGCAGCAGCGCGTTGCCGAGCTTGTCCGAGACGTCGATGCCGACGGCCGTGAAGCCGGTGACGGAGAGGTCGACGCCGTACTCGTCGAGGTAGTAGTCGTGCTGGGCCCGGATCTCGCGGACCAGGTCCTCCGTCTGAGCGGATGTCGGGCCGCCCTCGGGGACCACCTGGATGATCCCGGTGTCGGCGGACTGGTTCGGCGTCGCGAGCGGCACGTCGGCCACGCCCGGCAGGCCGGCGATCTCGTCGCCGATCTGGTCCATGAGCTTCAGCGGGTCGGTGCTCGTCACGATGGACCCGGTCACGATCAGCGGACCGTTGAAGCCGTCACCGAAGTGCTCGGAGACGAGGTCGTAGGTGACGCGGGCCGGGTCGTCCTCTTCCATCACGCCCGCGTCCGGGAGCGCGAGGCGCAGGTCCAGCGCGGGGTAGCTGAGGGCCCCCATCGCTGCGATGACCAGCACGACGGTCAGCGCCGGGATCTTGGTCACCGCACGCACCCATCCGGCGAAGAACCGGCCCGGACGCGGCTCGGACGGGGCCTCGGCGGGGGCGCGCCGGCGCGTCGTCGCGGGGTCGGCCGCTGCCTCGGTGCCGGCCGCCTCGGCCGCCTTCGCCGCGGCGCCGCGAGCACGTCGCGACGGCTTGGGCCGCAGGCGCTCGCCCGCGAACCCGAGCAGCGCCGGCAGCAGCGTGAGCGAGACCAGCACGGTGATGCCCACCGTCACCGCCGCCGCGACGCCCATGATGGTGAGGAACGGGATGCCCGCCACGCCGAGGCCGACGAGCGCGATCATCACCGTGAGCCCCGCGAACACGACAGCGGAACCTGCCGTCGCCGTCGCCCGCGCGATCGACTCCTGCACGGTGAGCCCGGTGCCGAGCTGCTCCCGGTGCCTGGACACGATGAAGAGCGCGTAGTCGATGCCCACCGCCAGGCCCAGCATCACCGCCAGCATCGGTGTCGTCGAGTTGATGGGGCCGAGCGCGGTGGCGGCGAACAGCAGCCCCATCGAGGCGCCGACGCCGAGGAGCGCGTTGATCAGCGGAAGGCCCGCTGCCACGAGCGAGCCCAGCGTGAGGACCAGCACCACGAGCGCGACGAGCAGGCCGATCCCCTCGGTGAGCGTCATCTCGGGGAACTTCGAGGAGAAGAGCTGTCCGCCCAGGTGCGCCTCGGCCCCCTCCGGGAGCGCCTCGGCGAGGGCGTCCGCCTCGACTCCCAGTGCCTCCTTGGTCTCCTCGGTGATGGAGCCCTGGTCGCCGTCGAGCTGGATCGTCAGCAGCGTGGCGCGCTCGTCGTCGGAGACCGATGCGGGCATCTGCTCCTCGAACGGCGACGTCACGGCGGCGACCTGCGAGACGTCGCCGATCGCCGCCACGCCGTCGGTGATGGCCGAGCGCACCGGCTCGTCCTCGATGGAACCACCCTCGGGTGCCACCACGATCACCTGCGCCGAGGCGCCGCTGACCTCAGGGAACGTCGCCGCCAGGCGGTCGAGGGCCTCCTGGGACTCGGTGCCGGGGATGGCCACCTGGTTGTCGAGACCTTGCTGCAGCAGGCCGGCCGCGCCGCCCACGAGGACGAGTGCCACGACCCAGGCGGCCACGACGAGCCGGCGGGCACGGACGGCCCATTGGCCGAGCGAGTAGAGAACGGAGGACACGCACACTCCTGGACGAGGCGGGGTACGGCAGGGGACGTTCGATGCACCACTGTATCCGATACACGAGTGCATCCAGTACACGGGTGTATGGATACACTGGTCCCTTGACCCACCGAGGAGTTGCCGTGACCACTGAGCACGCCACCGACGTCGGCTCCGGGTCGTCCGTCGAACGTGCGCTCGCCACGGCGCTGACCCCCCGACGCGAACGAACCCGCGAGCGCCTGCTCGACGCCGCCTTCACCGTCTTCGCGCACCACGGAATCCGTGGCGCGTCGATCGAGGCCGTCTGCGAGGCGGCCGGATTCACCCGCGGCGCCTTCTACTCGAACTTCAGCAGCAAGGAGGAGCTGTTCCTCGCGCTCGCCGAGCGGGCGATGCGCAGGCAGCTCGCCTCGCTGGAGTCCGTCAGCAAGGAGCTGGAGCCGGACATCGTCCGGGGCGGCTCCGTGGACCACGACGCGATCCGCAGCATCCTCTCGGTGGTCGTGACGGACCCGGGGGACGCCAGGCAGTGGTCACTGATGCGCGCCGAGCTGGAGCTGCTGGCGATGCGCGACCCCGCCGTCGGCAGGCCGTTCCTCGCACAGGAGGAGACGCTCCGTACCGAGGTCGGCGCCGCGATCGAGCGGATCCTCGCCGACCTCGGCCTGCGGTTCACGGTCGACCGGCGCACGGCGGTCGACCTCCTGCTCAGCATCTACGAGTCGTCCGCGCGGGCGGCCGTGGTCGCGCACCCGACGGACCAGGACGGCGATGCCGCACCCGACACCGCCGTCCTGAGCGAGCTGGTCAACCTGCTGGTGACGACCGCCGACTGAGCCTCACCAGTGCGCGTTGGCCGCCAGCTCCAGCGCGATCTCCTGCCACCACTGGCCGGCAGCGGGGCCGCCGTTGCAGGCGCCGTCCGACTCGCCGGGGAGCTTGACCCACAGGAGCGCGTCGAGCGACGTGGCGTCGTCCACGACTCGTGGCTGCTCCCCGAGGGCGCGACCGCGCGGGTTGCACCACTCGCCGTTGGAGCCGTTGCCGTTGCGTGACGTGTCGATCACGTACGGCTGGCCGCCCACCTGCGCCGAGACCTGCTCGGCGTACGCCTGGGTGTCCGCGGTCGTCTGATAGTTCGAGGTGTTGAGCGCGAACCCGACGGCGTCCGTGAATCCGATCAGCTGCAGCCGTCGCGCCGCCTCGCTCGTGCTCAGCCACCCCGAGTGCCCGGCGTCGATGTAGACGCGCGCCCCGGCGTCGGCGAGGGCGGACGCCGCGTACCGCAGGTACCCGACGCGGTCGCCCTGTCCGTCGCAGTCGCCCAGCTGGGCCAGCGCGTCGGGCTCGAGGATCACTATCGGGTTGCCCGCGATGCCGGTCGCCACGGTGTCCACCCAGCGCGCGTACTCGCTCTCCGGCACCCCGCCCCCGGAGTGGTTTCCGCAGTCCCGTCCCGGGATGGCGTACACGGTCAGGATGCCGGTCTGCCCGGCGGCAGCGGCCCGGCCCGTGTAGTCGGCGACCTGCTCGCGGGTCTGGTCGGCATCCGCCCAGTCGCCCACCCAGTACGCCTGCGGCGTCAGGGCGATCTTCGCGAGCAGCTCCTTGTCCTGCCCGCTCGCTGCCTCCCACGCCGCGTAGGCCTGCGTGGTGGGGTCCACGTAGAGGCCCGACGCCGCGGTCTCGGCAGCGCTCAGGCTGGTCACTCCCGCCGTGGCGGTCTGGGACACCGCCACGGCTCCGCCGGTCATGAGTACGAGGGCTGCGGCCAGGGCCGCCGTTCGGGTACGACGTCGTACGCGAGGCATGGCGCTCTCCGTTCAGTCGGGTTCACCCCGGCCGGACCGGCCGTGGTGTACCCGCGTGACGCTAGGAAGAACGCCGCCCCCGGCATACCCTACGAATCGTTTAGGCGCCCCCAGCCTGTGCCTCGTCCACCAGGGTCTTGGCGGCCGCCTGGACCTCGGTGAGGTGCTCGGCGGACACGAACGACTCCGCGTAGATCTTGTACACGTCCTCCGTGCCGCTCGGCCGCGCGGCGAACCACGCGTCCGCCGTCGTGACCTTGAGGCCACCGATCTTCGCGCCGTTGCCGGGCGCCTCGGTGAGCTTCGCCGTGATGTCCTGCCCGGCGAGCGTGGTGGACGTGACGTCGGACGGCGACAGTGCGCCGAGCCGCGCCTTCTGCTCCCGCGTGGCCGCCGCGTCGACCCGGGCGTACCAGCTCTCGCCGAAGCGTTCGACCTGCGTGGCGTGGTGCTCCGACGGCGACCTGCCCGACGCAGCCATGATCTCCGAGGCCAGCAGGGCGAGCAGGATCCCGTCCTTGTCCGTCGACCAGACGCGGCCGTCCTTACGCAGGAACGACGCCCCCGCGGACTCCTCGCCGCCGAACCCGACCTCGCCGGAGAGCAGGCCGGGCACGAACCACTTGAACCCGACCGGCACCTCGAGGAGCCGCCTGCCCAGCCCACCGGCCACCCGGTCGATGAGCGCCGACGACACGAGCGTCTTGCCGATCGCGGCGCCGGTGGGCCAGCTCGGCCGGTTCCCGCCGTACAGGTACTCGATGGCCACGGCGAGGAAGTGGTTGGGGTTCATCAGGCCGTCGGCCGTGACGATGCCGTGGCGGTCGGAGTCGGCGTCGTTGCCCGTGGCGATGTCGAAGGGCGCCTGCCCTGCCGGACCGTCCGCGCCGCCCGTCATCCGCTGCACGAGCGACGCCATCGCGTACGGCGAGCTGCAGTCCATGCGGATCTTGCCGTCCCAGTCGAGCGTCATGAACGCCCAGCGGGGGTCGACCTGCGGGTTCACGACGGTGAGGTCGAGGTCGTACCGGTCGGCTATCTCGCCCCAGTACTCGACCGACGCCCCGCCCAGGGGGTCGGCGCCGATCCGCACGCCGGACGCGCGGATGATGTCGAGGTCGAGCACGTTCGTGAGGTCGTCCACGTAGGTCGACAGGAAGTCGTGGCGGTGTGTCCGGTCGGAGCCCAGCGCGGCGTCCAGGGACACCCGCCGCACCTGCCCGACGCCGGTGCGCAGGATCTCGTTGGCCCGGTCGGCGATCCACCCGGTCGCGTCGGAGTCGGCCGGGCCACCGTGCGGCGGGTTGTACTTGAACCCGCCGTCCCGGGGCGGGTTGTGCGACGGCGTCACGACGATGCCGTCCGCCAGGCCGGCACCGGGCGCGGCCAGGCCGGGTGTCCCCTCGGCGAACCGGGTCTGGTTGTGCAGCAGGATCGACTGGCTGACGGCGGGGGTCGGGGTGAACGAGTCGCGGGCATCGACCATGACGTCGACGTCGGCCGCCGCGAGCACCTCCAGCGCCGTCTGCCAGGCAGGGCGGGACAGCGCGTGGGTGTCCCTGCCGATGAACAGCGGGCCGTCCGTGCCCTGGCCGCGGCGGTACTCGACGATCGCGGCGGTGATCGCCACGATGTGCGCCTCGTTGAAGGCGTGGTCGAGGCTCGACCCGCGGTGGCCCGAGGTACCGAACGCGACCTGCTGGCCAGGGTCGTCAGGGTCCGGCGAGAGGTCGTAGTAGGCGCCGACCACCTGGTCGACGTCGATCAGGTCGCTGGGCTGGGCGGGGGTTCCGGCACGCGCATCCATGCAGGCGATACTGCCAGGTGCCGGGCACGTCCGTCGCGATCGGGGCGGTCGGGTCGCCGTCGTAGGCTGGAGACATGTTCCCGCCGATGCTGCCCGAGGTCCCCTCGGTCCACCCCAGCGAGCTCGACCCGACCTCTCCCGTGCCCGACGGGTCCACCCTGCTGGACGTGCGTGAGCAGGACGAGTGGGACGCCGGTCACGCCCCGGGTGCCGTGCACATCCCGCTGAGCGACCTCCCCGCCCGGTACGGCGAACTGGACGCCGACTCCCAGGTTCTGGTCATGTGCCACTCCGGCGGCCGCTCGGCCCGCGCGACGCAGTGGCTCAACGACGCCGTGGGCTTCGAGGCGACGAACCTGGACGGCGGCATCGTCGCCTGGCAGGGCGCCGGGCTGCCCGTCGAGCGTTAGCCGCCGACGGCCCGGGCCCCCTGGCGGATGGCGCGGGGCTGGCTCGGGTCGGTCTCGTTCCAGACCCGGTCCAGCGCGGTGACCACGTAGGTGTAGTCCGCGCCGGGCGCGGCGGAACCGTCGAGCCACGACTGGACCCGGCCGCCCACCGAACGGAACGTGCCCACCAGGTTCGCCGGGTCGTTCGTGTCCACGAAGTCCACGACTCCGGACACGCGGTACACCGCGAACGACGTCGCCCGGGCGGACCGGGTACCGATGTCCGCCACGTGCAGGCGGACGCCGTCGCGCACCCGGCGTGCGTTCGCGAGGACCGGGGTGACCACGGGCTCGGCCGGCAGGTGCGACATCACCGGCAGCAGGGCCGGGTACTGGTAGTGGTCCTCGACGACCTTCGACATACCGCCCTGCGCGTCGGCCGGGATGTGCTTGGCGGAGTAGTAGACGTTGCCGTGGACCGGTCCGACGTCACGGCTGACCTCGCGGCACAGGCCGAGGTGGTTGGTGAGCTCTTCCGGGTCGGTGAAGACCCCGCTCGTCATCTTGTACAGGCCCTCGCCCACGTAGAGCTGCGTGCCGGACTCCGCGGCCACCTCCGCCCACCACGGGACGAGGGCCGCGTAGTCGGCTACGGCGAGCCCGATCTGCCAGTAGATCTGCGGGTTGATGTAGTCCAGCCAGCCCTCGAGCACCCACTTGCGGGTGTCGGCGAACTGGTCGTCGTACGACTCCGAGCCACCCGTGGCCGACCCCAGCGGGTCGGTCGTGGAGTTACGCCAGATGCCGAACGGGCTGATCCCGAACTTCACCCACGGCTTGGTCTCCTTGATGCGGACGCTCATCGTCTCGACGAAGCGGTCGACGTTGCCCCGCCGCCAGTCCTCGATCGTGTCGAAGCCCGCGCCGTACCGTTCGTAGGTCCCCGCGTCGGGCAGCGTCTGGCCGGCCACCGGGTACGGGTAGAAGTAGTCGTCGAAGTGCACCCCGTCGATGTCGTAGTGCTCGACGGCGTGCAGGATCGCCTGCTGGATGTGCTCCTGCGCCTCGGGGACGCCCGGGTCGAAGTAGAGCTTGCCGCCGTACGACCACACCCAGTCCGGGTGCTGCCGCGCGGGGTGGTCCGCGACGAGCTGTGCCGGGTCGGTCTGCATCGACACGCGGTACGGGTTGAACCAGGCGTGCAGCTCGATGTTGCGCTTGTGCGCCTCCTCGACCATGAACCCGAGCGGGTCGTAGCCGGGGTGCTCACCCTGCGTGCCGGTCAGGTACTGCGACCAGGGCTCGTACGGGCTCTCGTAGAAGGCGTCGGCCGTCGGCCGTACCTGCACGAACACCGCGTTCAGCCGGTTCTCCTCCGCGACGTCCAGCCAGTGCAGGAACTCGGCCTGCTGCGCCTCGGCGTCGAGCCCGGCCGTGGACGGCCAGTCGATGTTGACCACGGAGGCGATCCACATGGCCCGCAGCTCGCGCTTGAGGTTCGGGGCCGACGACGACTGCGGCGTGGCGTTACCCGTCATGGCCGGGGCGCCGAGCGCCGTGGCCGGGTCGAGTGCGGCGATGGTGACGCCGATGGCCGCGGCGGCGGTACCCGCCGTCGCCATGGTGAGGAACTCGCGGCGACCGAAGCCCGACGACAGCCCGGACAGACTGGCCGGTGGATGCGACGTGGTGCGCGCATAAGCGGGCATGGGTGTCGCCTCATGGCGGGCGGGCTGCCTCACGTGCTTGACCTCCGGTACTGGCTGCTGGGGGTTGGTGCCGTGGTGCTCTCTGTTGTGTTCGGGCGGCGCGCTGCGGGCGCGTCGCTACGTTGGCCGGCGCCGGTCCGGGGAACACTGAGGTGACGAACAATGCCACCGGACGGCGCCGTGGGGAAACTCTCGCACATGTCGCTTCGGATGTGAAGTTTGCAGTGTGGTCGAAAGTGTGGAACTTACTTTCAAGGCGGGATCCGCCCCACAGGTTCATGGATACGGCTACGACGTGCAGGAACGGAGCCGTTCGGATCCGCTGCGCCTCTCCGACACTCTTGTCGCCCGCAGAGCGTGAACAGCACGTGACAGATCAGACGATGTACCCGTCCACTGCGACAAAACAGCGGGACCGGTGTCAGTGGCCGGTGGGACACTCGAGCAGTGCCAGAGACCGCCGCCCCACCCCGCTCCAACCCGTACGCGGCAGTGCTCCGCACCCCGGGTGCGCTCCGGTTCTCCGCCGCGGGCTCGCTCGCCCGGCTACCCATGTCGATGGTCGGCATCGGCGCGGTGCTCATGGTCCAGGGCCTCTACGACAGCTACGCCATGGCCGGCCGGGTGGCCGCCGTGCTGGGCCTCGCGCAGGCCTTCCTCGCCCCGCAGATCGCGCGCTGGGTGGACCGCCACGGCCAGCGGAGGGTGCTGCTGCCCGCGCTGGTCGTGTCCGCCGTCGGACTCGGCGGGCTCGTCACCGCCGCCGTGCTGGGTGCTCCCGAGTGGGTGCTGTGGCCGTTCGCCGTGCTCGCCGGCGGTAGCCAGGGCTCGTACGGCTCCATGGTCCGCGCTCGCTGGAACCATGCGCTCGACGACCCACGCCGCCTGCACACGGCGTACTCCCTGGAGTCCTCGATCGATGAGCTCGTCTACATCGTGGGCCCGGTGCTCGCCACGGTGCTCGCCACGGCGGTGGCCCCGCCGTCGGCCATGGTCCTCGCCGGCATCGCGGCCGTGGTGGGCGGCGTGCTGTTCCTGGTGCAGCGTGCCACCGAACCACCTGTCGTGGTGCCCGACGCCGAGGTACGCAGCCGCCCCGTCGTGCTGACGCCCGGCATGCCGGTGATGGTGCTCGTCTTCGTCGCGATGGGCATGATCTTCGGCTCCATGGAGGTGGTCACCGTGGCGTTCGCCGAGGACCGTGGCAGCAAGGGCATGTCGGGCGTCGTGCTCGCCGTCTTCGCCCTCGGCTCCATGCTCGCGGGCCTCACGTACGGGGCACGCCACTTCACCAGCCCGCCGGCACGCCGGTTCGTGATCGGGATGGCGGCCCTCGGCCCAGGCGTGTCGCTCTATCTCCTGGCCCAGTCGCTCTGGATGCTGGCGATCGCGATGTTCGTGGCCGGCCTCGCCATCGCCCCCACCGTCATCACCGGCAACGGCCTGGTGCAGGACATGGTGGGCAAGCACCAGCTCACCGAGGCACTGACGTGGGTGGGCACGTCCATCGGTATCGGGGCCTCCCTCGGAGCATGGCTCGCCGGGGCCCGCGTGGAGGTGGCGGGCGCCGAGGCGGGCTTCCTCGTCACCGTGGGAGCTGCCTGGTTCGCGACACTGCTGACCCTCGCGGCGAGCCGTACGCTCCGGCGCCAGTCGGCGGCGCGGTAGCCGGCGGGAATTTTCACCCCGTTGAACCCCAGTTGGCAAGCGTCCGCCTGATACGTTGCATCCGACTTTTCCAAATCTTCACGAACGGACGCGGGATGCTCGTCTTCATCATCATCGGACTTCTCGGGCTCGCGCTCGCCGTCGCCTCGCTCGTCTTCGGCGACTTCCTGGACCTGGCCGACGGCGCCCTCTCGGGCACCTCGCTGGGTGCCGGAGGGATGCTGTTCGGCGCGACCGGCATGGTGGTGCTGTCCTCCGGCCTGGAACCGTGGGTCGCCTACCCGGCGGGGCTCGTGGTCGCGATCCTGGTGATCCTGCTCGTCAACGTGATGCTCAAGCGCCTCCGGGCGGGTGACGACGGTGCCCCTGTCTCGCTCGTCGGAGCGCAGGGCTCCGTCACGTCAGACGTCGACACGGGCCACGGCGAGGTGTCGCTGGACGCGGTCACGGAGCTCGAGACCCGGCTCGCCTTCTCCGACGAGCCCATCAGGCAGGGCACGCGGATCGTCGTCGTCGAGCAGCACGGCGCACGGGTGAAGGTCGAACCCGTGCCGCGCTGAGGCGTGTCCCGACGTGAGCAGTCCCCCTCCCCCGCACGACCTACACATCCGGCTGGGACCGTCCGCGTGCCTGGCCACCCCTATCCCCAGGAGCCGACATGGAAATGACTGGTCAACTAGTTGTTGCGGGTCATGACGTTGGTGACGCGGGGTCGGGTGTGAGGAAGGGGTAGGCCTGGCGGCAGGATGGAAGTGCGACCAACC
>NZ_BAAGRP010000068.1:0-70392 GCF_054782895.1 Promicromonospora xylanilytica
CAACGAAGCATCCCGGCGGTGGCCGCCCCACGTCCAGGCATCACCCCAGGTCAACGACCAGATCTACGGCTGTAGTACTAGCCACCGGCCCTTCGCACCCCGAATGGAACCTCGCCGAAGCCAAGCGTCACCGCGCCAGAGACCTCAAATGCTTTGCCAGAACCCCGATTATCGAGTGGTCTTACAAACTCAGGCGCCGGATCTGCCATTCGGCGTCAGTATCGCCAGCCTCGGCCGCACGGTGATACCAGCAGAGCGCTTCCTGCCGGTCACCCAGCTCGTTGTACCGGACACCCAGGTTGTACATCGCGTCGCGAACGCCACGCTCGGCGGCCTGGTGATACCACGAGATGGCTCCGTCGTGGTTGCCGTCATTCAACTCAAGGATCCCCATACGGAACATCGCCATCTCATTGCCGGCGGCCGCGGCTTGGGCATGCCAGGCGCGGGCAGCTCCGAACTGTTCGCGTCGTTCACACTCGAGCCCGAGTTGGAGCATTGAGTCGACGTGCCCTTCAGCCGCTGCGTGCTCCCAGAACGTCAAGGCTCGGTCCATATCTCCGCGGCGCGCGTGCATATGGGCCAGATGCACAGCGCCGCGGACGTCCCCTGCGATGTGTGCCTGAAGGAACGCTAACTGTGCGGTCTCATTCGCGCCGCGCCGGAAAGCTTTGATTCCGTCGAGAATGAGCGAGTCGGGATCCGGGGAGTTGGTAGCCCTCGGCACTGACGAAGCCGGGGTTACGGTAGGTGCGCTGGGCGCAGGCCCTGCCCCCGGGGGTCGCGAGGCAGGAGGGCTGGACGCCCTCTCCCGACTGAACCAGCCCATATTTTCCTCTGCCTTTTGGTGACGCTTCTGACGTTCGGCGACGAAAGCGTTACCCAACACATCACGATGTTGAGCCAGCCGAGCTCCACGCTGGGACGCTAGAGCAGGTCATAAGTGCCGGTCAAGCACCGACCGGGTGAACCGCATCTGGCTGCCTTCGAGGTGTAGACGAAGTGCGCCAGAAAGCCGGACGGGGAGTACCGCTACATGGCGCTCCCCGCGATCAGATGCCGTGTCCTGAGCCGGGCCGATCGCGTCGGCGCCGCGGCGCGGAACGGACATCGCGGTGAGGACCTCCGTCAACGCCGACTTTTGCGAGTGCGGCGGTAGTGCGCAGCACCCCGCAGGGCCTCGAGTAGCGACCGCACGCGCCACATTGGCGCTGTGGGTGGCCCTCCCTGCGGCAGGCTCACGCTGGCGCGCGAGCCTCACAGGCCCGGGGCATCCGCGCCGGTGGATGGTCGCGGATGCGGTGGTGCGACAGCGGGCCGGACTACTCGGCTGCCCGAGCTGGTCGCGGGGTTAGCGTGGTCCGTGGTCACGTGACTGGCGGCCCAGGACTCCTCGGCCTGGCGGAGTCCGTCACGGACGGCCTCAAGGAGCCCGGGGCGCATCGGGGCAGGATTTGCCCCAGCTCGGAGGGCACCGGTGATGAGGCTTGTGAGCCGGCTCGCGGGGTCCGCGTGCTGGAGCACTCCCCACACGAGAGGTGGGTGCCACGCTGCGAGAAATGCCGCGGCGGCGGCAGTGGTCGCGAGCATGGGCCGTTGTTCGGCCGGCGCTGCACGGTAGGTGCGGACCAAGGCTTCGACGCGGTCATGGCGGGGATCTCCGTCGAGAGCGGACGCGAGCACGGCATCGCGCACGGTGACGTCTGTAGTGACTAGATGTGCCAGCGACTGCAGATGAGCCGGGTCGTCGATGCGGCCAGCAGCAATGTGGTCCAACGCGGCGACGGCAAGATCTGCGCGCGTGGCAGGCGAGACGGTGGTCAGATACTTCGCCTTAGCCCGGTCCAGCGGCCCGAAGAGCGGTTCGGGAAGGGGCGCGACTGAAGCGAACAATTCCTCGCGTGACGCTGCCGGGGCGCGCATGCCCAGACCGACCATGTCGGGTGAGGCCTGGGGGATCGGGAGTGCCGAGCTCCACGGACCAGCCGGGTCCTCGACCGACCGCCAGGTGCCGTCGAGAACCTGAACAGGCGTCGAAGCCACCTCGAGAGCATCCTCAATCTGCTCGGCAAGGAGTTCTGCGCGATCGTTCCCGTGGGGGCCATACCCGACGACGAACACATGCGCGACAGGATCGGCGTCCTGCATGTTCCTGCGGAAAGAGGCGACGACATCGCGTGTATCGATGCCGTCTTCCCACTGGAACGCGCCGTGCGCGATCGCCCGCTTGTCGGTCCCAAAGAATCCCACGACCACATGGTCGTCGGTGAGGTGGTGGCCGATCGTGAAGGGGATCTGCGCGACGTAGTGGCCGATCGATGGGACCTTGATGGTGGACATGGCTCGCTCCTTGTCGTCCTCTTGCCTGTGACTACGAGGTGCGCGCTCCGCGTCGCAGATGACGTACGTCGTGCATGCTTGCGGCCCGTGACCGCGAAGGTCACGGGCCGCTCGTTCTCGCGACGGTTTCAGAATCCAGGTCCGGGAAGGTCGGGACGTGCCTCACCTCCTGGTCCCGGTGGCTGCGACGGCGGATCGGGACTCGACTTTCCCGATTCGGCTCGTTGATGCTTTGAGACGCGGAGGTTCCTGATCCGGCGCCGGACGGCATCCATGTCATCCCGGCGGGCAAGGGTGTTGTCGATCGACACGTCGGCGTCGAGACAGTGATCGGTGTTCGCGGTGAGCCCGGCGGCTCGGGCGTGGTCGGTGACCTTCGCCAGACCCGCGGTCAGATCTCGGTCCAAGCCGAGCCCGGTCGAGTGGACCACCAGCTCCGAGGAGCCCCAGACGCTGGGACGTGCATCAAGTCGGCCCAAGACGTGGCTCGGGTTCGCGCGGAAGTACTGGTTGATCCGGACCTCCTGGCCACGAACGAGCTGGACCGACGTGGGTAGGAACGTGTGCGACCGGATGGGTGCGCCGAAGTGGCGACGCATGATCAGCAGGTCGACAACGGCGTCGTTGCCCGGGTTCTCCCGCAACGCGCCGGACGGCAGGCGCAGGGCTCCGACGAGCTCGCCCAGCTCGGTCAGGAGGCGACGACCCTCGACGTCGGAGTCGTCCAGCACGTCGCGGGAGACCAGAGCGATGGTGTAGCCGCCGGGTTCGGTGTTGGCCAGGCAGCCGATGATGCCCAGGATCTGCTCGATCCTGCGATCGCTGCCGACCCCGGGCCGGTGAAGCGCGACGTCGGTGTAGGCCGGGACGGCTATAACGACGTCGAACCGGTCGTGATCGACGTTCCGATCCCATGTGCGGAGCAGAATCCCTGGGTGTGGGGCCTGACCCGGCAGCCCGGGCCGCTTGGGGATCGTCGCGGCCAGCCTCGACAGGGCACCTGGATCCATGCGTCGCTCGAACACCGGGACGCCGGCGAAGGTCTCGGCGTCCTGCCCAATGGTGAGCATCCGACCACCGCTGATACCGAGGTCCCGCAGCGCCGCCCAGACTCCGCGGGCGATGAGTTCGTAGGCGCGTGAGGCGTCGGTGGTGTTGTGGTCGTGCATCGCAGTGATATCGGCACGAGCAGCGGCTTTGCCATGCTCGTCGTCACCGTAGACCTGATCGAGTGCCCGCTCGAACAAGTTCGGCTTGGCGTCGTCGTCGAACATCAGATTCCCCCTCGGGGCAGCGGGCGTCCGCCCAGGACGGGCAGGGACGACCGAATGTGATCCTCGACCGCACGGCGGGCAGCGATGTCCTCGGCGAGCCAGGTCTCGAAGTCGACGGCGCGGTCGAGGATCGGGATCGGTTCCGCGGCGTCTTTCCAGGCTTCCTCCTTGCCGAACCTGGGATCTCCGGGCCACAGCGTGACCTTCGTCGGGCGGTCCTCGGTCAGCGTTGTACCGGACTGGCCGACCCAGTCGTGCAGCCGCCGCAGCGACTCGGCGAGCTCGCGGTGCCAGGAGACAGGCGCGAGCGCCGATGCCTCGGGGTCAAACGAGGCGAGCCAGGCCGCGTGCAGGGCGGAGAGCTCCCAGCGCAGCACGGCGTGCCGGTGCCACAGCGGCGGGATGTGCGTGGTTCCGAGGCCGTAGTCCCGGCGCAGCCAGTCGACCCACTCGTCCAGGACCCGCCAGTAGATCTCCGCCTCGTAAGAGGTCAGCGCCCGTAGGTTCACCGGCTGCAATGGGATGGGGGCGTCCGGACCGCTGCCCGACGTCGGCGAGCCGGGCTGGTCGTCGCCATCCTCGTCGTATTCCTCGCCGGTGAGGGCTGCGACGTCACCGGGGAGCCCGAAAGCCTTCGAGAGGTAGGCGTCCAGAAGCGACTCGGCGTCGGACGCGATCCCCTGCTGGGTGGCGTCAAAGTCCTCGCGGCCCCTGCCGTCCGGCTCCGCGCGGTACGACTCGTCGCCGCTGGAACCGTTGGTGTTCTCGTTCATGACACTCGCCGCCCTCACGCTGTCCGCGCAGCGGAGGCACGCTCGGGCACGATCAGGCCCGCGACGATCGGCTGGTCGTCGCGCATACTCGTGGACCGTGCGGCCTTCTTCCTGGCGCGGGTCAACCGGGTGCGGCGCACGGTGTAGACGGCGTTGACGGCGTCGTGCCCGATCCGGCTCGCAATGAACGACGGCACGGCGGACCGGCCGTCCTTCAGCCGGCCCGACGCGATGAACCAGTCCCCGAACCGGAACCGGTTGTGCAGCACGTCCGCAATGTCTGCGAAGGCGACCAGGTTGCAGGCGACCGGGTCGGATTTGACGTAGTCACTGTTCTCGGACCGACGGCGAGGTGGGAAGACGTCTACGCGGATCCGGACATAGGCCGTGTTATTAGCTGCGCGCCGCAGACGCGGGTCGCCGGCGAGACGGCCAACCAGGCTCGTGGACATAGGAATGGGGTTCGACATGGCTGCCTCCTGAGATCCGTTCGCCCGCCGATCGACGGGCATTCTCAGAACTCAGGTACGTAGGCAACGCCAGGTCAGGCGCTGGCTGTGAGTCCACGTGATCAGGCGTAGCCCCTGGTGAGAACTGGGGCTCACGACCGCGCGAGCTTCACCTCTCGCGGCGTCCGCCCTTGAGGTTCGCGAACGGCAGGGTGTCGTACTGCCGTCGGAAGTCGGCGATGAGTTCCGACTCCAGGTCTTCGGCTCGGTCTGCGGTCGTGGCCATCCAGCAGACGAGCAGCTGGTCGCTGTCGGCGAGGTGCCAGATGTAGCGGCCTCCCCAGTGGGCAACGGGTTCGCCGGATCCGTGGCGGCGGTACTCGTCCAGACGCTTCCGCAGGGTGCGACGGCCGTTGGTGCCGCCTGTGGCCGTTCCGATGTAGACGACCGGCGTTCCGGTGACCCATTTCCGGTCCAGCTTCGTCCGGATGACAGACGGGTCGCGTCCTTTGAACCAGCCTGCGGGATTGACCTCCAGGAACTCTGGTTCGTCGCTTGCTTCTCGAACGATGACGTAGACGCCTGGTTCGTCCGGGACCCTGGATGTTGAAAGGTCTGGGAACGGCACGAAGCCGAGAAAGCCAGCTCTGCGTAGACCTGCTGTCGTCCACTCCACGGCATCAGGGTAGAGCGGACGACGCAGGTCAAGAGACCGGCCGGTCGTGATCGCTGTGTGCGTCCTCGAACGCGACCCGCCCGGTGGTGAGTTGGCCGGCGTCCGACCGCCTCGTCCATGGCCGCAGGGTTGCAACGATCGGCGGAGCAGCCCGGAGCAGCATCAGCCCCTGTCCGAATGGCAGGGTGCGGATCACCTCGGGCGGCATGACCGGCACGCGGCGCAAGGACCGCTGGACGGAGCGGGCACCGTCAGCTCCGATGGTCCAGGAGTCGGTGATCTCGTCTTTCTCGCCGAGCAGTGCGGACAGGTCGCGCAGGTCGGAGGCCGACGACGTCCCGCCGAGGACGACCTTGACGATCGAAGAATCCCAGATCGCCGCGGCCGACTCCGCACCCCACTGGTCTCGAGCCTGGGCCAACGACTGGAAGACCGGGATCGTGGTGATGCCGGTGCCACCGCCGTCAGCCATGAGAAAGCGCAGGGACGGTAGCGGTGTGATGTTGCCGATCTCGTCCAGCGCCAGCAAGAGCGGCGGGTCCAGGCGCTGCCCCGATGAGCGCGCGGCGAGACGCCGGGCCGTCTCGGTGAGGTCTTCGATCAGCGCGGCGACGAGTGCAGACGACGCGGACGCACCGGAGCCGGTGGCCAGGAGGTAGAGGGTCCCGCGCTCGCGCAGGAACGTCTCGGGGTCGAACCGTTCTTCGGGGCCGGGCGAGACGGCGGCGAGCACGGACGGGTCCGCGAGACAGGCCAGGGCTTGCCCGACGCCCATCCAGAGGCTGTCGCGCGTGCGGGGGTCGCCGTTGATCATCCCGTCCAGACCGTCGCCCCACCCGTGTGCGGCGCCCGGGTGGCCACGCAGGATTGCAACAGCGTCGGCCGCGGCGGCTGGCGACAGGGACCAGATGTACAGGTCCTTCGCGGTGCGCCCGGCGAGCGCCGCGGCGTGGAGCATGGCCTGCAGGGCCCCGCGTGTGGTGTTCTCCCAGAACCCGCCGTTGTCTACGCCCTTGCCGCCGAGCCCGGTCTCCTTCGCGAGACCGGCCGCGCGGACCATGGCTCGGCGCGGGGTCTCGCAGCCGCGGATCGGTGACCAGCACAGGCCGGCGCCGACGTCGTTGGCCAGGCCCTGAGGGTCGAACACCGCGACCGGGCCGATCGTCCTGCGGGCCGCGATCGTCACAGCGAGCGTGTCCGGCCGGGTGGAGGTGGTCACGACGGCACCCGGCGCGTCGAGGACGGCGTTGATCACCAGGTGCAGCCCCTTACCCGAACGGGGTGGACCGAGTACGAGCATCGAGTCCTCCACCGACGCCCACAGCTCACGCCCGTGGGCGTGACCGAGGAGGTAGCCAACGTCGGACGCCATCGCTTTCTCGAGCGAGGGGCGCAATGTCGTCGACCGCTTCACCAGGGCGCGGCGGGAGGCGGAGCGGGCCAGGTCGGAGGACGACGCCAACCCGGCTGTGTGGTTGGTGTGGGCCGACGGCGTCCGCAGTCCCTTCGCGAGCCGCCATACGAACCAGATGACGATCACGGCTGCAACGATCATCACGGTGACGGCGAACCAGTAGACGAACGTGTTCAGCCCCGCCGCGCCGAGAACGGTGCCCGGGTGGGCCGGGTCGGTGAGGACCTTCAAACCGGCCGCCGCGCCGCCGTCGGGCATGGCGTGGCCGGTGAGGAACGCGGCGACGTTGCCCGCGATCCGCAGCACCGCCGACAGGGTGATCAGCGCGGCCAGGGCCATCAAGGCGAGGTTGGTCAGCTCGTCCCCGCCGCTGCGGGTGGCGTTCGTGGTGGACATGTCATCTCCCGAGTTGCGGACCGTCGGCGTGGCTGCGGAAGCCGTGGTCGAGGTCGTCCGACCCCGGCGCCGGACCGGAACGGGTCGGACTGTTGAGGGCTTCGCGGATCGCTCGGAGGCTGAGCGGTTCGTGGTCGGCTTGGTTGACGTAGATCTCGCGAGACTCCTCACCGATCGCGACGACGTCGCCGACCATTGCCCGCAACGCGGCTGGCAGCGTGAACCCGACGGCGCCGCGCTCATCGGCGGCCAGGCGTGTGATGACCACGGCGACGGCGACCTGCTCCCCCGGTGTGTACCCGCCGGCCTCGAACCAGCCCGACGACAGGCGCCCGGTCTCGGTGGGTGTCCCTGACGGTGGCTCTGTGGGTGTGGAGTCCGGTCGTGACGGCTCCGCCAACTGCGCCGGTCGTGGGCCGAGATAGGCCAGCCGGTCGCGGGTGACGACGTCGGTGAAGATGCGTCCGCCGTCGTGCAGGACGACGTGCAGCGGACCGTCGTTCGTGGTCAGGAGTTGGTCCAGCACCCACGGCACATCCGATCGCCCCAGCCGCACCTCCGGAGCGATCCCGCCGGGGCCAGGCGGAATCCACGGCTCTTCATCGACCGACACGGCGACGTGTCCTTCGCTGTCGACGTCCATCACGACGCCGACCGGTCGGGCATTCATCGCCCTAGCCCATCCGTCAGTGCCCCCAAGGCAGTGCGGCCCGGGTGTGGTGCGCGACGGGTCAGCCCGTTGTCTACCACCGCAGCGTGAGCCGAGGCGGCGGGCGAAGGCGTCGTCGGACCGGAGCGCCGTCCGGGCCCCTTGCGATCGAGCGTGCGGTCCAGGCCGGGCGGATCGCCGTCGGGCACCATCTGCGTGTCCAGGCGGTCGAGGATCTGCAACGCGATCGTCCGAACTCGGGCCGCAGTCTGCTGGACCGCCATGACCGGGTCGACGCCCTTGACCCGGGACGCCCAGGTCGACACATACGGGACGGTGTAGTCCGACGAGTCGACGCCGTGCGCCGCCAGGACGAACGCAGCCACGGACTCCGCCTCGACCTCCGCGATCCCGCGATGGGAGGGCACATCCGGGTCGTTCGGGTCGTGCCCGACCAGGTGGCCGACCTCGTGACTCAGCGTCTTTGTCCTGGCCAGCGGTTCCATGTCCGCACGGACCAGGATCTTGTCCGGGCCCCACATCGTGACGCCGTTCGCGCCACCGATCTCCGCGGCGTTCGCCACATCGTCGAGGCTGAAGTCCTTTGCCCGGATCAGCGCCGCGAGCCCGTCCCACAGCCCGGGCGGCGCTTCACCACGCAGGAGCTGCGGCGCCGGTACCTCGGGCAGGTCAGGGCCGTCGGTGAAATCGACCGGAAAGACGTGAGCCGGGCGAACGCCCACCATCCGTCTGGCGACCGCCTCGCCCGCCTCGGGCTTCTCGCCCTTGGCCAGGCGGCGGACCGAGCCGTCGTCGGCGACTGCGACCCGTGCCGTAGTCGGGGCGAGGATCTGGAACGAGTGCGCGCCGCGCATCACGTTCCGCCCCAGCTGCTGCCACTGCCGGTACCCGGCCACGAACCGGGGATACGGCTCGGGCAGCAGCCCCTTCTCGTAGGCGGCAAGGCTCTGCGTGTACAACAGCAGACAGTTACCGAAGCTGTACCGGCGAAATTTCGCGGCGAACGCCATCGCGCGCTGCCAGTCCTGCCCGCTGACGAGCGCCTCGACGGCGCCGGTGAGCGTCTCGTGCAGGGCGTCGAGCTTCGCGTTGCGGTCGACGATCTTCTCGTCGGACGTCGGGTCGTCCTTACGCATGGGTCCTCCCAGTGGGTCTCTGGGATGCAGGTGCGTGCGACGTCCTAGCGCTGGCTGCTTGTGGCGGCCATATGGGATCTGAGGCGAGTTCCGGAGAGGCCGGTCACCCGACCGTGTGCTTCTGCACCTTCCTTGGTGTCAGCGTCAGATCGTCCAGGAGAGCCACGACTCACATGTCTGTCACCAAGTTCGGCACGGCCGCGGTTGTCGCTGCGGCGGCTGCGCTGCCCGCAGCCGCAGGCTGGGCTTTCGCGTCTGCCGCGGTCGCGGTAGTGCTCATCGCGGTGGCGGGGTTCCTGATCGCTTTGCAGCGCTTCACCAGGGCCTCGGGAGCGGTCCGCAAGGATCTGATCGCGCTCGTCGACAGGATCGTCACCGCTGCTCGTGGCGAGGATGAGGCACGCTGCCGGCGAGGCGGTGACGGCTGCTCGTCCGGTCGTGGAAACGGCCCAGACACTCGGGGGGAGGACAGATGACTGGGCTCACAACTCGGACCATCGACAGCTCCGAGCACGGTCTGGTCCAGTTGCGTTGCCGGTCTACGGCGATGTTGGGGCCGCGTCGGTCTCACGTATGACCCAAGTGGCCGGGCGTGAGACTGCCCCTGCGGCCAGGTACGGATCGAGCCCCGCGACCATCTACTTCTCGTCAGGGGTGCAGTCCGCGACGACGGTGGCGAACGTGACCCCTTCGAGGTCTTCGAGTCGTTCGGGCGACTGCGAGACGACTGTGCAGTCGTTCTCGTTCCAGGTGCTCTCAGGTACGCCCTCGACGACCAGTGTCAGCCCGCGGTCATCGAGCCTGTCGCGTGCTGAGTCCAGCGGCGAGCCCACAATGCCCGGCATGTCGTCACCGCGGATCCACTCCTCGTAGAAGAACTCGTAGGCGGGCCAGGCGAACCACATCACCAGGCAACTGACCACCAGGATCCCCAAGCCCTGCGGAATCCGGCGGCTGAGAATCATCACGATGCCGACCAGCGCGGCGATCGGGGCCGCGATCAGGACCGCGAAAAAGAGCAGGACGAACGCGATCGCGTAACCGAGCAGTGAACCGATCTGCCGATCTGACGCCCCAACGTGGACCGGACCCACGCTGCCGCCGACATAGACACCCATGCCAGAACTGTATTGGCCCGACATGCACGGTTCGCCCGTTGTGCGGGGTGAACTGTCGAAGCGACTATCCTCCTCGCCCGCGATCCGTCCCAACCTGACAGCTGTGCCGAGTCGGTGGCCTCGCCTGCGTGGACACCCCGCCCCGGAGCTGTCTCCACAGCCTGTCCCGATGCAGTCCATAGCTCGTCGGAAAGGTCATCGATGTGCCGCGCCCCGGCGGGCCCAGCGCCAGTCCATGGACAGGAACAACTTCGAGGTGCAATCTCCAGGCGCTCAGGTTCGTTCGGGATGTCGGAGTGCTGGTCGGCTGCGAACGGTAAGTTGCCACCGCTGTATGCCTGGAGCTGTGGATTCGATCGTTGGTCAGCGGAAGTGACGGTTTGCTCGTAGGGTTGACGGATGGTCGACCTGGTTGAACCGAGTGGTCCGTGACCCTTGTCGCGCTGCGTGGTGGCAGCGGCGAGGACGAGGCGCTGCGCTATCCCCAGGATGTCGAGGACTTCGAGCAGGAGATCGTGGACCAGCACGCGCTGGCGATGAGCGCGGCAGGACTGAGCGATCAGCACGTGGCATCGTCACGGTCGGTCGTGGTGGAATTCGCCCGGTCGTTGACCGTCCCCTTGTGGGCGGCCTCGTGCCAGGACGCTGACCGGTTCCTGGCCGAGCAGCGACGGCGAGGGCTGAGCGTGACCACACGCGCGGGCAAGGCCGGGGTCCTGGCACGGTTCTACGAGTTCGTCATCGGGCGCTATCAGGGGCAGATCCACCGGCTGACCGGGGTCGTGGTCGAGCAGCCGGTGGACGAGTTCAACCGGCAGTCCGGGGCATCGCTGGGCAAGGTGCGCGTGCCGCCGTCGGAGGTGGAGGTCGACAAGCTGTTCGCGGGGTGGCGCACGTCGGTCGGCGAGGCTCGGAAGTATCTACCGGCGGCCAGGGACTACTTCGCAGCGTCGTTGTGGCGTCGGCTGGGGCTGCGGATCAACGAGACGGTGATGCTCGACATCCGCGACTGGCGCCCAGATCTTGGCGGGATGGGCAAGCTCCACGTCCGGTTCGGCAAGGGGTCACGCGGCCGTGGACCGAAGCAGCGACTGGTCCCGGCAATCAACGGCGCTGACGAGCTCATCGACTGGTGGCTGGCCGAGGTGCGCCACCAGTTCGGCGACGACTGGTCGAACCCAGACGCGCCGATGCTGCCGTCCGAGCGGTTCGATGACGAGCTGGGCAGGTGCGGGCGGGTGGGGTCGAACGCCTTGCGTCGCACGCTCGGTATCCAGACTGGGCTGTGGCTGCCGTCGTGGTCGGGTCGGTTGACCCCGCACGTGCTGCGGCATTACTGCGCTTCGTCCCTGTACGGGGCCGGGATGGACCTCAAGGCGTTGCAGGAACTGCTGGGGCACCAGTGGCTCGCGACGACGTCGGGCTATATCCACGTGCGCAGCGAGCACGTCGAGCAGGCGTGGAAGAACGCTAATCAGCGGGTCGCGGCCCGCTTCGGGGAGGTCTGAGGATGAAGTGGAACCTGCGGCTGACCGCAGCCGAGCGCGGGATCTGGAAGTCTGCGCAGATGCGGCGCATGCTCGCCGAGGCCGGGTTGGAGATCAGCGCCGGGAAGATGTCCTCCTGGTGGGCGGCCAGCCCGCCGGTGATCCGGCTGGAGGAGCTCGATGTGCTGTGCGCGGTGCTGGGGTGCGTGCCCGGCGACCTGCTCATCCCGGAGCCGGAGAAGGTCGCTGCACGGCGCCCGGCCCAGGCCGAGGCGGTCGGCGGGGAGCATCCGGGAGCCACGGTGGTGACCCCGCGGTTCGGCAAGCCACGTTCGCAGCCGCCGCTGTGAGGTGGATTCGGTGAGGCCGGGTCCGGGCGCGCCGTTGCGCCCGCCACCTAAGTGCAACGGGTGCCAGACGGCGAAGGTCGCCTGGTCCAAGCCGCGGGTCGACTACTGCTACGCATGCCTGCCCGGTGGCCCGTTCACCCCGCCGCCGTGCCGGGCATGCGGTTCGACGGCGTACTTCAGTCAGGGACTGTGCGAGGCGTGTCATCCCGGCGGGCCGAGGTTTCTGTCCTCCTGCACCAGCTGCCTGGCGTGGGGCGTGTTCCGGCAGCACAACTGGATGTGCTGGACCTGCCGATGGTGGGCCACCCACTTCCCGACCAGCACGTGTGACTACTGCGGGCGCACCGCGCCGGTGGGGGACGCCGGCTCCTGCCGGTTGTGCCTGGAGCAGGCGCGCATGCTCCACGAACCCGGCCACGGCATCGACCTGGCCGGAGCGAACAAGCACGGCCAGCAGATGTTCCTCGCGAACATGCCCACGCCCACGCAGGTGCTGCGCCCACCGCCGCCACCACGGCGACCCAAGCGCCGCCCCAGTGCACCGACCCGACCGTTCCGCCCGGTCGACGGCATCCAGGGCGCGCTGCTGACCATGACGCCCGACCCGCAGCTCGTGACCGAGCGCGCCCGGTGGGAGGACGGAGAGCTGACCCGGCACTGCCACCAGATCGTGCGCGAGCACGCGGCCCAGCACGGCTGGTCGACCCGGCAGCGCAACGACGTGGTCCGCTCGCTCCGGCTGCTGCAGACCTACCGCAGCCGCCCCGAGGAACGGATCCGCGTCACCGACGTGCTGACCCTGCCGACCTACGACGGCAACATCGTCTCCACCATGGACGTCCTGGAGGCGGCCGGTCTCCTGGTCGAGGACCGCATCCCACGCATCGAGACCTACTTCACCACCAAGACCCGACACCTGCCCCAGCCCATGCGCGGCCAGCTTGAGACCTGGTTGAGCGTCATGATCGACGGGTCGAGCACCGCTCCCCGCCGCCGTCGTCGAGCCCCGGTCAACATCCGCCAGCAGATCCACGCACTCACACCGATCCTCACCGACTGGGCCGACCAGGGCACCACCTCCCTGGCCGCCGTCACCCCCGGGATGGTCACCGATGCCCTGCCAGCCTTTGGACACCGACGCGCCACGACAGTGACCGGCATGCGATCGCTCTTCTCGATCCTCAAGTCCCGCAAGGTCACGTTCCAGAACCCCGCCCGCACCCTGGCCAACCCTGGCACCGGAGGCAGCACACCGCTGCCGCTGGACACCGCGGCGGTCCGTGCCGCGCTGACTTCGTCCGACCCGGCCGTGGCACTGGCGGTGGCGCTGGTGGTCTTCCATGCCCTGACCAACCTCCAGGTCCGACGCGTCCAGCTGACCGACATCGCCGACGGTCGCCTCCAGGTCGGCGACCGCAGCATCCCCCTGGCCGACCTGGTCCGACCCCGGCTACGTGCTTGGCTCGACCACCGTGCGAAGACGTGGCCGAGCACGATCAACCCGTACCTGTTCGTCACCCAACGCAGCGCACCGCGCCTGGTCCACCCGGGCACGCAGTTCCCGTGGAACAGGACCACCCTTCGTCCGCAAGCTCTTCGGGAGGACCGCATCCTGACTGAGGCGCACGCCAGCGGCGGGGACGTGCGCCGGCTGTGCGACCTGTTCGGGATGAGCGTGGAGGGCGCCAGCCGCTATTGCGTCACGCAGGCCTCGCCGATCGCGCCACTGAACCACGGGCACGAACCGGAGTCCCGCTGAATCTGTCGGGCGGCTCGTCGGGTTCGAGTGGCGGGAGACGTCCGAGCGCGGCAGTCGCCGCCACGCATCCACCAGAGCGGTCGAGCAGAGTTCAGAGCCTTCGCAATGGCGTCCTGCGGGCAGCTTGCGCTGTGTAGAGCGGAGCTGGTCAGGCGAGGGACAGGAACAGCTTCTCGAGCTTCGCGACATCGAGCGCAGGTTCCCCGCTGGGTGTCGTCGGCTCGGTCAGGCATTGCTTCATGCCGGACGCGATGATTGCGAAGCCCGCCCGGTCGAGCGCTCGTGAGACAGCGGCCAGTTGCGTGACGACGTCCTCGCAGTCCTCGCCTGCGTCGAGCATGCGGATGACGGCGGTGAGTTGACCTTGTGCCCTTTTGAGGCGATTGCTGACCTTGATCATCTCCTGGGGATCGAGTTCCACCAGGTCCTCCCTTCGGTGTTGGCTCACCGTCGGTGAGCGCAGCTGGTGGTTCAGGCGCTGCGAAGCGTGGAAAGAGCCGTTCGCAGGCGGGTGCCGGCGTCGTCGGCAA
This sequence comes from Promicromonospora xylanilytica, assembly GCF_054782895.1. Classification (NCBI taxonomy): domain Bacteria; kingdom Bacillati; phylum Actinomycetota; class Actinomycetes; order Micrococcales; family Promicromonosporaceae; genus Promicromonospora; species Promicromonospora xylanilytica. The sequence goes on from NZ_BAAGRP010000068.1 coordinate 14,373, forward strand.
CGGCCCGGAGCGCGTCGTTGGTGGTGACCTCGACCATGACGGCGGGGTCGAGCGCCTCCACGACGATCGTGTTACTGGTGCCCTCGCGGACGACGACGTTGCACGGCAGGAGCAGCCCGATGCTGTCCTCGACCTGGAGGGCGGCGTGGGCCAGGGGCGGGTTGCAGGCGCCCAGGACGACCTGGCGGGGAACGTCCACGTCGAGCTTCTTCTTGAGGGTCGCGGCGAGGTCGAACTCGGTCAGGATGCCGAAGCCCTGCTCGGCGAGGGCGGCGCGGACTGCATCGACGGTTGCGTCGAAGGAGTTGTCGACGGTGGTGCTGATTGCGTAGGTCATTGTTGTCTCCTTGTATCAGGCCGGCCGGGTCACCGGCCGGTGGGGTCCACAGTCGAGCACGGGACGGACACACCGTGTGACCGGTGGCGGGACGCTCCGCAGGTCGACGGACAGCGTATGGGTGTCTTTAGCAGTATCGCCGGGTGTGGTCAGGGGTGGTGGTTCGTGGTGCTCCTCACGGGCAGGTGCACTGCTGGTCCTTGGGCACGTCGGCCATGACGGCGTCGACGTGCATGCCGCAGCCGGTCCAGGTGACCTTGCCGCAGGTGCTGCAACGGGCGGGGCTACACATGGTGGCTCTCCTTACGGGTCTTGCGGGCGGGGGGTGGGTCAGCGGCGCACGGAGCCGCCGGCGGCCTGCCAGGCGCCGATGCCGCCGGAGAGGCTTGTGGCCTGCATGCCGAGGGTGCGCAGCTTCTTGGCTGCGCTGCGGGAGCGGACCCCGGAGGCGCACATCACCACGACGGGTTTGTCCTGGTCGAGGCGGCGCGGTGCCTGTGAGGTGTTCGAGAGCGGGACGTGCACGGCCTGGGGTGCGTGGCCCTGGTTCCACTCGGCGCGCTCGCGCACGTCCAGGAGGCTCGCCCCGTCGCGAACGAGCTGGACGGCGGTGGGTCCGTTGACCGTCGAGGGCAGGGTTTCGTCGTCGGTGCGCCCGAGGATGCGACGCAGGGTGTCGAGCAGGCTCACGGGTGGGCTCCTTCGATGGTGCGGTGTGGGGCCGAAGCGGGTGGCGCGCAGGCTGAGTCGGTAGTCGGACAGGTTGTGCGCATCCGAGCCGCGCGTGTATCAGAACGCGCGGTACGTGCTCGGACTACTCAAGGACGGCGATCCCCACGCTCTTGTCTGTGCGGCGGATGTAGCCAACCGCGCCCGTGCCGCCAGCGACATCAATCGCCACGACGGTGCGCCGCGGCATGGTCATGTTCGATCCTTGACGCGCTGGACATGAGCCTACTATACCCCAGGGGGTATTAGGTGCAAGTTGAGCCTGGTGGTTCCTGCCTGTCGTGTCGGTCGGCGTGCGCCGCGGGTGCGCAGGTGCGTCGTGAGGGGGCTGGACTGTGCTCGCGCAGGAGGCGGGTGCGGTGGGCCACGGGCTTGCCGATGGCGAGTGGCTGCCATCGGAGCAACGGATGGTCTCTGGGTCGAGAGTGCGGAGCGCCCGTGCTGATCGGTGTCGACGAGCACCTGCACGGCGGTAGCGCGAGCGAGGCCAGTGGGTAGTGGGTCCTCCTCGTGCCGTTCCTGCTAGCCACCGATGTCTACCTGGCCGCAGTGGCCAGCGACATCCGACACGGACACACCTGGCCGTGGCACCGCCCCCTGGTGTGGGTCTCGGCGTGATGGCCGCTGCGCCGGTATTCGTCGGCCCCTCGCGACGGCTGCCCACGGCAGTTTCGCGGCACACATGGGGGAGCACCTGCTGGTGGGAATGGTGGCGCCGCTGGTGCTGGACGCTCCCGTCATGCTTGCGCTGCGGGTCACAAAACGTGAAGCCGGCGCGGGCGCTGAGCCGGGCGGTGCACGGCCCGGCCGGCAAGCACTGACCAATCCGGTCGTGCGCCGCTGTTGAACGTGGGTGGCCTGTGTGCGCTCTACCGCAGCCCCCTGTATGGGCTTATGCAGCAGGGGATGCTGGTGCACGTGCTGGTGAGGGTGCACTTCCTGCTCGCCGGCTACCTGTACACCGTCGCCTTGGTGCCGGTCGACCCGTCTCCGCATCGCACCGGGTTCGTCCTGCGCCCGATCGTGCTGGTGGTATCTCTGGCCGCGCACGGTGTGCTGGCGAAGCTGCTCTACGCCTACCCATCGCCGGGCGCCACCCCAACGGACACACACAGGCGCGCAGCTGATGTTCTACGGGGGCGACCTGGTCGACTTCGTGCTCATCTCGCTGTTATGCGCACAGTGATACCGCCTCACCGGACGGCGAACGGGTGTCAAGTTCCCCCGTGTAGGTCTCCGCGGGCTTTGCGCGGGAGGCTGTCTGAGTCAGTTCTCCGCACGAACGGCCGTCGCGGACATCGTGGCATCGTGGCATCGTGCTGATGGCAACGCTGGACCTGCCAGGCGGCAAACACGCCCGCCTGTAGATGTCATCGGATGCTAGATCCGTGCCGGTTCTCAACCGACCGCAGGCCGAGGGATCTTCCCGCCGCTGAACCGGCGGTGGGAACCGAGTGGTGCCGCCAACCCTGCCGGCGGCGAACGACCGACGACCTGAGCGTCCGTGCTGGTCCTCTGACGGTCAGCGGTGGCAGCCTCTGATTCGAGCGGCCTGCCGGCCCGACGCCGCTCGAGCGCGGTCGGCATCGAGCCTCTCTGGCGGGTGTTTCCCGCTGCTGAGCTGCCCCGCGTCGTGATGCCGTCCGCGTGGCATGAGTTGCTCTCTGCGCAAATCTGATGCACGCCCGTACACGCCCGACTTGCATACCCCAGGGGGTATCGGTGAGACTGTTGTAACGCCTCATGGAACGACCTCAAGGAGAGACACATGCTGCTCGAACGGATATACGACGAGGACCTCGCTCAGGCGAGCTATTTCATCGGTTGCCAGGCCACGGGTGAGGCACTCGTTGTCGATGCCCGGCGCGACGTCGCCGAGTACCTCGAACTCGCCCGGCGGCACGGTATGCGCATCGTGGCGGCCACCGAGACCCACATCCATGCCGACTACTTGTCCGGCACGCGGGAGCTCGCTGCCACTACCGGTGCCCAGATCTATGTCTCGGGTGAGGGTGGTCAGGGCTGGCAGTACGGGTTTGAGGCGAATCGTCTTCGCCACGGTGACACGATCACGATCGGGAACATCACTGTCGAGGCGCGCCACACCCCCGGGCACACTCCCGAGCACCTCGTACTACTCGTGACCGACGGCGCCTTCAGCAGCGCGCCTGGGTACGCGCTCACCGGCGACTTCGTCTTCGCCGGCGACCTCGGCCGCCCGGACCTGCTCGACGAGGCCGCTGGCGGTGCCGACACCCGGTTCGAGGGCGCCCGCCAGCTCTTCGCCTCGCTGCGCGACGAGTTCCTCAGCCTCGACGACCACATTCAGGTCTTTCCCGCGCATGGTTCCGGGAGCGCCTGCGGCAAGGCTCTGGGTGCGCTGCCGTCCACCACGGTCGGCTATGAGCGGCTCAACGCCTGGTGGGCGACGTACCTGCGCGACGGCGATGAGCAGGGCTTCGTCGATGAGCTGCTTGATGGGCAGCCTGACGCGCATGCATACTTCGGGCGGATGAAGCGGGAGAACAGGGACGGGCCTCAGCTGCTTGGCTCGCTGCCCCCGATGGTCCAGATGGCGAACGACGACCTTGCACGCCGCCTCGAGGCGGACGAGGTGATTTTCGTCGACACCCGCGACCAGCACGCCGTGCACGCAGGGACTGTCGTCCGCAGTCTCAACGTTCCCGGACTTGCGAAGGCGGCCAGCTATGGTGCCTGGGTCTACGACCCGGAGACCGAGACCCGTCCGCTAGTGCTGCTGGCCCCGGATCAGGGGTTCGCCCAGGCGATGCGTGATCACCTGGTCCGCGTAGGTGTCGACCACGTGGCCGGCTACACGACCGATCTCGACGGCCTGCCGACCACGGTTCCAGCCGTCGTCCCTCCGGCCGAGCTTGAGAGCGTCGATGTCGCGATGCTGCTCGATGTCCGCAACAGGACCGAGCACACCGCGGGCCACATTCCGGGTTCGGAGCAGCTCAGCGGCGGCCGGGTGCTGTGGCACCTGGACCAGCTGCCTGATGGCGGCACGATCGCGACCTACTGCCAGTCCGGGGTGCGCAACTCCGTGACCGCCAGTGCTCTGCGCCGGGCCGGCTACGACGTCGTCGAGCTCGAGGGCAGCTACGCCGGCTGGAGCACCTGGAAGCAGTCCCAGTCCGTCGCCACCTCCGCGTGACACGTCCCATCCCACCGACGAAAGGCACTCCTTCACACATGGCCGCCACCGCCACCGTCACGACCATCGAGCCCGACGAGCTGAAACAGCGCCTGGTTGACGACGCGCTGACCATCATCGATGTCCGGACACCCGCAGAGTTCGAATCGGTCCACATTCACGGCTCGTACAACGTCCCACTGCCGCTGCTGTCCGAGCACACCCACGATCTGGCCGATCGGCTCGGCGGCCGCGTGGTACTGGTCTGCCAGTCCGGAGTCCGCGCCGGGCAGGCGCAAGTCCGGCTGTCGTCGGTTGGGCTGCCCAGCGGCGAGGTGCTCGCCGGCGGGATCACCGCGTTCGAGTCCGCAGGCGGCCCTGTGGTGCGCGGCGCGCAGCGCTGGGCCATGGACCGCCAGGTTCGGATGGTCGCTGGGTCGCTCGTCCTGGTCGGGTTTCTCGGAAGCACGCTGATCCATCCCCGCCTTGGGTACCTCACCGGTGCGATCGGAGCTGGACTGACCTACTCTGCCCTGTCGAACTCTTGTGTCATGGCCGCGGTGCTGTCCAGGATGCCGTGGAACCGCACGTCGGTCAGCCCGACCTACGAGAGGTCCATCCGTTTCATCCCAGTCACGCCCCAGGCCGTCGTGGCACAGACCGCCTGAGCAGACGGGACGACCATGTACATCACCATGATCACCGTGCTGGTGCTCGCGGTGGCGGTGGGCATATCCCTCGGACTGCTCGGGGGAGGTGGCTCCATCCTCACCGTCCCGCTGCTCACCTACGTGGCCGGTTTCCCGCCCAAGGAGGCGATCGCATCTTCCCTCCTGGTGGTCGGCGTGACATCGATCTCAAGCATGCTCGCCCACGCCCGGCGTGGAAACGTGCAGTGGCGGACCGGTCTGATCTTCGGGACTGCCGGAACAGCCGGCGCCTTCGCGGGCGGTCTGGTCGGCGGGCACATCCCCGGCACGGTCCTGATGATCGCCTTCGCGGTCATGATGGTCGCCACGGCAGGCGCCATGATCCGCGGTCGCCGCGCCAGCACGTCTCGCGCTGTCCACGCCAGCGCGCGCCCGTGGGTGCGGATCGTCCTGTTCGGGCTCGGTGTCGGTCTGGTGACCGGTCTGGTAGGTGCGGGGGGCGGCTTTCTCGTCGTTCCAGCGCTCGCCCTGCTCGCAGGTCTGCCCATGCCTGCGGCCGTGGGGACGTCCCTGCTGGTGATCACCATGAACTCGTTCGCAGGGCTTGCGGGACGGCTCACGACGGTGTCACTGGACTGGGCACTCGTAGCCGCTGTCACCGCAGCCGCGGTCGCTGGCTCCCTGCTCGGAGCCCGTCTCACGACCCGAGTGTCCGAAGAAACGCTGCGACGAGGCTTCGGCTACTTCGTGCTCGTCATGGCCGTGGTGGTGCTGGTCCAAGAACTGCCTGGAGCGGCCGCTCTGGTCGTGGTGGCGGTCGCCGTGGTGGTGGCTGCTGTCGGAATCACGTGCCGGCTCACCCGGGTCCGCTGCCCCTGGGTCGCGCAGCCTGGCGCGAGCTGATCGTGCTGGGATGTGTCCAGGACTGGAGCCGATCCCTGACTGCGACGAGCGCCTCACCGAACGGCCAGCCTGTCACCGCATCGGGTACCCCGGTTCTGCAGTCCGTCGGGGCGTGGGACACGGCGGTTTGCGCTGTACATGCCTCGTGGTTCGCTCGCAGGCGCTCGGTAGTTGGGGTGTCGGAAACCGTTCGGTGAGGGCTACATCGATCCAGTCGACCGCGGGGCCCAGGCTTGTCCCACCGGGGCGCCCGCGCAAGGATGCTGAGGAGGCTGTCGCAAGTCCTCTGTGGTGGAACCACCACGGGACGAGTCGTGTCGGTGAGCGGTCCGTACGTCGCCTCACCATCCGGGCTCAAGGTGATCGCCGATAGCAATCCGCGCGCGGAGTGGCCCGGCCCCCGGGCGGCTGGTGATCAGCAACCGAGGCCAGTTTTGCTCCTGGTGGTGAGCCCATTCCTCGGTCTGGGTGAGCCGGAACAGGTAGACCAGGGGCGGGATAACGATGATCCCGGCGAGCGCGGCAACGAGCAGGAGCGCCCGGAGGGTGGCGGGGGCTCCCGCCGCGTCGGCGATGGTGACCTGGTCGACGAGCAGCCAGGGGTACTGGGCGGCGCCCCATCCGATGATGACGGAGGCGACCGCGACGACGGCGATGACCTGTGCGGCGGCAGGCCGGCGACGGAGCAGGAGCGCCAGCGCCACGATTCCGCCGAGCACCGAGGTGACGATCAGGGGCGCTGCCCGACCGGTCAGGCACTCGGCCAACGTGGTCGCGTCCTGGATGATGGGCGGCAGTGAGCCGAGCACCAGAACACCCGAGACCGCCCCCACCAGCAGGGTGCGACGACGCAGCCGAGCGGAGAGCGCGTCGTGGCCGGCGCGGGTCGCGTCGGCGGTCAGGAACGTGCCGGCGAGGAACGTGCAGCAGGCGACCGTGATCGCCCCGACCAGGAGTGAGGTCGGGTTCAGCCAGGTCGACCAGCGGTCGCCCTGGCCGTCGGCCGGGACACGTCCTGAGGCGATCGCGCCGGCAACGGTGCCCAGGAAGAACGGGGCGATGAGCGACGAGCCGGCGAACAGGGCGCCGTAGAGACGCGCCTGCGAGAGCGTCGGGGAGTACTTGCGGAACGCGAAGCGCGCGCCGCGCAGCACGATGCCGAGCATTGCAAGCAGCAATGGCAGGATCAGGGTTGGACATCGCGGCGGCGAAGGCGGTCGGGAAGCCGTCCACCACATGACGAGCACGTAGATCAGCCAGACGTGGTTGGCCTCCCACACCGGGCCGATGCTGTGGTCGATCTCTGTGCGCAGCTCCGCACCGCGGGCGTCGCCGCCCGCGGTGCGTTCGTAGAAGCCGGAGCCGAAGTCCGCGCCTCCGAAGACGGCGTAGGCCACCAGGCCGACGAACATGGCCATCGCGACCGCGAGCTCGACGGTCACGGCGTGTCCCTCGCGGGGTCCTCGTCGTGGAGTCTGGACTGTGGCCCGTAGGGGCTGGGGAGGTCCTGCTGGCCTTGCCGCCAGCGGCCGGCCATGGACCCCAGCACGAGCGCCGCGCCGACGGTCATGGTGGTGTAGACCACCACGGTGGTGGCCAGCAGCCACCACAGGCCGGAGTGATTTCCGGCTGCCTCGGTGGTGCGCATGACGTCGTAAACCACCCGTGGCTGGCGGCCTACCTCGGTCGCGATCCAGCCTGCCTCCACGGCGATGACGGCCAGGGACCCGGTCACGGCGCAGAACCTGAGGAACCAGCTGTGCTCCAGGAGGTCGTGCTTGCGCCACCAGCGAAGCGCCCAGTAGCCGACGAGGGCGAGGGTGAGCAGCGTGCCGATCCCGATCATCGTCTCGAACGCCCAGTGGGTGATGTTCACCGTGGGCTGGTCCGGCAGCGAGATGGTGTCCAGTCCGCGAACGGGCGCGGTGAAGGAATTTGCGCGATGAGCGAGCCGAGGACCGGGACGTCGAGGGCGCAGTGCACTTCGCCGTCGATCAGCAGACCGCCGATGCGCAGCGGTGAGGGGCTCTCCGTGGTCGTGGCGAGCTCGAACGCGGCGAGCTTGGCCGGCTGCCGGTCGCCGAGGCCGCCGCCGAGCAGGTGCCCGATGACCGGCTGGACGATCGCCGCCACGCTGGCGAAGGAGAACGGTATGAGGAACCAGAGACGGTGGTGGGCATCGCGGCGTCCGCGCAGCATGCCGACGGCGTAGACGCCCGCGATCGTGAAGCGGCCCCAGCCATAGAGGTAGATGCCCAGGAAGATGGCCTCGACGAAGAACGACAGCCCCTCCAGAGCGAACGGCAGTCCGAGGACGTCGCCGAACGTGCCCATCAGCCCCGGCCACAACAGCCCCATCTCGAAGCTGAGCACCGTGCCCGATACCGCGCCGATCGCGAACAGCACGGCGGACACCTTGGCCCATCGTGGCGTCAGGGCCAGCGCGACGGCGTTCGTGCGCACCGGCCCCGCCAGTGGCCACGAAGATCATCGCCGGGAAGGCCACGCCGAACGACGCCAGGATGATGTGCCACCCGAACGTGAACGCCATCTGAGGGCGGGCGGGCAGCAGGCCGGCCGGATCCGCAGCCGCTGCGATCAGGAGGTCCTGTGTGATCTTGCGACCGTATGTCGAAGAAGGTCACCCACCTGGGCAAGTCGATACGGGCGATCCGGTTGGCCCAGCGTCGGCCCGGGCGCTCGGGGACCGATAGGGCCGCGGCTGGGTTACACCTGGGCTGCCCGGTCTGAGACCACACGCCCGAACTCCTGGTCAGGACGCGGCATCCGCCGGGGCCGAATGAGCACGACGGCCACTGAGATGCCGTACGTCATGGGGCCACCTATGACTGTTGGGTGGCGAGCTCGGTGCGGACCTTGTCCATATCCAGGCCCCGCACCGCGGTGATGACCTGTTCGAGAGCTGGGGCAGGCAGGGAGCCAGGCTGGGAGAACACCAGAATGCCGTCACGGAATGCCATCAGCGTGGGGATCGAGCTGATGGCCGCTTGGGCAGCGAGCTGCTGCTCGGCCTCGGTATCCACCTTGGCGAAGGCGATGTCCTTGTGCTGCGTAGACGCCTGCTCGAAGACCGGGGCGAACATCCGACACGGGCCGCACCACGCGGCCCACCAGTCGACCAGCACGATGCCGTCCTTGTGGATCGTGTCAGCGAACGTCTCAGCAGTCAGGTTCACGGTAGCCATGTCGTCTCCTGTTCGTAGAAAATACCCTCCGGGGTATACAACGCGGTCAAAGCTAGCGTATTCCCGCCGCTGCCTGTCGCCTGACGTATCAGGTGGAGCAGGAAGCCCCAGCCTGGACCAGACGTATCGCGAGGCCGAGCCCGACCACGACTGCCGCGGTCAGCGCCATCGACCACTGGTGCGGGGCTGTCGATAGCAGCCAGGACGCAGCCAGAACGCTCAGAGCGGGCATCGCGGCGCACGGTGCGCAGCCGAGGTCGACGCGCCAGCCAGCACCGGATGCTGCCAGGAAGGTGGAAAGCGTGGCTGCGCTACCCGCCGCAGTGAGCGCGACGAGTGTCACCCAGGCCGGGGCCGGTGCAGGCGGCCAACCGCCACCGACGGCCACGAGTCCGGCGAACAGCGCCGGTGCCAGCAGCGTCGCAGTCGCGATGCGGCGCCGCGGCCAACGGGCGCCGGCGGCAGGCATGGAGAAATGTGGCAACGCTCGATCGGCACGGTCGTCGCGGATAGACCTCACGTCCGGCGTGGAGTCCAACCGGGGGCTATCGGTGGGCATGGTGGGCTCGGTGGGCATGGCAGTCCTTCGCGAAGGTTGGGGGTCGGTGTGGGGCACGAGACAAGTTCAAGCAACCGCACGGCGCCGTAGCTGGTCTGTCGAAGCGCTCGTTCAGGCGGCGAGGCTGCGGGCCCATGTCTCCGCGAATGCGGCCGACGGTGCGCGAAAGCGTTCCACCGGATGCAACAGGGGGCGCCACTGGGGTATCGGCCGGGCCGGGCGTGCCGGACCGACGCCCGTGTCGGGCGGCGTATTCCTCGCTGCGCCGGCTCGCGAAGAGGGCGGTGCTTGGCGTAGTGCACTCGTCTCAGGCTCCCTTCCAGGCATCACTATACCCCCAGGGGTATATGCGGGAGGTGGGCGCTCGGGGCGCTGCGCGAGCCATGGTGGGCCAGATCGGACAGGTCCAGGCAGGCCCCTGGTATCGCGGTAGGCGCTCTCGCCCCAGGCTGGGCCGATTGCCCCGACTGTCACTAACCCCGGGGCTGTCCACCACGGCGTTCGCCGATCTGGCCGGAGTCTGTCACCACCGGCAGGCCTGTGAAGGCCCTCCGCTCGATGGAGTGGGGCGCGGTTCCACGCTCCTGGTGCTGCGCATCTTGTCTATCAGCTGTGGGTCCGGTACGCGATCCTGGCCGCGGAGAAACGTGGCGGTGCCCGTCCCGGCACACGGCGGCTGGCGGGACACGTCGACCCTGGCCGGTCGCGGCTCCGGTTCGGGCCTGTCATTGTCGCAACCTTGCGACCGCACATTGCGGCGTCGGTCCGCATCCGGGCCGTAGCCAGATCGGCTCTCGCGTCGCGGGCACGGGTGCGAAAGGCCAGATGCCGTAGCTGGTCGACCTTTTGATCCTGACGGCCTCGCTCGTCGCCGGCGTGCTCGGACCTGGCGCCTCGGTCGCGACCGTGGTCTTGCCGATGCTGCTCGGTCTCGACCGGACGTTCGTGAACGCGGTCGGTTCGGCGCTGTCGGCGAGCCGACCCCTGAGCGAGCGTGCACCGCAGCATCCCGGAAGGCGCGAGCGCATTTCCGACCGGCGTGGAACTGCGGCCGCGTTGGCCGCTGGTCCTCCGTGGCCGTACTCGTCCTGCGCGTCGCCTCGACCATCACGGGTGCTAGTGCGCTGTGACGGCTCCATCACGGGATCGACTATCACTCATAGTCGACTATGTGCGATAGTCGGGCCTGTTGAATGTCGGGCAAGAGAAGGAGCAGCGCGTCATGGGTGTGCACAACGGGCAAGCAGCACGTCGAACGTGGGTGGTGCCTGTCCTCATCGTGGTGGTCGGTGCCTTGCTGATCAGCCTGGTGATCATGGTCAACCGGGGGCAGGCGGACCCGGGGAGAGGGACGGAGCTGGGCGCCGCGGTGGAGGAGGCGCCCACGGAGGTCGAGGGCCCCGCTCAGCCGGACCTGTCCTCGGCCGAACGGCACGATCCGGACGACTTGCAGGCGGCTGGACCCGTGGACGCACCGGTGACGCTTGTGGCCTTCTCTGACTACCAGTGCCCGTTCTGTGCGCGCTGGAGCCACGAGACCCTGCCGTTGATGATGGAGCACGTCCAGGCCGGTGACCTTCGCATCGAGTGGCGAGACGTGAATGTCTTCGGGCCGGCGTCCGAACGCGCCGCCCGCGCCTCGTACGCCGCCGCCCGCCAGGGAGCGTTCTGGGAGTACCACGACACGCTGTTCGCCGACGGGGAGAAGCGATCCGAGGCACAGCTGAGCGACGAGGCGCTGGTGGAGCTGGCCGAAGGTCTTGGCCTGGACACCGAGCAGTTCGTCACCGACATGGATTCGCCCGAGACCGCTGACCAGATCGCGAAGAACGCTCAGCTCGGTCTAGACCTGGGTGCCTACTCCACCCCGGTGTTCGTGATGGGCGGACAGTCGATCGTCGGTGCGCAACCTTCGCAGGTGTTCCTCGACGCCTTCGAGCAAGCTCTTGCCCAGGCCGAGTGACCTGATGGACATCGGACTCCTCAGTGCCTTCCTCGGTGGCGTCCTTGCGCTGCTCAGCCCGTGCGCCGCCTTGCTCATGCCGGCGTTCTTCGCCTCCACGGTCGGCGCAGGCCCTCGCCTGCTGACGCATGGCGCCATCTTCTACGCCGGACTGGTGCTGGTGCTGGTGCCTCTTGGCATCGGTGCCGGTGCGGTCGGGGCGCTGTTCGCCACCCACCGTCAGGCGATCGTGCTCGTCGCGTCGGTGCTGCTCGTGATCCTCGGGGTGGCGCAGGCGCTCGGGTTCGGTTTCGATCCCGCCCGCCTGCTGCCCGGTGCTGCCGGGCTTCAGACACGCGCCACCACCGCGACCGGATGGCTCAAGACGCTGCTGCTGGGCTCGGCCAGCGGTGTCGCGGGCTTCTGCGCCGGTCCGATCCTCGGTGCGGTGCTCACGCTCGCCGCCGCGGAGGGTGACATGGTCTCTGCAGGCGGGCTCCTGGCGGTCTACGGGGCAGGTATGGTCGCGCCGTTGTTGTTGATCGCTGCGCTGTGGGGCCGGCTCGGCGCCACAGGCAGAGGGATGTTGCGCGGCCGAGCGTTCACCGTACTGGGCCGCGAACTGCACACCACCACCGTGCTGACGGGTCTGCTGATCGTCGGCGTCGGAATGGTGTTCTGGACCACCAACGGACTCGTCGGCGCCCCGGAGCTCTTGCCCGTCGACGCCCAGGCCTGGTTGCAGGAACGCAGCGCGGTCCTGGCCAACCCAGTCCTCGACGTCGCCGCCATACTGGTCCTGGCGGTCCTGCTGCTACTGATCTGGGCACGCCGACGCCGGGCCGGAGCGACAGCGGCCCGGCCGGGCGAGCTCCGCGGAAGCGGGAAGCCATGAGCCACCAGCGTGCTCTTCGCACGGCTCCCGGCTTGGTGGCGGCGGTGCTCCTCGTGGTGACGGGGTGCGGGCCAGCCGGTCCGGAGCCGGACCGGGAGCCTCACCCGCCCGAGTCGTCGTTGTCGCAGGTCGACAGCAGCACGATCCGCCTGCCAGCCCCGTACGAGAACGCGCGCGTGGTTGACCCCGACTGGGACACCACCCCTCAGTACGCGGACGGAGTCTTTCTCGCCGGTGGGGAGCGTGACGGCATGCTGGAGTTCACCGCGGTCGACCTCCAGGGCGACGTCCTCTGGGCTGCGCAGCGTCCCATCAGCTGCGCCGGGTTCACCCTCAGCACCGGCGCCGACGGACAGGCACTAGCGATCCTCACCGACGTCCAGACGACCACGGACGCGCTGGCTGACCCCACCGCCACCGCCTACGACCTGACCACCGGCGAGCACGTCTGGGGCCCGGTTGATCTTCCCGGCCCGCACCAGGGGCCAGGACTGGTCTTCGCCGAACCGGCAGAGGCCGCCATGGGTGAGACCGGACCACGCGCCGCCCTGGACCCGGCCACCGGCAACCTTGTCCACACGGAGGACAGAACAACGGGCGAGCAGATCATCGGCGAGTACGACGGCACCTTGCTGATCGCCGACCAGACCTCGTTGATCGCGCGGGACACGGCCACCACGCAAGAACTCTGGCGCATACCGCTCGACAAGCACGGCTGGGACCCGGGATCGCTCGGCCCCTCGGTGCAGACCCCGCCGGCCGACGGACTCGTCCTGATCAGCACCTCAGACTCCACCGGGGCGCTCATCGACCTGAACGACGGGACGGTGCTGAACGACACCGTGCACGACGCGGCCATCGACCCGACAACCAACACCATGGTCGTCCTTGACGAGGCCGGCTTGCACGCGTTCGACGCTCGCAGGCAGTCTCTGTGGTCGCTCACCGTCAGCCCTCGGACCACGATCGCCGCCGTCGGCGGCGTCTTTCTCTACCTGCGCGACGGAGACAAGCTCCGGGTCCACAACGTCATCACGGGCGACGTCGCTCAGGCCTACGCCCCGGACGGCCAGGGACGCATCACGGTGCCGGTGGATATCACCGCTGAGGGGGCCGCCCTGCTCGAAGATGGCCGTGGCTACCTCCTGGCGACCACCGGAGGTCGTGCAGAAGGCAGGCCCGGCTCGTGAGGACGACCGGCCAGCGAAGGGCGTCTCTGCATATTGCTCGACTCGTCAGCATTCCTGCCGACGTCCCGCTCCCCATCACCGAACACGGCGAGCTGGAAGAGCAGCCGCAGCGCGGGTCAGATCCGGACGTATGACGCACCCTCGCGCTGTGCCTGGACGATCGACACCACCGCGGAGGCCACGGTCTGGATGCCAGGCTGAAGGCCATCTTCGATGCCGCGTCGTCGCATCCCGACCTGACAGGCCTGGACAGTCACGCCATCGACGGGGGCGACTCGTTCGGCGGTGCTGATGAGCCTGTCCAGTGCAGGGCCGTTGACGATGACCCGCACCCGTAGCGCCGGATCGGCACGGATGAGTGCCGCGCCTGCGGCGGTGGCGCGATCTACGTCCTCGGGATCATCAGAGGAATGCAGGACGACGTCGTTGCGTGGCCCGATCGTGCTGTCGGTCATATCGCTCCCTCGGGGCTTGTTGTGCGAGGCAGTGGGCTTGTGGGGTAGAAGTACGCCGTGCTAGGCGTTTACCATGCCACATAGTCGACTATGCGTAATAGTCGACCTGGAATCTTATGGAGGGCAAGATGGCAACACGGTTGACGTCCACATGGCCGCAGGCCGGCGTGTGGGCGGCGCGCGGGCTGCGCACCTGGACGGCCCGGCAGGTATGGGTCGCCGTCGGGGCGTCCGTCGCGTTCGGGCTGATGTTGGGTGTCGCGACGGTGCTCATCCCGAACTCGTTGTTCGCCCGCGAGATACCGCCGGTGTGGTGGAACTATCCGGTGTGGCTGCTGACGTCGGCGTTCTCCGGGATGCTGGTGGCCACCTACGCGACCGGGCGCAGCAGCGCGCCTGGGAGCGACGCGGACGGCAGCGCAACGGGTGGCGGGGAAGGACTCGAGCCGGAACTGCGGACGAGTCGCTTCGGCATCGCAGGAGGTGCCCTGGCCTGGTTCGCCGTGGGGTGTCCGGTGTGCAACAAGCTCGCTCTGCTGGCCCTGGGGTACTCCGGGGCCATCACGTGGTTCGCCCCGGTGCAGCCGTTCCTCGCTGTTGGTGGGCTGCTCCTGACAGGCACCGCGCTTGCCGTGCGGCTGCGTGGCCAGGTCGCTTGCCCGTCGCCAGCACGCCCTCACCTTCAGGAGATGGTTCGATGACCGCGACGAGCGCCTCGCAGGAGCCGCCACGCCTGGGGGCGCTGGAAGCCCAGGTCATGGATGTCCTGTGGGACCAAGGGCCGGCGACCGTCCGCGGCATCATCGACCGGCTTCCGCACGACCCTGCTTACACCACGATCGCCACCGTGCTGACCAACCTCGATCGCAAGGGGATGGTCGCGGCGCGCAAGGAGCACCACTCCACGTGGTACCAGGCTCGTGCTCGCCGCGAGGAGCACGTGGCTGCTGTGATGCGGCACGCCCTGGGGACCAGCCGAGATCGTGCCGCGTCCATCCTGCACTTCGTCGAGACCATCCCGCCCACCGACCTCGCCCTGCTGCGTGACTATCTTTCACGCCGCGGCACCGGAGACGCATCGTGACCGTGGAGATCTTCGCCGTCCTGCTGATCGTGACGCTGGCAGTCTCGGCGCTGGCCGGTCCATGGCTGCTGCGGCATGCTGCTCCTGCCCTGGTCCGCTTCCCACGGGTTGCGGTCGCGCTGCTCATGGGTAGCGTCCTGGCCTGGGTGCTGACCACGCTAGCGCTTGGTCCGCTGCTGGCCTGGGCGATCTCCGGGCCGGCCGTGCTACCCGACCACGCTGCCCAGGTCTGCCAACGGTGCCTGGCCGCGGCAAACCCGTTCGGCACCACACCCGTCGACACCGCTGTCCCGGTCCTGGCGTTACTCATCCCGTCTACTATCGGTGCGGGGCTGCTGGCCGCATCGATCACCGTCGAAGCGTTGCGTCGCCACCGCTCGACCGCCGACACGGCACGACGCCTTCAGCGGACCGCCGATTCCCGGGTAGTGCTCGGGCAACGAGTGCTCGTCACCCTCGACCCTCACCCGTTCGCACTGACCCTGCCGACACGATACGGCGGGATCGTCGTCTCCACCGGCGCACTGCAGGTCCTGGCCGGCGATGAGCTCACAGCGGTGCTCGCACACGAGCAAGCCCACCTGCACCAGCGCCATCACCTCATCACCACCGCGATCAGCAGCGTCGCGCGGCATCTGCGCTGGGTACCTTTGATCGCTGCGGCGGAGACCGCGCTCGCGCACTACCTCGAGATCGCTGCCGACGACGTCGCCCGTCGCCGCGTCGGAACTCCAGCCCTGGCCGCCGCGCTGCTCACTCTCGGGGAACACGCCCATGACGACGGCAAGCACAGTGCACACCTGGACGGTGCCCTACACATGCTCGGTCCCGACCGGATCCGTCACCTCGTGCAGCCTCGCAAGGGGATCACCGGCGTGCTGCCCGCACTCGTCGCTACGTCGTACCTCACTGTCCTCATGGTCCTGGCCACCACGGTGCACGTTCCGTACCTCATCGCCGCCGCCACCGGGTGCGCATGACTTCACACGACCACAGGTTGCGTGTGCCCGGCAGAGCCTGACCACAGACATTGACGAAGATGGGGAACTGCCGATGAAGGCGGGATACAAGGACAGCAAAACCACCGGTGCGCGCCATGTACGTCCCAGCGATCACCGCCGGTCAGGACAGCTGGTCAATCTTGCCGCGAACCTGCTGCTCATAGCGGCTGGCACGCTCGGCGCGTGGAACATTCTCGCGCCGCAGGACGTCGAGCGCTCCTACGGGACGCTCAAGACCACCACCAACGAAGTGATCAGCACGGCACGCGAGCGACTCACCGGTCAGATACCCACCGTGCATCTCGGGGCAGCAGGTGGTGTGTCGGAACTCGACGAGTGCGACGGCACTTTCACCGAGATGCTCTCCTACGAGCACGCGGACGTACCGACCGTGTGGGCCGCACACAACAACTGCGGAGGTGACGTCCTCCTGCCGTGGGACACCGGAGAACAGATCCGCATCGCAGGCAGCGATCAGGTCTACGAAGTCGTCGACATCCGTCACACCTCGAAGATCTGGGCCACGACCGACGATCTCGTCGGTCTCGACGGCGACCTCGCACTGCAGACCTGCCAGTACGGCCAGGACCGCATGAAGTTCATCGGACTCAGACCAGTCACGGCGCCCTGAACCCGATCGAGCACCATGGTGTCCCGGAGCGCGCTTGTGCATGGTCGTTCCAACCTAACGCCGTATGAAAGCCTTCCATGGCGCCGCTAGCAACAGCGAAAGCGGCTGCGACCAGGCCTTGACGACACGGCGCTCTCGGTCCGGCCCGGCGACCAGTTCGCCCTCCGGCGAGCCCAGACCAAGTGATCGGCTCGTTGTGGGCCGGTCGCCAAGGAAGGCGGGTTCGCCGCGTGCGCGGTACTGCTGGTCACATCGCTGGCTGCGCACGGTGTGCCGGCGAAGCTGATCAACACCTCCACACCGCAGGGCGTCATCACCGTGGACGCGCACACTGGCGCTCAGTTGGTGGCTCACCACGGGCGACTTGGCCGACTTCGTGTTGATCTTGTTGTTATGGGCACAGTGGTACCGCGCCAACGGATGACAACTGCCCACTGCGCCGACAACGGCACAGCTGTGAAGCCGGGATCGAGCAATCGCCCGGCCGGACGGATCGGACTGACGAACGGAAGGACCACCATGACGGGTGATTCGAACCGTACGGCGTCTCACCGTTGCGAACCGGTCGTACTGGGCAGCGTCCTGCTCGGGATCTCGAGGATGGCGGCCATCGACGAGATCGCGTTCCACCGGATCCTCGCCTGGCACCACTTCTATGACTATGCCACACCAGACATCGCGCTGGTCTCGGACGGGCCTACTGAACGCGGGCGAGCTGCTCTTCTTCTCTTTCAGGTTCTTCCTCATGCTCGACGCGCGACGACGACGCACCTTCTGGACCGCCGCAGCCTGGGCCGGGTTCCTCGTCGGTCTCGGACTGTTCCAGCCGTGGGACGGCATCGCCGACCATAAGCTCCTGCGACTGCACCAGATCCGCTACCGCGTCGAGGTCCTGCCGTACGACATCGCTTGGAACACCGCTGGCGGCATCCTGCTCCTGGCCGGCATCATCTGGACCATCGCACGCACCCGACTCGGGAACCGGGCGCCCACCACCGCCCGAACCGAGGCAACTGCGCAAAGGTGACCGCGGGGAAATGGCAAGTGTCGGGATCCTCCATGCGGTGGAAGGCTCAGATCTCGCGAACCTGAGCGTGCACAGGACACCTGGTAGGCGACTGCGCTCAAGTTCCCGGCAGAACGGTCAGAAATCACGGGAACTTCGGAGAGTTTCAGGCCATGCGCCCTGCTGTATCAAAGAGGGCGAGTTCCGCGTCATGGAGCTGCAGAGCCACGTGGTACGTCTTGCGGCCGATCTTCCACAAGCCCTCGCCAAGCCCCAGGTACGGCAGCCGCGCAGTCTCCGCGGCGGTCAGGCCCAGAGCCTTCGCCGTCGGGCCGAGCTGGTCGTTCTCCTGGCGGTAGATGATCCGGGTCTCGGCGTTCGCCAGGAGAGACGTCGCGATCGCGCGGTCCGCGGAGCCTTGGTCGCCGACGTTGTCCAGGTCGCTCAGCTTGTGGAACACGAGCAGGTTCGCAATGCCGTAGTGCCGGGCCAGTCGCCAGTGCGCGTCCATCCGGCGTAAGAGGGCGGGGTATTGCATGAGACGCCAGGCCTCGTCATAGACGACCCACCGCTGCCCGCCGTCGGGGTCGGCCAGCGCGGTCTCCATCCATGCGGACGCACAGGTCATGAGCACCGACAGTGCCGTGGAGTTCTCCGCAACGCGCGACAGGTCCAGGGACAGCATGGGCAGGCTCGGATCGAACGTGACGGTCGAGGGACCATCGAACATGCCTGCCAGATCGCCTGCGACGAGGCGGCGTAGAGCGTGGGCGGCCGCGCGGCCGTCCTCCCGGAGGCGGCCGTCAGGGTCATCGTCCCGATGCGGTTGGAGCAGGTGACCGACGACGTGCGGGAGCACCGCGACGCCGTCGGCCGCGCGGACTGCGGCGGCGAGTGCGACGTCGATCGTCGTGTGCTCCACCGGCGACAACGCGCGCCCGAGGGTCGTCTCTACCAGAGCCCCGAGGAGCGCTCGGCGACGGGAAGCGACCTGGGCGCCCCATTCGTCGTCCGACACCGACGATGGGCGAACACCCGGGTCCATCGGGTTGAGCCGGGCCGCGAGGCCCGGCCCGAGCTGGATCGCCTTCCCGCCGACGGCCTCGGCGATGGCGGTGTGCTCGCCCTTCGGGTCGCACGGCACATAGACGCGGCGGCCGAACGCGAGCGACCGCAAGTACAGCGCCTTCGCGAGCGCAGACTTGCCCGCGCCGACGATCCCCGCGACCACGACGTTCGGCGCCGTGATGCGGCCCTGCTGGTACAGAACCCAGGGGTCGTAGGTGAAGGAGGAACCGGACGGGAGCATCTGCCCGACGAACACCCCGCCTGCGTCAAGAGCGGACTCGGCCAGGAACGGGTAGGCGGCCTGCCACGTCGCTGAGGTGTCCTGATGCTTCGGCACCCGCAGGCTGATCGGGCTGCGAAGCCCGGAAGGGCCTGGCTCGCCGTTCTTCGGCAGGTAGCGAGCCGGCGCCTCACGGACCGACGGCGGCCGTGATGCCGTGTAAGTCTGCAGAGCCTTGAGCGCCCGACGTCGTTCGTGTCGTGCCCGGCGGGATTGGCCAGCCGGCGTGAACAACGTCGCCGTGTGGATGCGCTCCTGGTCAGGGCTCACAGGCCCGGTCCGTCCGTGGTCCGGAGCGTGATCCTCGAGGTGCCATAGGGCGCCAAGGGGTCGGTCGTGGTCGCATCGGGCGGCAGCGGGCGGGCGGCGCCCGATGTGGGTACAGCCGGCTCGGGCGGCTGCCAGGTGATGCGGCCCGCGGCATTCATCGCAGCATTCAGGTGGGAATGGACGTGCTCGAGTTCGAGAAGCGCGTCGCGAACGTGGGTGTGCACAGCCCGTACGTGGGCCTGGCCCTCCAGACCCGATCCGGCTTGGCCCTGCGCCTGCGCGGCATTCCGCGTGTGGACGGCCGCGATCTGCTGGGCGACCTGCGACAGGGAGCGGACGACCCCGAGGACGTCGCCCAGGACCGAGTACGCGTCCTGGGGGTGCTCGGTGCGCAGGCCGTCCGGTCCGGGCGGCTCGTCCTGGTGGTCGAAGCGGACCGTCGCGTGCGCCAGGGCACGGACGGCTTCGGTAGCTGCGTCAGCGTCGGCGATGTGGTCGCTGAAGATCGACATGACGTGCCTCCTTCGAGGGGCGAGACGGCTCGATCACCAGGTGCGCGGAAGGTGCCGGACTACAGCGCAGGGCCTGGCGGACGAGACCCGCGATCACTGGCATTCGGAGGCGGTATCGCCGGCTCGCGCACATTGCGGCGGCGCACGTTGGCGGACGGTCGTTCGACCGCAGCGAACTCCTTGAGCAGGCTCGCGTGCCCGAGGCTCAGGTTGTACACGAGGGTGTAGGAGCCGCTGACGGCAGTGCGGTCACCGTGGAATGTCACGACGTCCTCGCGCAGATCGCCGTTGGAGATCGCCGCGTTGACCGTCTCGTTGCCGTAGTCCCACTGGGCAAGGTGCTCGATCGCAACGTCGACGCCGTGCTCGGCGATCATGTCGCACAGGTCGTAGCCCTCGGAGTCCTGCATGAACACGACCTCGAAGTAGCGCGCCGGCGGCCATGCCGGCGGCGGCTCATCGATCTCGGTCTCGACCATGAACCCGAGCTCGGGATCCTCCTCTGGCTCGGAGATCTCTTCCCACCGGTCGAACAGCTCAGTGCGAGCCGCCTGCTGCGTGGATCCCAATCCGAGTCCGTGGTCGAGATCGGTGGGCGGCTCGTCCGGGTCAGGCCACTCCGTCAGGAGGTCGAGCTCGTCCGAGTTCTCGTACGCGGCCTCCGGAACCCATGAGGAAAACAGCCCCCGGTTGTCCGACGGCGTGCTCGGGTGCTGCATCGTGTACCAGTACGCTTCCCCGGCTGCGCCGAGGAAGGTCGCCAAGGTCCGGATCATCGCATCGACGTCCGGGTGATCGCCGACACCGGAGCGCAGGTCCGAACCCTCTACGGGTTCCCTGCCGGGGTTCCTGGTGTCGGTGATCCGGTACCAGTAACGCTGCCGGAACCCGCGATCTGGCAGCGGCTCGGGCTCACGGCCCTCGTGACGGACATCGAGGCGCAGATTCCCCGCGTGACGAACGGCGTGGATGTGGTCGGTAGTGCTCATGCCACACAGGTGCGTCGGCGCTGACTCGAGCCACATCTACGACCTATGTCATCGTCGCCGAGGGCACTTCCCTGTGCTTGGCCGAGGCCACCAGCGGACGCGGAATGGTCCCCTTGACCTGACAAACGGGAGATTACGGAACGCTCGTACCCGACCGACAGTCGCTGGGTCCTATCACCTGCCATTCGGTACGGCGAAGCGGCGAACCCATGTGCTGTAGACATACACATAAGTGCTCGCTGGTTGCCGGTCATTCCGTGGGGATTCCGCTGGGCTCACCGTCGAGTCCTGACAGTTCACCGGCGCAGGTGGGCCAGAACAGGTGGTGAGGCAACGAGGATGACCGGGCGCAGCTCCTCCTTGCCCGGCCTGTCACCCCGCACGCTGATAGCGGACAGTTCTTCGCCGCGGTCGAGCCGCGACGCGATGCGCTTAGCGTTCATCTTGTTCACATAGCCGCCGCGTTTCGCGGCGCCTGTGGCGTGCACCGCCACTGCGTTGGGGTCGTGTTCGTTGTCGGGTTCGCGGACAAGTTGCACGGTCTCGCCAGGGCGATAGTCGCCACGCTTAATTGCCGAACCTTGGTAGGAGCTCCCGCGGAGACCAAAACAGTAGATGCCCAGCGAATGGATGCGCGCACTCCTGGGGTTCACGATGCCCGCGCCGTCGTCGGTCACGATCACCAGCCGATCGCCGATGCGCTTGAGCTTTCCGCTTGGCATGCCGTCGGGACCCACGACGAAACTGCGTTCCTCGTCCTCGCGGCTCAGGAACTCTGAGCGTCGCACGGAGCGGCGGGTGGGCTCGGGTCGCGTAGCAGGAGCACGTTCTTTCTCGGTAGCGAGCGACTTTCCAGAGGCAACCGTCGTGTCGCTCTTGCCGAACAGGCGAGCCCAGAAGCCCACATCGACCTCCCGAGGAGTCCATGCACCACGTTGGCGTATCGTGCATCCTCGCACCGACGATCGCGCTAGGGCTCAATTCGCACCATCAATCACCCGGACTTCACCTGCCAGTGCTCACAGCTGTCGCTGAAGCGGTTACTAATCGCTGCCGACAATCTCCTGCCACTCGCGTGCCGCGGTACGGGTCGTGTCGTAATTGCCAGTCCTCATGCTGTCGCCGACGAGGTCGGAGCCGACGCTGAGGGCAACCGCTCCGGCATCGTGCCACGAGCGGGCATCTTCTCGGGTGATCGTTCCGGTCGGCATGATTCCGGCATCGGGCAGTGGCAGGAGCTGTCAGAGGAATCCTCGTGGTTCTGGGCCGCGCAGGGCACTTCACCCTCTGCATCGTCACTCGTGAGCCGCCCTGGTTCTAGCCTCAGGCCCATGAACGGAACAATCGCGGTCGCGGTGACTGGTCTTGTGAACGGGGTGGTCGGAGGAGCTTCGCTTCTTGCTGCAACGACGGATGCCGCCCCCACTCCCGCGCCCTGGCATGAAAGCCAGCTTCTCGGGGTAGTGGCAGGTGCGCTGCTCGGAGGGTTGGGCTCCTGGCTCCTCGCGGCTCACGCCTCACACACGGCGGATCGCCGGGCAGCCGAGCAGCGAAAGTTCGACCGCATCGAGCTGCGCCGAGAGACACGCAAAGCGGCCTGCCTGACTTTCCTCGCTGAAGCACGCAAGGCGCGTGACAACTTGAGGGACTACGAGCAGGAGTACGGTCAGCGGTACGGCGACATGTATCCCGAAGAGTATGGGAAGTACACCAGGTTCGATGAGGCCCTGGCCGAATTGGCGGTAGAAGTGCCGGAAGCGGTGTACATGGCCGCCGTGCACCTGCGTGACGTCCTGGACATCTATGTCTGGGAGTGGGACGTGACGAAGCAAGAGAAGGCGCATGCCACGGATGAGGACGTCGAGTCCGCTGAGACCAAGTTCCGGCGGGCGATGCGTAACCTGCTGGCCGACGCCTAAGCGGCGCGTAACGCTGGGTTTCCGCTGGATCGGCACCACGTAACGAAAGCAGAGAAGCCCCGAGTTGGCGGAATTCCGGGCCTCTGGTGCCCGTACAGGGCTTGAACCTGTGACCAGAGAAGACGAGCCCCGGGACCCGCAGAGTTCCGAGGCTGGTTCCCGCCGAGCTGGCAAGACCGGACCGTCCAGAACTGTGACCGCAAATCCCCGTGGCCAACCCCGCGACAACGAGCGAATTCACGCCCCCCCGAGCGCGACGATCGACATCACGAGACCAGCGAGTCCCAGCAAACCGGCGACGGCGATCCCAATCCACTCGCGTCGAGCGGCGCGCTCAGCAGTGGCCCGGTCCTCATTGCGAGCGTCGTCCGCCGCAACCTTGGCCGCCACTGCGTCGTCCCGATCGGCGTCGTAACTGTCCTGGAGCAACTTAATCTGATCGCCCTGCATCGACAGGAGAGCCTCCGTCCAATCGGGGATCTCGACCACGTCGGCTGCGGGCGGCTGGACATCAGTGGGCTCGGTATGCCGCGAGGCAAGACTGAAACTAGGGAGGTCGGCCAGCGACGAGGCAGGGAAAGTCGGCAGAGTTGCGGTGGCAAGTTCTCGGTAACGTCGCCCGAGCGAATCCACTGCCGTGGCAGCTCGGCCAGCCTTCGTCACCTTCGCAATGAACGACTCAACTCCCGGCTGCATGCGGCTACGCAGCAGCTGGTCGTACTTGAGGGCGTTCGCATAGTCGGGGTGGCTCTCGTCTTTGAGGATCTCCGCAAGCTCTCTGAGGCTCCGCTTTCCGATCGCGTTCACCGCAGGAGCGTCGCTAAGAGGGAGAGCAGGAGGCAGGTCCTCCCACTGCCCACCTGGCCGCTGGACTCTGATCCGGCGCTCCGTTGGCCCTTCGCTCTCTGAGGCTTCCTCAGTCATACTCACTCACTGTACGCAGCCGCAATCCGAGGCAGGCGATGGGTGCGCGCTAGGGTCACGACGTGAGTGCGATCTCGGCCCCACCCCCTGACACCGAGAGAGGGAACCTGCTGCTCGGGCACGTCCTAGCCGCTACCGGTGTCGACCCCAAGAACATGCTGGTGATCCGCCACACGTTTACCTCCCACGGACTGGCCGGGCCAGCGGCCCTGACAGCCGAGAGCGTGCTTGAGTACACGCGCCGACAGGTCGTGGGACGGTTCGGGGCGACGCAGCCGCGCCTATGGCTGACCTTCGTCCACGATGGCGGCGCCCGGTCTCGCTTCATCGGCACGTTCACCAACAACGGCGAAGCGGTGGCCGAGCGGACGGCGGATCACCTGTGCTTCGACTTGGAGCCGTCGGAGTTCCTCGGATCGCTGCGTGACCGACTCGTCGTCGAGTGGAGCGGCATGCGCAACTGGTTCCGCCGTGGTGAGCTCGCTGCGCTCTTCCCCCTCGTGGAGATCGCAGACCCCGCCGAGGTGCCATTCCCTGGTTTCGACGCAGTGCGCATCGACTTCGCTACGCTGCAGAAAGTCGTCGAGGACCGCCGCTACCGCTCCTGGCAGGTCGCCCTCGGGTCGGTTCAGGGCATCTATCTCATCGCCGATTGCCGCTCGGGCAAGAAGTACGTCGGCAAGGCCGACGGTTCCGAGCGCATCCTCGGCCGGTGGGCCACATACGCCCGCACCGGACACGGCGGCAACATCGGACTGACGGAACTTCTCGGCGCCGAGCCTGACCGCAGCCACGACTTCCAGTTCAGCCTGCTGCGCGTCTTTGGTCCCAGCACCCCGACGGCCGAGATCGACGCAGCCGAGGAGCACTACAAGAGGGCCCTCCTGACCCGGGAGTTCGGGTACAACCGCAATTAGGCAGGTCGGCGCGGCGGATCGGGTGGCATGACTCAGGAGGGGCTTCTGCGCGGTGTCCGGCGTGGTCACAGGGCCAGCGTGCGGGCACCCAGGTCTACAGCGATGCGACACCTGACGCCGAGAACGCTGCCGCTTGCTGCCCCCACAACCGTCTCGTCTCGCATCCGGATTGGATCGCCGCCTGCTCGACAGCCGCGACGTCGTGCTCGAGCTCGTCGAGATCGGTCGCGGAGACCGTGATCAGCCCGGTGGCTCGCAGCGCCCCGTGCCCGGCCGCGAGGTCGGCTTCCTGGGTCACGACGTCGTCGTACTCCGCGGTCTGGGTGACGTCCTCAACCTGGCCGGCCTTCGCGCGCTGGGCCGCCTCGGTGACGTGGCCAGTCTTCTTGCGGCGCAGGTCGCGCGCCGCGACGTCCGCGCGGACGGGTTCGTAGCGAATGGTGAAGGTCCGCTGCACGCCGCTCGTCAGGAGCAATGGCGCGAGGAACCCTGGATAGACGGCGCTCTGCGGCCACTGCGAGATCCACAAGGTGCAGTGCCATGAGGCGTCCGACCGCAAGGCGCCCCACGTCTCGGTGACGGCGACCGGGCCTGCCGTGTTCACCTCCCGCCCGAGGCCCGGATCCCGCTCCAGGTGCGGCGCGACGGTTGGGTCGTACGCCGTGCGCAGTCGCATCGCGAGACCCCTCGGGCCGAGCGGGGTCGACGGCGTCAGTTCCGCCGCCCGAAGCGCAGTCGCCAAGGTCTGTGCCTCCTGGCGTAGCACCGCGGCAGAGCCGCTGAGCCCGCCACCGGCGGTCCGGATCGCGCGCCCGGCGGCGCGCAGATCGAGGGTCAGGGAGACCGTCGCCTCGTGCCGTTCCGCCGTCGGCCCGGCGCGGTCGATGAGTTCACCGTAGATCTGGGCGGGCAGCGACCCGTCGTCGGCGCCGTTCGCACGCCACCACTCGGTCAGCGACGCACCGGATCCGGGCAGCGTGCGCTCGGTGACGGTCAGCGCTGCGATCCGTCCAGACCGGCAGGTGGTCGCGAGCACCCGTCCCCATGCTGTAACACGGCGCGCCTGGTCGGCAGAGTCCAGCATCGTGAACGACGACGCGGTCACCGGCACGGTCACGGTGAGCGTCGCCGCGTGCGGGTCGTGCACCAGCGCGGCCCCCGTCACTGTGTCGACGACGAGGCGCAGCGCCGCGGCGCGGCCCGGCAGCGCGAGGGTCCCCGCGGGGCGCGGGCGGTCGATCCGCACCCGGAACTCGAGTTGCCCAGTCAGCGATCGCCACACCCACGCGAGGCCGATGGGAAGCCAGGCGACGATCGGCTGTCCACCGATCGGCACGAGCGCGATCCCGGCGCACAGAACGGCTAGCGGCAGGACCGCGACGACGGCGTGCCCGCCCAGGTAGATAGCGCCGACCAGAGGCAGCACTCCGAGGGCGAGGGCCGTGAGCTGGGCGGCGGTCAGGCCAAGGAGCAGGGCACGCTTGGAGAGCCGCGAGAACTTCACCGACGTGAGCGGGTCGTCCGACGGCGTGGTGGCGGGCGCGGTCATCGCTTCCCTCCTCGGTCAGGAAGCACGGTAGGCACGTCTCGCCCTGGGGCTGCTGGCGGAGGTCCGGCCGGAGTCGCCCGAGGTTGTCTCGTGCCCGACGAGGTCGTGGGCGTCTGGGCCGCGCCAGTCTGCTGATCGGCCGCTTGCCCGACGGCGGACCCGGCCTTGGGCCCGGCCGTAGCGGCAGCCTTGGCGACCTGCGCTCCCACGACAAGGGGGACCGCAACGGCTGCGGCAGGTCCTGCCGCAGCGGCGGCTCCACCTGCGGCGCCACCGCCCGCCGCTGAGCCGCCCGCAGTGCTCCCGGCCGCCTTGGCGCCCATAGCTCCCATCTGGCCCGCCGAGCCGGCGGCCCCCGAAGGTCCAGTGCCCCCGGCGCCCAACGCCTTTCGACCGCTGGCGCCGCCAGCACCGCCGTCGGGCCCAAGTACCTTCTGTACGTTCCGGGCGGCGAGACCACCTGCCACTGCGGATCCGCCTGTGACCGGAACTGGCCGGTTCAGCGCGGCCTTTGCCTCCTGCTCGATCGACATCGCGTGGTACATGTCGAAGCCCATGAACGCGATCGCTTTGTACGTGATGTATGGAGCGAACCCGGCCACGAGCAGCAGTGCGACCCCGGCGAGCTTGTCCGCCAACCCGGCAAGGTCCCCGGAGACGGGCGACGCGGTGAGCGTGGTCGCGAGGAGGAAGACGACGACCAACACCAGCTTCGAGACGATCAGTGCGACGACGAACTGCGCCCACCGGGCCACCCACCCGCGGGTCGCGTCCCACGACGCCCCGGCTAGCGCGAGCGGAGCGAGGGCGACCGACAGGAGCAGCAGTGCCTTGCGCATGAGCAGGGAGAACCACACGATCAGCGCAGCTCCGGCCGCGAGCCCCGCGAGGAACAACGACAGCAGCGCGCCGGCCATGGGTGCGGCGATCGTGCCCGCCACAGAGAGTGAGCCGGCGACGGCGAGTTCGGCGCCCATGGCCTCCATCGACGTCCCGGCTGCGGTGACCATCGCGAGACAGACCTGGTCGGTGATCTCCAGGAGCAGTGCGGTGAGTGTGACGACGACGAAGGATCCGAGCACGCTCTTGGCGAGCCCGCTCAGCGCCCGGGCGAGTGCACCGGGCTCGCGCCGGAGCATGCCGCTGATGAGCTGGAGCAGGAAGAACGCCAGCATGAGGAAGACCGCCACGCCGAACACGAGGTCGTAGACGCGTGTGAACTCCCCGGTGCGCAGGTCGACGAACGTCGTGGACTCCATCAGCGTCCAGACGCTCCGGATCAGGAAGGACGCAACATCGCCGACTCCGTCGGCGAACTGGCTGACGATGCCGAGCGCCACGGAGCCCGCTTGGGTGGCGACACCGTCCGCCGTCTCTTGGCAGACGGTGGAGACGACCGGTGCTGAGCAGATGTCCATGGCTCACACCTGCTGTCCGACGGTCCAAAAAAAGTTCACGGCAGCCACGGCCGCGCCGCAGAGAACGGCCGCACCGAGGGCGACGAGCACGCCCGTCTTGCCGCGTCCGGCGAGCTGTGGGTTGGAACTGTTGGCACCGAACGCCCAGACGATGGCCGAGATGATCACGCCGAGCACGGCGCAGATCAGCCCGACGGTCATCAGCGCGCCGACGATCGTCTGGAGGGCATCGATGCCGGGCAGCCCGTTGGTGTTGGGGTCGATGTCGATCATGGTCGTCCGCCTTTCAGAAGTGGTTGCCGAGCTTGAGGAGCCACCCTCCCCACGCCAGCGCGCCCCCGGTGAGGGCCGCACCGCCGAGAGCGACGAGGACTCCGGTGCGGGCCTTGGCGACGGCCTGCCAGGACCCGGACGAGGCCGCGACAGCCCACACGATCGATGAACCGATCAGCACGGCCACGGCAGTCAGGAGCGCGAAGGTGAGCAGCGCACCGACGACATCGCCGAACGCCGTGCCTGCAACGGCCGAGAAGTCGGGAGCGACGTTCTTGTTCATCGTTCATCCCCGGTGGTGCAGGCCGCTGGCGCGGCGTCGGTCAGGTTGTCCAGGCGGTGTGCTCGGGACCACCGCTCGAAATCGACTGCAGGGTCGGCAAACCGTCCGGGATGTGCCTCCATGTGGAGGTGTGGCCCCGTCGCCGCGCCGGTGGAGCCGACGGCGGCGATCTGTTGGCCGGCCGATACCGGATCGCCGTCGTGCACGAGCACCGACCCGTCCAGCAGGTGTGCGTACGCCGACGCGACAGGTTCGCCGTCGATCACGTGGTCCAGGACAACGACGTTCCCGCCGCGGGCGTTGCGGCTAACGTCGGTGACGACGCCGTCTGCCAGAGCGAGGACAGGGGTCCCTGCCGGGGCGGCGTAGTCGGTGCCCGCGTGCAGGAGCCCGGTGCGGCAGACCGGGTGGATGCGGTACCCGTAGCCGGACGTGCGGGTCCAGGTCCCTGCTGGCAGCGGGAACACGATCCGGTTCGTCGGATGGAACGCTGCCACGGCAGGGCTCGGGACGGCGGCCGTAGCAGGCAGAGTGAGTGCGTCGAGGATCACCTCAGCGACGGGCTCGTAGGCGGCGTACCGGTCCGGGAACGCCGAGACCTCAACGGCCTGAGCGGCCGCGCCCTTAGGCAGCGAAGCCCATCCAGGTATGTCCAGGAGTCCGCGCGGCGATCCGTGGTTCGGACCGTCGGCACCGCCGAAGAAGGCACGCGCCTGGTACTCGGGGTCCATGAGCTCCGCCACGGAGCCCCAGCCCGAGACCGGGCGCATCTGGAACAGCCCGAGACTGTCGTGGTCGGACCCGACGCCGTCGTGCGGGTAGTCCGCGGAATCCGGGTAGACAGTGTTGGCGAGCATCCGTAGCCGGGACTCGGTCAGTGCCGCCATGAGGGCGACGACTATGCCGTCTCGCCCTACGCCCTCGGTGGAGCCGCCGATTCGCACGACCGTGGCAGCGTGACCGAGCTGTGTGCCGTCCAGCTGGACCGTTGTCCCATCGGCCATGGTCGCGGTAAGGCTCTCCGGGACGTCCGTGACGGACGGGCCGCACGACGGCGGTCGCGCGAGCGCGGTCACAACGGCGACGGCGAGCAGGCTCACAGTCGGGCCGAGCAACAGGACCGGGAAGACGAGGAACAGCAGCATCTTGCGCATGGTCGGCCCTCAGCCCAGAGCCTTGCCCAGAGCGCCCAGGCGCAGGAGCCAGCACTCGTCGTCGGGCGGGCACACGACGAACATCGTGAACTCCACCCTGGTCCGTGTGGCCTCCGGCTGGCCAGCGACCTCCCCGGACCTGTGCCGGATGCCTACGACGGTCACCGCGGTCGTCCCAGGGAGCAGGTCAGCGACCTGTCCGGTCGCGACGGCTTGCGTCCATGCGGTGGGCACAAAGGCGTTAGTGGTCTCCAGGTGCTGACGGGTCCGGTACTCCCCCAGCCGCTGCCACCACGAGCCGTCGGGCAGGTAGGCGGGGAGGTCTGCCAGAAGGCCGGGCGTCTCCTGCCCAGTCGGATCGGCCACAGCAAGGATTTCGCTGGTGATCGCCGCGGGCGTGTCGGTTGTGGTGTCCCAGTCAAAGAGCATCGAGGTGGTCCTGCGGGCGAAGGCAACCGGGTCCGACGTCGCTGCCTGGCCCGCCGAGGTTCTCGTCTCGCCGACGCTCTCTTCGGCGCCATCGGAGGCGGGAGGTGTAGGCGCTGATGCCACGGTGCTCGGGTCGGTAACGGCCGGACTGGTGGTTCTTGAGTTCCCGAGTACGAGGAACAGCCCCACCACGATCAGCACCGCCGCCGTGCCGAGGAAGACAACGCCAAGGGGCATTCGATCGCGCAGGAGGTGGGTGTTCATGGCCGGGCTCCGAGCGGGATGACCTCCGCCAGCCCGCCAACGGTGAGCACTACATCGGCCTCGTCCTTGGGCGCCGGCTCGTCGACGGTCACAGCGGCCTCACGAGCCACGCGCATCTGCTCGACCAACTCGGTCAGCCTCCGCTGGACGGTGCAGAGCGTCTCCCAGTCCTTCGCCAGCAGTTCTGGACCGAGGACCGCAGGGTCGTGCTCGTCCAGGAGCCGCGCGATCCCCTCCCATGCCGTGCCCCAGACCCGCAGCTTGTACAAGGAGATCCGCGTCCCCTCGCGGTGCGACGCTGCTCCGCGAGGCGCACCATGCTCAGTCTCGTGCGGGGCTGCGTCATCCGCGCCCACACCTCCGAGATCGCGGATGAGGGCTTGGACCTTCTCCCACTCGGGCGCGACCTGGCCACCGTCCTCGATCCGGTCGACGGCCTCCGCAGCGAGTGCCTGGACCTCTTCGGGCTGGGTCGGATCGGCCGAGAGATCCATCAGTTTGCCGATCCGCTCCATGGCCTGCCACGACTTCTTCCCCGTCGCCAGCAGCGCCGCCTGGTCGCGCAAGTCGCCCGGCCCGCCCACTTCGCCGAAAATCGCAGGTGCCGTTGACTCAACGGCTCCCACAATGTTCGAATCGCCGGCCTTGTCCGAGCGAGCCTTACCGTCTGGAGCCGTGGATCCGCCGTGGGCATCGAACCGCGAAGCCTCCTGGCGGCGCTGCGCTTCCTGCCGCAGCGCCTCCTTGAACTCGCGGTAGAGGGTCGCCTGCTCGGTACGGGTGTAGGCCTGGCGCAGCACATTCTCGTCGTGCTCAGCGAGAAGTCTGGTCGCGCCGTCGGACAGGCCCGAACGGACCCATACACGCACCTTCGTCCACCCGAGCTGCTTGACCGCTTCCAGACGCCGCCACCCGCACACCAGCACCCGCCCGGGCGTGATGGTGATCGGCTGGACCAGCCCGAGCTGTTCGATCGATGCCCGTAGCGCGTCGAGGTCGCCGAGCTCTTTGCGGTGCCGGACGCCGACGGTGATCGCGTCGACGGCGACGTCCAGGCCGCCGAGTGGCTCGTCCTCACGCATGGCGCACCGCCGGGACCGGCGCGGTCAACGCGAGGGCCGACAGGAGGCGGGCGTCGGCGAGAAGGTCGACGGGACGGGCGCCGAGCATCGCCCGCCGCAGGAGACCGTGGTCTCCGACGTCGCCGAGCAGGATGCGGCACAGGCGTGCCCAACTGCGGTGGTCGACGTCGAGCAGGTGCAACGGGGTCAGGTCCCGGCGCAGCGAGTCATAGGCGGCTCCCGCGTTGCCCGACTCTCGCAGCCGGTGGCAGACGTACTCGAGCGCCACCCGTGCATCCTCAGGCGGCCACCCGGACCACGAAAGCAGGGTACGAACTGTGATTATCCCGATCCGGACGTCACGGTCCGAGATCGTCTCGCGGGCCGACGTCCCGACCATCCGCGAACGGGGCGACTCGGCCGCCAGCCCGTCAGAGTTCTCGCCCGCGAGGCGATCGACGACAGCGGGAACTGCATCATCAGACAGCTCGCTGAAACGTGCGGCGTCGTGGTCGCCGGAGCTCATCAGCCGCCGAGCGTGATCGACTGAGCACAGGAGCCGATCGGCGCGGTCCGCAGCCTGCAGGGTGCGCTGGACCGCGCGGGTGACCACACCCCACGGATCATCGGCGTCCAGGGTCGACGGGAGACGAAGCACGTCGAACGCGGAGGTGACAGCGTCACCGGGGTCCTGTCCGTAGCGGTGCGCCAGGAGCGTGTACTTCAGCTCGCAGAACCGAAGCAGCGCGGGAACCTCGGCGTGCTTGCTCCAGCCGTCGGGACTGGCAGTGAGTATCGCGACGAGGAGACGCCGCAGCCCTTGCGGGTTGGCGAACGGCGGCAGGTCGCGGCCGGCCGTGAAGGTCAGGGCGCTCATGACAGCACCGGGCCTTCGTGGGCTACGCCCCGGTGGGGCGTAGGCGCCGGGGTACCGAGGTTCCGCAGCCGGCGGACCCCGCGGGCCGGGAGGCTGATGGTCCAGCGGATCAATCGGGCCTCCAAGTCCACGCCCCGCATCAGCCGTTCGGTGACCTTCGAGTCGTGGTGCAGGTCCGCCGCTCGGGTCCAGCGGACTCTGCGCGCGTTCGACGAGTCCGCCGCGGTCGTGTCGTCGTGCCGGGATGGGTCGCCGTGCACCGCGAAGGGATTCGGTCCGTCGGGGACGGACGCCTTTGCGATTCCCGTGCGGGAGGCGGGCGTGTGCTGGTCGTTCATGAGATCACCGCCGTGGGAGGCTCCGGACGGCGTGCGCCGCCCGGGACTGTCGGGTGGGACGGTCGGCCGCTGGCCGACGGTGCGACACGCGGGTGCGCGTGCCGGAACGCGGAACGGATCGCTGACTCGGCGACCCGGGCGGGGACGCCGACATGCAGGGCGGCGTTGCCGAGAGCTGCGAGTGTCGGTCCCAGGTCGTGTCCCGCCTCGACGGCACGGCAGGCCGCCCAGAACAGACGCCGTTTGCGACCGTCCTCGGGGTGCGCAGCGATCCACGCCGCCAGCCGCTCCGGATCAGAGGCGCCCACGGCGTCCGCGGTGAAGGCCGGAGTCCGGCGAGGGCGAGGCGGGTCGAAGAAGGCGCGCAGGTTGGTGCCGTCGACCGGCGCCGACAGGCGGCTGGCGATCGCGGCGACCTGGTAGACGCCCGCGGTCCCCTCGTCGTACACGACACGCGACGGCGGCACAAGAACGTAGCCACCGTCTGAGCGGAAGTCGACGTGGGCCGTGGCGCAGGTCCAGCATGCCTGCTCGCGCATGTTCGGGAAGTAGGCGTGCAGGCCACCCGACGGCGTGCGAACTGTGAACGCCCAACCGGCCGTCAGCCCTCGGGTCAGGGACGCGTCGAACGCGGGCCGCCCCGAGGCACTGTCATGCAAGTCGACGTCGACGACGTCGAAGCCCGAGGCGCGGCCGGTCGGTATGGCGAGGTTCGCCTCGGGCCATCGCCGCCACATCCGCTCCACCTCGGCGAGATCGGTCGTGGCGTCCTGGAACCCGTGTCGCGTCAACGGACGCTTGTCGCCCGGCACACACGGGAACACCGGCACACCAGCACGGATCAGCTGCGTGGCGACCTCTGGTGCCGACGACGCGCCGAACGAGGCGACCACCGCGCGGATCCGGCGGTCGAGTGCTGTGGGCTGCGATGCGTCCATGCCCACCACGCTGACACCAAGAATCAGCCAAAATCGCATGCGGAAAACCGCGTGCCGAAACCGCGCCGGTGGTGTTAGAGCAGGTCAGAACCGCGCAGGAGTCGCACCGATACTGGCTCCCTGCGCATCGCTGTCACCAAGATCGCCAGGCATCGCGCCACGGCTCAACCCGACATCCCGCCACCAGCGGCGGAGATCCTCGCCGTGCCACACCCCCGCAGCAGACGGTCCTACGCACCAGGCGGGTGAACTGCTAGTGCGAGGTTGCCTCCGTGGCATCAAGCGCCGCTTGGAGATCGATCGCGTGCTTTCCTACAAAGCGAATGGTCCGCTCTTCGCCAGCGAGGACGACGTCGACTGTGATGCTGTCGTGCGTTCCGACGTCCTGAGTCTGGAGGTCGTCCCTCAGTTCGCTGTCCGTCGTGCTCCGCGCGTACCTGTGCATCGCCGCGCATGTTGGGCACAGCGCAATTCGAACCTCGCGCAGGTCTCGTTGTACATCCGCAACGAACCGAACCGCCTCGAAGTAGTACTCGCCTTTGACCTTGAACGGCATCGCAGACGAACAGGCCTGGCAGACCATGACGCCTTGGCTGTTCGTGTAGAACTCGCGGAGGTAATTGCGAGCTGCGCTCAGGTGCCCTGGCTCCTGGATGGGGACCGAGCGCATCCGTTGCTCGTACCTGCGGCTGGGGGCATCCATCGCGGACTCGGCTGATCGTCTCGCTCGGTGCTCCGGAGCGGCCGATGCATCTTCGGGGAGCTCAAGCTCCGTCTCCATCTTGCCGAGCAGGTCCTCGAACCTCTTGGGGTTCTTCCTTCGCAGTCCTGCCAGCCGGGCGAGGTCGTCCGATGAGTCGAAGCCAAGCTGCTGTGCGACCTCGTCGGCGGACGCCTTTATCTTCTCGTCGGTTGCAGCCTTCCTGCCGAACCCGGCACGGAGAAGCAATGGCGCGTCACCCGGAACCTCAAGCGCATCGTCAAGGTCAGCCGGAGTCATGTCTTCGGGAAGGTTGAGGTTCCCGTATCTGTCAAGCACCCAGGGTGTACTCGTAAGTTTCTGAAGGAGTTGGGACTTCATCGGATGCCGGGGCCGCGAGGCATTTGCCTGGTAGTACGCATCGCCTCGATTGCTCGGAGCTGCAGCAACCACGCGCCAGAGTGTGCGAAGTAGCGTCTCGTCTTCGGTGGCGATGATCTCGTCGAACAGGCGGATGGTCCAGTCGGACTGAGTCCCTTTATGGGTTTCGTATTCCACCCAGCTCCAATTGAACTCGGCGTTGTCCCACCTCGGATCTGCACTGACAATTTGGAGCGTGCTTCGTGCACCAAGCTCGCGGGCGAGACCCGCAACGTCGACATCACTCGACATGTACTCCTCGACCAGTGGGCGCATGTGGTCACGCCCAGCGACCGCTTCGGCCCCGTAGAGCGCGCCAAGCCCGGTCGCGCCATACGGATCATCCAGATAGATCTTCGACGGTCGAGTCCAGATCAGTCCGCCATTCCCGTCGGATGCCAATAGAATCGGGCGGGCAGAGTAGTCCGAGGCTGTCACGACCCGATCTTGAAGCAGTCGATCGAGTGTTCTCAGGTCCTCGAAATGGTCCTCGAAATCGACTTCGGTCCCATACGAGTCCAGGCGCGCGTCCAGTTGTGTCACGGCGTCCCAGTTCTTCACGCCAGTACGTATGAAGAACTGCTTGAGAGCGTCTGCCTCCTGCTTCTCGGCTTTACCTTCTCCCTCGCTGAACGCGACGAGTGAGTCGAGCACGAGACTGTCTACGCGCAGTCCGGGTGTCGTCGGCAAGTGAGCCTTGGCACCGACCACGTGCTCCACCGCTGCGCCGTTCTGAACGCGCACCACGGGGGCAGCCGCGAGGCTGTCGGGAAACGGGTCGCTCCAGTAGCGGCGGCGGTAGTCACCGTGGCCGTACGGATTGTGACCCGGCTGCTGGGAGAGGCGTCCAAGCCCGGCATAGAAAGACCTCAGCCATTGGGTGTCCTTGCCTGAGATCCAGTCGTACCAGGACTGCAGGTCTGCCCGATCTGCATCATCGACGTGCTCGTCAGCCTGGTCTCCCCACAGCTCGAGGTCACTCCTGACCCCCTCGAGCCGCTCAAAGACCTCGGCGAGCTCGCTGGGGCCGAAGTCAATCGCCTCCAGCGAGTCGAGGAACCCACGAGGCCGACCGACTCCTTCAGGCAGCCATCCGGCCGCAGGGTTCTCACCGACACCGACGGAGATCTCACGCAAAACATCGACGTCTTCGGGTGTGAGCACCGTGCGCAGTGCGCTCACAGATCTCAGCAACTCCGTCGCCCTTGAGTACCCACCCCTGAACATGGGTGTGATCGGTTCGGTCTGGAAAGTTTCGAGTACTCGTTCGCGGATCACCTTGTAGCGCTCCGGAAGGCCATCGTCGTTGTTCGGAAGCGCGCTCAGGAGACCATCCGTAACGAGGTCAGCGTCGCGCATCGCCGGTAGATCCTCGGCAAGGAGGTCGGCGATGCCTGCAATGAGCTCGTCATTGCCGTCGCCGTCTCGGACGCTGTCGCGGGCCACGGTAGAAGCGAACGGTGCGTGGATGTGGAACTTCAGTCCGGACGTCTCCTTGACGGCCGGGAAGTAGATGAACACCTGGCCGTCGACGGGCTGAACGGCAAACTCTGGCGTGGCCGCCTGGCGCAGCTTCCCCTTCGGCCCTGGCTTCGGCGCCTGGCTGGCATCTGCGGCTTGCTTCTTGTCCAGTGCGAACGCTGCGGCCACGGGGTAGCGCTTCTCGCCGATCAGAACGTCGCCTGTGATGCGGTACCAGTAACTTGGTCCGAGTTCCTCATGGACACTCTCGATTGCAACGATGTGGTCGGTCACTTCACGTCGTTCGAGAAGACGCTCGTCACCGTCTGGGAGGTAGCAGGCGATCATCTTGATGTTGTTCAGGAAGAGCAGAGTCGAGCGGGAGATCTCCCGCAGCGCCTTGCTGAGTTCTGCCGAGGCCCGCTCGGCTGGCTTTTCGCTACGGTCGAACGGGAACCAGAACGTTGTCAGCCCGGGCCGAGTGTCTGGCTCGACGAGCGCCGGAACGAAGAGGTCAAGGATCTCGAAGGAGTGCTCGCCCGAATGGATCCTGGGTGACTGCGTGTAGGAGTAGACCGCCTTGAAGCCAACCCCGAACTTCCCGATGCTCGTGTGATCGTCGACCTTCGTGGACTGACCGATGCCGGTGATCGATTCAATGTCGCGGAGGTTGAAGAGCCGGGTTCCGTCGTGTTCGAAGCGCAGACCGTCCGACCGGAGGTCGAACGTCACCTCACGGGCGCCCGCGTCCTCAGCGTTCTGCAACAGTTCGTAGATGAAGTGGGCGTTGTCTGGGTAGAGATGGGCCAGCAACTGGCGGAGGCCCTCTTCGAACCCTCTATTGCGGCGTGTCACGTCCACGTACTCGCGGCGGTCTCTGGCCAGGGACTCGAATGTCATCACGACGCGACCACCTCCAGAAGCACGTTCGCGAGGTGCTGAGAGGTGAGGTCAGCGCGCCTCGCGGCTTGTTCTCGCGCGACAAGCAGGCGGTCGAATGCAGCTTCGGCAGCTCGGAGCTCTCCCGCCTTCATCACAGCGATGTCGGAGTGCGTCGCTGCGTCGAGCTGTCGCCGAATCGCGCCGAGCCGGCGGGCCTTCTGTGACGTGAGCGCGGCCACGCGCTGTTCGACGCCGGCGATCTGCCTGTCGCGGTGTTTTGTCCGAGCCTCGGCCCAGAGCGCGGCGTGCCGCGCGTCCAGCTTGCCCGCTGAGGACGGGTCCAGCGGCGGCCGATCGCTATCGACCGCCGCGGACAGCAATGCAGCTGCGCGTACTTCCACCTCGTGGTCCTGGGCAACGAAGCGGAAGGTGAGTGCATCGCGGGCACCAAACCTGGTCCAGGCGTAGACCGCGACCGGATAGATGCCTGGTGTGACGTCATTGGACGCGACCCGCAATGTCGCCTGAACAGGAAAGGTCACCTGGGAAGTCTTCGCCGCGAGGCGCACAAGTGGGTGCGTCGGGCCGAGCAGCTCGATGTCGTCGGCGTCTTCAGCGAGTTCTGGGTCAGTCGTGAGGCTGAGGACTACCTTGCCCCTGCGCAGGAGTCTCTTGAGTCGGTGTGCATCTACTGCCTGGGCGTCGAGATCGTCGATGATCTTCGCTGCCGCCTCGGAGTTGAGCGGGACCTGAGCCACACGCCCGGGTCGAAGGGCGATGCTTCGGCCGGGTTGGACGGTGCCGAGGTACCGCTTGATCAGGTCAGCGATCTTCTTGTTCTCAAGCCACTCGCTGGACGCCTCGGCGACGTTCTCCTCGAACGACTTGCCTGTATAGCCGAGCAGGTCGGCCTGTTGGTCTTCGAGTCGCTGGACTTCTTCGATCCGGGCGATCTCGTTGTCGGCGAGTTGTCTGAGCGCAGCCTCCCGCTCTTCCGGCGTCATCTCGAGGTTGGTCGCGATGTCGACCACTGCGTTCGTGATGTCGCCGAGGATCTTCTCGCTGCCGCCGAGTGCGTGGTTGAAGACGCCGATGCGCAGTAGGCAGCGCCAGTAGATCTCCGCCTCGATGGTGCCGCGGGTCAGGATGTTGACGATGGCGACCGTCTCGCTCTTCTGACCGCGGCGGTCGATACGGCCGATGCGCTGCTCGATGCGCATCGGGTTCCACGGGATGTCGTAGTTCACCAGTGTGTTGCAGAACTGGTAGTCGAGGCCCTCGGTACCGACTTCCGAGCAGAGCATCACGTCGAGCGCGAGCGGTTCCGCCTGGTCCAGCTTGAAGCGTCGACGGATCTCCCTGCGCTCGTCGTCGGGCACGCCACCGTGCATGACCCCAACTCGGATGCCCCACTCAAGGCACTTGTCTTCGAGGTACTCGATCGTGTGCCTGAAGGTACTGAATACGAGCACCTTGTTGCTGCCCTCGACGGACTTGTCTCGAATGATCTGCCGCAGGAGATCAGCCTTCGGGTCCGGCGCCCCCACGAGTTGCTCGGCAAGGCCCTGGATCGCGCGGACCTCCGTGCGGAAGGCCTCGATCTGCTCGGAGGACAGCGAGAACTCCTCCTCTTCGCCGGACATCTCGGCTCCGCGCAGTCTGTTCTCGAACAGGTCCTCGATCGTCGGCGCCAAGCCGGAGATCGAACTGGCCGCTTGCCGGTAAAGCGTGGACATCAGGAACTTCACCGGGATCTCGGGCGTGCGTGTGACGGCGATCTTCTCGCCCAGAGCGATGACAGCGTCGTAGACCTGTTGCTGAGCGTCGGTGAAGTCCACCTCTGGGGCGGAAGGCTTGCGGGTTGTGAACTCACCGATGTCGCGCCGGCGGGTGCGGGTGACGATCTCCGAAAAGGTGTTGAGCGCTTCGATGCGTCGGATCGCGCGGATACGCGTGCGGTCGTCGGCAGGGTCTTCCCCAAGCACGTCACGAAGTTCCGCAACGCGTGGGTCTAGAACCATGACATCACGGCCCCACTGCGTCTGAAGTGCCAGGTCGAGGTGGGTCAGGACCTCTTCCTGCCAGTCTTCGGCCGCTGCGCGAGCCGCTTGGGAGCCGTCGTAGAGGTGCTCATTCGGCCGGAGCATGACGACGTAATCGTCCCAGTCGAGGACCAGGTCGTCGCGGAGCAGGTTCACCAGGGTGAACAGGTCCTGGTTGTGGGTCTGGATGGGCGTGGCAGAGAGCATGACGACGGCTTCGGCGGCGTCCACGAAGCGCTGAACGTTCTGGAACGCCTTGGTCTCGCGGTTTCGGATGTGGTGCGCCTCGTCGACTATCACGAGGTCGAACTGGAGGTCGCCAGCCAGGTCATCCAAGCTCGCGAACTTCTTGTTCGACGTCTTGCGCTTGCCGGTCAGCAGGGTCTCGTCGAGGAGGGAGTACGGAAGGATCGCTTTGCGATACCGCGCTGGCCACGCGCCTTCTCGAAGAGTCTCTTCCAGACACCACCGCAGCGTCTTGCTGTCCAGATGTGCGAAGTCTTCGTCGAACCGCTTCAGTTCGTTGCGCCACTTGTCATCGACCACGAGCGGGCGAGGGCAGATCACAAGGACGGAGTCGGCCTTCTTGCGTGCCTGGAGTTCCTTGAGAATGAGGCACGCCTCAATCGTCTTGCCGACACCGACGTCGTCAGCGACGAGGATTCGCGGCCGGTCAGACTGCACGAGCCTGAGCACCGGTCGGTACTGGTAGGGCTCGAAGTCCACCCGCCCCGCGTTTCGCGTGTGCAGGTAATCACTGTTCTCATCGAGGAGGAGCGCGGACGTCAGACCAGCGTGCAGCTCGGCAGCAGTGACTCGCTCGGCGCCAGTCACAAGGGCGACCGGCTCGACCTGCAAGGCGAAGTACTGGTGGATCGTGCCGTCATGGAACACTGAGTACCGGGTCTCGCCGCCGATGGAGTCCACGGCGACGATGGCACCGCTCACTTCGGGACGCGCGACCAGGCGAACGACGGAACCCGGGAGGAATCGTTCGCTCTCGCTACTCGACATCGTCAGCCAGCCGTGCCACGGTGCACGGCCGCAGGCCGCTGGGCCGGGTGATTCGAATCGAGGGATCGGGTTCGCTTAGGAAACCCAGAGACCATCCTCGGATACCGACTGTCCAGAATGGTCCAAGGCCACGACAGAATCATGCCTGGCAGCGTAGCGGCGGGGTCCGGCACACGTCGTGCCTCGCCGTGGACTTTCACCCGAGTTCAGGTGCCAACCAGCGAGTTGCGGGAGCTGGTGAACGAGGCGCTCACACTCAATGAGGCCGGTAAGCTCCTTGACCACGAGGGACCAGATGGGACCGGTATCGTCACGTGGTGTGAAGGGTGTCCTGTACGTCGTAGTGTGCGCCGCCGGAGCCGTCCGTCAGTTGCCAGAGCGGTTCCTCCCACTGATCGCGGAGCGCGGCTGGGACGTGCACGTGCTGGCGACGGAACGCACCGTCTCGGTGTTCCCCGAGGTGATAGAAGAGATCGCCAACCTCACGGGACGTACAGTCCGCACTGACTTCCACACCACTGTGGGGTACTCGCTGCCCGATCCTGACGCTGTGATCGTCGCGCCGGCGACGTACAACACGGTGACGAAGTGGGCACTCGGCCTGGCCGACTCCTACGTCCTGACGCGGTTGGCTGAGCAGACCGGCCGAGGTGTGCCGATCGCCGTCGGCCCCTATATCAACGTCGCGTTCGCGAAGCACCCGACCTACGAGAGCTCGCTGGAGACGCTGCGCCGCTGGGGCGTCCGAGTCGTGATCGGGCCGGACGAGCCGCATCAGTCGGGAGTCGGCGCGGCCGAGACTTTTCCGTGGGCCAGCTTGCTCGACGCCGTCGAGACCGGCGGCAGCTGACCGTCCCGGCTGTGGGCCAGAGTTCGGCTGCTCAGTTGGCATTCATCCAAGCGCTGAACCGAGCCAATGGCTCGTTCGCGTGCCGGTGGGCGCGTACGAGCATTCGCGTCACCTCGCGGGTCGTCGGGTGGTGCCGCGTCTGCTGAGGCGCGAGGTCCCGGGCCTGTCGGAGGCACGCCAGGGAGGCGTCGTATCGCGCCTGCCAGAGGTATGCGCGCGCGAGGTCCATGAAGTGGTGCGCGGCGCGGGTGGGCGCGAACCCGGCCGGGATGTGCAGGCCTTCGGCGAGTGTGAGGGCGCGTGGACCATCACCGAGCTCGATCGCGCCGGCTACGTCGTGGAAGCTCGTGTTGGTCGGCCCGAACGCGAGATTGCGCCATAGATGGTCGGTGTCTTGTGGAAGTCGCCTGGCGATGCCGCTCGCTTCGGCGATGTGCTCGGCGGCGAGGCTCGCATCCCCGGATCGGGCGGCAAGGATCGTTGAACGCAGGTGGAGCGATCCGGTCATCCGCAGCGCGGCATCGTTTGCGAGGTCGGGCTTGAGCGCAGCCCGGGCTCGTTCGGTCAGGCGCAACCCGACGTCGTACGTGCCGTACCGCAGCATCGACGACGTCCGGGTGTGGGCAGCGAGCGCGGTGACCAGCGGATTACCCCAGCGGTCACCGATCCACGAGATCCGGTCAGCTGTGATTGTGGCGAGGTCGTCGTACCCGGTGGCGTGCACGATCGAGAGTGTAGGGTGCAGGACCGTCGTCGCCGCGTCGAACAACCTGGCGCGTTCGCTCGGTGCGTCGGTCGCGTGCAGGGCCGCGGTGATCTCCAGCAGTACCGCCGGGATCAGTGTCAGAGCCTGCACGTTCCGGTCGGCCTGACGCAGGCGTGCGATGGTGACGGCGTCCGCCATCAACTGTTCAGCGGGCCGCGGTGCGGTCTCCAGCTCGGGAGGCAGGTCCCAGTAGTTCAGCATGCTGCGCACCGCCGGGATCAGCTCGTGAATCCGGTCGCGCTGAGGTCCCTCGCGGTCATACGGCTGACCGTTCAGCACGGTGACGTCGACACCGAGCGGCTTGGCGACGGCCGCAACCAGGACAGGGGTCGCGTCCCGGGATCCCTGCTCGATCTTTCGCAGCAGCGACAGCGAGACCGCTGCCTTCTGCGCGAGCGTCAACTGCGTCAGTCCCCGCTGTTTGCGGTAGAACGCGATCCGCCGACCGATCGAGTCCTCGTCGTCCATGTCCGCCGTCCTCATCGGGTGCCTTGCCTTTACGAGTCTTGACCAGCCTGCGAGGCCCAAGTGACACGGTTCGGTGTCACCGGCTGCCGTACGACCCACGCCTTGATCTCTTCGCAGGTTAACGCGTGAGCTCATCACCAAGACAGCACTAAGCAACGGTGTCACAGGACTGTGTCACTCCGTTCCTCGCCACGAGCCGAATGTGGAAGCAAAGGACCTTCGCGGTTGGCGGTCGTCCCGCGAACCACGGCACGAGGAGAAGCCCCATGGATACCATCCACGACACCACACGGCGGCCCAGCGACCGGAGGACGCCACCGTCGAACCCGCCCACGACCTGTATCGGACCAGGAGCGCGCCTGGTGGCGCTCGACATCGACGGGACCCTG
The DNA here is from genome assembly GCF_054782895.1 of Promicromonospora xylanilytica. NCBI lineage: Bacteria > Bacillati > Actinomycetota > Actinomycetes > Micrococcales > Promicromonosporaceae > Promicromonospora > Promicromonospora xylanilytica. Next base: position 56,573 of record NZ_BAAGRP010000068.1, read on the forward strand.
CTGCGGACCGGGCAGCCGCCTTCGGCGCAGGTTATCGCCGCAGTCCGCGGCGTCGTCGACGCCGGGCACAACGTCGTCCTCGCGACGGGGAGGTCGCTGGCCGGCGCACTGCCTGTGGTCAAGCGGCTTGGCCTGCGGAGCGGCTGGGTCGTGTGCAGCAACGGTGCAGTCGTCGCCCGCGTGACACACCGGCGCGGGCTGACCGTCGAGCAGACGCTCACGTTTGATCCGGTGCTCGTCCTGCAGCGGGCGATGGCCGCGTTCCCGGACGTGTACCTGGCGGTCGAGGACGTCGGCCGCGGCTGGAACGTCAACGTCAGGTTCCCCGACGGACTGCTCAACGGACGCCAGCACGTCGTTCGCCGCGAGCGCGACCTGTGGGAGGCCCCTGTGGTCCGCGCCGCCCTGCACGCGGCCGACATCGGCCCGCTCGCGACCGACCTCGGGTGGCTCGCCGTCACCGCGACCCCGGCCGGACCCCACTGGGTAGACGTCACCCCCGTCGGGATATCGAAGGCCACGTCGCTCGAGAAGATCCGCATAGCCCTCGGGCTGGCCCGCGGCGCGACGTGGGCGGTAGGCGACGGCGCCAACGATGCCGACATGCTGCGCTGGGCGGGAACAGGCATAGCGATGGGGCATGCCAGCGACGACCTTAAGACTCTCGCTGACGACGTCGCCGGCACGATCGACAACGATGGCGTCGTAGAGGTCCTGCAGCAGGTGGTAGCCCGATGATCACCGCGACCGCAGGGATCCAGCAGCTGGCCAGTGAACTGGAGCGAGCCCTGGCGCTCCTGCCGCAGCGAATGATCGCCGTCGTCCACGTCAAGCAGCAGGACGGTGGACTGACACTCTCGGAGTGCGACGTATGGTTCGTCCGCGAAGGCCGCAATCCGATCTGGTCCCGGCACCGAAAGCTGCCTGCGGGGCTCGGGCTCACGATGCGACACGTCGAGCACGCGGTGCTTGCTGCCGGGCACGACTTCGCTCGTACGGACCTCGGACTGCGCGGAGCGTGGCTCCAGGCTCGCCCGGGCACCTATCTGCTCCAGCTGCGCCGAGCGTGACATCGCGGCCCAACATTCCGACTCAGCGTTCTTCAACGGCTTGGGCATCGGCTTGATAGCGATCTGATCTGCGATCCTACGGTCATGGGATTTCTTGACAGGTTGATCGGTAGTCTCGGTGGCAGTTCAGCCGAGTCATGTCCCAAGTGCGGTTCCACCTTGGACAGCGAGCATCTTGTACCCGGTTCGTACTGGTGCCAGGCCTGCGGGAGTTTGTACAGGACGGAGGGCGGAGCGCTCGTCGACGTGAAAGATCTCCGGGAAGCTGCCGGCAATTGCGAGGCGTGCCGGTCGTCACTGTCCGGGGGTGAGAGCTACCTGCCTTACGAGGATGGGAGCAACTCCGACGCTTACGTCAAGTGCCCATCGTGCGGACACGAGAACATCCGTTATGGGTTTGGTGAGGACGACTGAAGTCGGTACAACCACGCCGAGTACAGGACTGGACCTCGTGAGTGCTCAGCAGCTCGATCACTGACGCAGCCGCTTCCAGATCGCTTCAGTCCGGTCCTCCGCCTGCTCCGGCCACTCGTCGCCACGCTGCTCCAGGATCTCGTTAGCGAGATCCTGAGCACGCTCGGGATGGTCGTCGGCGAGCTCGAGCATCGCGATGCTGACCTTGAGGACCTCGCCGGTGGGGTCGACGGCGGTGCCGATGCGGTAAGCCTCCCTGGCGAGATCGAGATCCCCGGCCACCACCGAGCGGGCGATGGTCAGCTCGGCGACATCGACGATGGCTGCGGTCAGGATCGCGTCGCGGTGCTCGCCCTCGGTCGCCCACAGCCACCTCTCCGGTTTCCCGGACACCGTGAACGGTCGCCCCCGCACCAGCCGCAATGCGGTGACGAGGTCGTCGAGCCCGGCTGCCCCGCGGCGGTAGGCACGGGCCTTGAGGCGCAGGAACAAGTCGGCATCCACGAGACAACCCTCGATCCGGAACCGATGGGGTGGTCGCTTCTCGGAAGGCCGGCCACCCTGGCCCATGGGAAGCCACGGGGTGCCGTCTGGGCGGTTCCCGAGCCAGGTGCGAGCATCGCTGAGCTTGCTCCGGACGTTGGTGGTCTCCACGCCGGCCATGGCGGCGATCTGGGACGCGATGACTCCCTCGGGATGCAAGGCGACATACCCGACCACGGCATAGATGGTGGGCACCTTGCCTGCGACCGTGGTAGTCGGCCCTGCGCCCCACACCTTGACAGGGCCGAGCACCTTGACGCGCGGGCGGGTGCACTTCGCGTCGGCCCAGTCGGCAAGGTCCTGGTCGAGGGCGGGGTCGGCAACGTCCCGACCGACGTCATCCCCGGCAGTTCCATCCGACATCGTCGCCTCTGGCAGGCGCACCACGGGCGCGAGACGTGCGAGATCCTCGCGCGTGTCCGCCATATTCTCCAGGTAGGCCGCGTCGGAGCCGGGTAGCAAGGACCCGGGCCCGGCAGGTTCGTTCGGGTCCTCCGGTCGGGCGTCGACGACTTCGGCACGTGGGGCGCCGGCCTCGTTGACGAATGCCCGCCAGCCCCGTGCGCTTGAGTCGACGGGAACGGCGACGTCACGCGAGTCGTCCATGAGCCGTGAGAGCTGGATGGACGCGTCGAGCTCCTCCTGTCGCAGGTGCACGGCCTCGACCTCGACGGCAAGTCCCGGAACAACGAGCCGCCCGTGCTCGATCGTCAGCACCGGCCCGGCCAATGGCTCGCCGTCAGGCTTCCCGACCAGCAGAATCGCCAGCCCATTGCGCCCGGGGTCGCCCGAGATGACATTGGCCAGGTCCTTCAGCTCGCCGGCGTGCGCGGCCTCGGCAACGACGGCGTGGTACCACTCGATGTCCTCGCTGTTGACGTCGTTCTCGTACGCCTCGCGCAGTTCGTCGGGGAACCGAGCCAGTGCCGAGGCGTCGTCGTGCTCCTCGACCTGAAAGCCGGACAGCCCGCGAGCGCCGGGAGCGACGGTGCCGATGACGTCGGTGGTGAGGTTGATCGTCCACGGGTTCAGGGCCAGTTCGGCGACGATGTGTCGTGCGAACCGAGCCACCGCTTCGGAGCCACCGGTGACGGTCGTGACGCGGAGTCGTTCAAAGTCGAGCAGCCAGGCGTGCCCGGCGTCGTCAGTCCCAATGGTGACGAGCATCGGATACGGCACCATCTCGCGGCATTCGTCCGGTGCATCGTCCAGTCGCGCCGACCAGCGCGTGCCGTTGCCGGTCCAGGGAGCAGGGAGGTCAGCAGGTTCGGCGAGGTGCAGGATCACAGTGTCGTCGGTGAGCTCGACGGCGATCAGGGCGGGACGCTGCGAGGTGAGCTGCTTGAGGTAGGGGCCGCCCAGCTGCCGCAGCAGCAGGTCCAGCCGATGCAGATCGGGCACTCGTCGGGCGCCGACGATCCGTGCCGTGGCTGCGGCCGGGACGAGTTCTTCTGGGATCGGAGGTATCACTCGGCCTGGACGCCGTTGCCGGGCCTGGCGCAACCGCCCCCGCAGCACCACACCGGCAAGGCCGGCGGCGAGGATTCCGGCACCGGATGCGATTCCCGGCACCAACCACGATGCTGCCCCCGAGGTGGTCTCGGTCTCCGTCGCGTCGGATGACGTCTCTGAAATCGTCCCGGCTGTGTCGTCCCTGGTGGACGGTTCGTCATCGGCAGAGGGCGGCGTGACAAGTTCGCCGCCGGTCACCGAACCGTTCGGTTCCTGCGCCGAAGGTCGGACGTCGTCGGACACGGGCTTCGCCGTACCAGGCAGGGTGACGACCCACCCGGGCTCGATGTGGTCAGGGTCGGTGAGGCGGTCGCCGTCGGGCTGGACGGTACCGACCGATGCCGCGGCGATCTCCGGGTAGCGGTTCGCATCGCCAAGTTGGTCCTGGGCGATCTCGCTCAACGTGTCGCCTGGCTGGACCGTGTACGACGCCGCTCCCCCGCGCACGTCTGCAACGGGCTGGGCAGGCTCGGTAGCGAGTGCGGGTAGGAGAATCGTGGCCCCGGCGTCGAGCAGTCCGGGCTTGGGGCCGATGACTTCCCGGTTGAGGTCGTAGATCTCGGGGTAGCGACGGCCGTCGCCGAGCCGAGACAGTGCGAGTCCCCAGAGCGTGTCGTTCTCCCGCACGACGTACGGTTCGAGTCGCGGCACGGGAGGCGGGGAGCTGTCTGCGGTGACGGGAGCCTCCTCGGACGGCTGAGCACCGGTGTCGTGGCCGCCCGATTCGGCGTCGGGCATCGGTCCGCGCCCGTCGGCGGCAGACACCTCATCTGGCACGACGTCGGCTCCGTCGACGAACGCCACAGCGACTGCCGCGGACGGCTGGGCGAATGCGGTCTGGACGGGCAACAGCGTCAGGAGCACCGCGACGAGCCGCCCTACCACTCCAGCCGGGACCGGCGCAAGATGCGGACGTCGGAGGTTACGGGCCTGGACGGCGATCTCTGTGGTCACGGCCCAGGCGAACCAGAGACAGAACACCCAGGCGCCCACATAGAAGAGCACAAGGGCAACCCGCTGGAGGTCGCCGCCAAACAGAACGATCTCGGCTCCAGTACGCGTGAGTAGCCAGTCTGGGAAGACCGCCGGGAAGGTGACGACGAGCAGAACGGGCAGCACTGCGAGGATCGCGAGGATGACGACCGCCGCTCCGAGCGCACGCATCCGGGTGCCGGCCGGCGCCCGTGCGGGCGCGATGGGCGGTAGTTGGCTCATCCCTCGGCTCCTCCTACAACGCGGATCAAGCGGGCCGAGGCGGTGGCCTCGACCGGAAAGGGACCGAGGCCGAGCAGCCCGAGGACGACCGGCGTGTACGAGTCGTTGACGACAACGTGGACCTGATCGCCGTCGACCCACGCCGTCCCGTCGACGCCGACCTCGGCGAGGTACTGATGGGCAGCGGCGACAGCCTGATCGGGGTCGACCACAAAGCCCTGGCTCGCGACGACAGCGGCGGTGTCGAGTTGCTGGCCGCCGGTGCGAGCCGCCTGGGCAGCGATCCCGAAGGCTCGGTCCTCTGCGTGGAGCTGCGCTCCTCCATCGAGCACGAGCCCGACGATCACCACGAGCGCGAACGACACCGTCGCGAACCACGCGGTCACAGACCCCCTCTCATCGTGTCGCCGCTGGTAGACCGTTCGCTGAGCCGCCGGCGCGGTTCTTGCGGCTCGCGATGCGGCCACCGGAGACTGCGATGCGGTTCTCGTGGCGCTCATGGTGCTGACCTCCACGAATCAGTCGGCGACATCGCCTGGCTGGTGACCGTGGTCGACGGAGTGTCGAATGGCAGGTCCCACAGCCGCACCGTGCAGGACACCGCCACGGTGATGAACGAGGGCGTCCCTGGTTGGGTCGCGTATTCGGACAGGTCCACGGCGACGTCGGTGTCCGCGCAGGTGAGTTCTTGGTTGACCAGGCTCGCGGCGGCGACCTGTTGCGCCCGCACCGCGACGTCGCCTTCGCGCGTCATGGACGCGGACCGGGCGGCGTCCCAGGCGGCAGTCTCGACCGCCTGCTGTGACGTCACGACGCGAGCGGCAAGCAGGACCAGAGCGAGCAGCAGTGCGAACGCGGGCGCCCCAACGGCGAGCTCGACCGAGGCAGAGCCCGCTTCGGTGTCGCGGCGACGGTTGCTCATGACGCGCTCCGCTCAAGCGGCACCACGTGTTCAGCCGGCATCGATGCCTGCGCCGAGACTGTCGGGATCCAGAACGGGATCACCGAGAACGGCTGTCCCTCGATCCGCACGACAGCACGCTCGCCGTCCCGGTCTGCCGTCACGGTCCAGGTGGACAGCGCGACGTCGCCGGTCTGGCCCAGGAACGACCCGGCGGCGGCCTGCCCGTCGGCCGCGGTCCCATACTCGCTGGAGGCGGCCAGTGCCCCCTGGTTTGCGGCAGCGAGCACGACCTGGCGGGCGTGGTAGATCATTCCGGCCTGGACGCCGAGGAAGGTCAGGAGCAGCACCGCAGGCAGCACGATCACCAGCTCGGCGGTTGCTGAGCCTTCTTCGTCGTGACGCCCGCGGCGCCCACAGTGTGGCCAGGTGCGCGGAGCGTGCCGTACCGGCGATCTCATCAAGTCACCCGTTGGGGCTGACGATCTTGATGACCTCGCCGTTGACGAACGTCGTGATCGCGGCGATGACGATCCCCGCGAGGAGGAGCAGGGCGACGGTGAACACAACGGTCTCCGTCGTGTACCCGCCCTCCTTCTCATTGCGCGACATCGACTGGTAGCGGTCCCGGACCGCGGTGTACGCCACCACGAGGGTGGTCCACAGGTGCAGCATGGCGGTGGTTCCTCTCACGGGCCGACGAGCGGGCTCGCCGGGTCTGGGGATGCGATGCGAGGACCTCCTTCTGGGGTTCGAGTTGTCGTCGGGTGGCGAAGTTCAGGTGTGCAGGACGATCCGCAGGACGGCGGGCATGACGATCAGCGCGACGAACACCACCCCGAGCAGCGCGGCGGGGATGGACATGCGCTCGTTGTCGGCATTAGCGCGGGTGACGTCGTCGGACAGGATCGCCGCGCGCAGCGACGTGGTGCGTGCCCGCAGGGAGCCCCAGGCAGCAGTGCCTTCCTCGCCGGCGTTGCCCAGGATGTCCGCGACGTCGTTCAGCTCGGGCAGTGCGAGCTCGTCGGCCAGGCTCTTGAGCGCATCCCACGGCGGGATGCCGGACCATCGGGATCGGCGCAGTTCCTCGTCGAGTCGTACCCAGACCCAGTGGTCGCCAAGGGCAGCAGCATGCTCCATGGCCTGCCGAACCCCAGAACCGGAGGCGCGTTCGATGGCGACGGCGTCCACCCACGAGGTCAGCTCGCTCCGGAAGTCAGCCCGAGCTTCGTTGGCCATCGCGGTGATCGAGTAGTTCGGGCCGAAGAACAGCACGACGGCGAGCACCACCGCTCCGGCGGCAGTCACAACAGCGGGTAGCCGCAGGCCGACCATCCCGAGGACCCAGGAGGCCATCGGTGCCAGCAGCAGTCCGCAGGCGGCCTGGACCAGCTTGTCGCCGTAGAACCGGGCGACGGGGATGCGCAGGAGTGCGAGCTCGCGGTATGGCGTGCGGTACCAGGCAGTGTCGGGCAGAACCCGCTGCCCCCAGAGCCCAACGCGCTCGATCGCGTCCGACGGCGTCCCGCTCGCCGCGGGCCTCCGGGTCACCGAGGTGGGCGGGGCCAGCGCGGCGAGGCTTTTGGCCGCGTCGACCCGCACCGGCGCAAACCATGCGATCGCGAGTGCCGTGATCCCGTACACGATCAGGGCGCCGGCCACGATGGAGCCGATCAGGCTGGTCATGGGGTACCTCCCCAGGAGGCTGCGTGCTGGCGGGCCGCCTCACGACGGACCTGCTCGCCCAAGCTCCGTGCATGCTTCTTGCCCATGGCGATGCGCTTCATCCAGACCAGCGCGGCCAGGTAGCCACTGACGAGCACGACCAGAAGGACCTGCCCGAGGGGTGTCTGGTAAGGGGCGATGTAGTCCCCGGTGAACGCGAGGAACCCGAGCACCGTGGCGGAGATGATCGTGACCCATCGAGCCGTGGCCCGTGGCTTGGCACGATCGGCCTCGATCTGACGTCGGGCTCGGACCTCGGCGGCGACGGTCTCAGCGAGCTCGCCGAGCACGATGGCCAGGCCGGTGCCGCGTCGTCGGGCGGCCTGCAGAAGGTAGATGGTCATGTGGTCGGCGGTGGCGTCGTCGAGGTCGTCGGCAAACGCACGCAACGCGGCCTCGGTGTCCCATCGGGCGGTCAGCCGGGACACGAGCCGACGCACAGGGTCGGCGATCGCGGGCGGAGCCGAACGCTGCGACACGGTGAGGGCCTGCTCCAGTCCTTGGCCGACGGTCAGGCGGTCCGACAGCGACCGGGTCCACTCCTCAAGGGCCTCGAGGCGGGCGATGGCATCGACCTGGCCGCGGTTGGACAGCAGCGCAGGCAGTCCGACGACGGCGACAGGGACCGCGACAACGGCGATCGGCCACTTCCAGATCGCCCACACCAGCAGCCCGGCGACCACACCGAGCCCGAGGAGGGCCCAGGTGCGGCGAGGGACCTGCGTGAGGCGAGCCAGTCGGCGTCGGGCGGACGGAGATGCGTCCGGTATGAGATCCCAGCGGCGCCACCCGGCGAAGAGCAGGAAGACGCCGAATGCGAACAAGGCTCCGGCGAGTATTGAACCGACCAGGGAACCAGGCACGTCAGACCACCCCCAGATGCGGCGAGCGCCCAGCTTCCTGACGGGCGGTGTAGGCGCTCAGGTCGAAGCCGTGCCGGGCGAGTGGGCGGAAGCGGTCGGGCAGGGTGCCGGGAGACAGCCGGCCATCGCCGTCGGTTCGGAAGACCTGCGTGGTGGCGAAGGAGCCGATGCTGTCGCCAGGCTCGATCGCGACGATCTCCGAGACGCGGCGGCGCGGGCGGTCGTCGTCGCCCTCAGCGCCGGTGAGCTCCAGGTGAACCACGAGGTCGATGGATTCGGCGAGCTTTGCCGTCGCCAGCGTGGCGTCCCACTGCGGGCCCTCCTGCATGGCGCAGGTGACGAGCTTGCGGATCGCGGCGGTGGCGTCGCGAGAGTGGGTCGTAGCGAGGGTGCCGGTGCCGTTCTCGGTGACCTGGATCAGCGGAACGATCTCCCTGCCCCTCACTTCCCCGACGAGGACACGGGAAACGTTGAACCGGACGACGTCCCAGACTGCCTGCATGAGGCTGTACTCGCCGGCCTGCCGTCCGTCGACGCCAGGCTCGCCGGTGCCGGGGCGGGCCTCCCACGCCCAGGTTCGGGGGCGGTACTGGTGCAGGTGCAACTCGTACTCCGACTCGACCGTCGCGATCCGCTCGCGCGGCGCGATCTCGTTCGCCAGCGCGCGGAGCAGGGTGGTCTTGCCAGCGCCGGGTGCGCCGGTGACGAGGATGGAGAGCTTGGCGCGGACCGCGGCGGCGAGCAGGGTGGCGGCGGTCGGGTCGTCGAACAGGCCGCCGTTTACCAGGTCGGGCAAAGTGACGTGGACGAGTCGGTGGCGGCGGATGGTGACCTGCGGTCGCGGGGACACCCACGCGACGGCCGCGAGACGCGACCCGTCGTCGAGCCGCAGGTGCAGCGACGGCTGGGCCTCGGAGAACGCGCGGGCGTTGACCTCCGAGCGCGAGGCGAGGAAGACGAGGTAGTCGATGAGCTGCTGGTCGGAGTCCGCGACCGGCGGGCCCTCGACCACCGTGCCGTCGGTGAGCTCAAGCTCGACGTCGTCGTACCCGTTGATGTTGATGTTCTCGACACGGTCGTCCTCGATCAGCGGCTGCAATCGACCCAGGCGGAACAGCGCGTCGCCCACAGCTCGGGCGAGGTCCGCTCGCTGCGGGCCAGTGAGCGTGGCGCGGCCGACGTTCGCCCACTGCGTCATCGTCTCGTCTATCTGGTCCACAGTGTGAAAGTGGGCCAGCTGTTCCTGGTCCGCGCGAGACAGGTCGCGGTTCTCCGCGACCGCGCGCGACAACCGCTCTGACACCTGGCTCCGAAGGACGTCCACGAGGGCCCAGTCGACGTCGGGGGCGTGCCGGATCGAGCCGGACGGCGGTCGGAGGCCGAAGCCAGGAGATGTGAGTGGCTTCGGGGCGACGTGGTGATCGTACGACTGCCAGCCATTCGGCAGGCTGGCGGGGGATGCGTGGCCGTTCGTCGTCGGCGTGGTGGTGACGGTCCACGGGTTCGCGGGCTCCCGGCGCGATGGTGCGAGCGCCGACGGCACGTGCTCCGTGAAGAGCGGGAGCGCGGCCGGGCTGACCTTGACCTCATCGGCGGACGTCGAGGGTTTCGGGCTGGTGCTCGGCGGCGGCGTCACGCGATCACCTCCTGCCTCGGACGGTCGTCGGGTTCGTCGGCAGCCAGCCGAAGGCGCCCGGCCGCCGATGTGATCGTCGAGGCCGCCGCGCGCAACGACCGCAGGTACGCGGATGTCTCGAACCTCCGCGGCGGCACCTCACCCTGGTGGTAGACGGCTGCCCCATCGGGGTCCCAGGCGAGCTGGGTGACGACGGGCAGTCCCAGCGTCTGGGAGACCTCGCGGGCCGCGTAGGGGCGTCCCGGCCCGACGACAACCAGGCCCGCCTGCCGCCACAGCCCGTCCTTGACCACCTGCTCCGCCCAGGCCCGCGCTCCGCCGAGCGCCGGCAAGTCCGATCGGACTACCAGTAGCGAGAGATCCGCAGCGGCGAGCAACGGCGTCGGCGAGCCGGGGTAGCCCAGCGGTCCGGCATCGACCAGGACATCCGTCCCTGCATCGCCGAGCTCGGCGAGCGCGCCGGCCAGCGGCTCCCACACGCCGCGCAGCACCGGCGCCTGCGTGTAGGAGCGCAGCCCTGCGACGAAGCGGACCTCGGTCCCGTCGATCGGGCGCGCGACCTCGCGGAGGGCGTCGGCCGTGGCCAGCGGAGACAGCGCCAGCTCGACGAGGCCCGTGTCATACGGCCGAGCACCCTGGAACCACCCGGTCATCAAGGCCTGGGTGCCGCGTGGGTCCGCCTCGACGAGGAGTGCCGGATGGGGCCAGGCCAGGGCCAGGCCCAAGCACGTCGTGGAGACGCCCGGAGCGCCGCTCGCCGAGCAGAGCGCGATGACGGTCATTCGTCCTCACCACCCTCGTCGGCAATGCCGCCCGAGTCGCTGGCGTTCCCGCCCGCGGAGGGCAGCCCGGCATCGTGCACGACCGTTGCCCGACCGTTGGCGATGGCGACGGACAGGTCGACGGCGTCTGCGTGCGGGACCAGCACGTCGACCACTCCCCCGCTGGTACTCGAGTGCACGGCCGAAACCTCTCCGGCGGAGTAGGTTGGATCGGCGTCGGAAACCGTCGGCGGGGCGACGACGATGCGGACCGTGTCACCGGGCGTCAGGGTCACGCCCGCAGCCTGCTGGGCGGTGAAGGTGACCTGGACGACCGTGCGGCCCACGGGCGGGAACTCCTCCTCGGCGACATCCGCTGGAGCGAGGACTGAACCTTCCGGTACCGCCGAGGTCAGGCGCTGGCCGATCAAGGCTTCCACCTCGGTGCTGGAGACCGATGCGACCGAGGAGTCCAGCGTCACGGGTACGACGCGCAGGTCGTCGGCCGTGACGACGTGATACCTGTCCAGATCCGATGCCGCGACGAGGACCTGTTGTGTGGTGGACGCTGCCATCCACACGAAGAGGCCAATCAGCGCACCGATAACCAGGGCGCCGCCTCCTACCAGGGTGGTCCAGGCGCGCCGTCGGACCTTGGGCGGTGGCGCAGCGGGAGGCGGGGCGGGCGCCGGCCCTTGGCCGGGATCCGTCTTCCTCGGGGTCGTTGTCGACATGGTTCGCCTCCCCTGGTGCCCGTCAGCTCACGAGCACCTGTCCCTCTGCGACGACGATGCTCGTCTGGGCCACCAGCGGGTCCAGCGTGATCGTCCCGGACTGACCGGCCCCGGCCCACTCCACGACCCAGGTCGTGGTGGCTGTGACCGCGTACGCGCCGTCCGGCTCGAAACCGGACTCGCGCGTGAAGGTGTGCCCACAGTCCGGCGACGGGTCGCCGCCGTACTCGGGTTTGTACGGCGTTCCCACGCCGCACGAGATCGTCGTGCCGTCGCCGAGGTTCCAGCGCACCTGGTCCACCCGGGCCGTGGCTGTGACCGTGACACCGCGGACCGTCGCGGATTCGGTCGCCGGCCCGAAGGTCGTAGCGCCCGGGTCGTCAACCCAGAACCACACCGGCACGCCGGCGACGGCGGTTGCCGGTGGCTGCGGCGCGATCCCGATCTGGACGGCTTTGAGGTTCATCTGCGCGACGGCGCGCCGGGCGACCTCCCCCGGAGTCGGCGGGGGCGGGCCTGCCGCCGGGGCGTCCGGCGAGTAGACCAGGGAGACCTGCTCTCCCGCAGCGTCGAAACACGGGTAGACCGCGCCCGTGTCCGGGCCTCGATCAAACATCTCTTCGAAGTGCTGCCAGACCGCGCTACCTTCCTTAGGCTGCGGGCTCATCGGCGTCGGACCGATGTAGCACTGGACGTCCTGCCGCCAGTAGCCGTGGTCTGACGTGCACGGGACAGGCTCGTCGCCCTTGAGGCAGGCTGGCGTGCCCTCGTCGTTCTTGCGAGGTGGCGGGTCGTCGCTCGAGGCACGGCCGGACGCACCAGCGCCGACAGCGTTACCCCCGCCTCCGTCGATGACTTCGGGCGTGCCGGGGACCTTGATCCAGATGTCGCACGTTCCCGTCCGTGGGTTGACGTACTTACACTGGCCGCCGGCTTCCGGGACGTCCGCCGCTGCTGCCGCAGAGCACACTCCGAAGACCCCCGTCAGGACGAGGGCGGCGCAGGCGTAGAGCCTCATTGCCCAGCGCACGGTTCCTGTTCCAGGGTCTGGGCGTCCGTGACTCGCCACCCGTCATCGGGATTCGTGTCGTAGGCAGAGTTGGTGACGGTGAGCCGGTCCCAACCGCGGTCATTCCGGCCCGAGTCGACCTGAGAGGCGCCGGACTGATCGACGATGTCCAGATCCGTGACGTCGAAGCAGACGTCGACCTGGGCTGACGGGACCGAGCCGTCCGACGGCTCCAGCGTGACCGTCTGCGTGACGAGTTCGACGACCTTCAGATCACCGGTCTGGTGCCAGCTGTCGTCGGCCCACTGCTGAAACTGTGCCTTGAGGCGCTGGAGTTCCGCCTCGGCGGCGATGCCGTCGAGTGGACTGAGGTCCGCGGGGTCCTTCGCGACGACGTCGGTGCCTCGGTAGTACTCGCGGACCAAGGCCTCGGCATTCGTGGCCGCGAGCTCGGAGTCGGTGGCCGGGCTCGGTGACCCGGCAGGCTGTGAGGCGGTGTCCGTCGGCGTGGGCGACGGTGTCGGACCGTTGGTGCTCATGCAGCCGGTCGCAGTGAGCAGCACGCCGGCTGCTACTGCAACAAAGCCTCGCCCAACCCCCATGATGCTCTCCTTCGCCCCCGTCGCGGCCCTGCGGCTCGCGAAGGATGTTGCCCGTGTTGTGCCTCATGTGACGCGGGCAACGGTTTCCAGGGTGCACTGAATCTGGTTCCAATGCCACCTCATCTAGCGCGACCGGGTTGGGTGGAGCAGCGTTAGCCGCTCCGCGTCCCGCCTCGGACTTGGTCCAAGGTGCCACGGGTGGGGCAGGAGAATCGCATACAGTTCAGGGGACGAGAGAACCGCATTGAAGTGTCTGTGCAGGTCAATAACGCGCCATTGATAGCCACATGGGCAAGGCTCGCGCCGTTGCGCAGCAGCAGATCTCGTACCTGGCTCGGTTCAGCGCCATCGTCTGCGATGAGTGCTCATCAAATGGCTCCCAGGGGGTTCGGCTGTCTGTAGTCTCGATCATCCAGAGCGCGACTCGGTGCGCGTCGGGCGCGGCAGCGGTATTGGCCCCTGCCGTGTCGTACCTCCGACCGTCGATGTCGAATAGGCCGGCAACGGTGAACCGCACGTCGGCAAGCTGATTCTCATCGATCACGTAATAGCGCGGGCCGGCTGTCATCGGCAGGCTCACGGCAGGCGTCGCCGTCGGGCCGTTCGCCTTGAGCCTGCCGAACGCCTCACGGACCACGGTGGTCTGCGTGCGACTCATCCCGCGAATCTCGCCGCGCCTGCGAGAGTATGAGACATGGAACGACCGATCGATTTCTCCCGCAACCGCGACATGCTGTGCGGGACATACGATCGCCAGTGAGGTTTTCTCGCCTCGTTCCTCGGCGCAGTGATGCGTTCTCGAGGAGCCGGTCGATCACGGGGACCGGGGTGCGGG
>NZ_BAAGRP010000069.1:0-86635 GCF_054782895.1 Promicromonospora xylanilytica
ACGGGAAGACGGCTCCAAGACTTCATCGAACACCCCGATCATCAGGGGTGTTGCGACCACCAGTTGAATCCGCCCTACCTCGCGCTGACTAGGGCAGGGTCCAGCGTTGGGCCGTGCTTCCGTCGCAATTCGCGATCTCGGTGCGGGTCCCGTCGGTCTGGGCCCGGCCGACGGGCTGCAGGCAGCGCCCTGACTGCGGGTTGCGCAGAGCCTGGGTGCCGCTCGTGTGAGCCCACTGCTGGGCACCGGTCCCGTTGCAGTCCCAGAGCTGGACGGCGGTACCCGCCGCGGTGCCACCGCCGGAGACGTCGAGGCACTTGCCGAGGGCGCGCACGGTGCCGTCCGAGCCCACGGTCCACTGCTGGGCCGCGTTGCCGTTGCAGTGGGCGAGCTGGACGGGCGTGCCGTTGGCGGTCGCCGCTCCCGCGACGTCGAGGCAGATGCCGTTGCTCGCGGTGACCGTGCCGGTGCGTGAGCCGCCCCCGCCACCCGTCGAGTCGTAGACGCGGACGTAGTCGACGACCATCTGCTGCGGGAACTGGGTGGTGCCGTCGGGGTAGCCGGGCCAGTTGCCACCCACGGCGACGTTCAGGATGAAGAAGAAGGGCTGGTTGAAGACCCACGGGTTGCTGCCCGTGTTCGCCGGGGTGAATGTCTGGTACGCGTTCCCGTCGACCAGCCAGGTGATCGAGTCGGGGCTCCAGTCGATCGCGAAGGTGTGGAAGTCGTCGGCGAACGACCAGCCCTGCGGGTGCGTGTACGACCCGGTGATGGGGTTGCCCCCCGAGTAGCCGGGGCCGTGCAGGGTGCCGTGGACCATGTGGGGCTCGTAGCCGACGTTCTCCATGATGTCGATCTCGCCGGAGCTGGGCCAGGGCGTGCCGGGGAACTGGCCGCCGAGCATCCAGAACGCGGGCCAGATGCCCTGGCCGCGGGGGATCTTGATGCGGGCCTCCAGGCGGCCGTACTGCGGCTGCACCTTGCCCTTGGTCGTGAGCCGGGCGGACGTGTAGCCGCCGCCCTCCTGGCGCGCCGTGATGACCAGGTTGCCGTTGCCGTCCAGGGCGGAGTTGCTCCGCGAGCTGGTGTAGGTCTGCAGCTCGTTGTTGCCCCAGCCGCCTCCGCCCGTCTCCAGGTTCCAGTTGGCACCGTTGGGCGCGCTGCCCGCGGCACCGTCGAACTCGTCGGACCAGGTCAGGGCAGCGGCCGCGGCGGCGTCCTCCACCTGCGCCGGGCCGGCGGGCGCCTGGGGCGCCGCCGCCGAGGCGACGAGGGAGGCCGACAGGACGAGGGTGAGGGCAGCGGTCGCCGTCAGGACTGTGCGGGTGGTGCGGGGTCTCGTGCTACGCATCGAACGCTCCTTCGCGAACGTGTTCCCCTGTCGCGCGGAGCCGCGCGACAGGTTGGGCTGCGGCAGTCGCGCGTGCACTCCGGTGTGCCACGGCGGTGCGTGCGAGCCGACGAGTGCTCACGAAGAAGTATCGGCGTGCCGCGGCGGCCGCACAACGGCCTGATCAGCACATACGGGTTTTCCCCAGGGCCGTCCCACGCCTGGCGGGTCCGGGCACACGAACGGCGCCCGGCCGCCGGAAGCGGTCGGGCGCCGTCGTCGGTGCCGCTGGGTGATCAGGCGGCGGTGGTGACCTCGACGCGCTGCGGCGTCGTGCCGGTGAAGGCGCCGGGCACGGTGACGGTCAGGACACCGGCGTCGTAGGACGCGCGCACGGCGTCGCCGTCCACGGTCCGCGGCAGCGTGACGGTGCGCCGGAACGAGCCGAAGCGGACCTCCGAGATGCGGCGGCCCTCGGACTCCTCCGAACGCTGGTCCTTGCGCTCGCCACGGACGACGAGCTTGCGACCCTCGACCTCGACGGTGATGTCGGTGGCCGGGTCGACGCCCGGCAGGTCGAGGCGGGCGACGAGGTCCTCGCCCTCACGGTAGACGTCGGCCGCGGGCACAGGGCCCTCGGTGACGGCTGACTGCGGGCTCCAGGGGTCGCGGAGCCAGGTGTGGGCGAACGGTGAACGGGTCAGAACGGTGGTCATGATGTTCTCCTCCGGATGGGGTTGATGATCGGTTCAACCTGAGTCGACCCGACTCAATTTCCGGGTTCGCCGACGGCGGACGGAAGCAGGAGTCAGTGGCGCGTGAGGGTCAGGGCCGAGGCGCCGTCCGGACCGACCGTGAGCTCCGCCTCGCCCCCGACCGGGACGGTGAGCAGCGGGCTCGTGTGCCCGAGGTCCACGCCGGCCAGCACGGGCTTGCCGCGCAGCGCGGGCTGGCGCGCGACGATCTCGTCGAGGGCCGCGCGCGTCACGCCCGAGGCGGTCTGGAACCGGCCGACGACCAGGCCGGTGACGCCGCCGGCGTCGGGCAGCTGGAGCAGCGCGGTGAGGTCGCGCGCGAAGTGCGCGGCGTCGGACTCGAAGTCGTCCTCGAGGAACAGGAGCGCGCCGTCCAGCGACGGCATGTACGCGGTGCCCCGCAGCAGGCCGAGCGTGCCGAGGTTGCCGCCGACGATCCGGCCCGACGCCTGCCCCGGTCGCAGCGCCCACCAGCCCTCGTTCGGGACGGGGGAGCGGTGGTCCTGGTCGGCGAACCAGAGGTCGTCGGTCCAGGCTCGGGACGGCTCGACGACGATCGGGGCGTCGGACATGACGGCTGCCCGGAACCACTCCCCGGTGGGCTCGAAGTGGTCGCGCATGCCCCAGCTCGACCAGTGCGGACCCGAGTAGGTGACCAGACCCGTGCGCGCGAGGATCGCGTTCTGCAGCGCGCTGATGTCCGAGTACCCGCACAGGACCTTCGGGTTGGCCGCGACGAGATCGAAGCCCAGGTGCGGGAGCAGCTCGTTGCTGCTGAACCCGCCGATCACGGTGAGAATCCCCGCGACGGAGGGGTCGGCGAACGCGGCGTGCAGGTCGGCCACCCGGTGCTCGATCGAGCCGCTGCGGAACTGGTCGTCCTCGTCGACGTGCTCGCCGAACGTCAGGGTGAGCCCCATGGCGGCGAACCGCTCGTCGATCCACCGGGTGTTGTCGTGCTCCATGATCATCGCCCGCGACATGGCGGGCGCCACCACCCGGAGGGTGTCACCACGACGGAGCCTGGGCGGCAGGACGGTCTGTGCTTGCTCTGGCATGGCCAGAGCCTAGGTCGCGGGCCTGGCCCCGGGCTCCCCGTTTTCCGGATGTCGCACGGCAGCCCCAGCCGTCGTCCCCGTGCGGGTGCCACCGCCCCGCTTCCGGGGCGATGATGGAAGTGTTCGCGACGAGGCGAGGAGGACCCCATGAAGGCAGCAGTGGGCGACCGGATAGTCACGGCCTCCGGTGTGGTCGGCGGCGTGGTACGTGACGGCGTGGTGACCGAGTGTCCGCATGCCGACGGCTCGCCGCCCTACCGGGTGCGCTGGTCGGACACCGGGGAGGAGACGCTCGTCTACCCCGGCGCCGACACGGTCGTCGACCCGGAGGCCCGGGCGGCGCTCGGCGTACCGGGCGAGTCGACGGAGAGGACCGAGCCCCGGCAGGGGCGTGCGCTCACCTGGGACGTGCGGATCACGCTGGTCGAGTCGGGCGGCAGCACCACCGCGGAGGCCACGGTGATGAACGGCCCGTCGGACGCGCTGCGCGGCGTCGGGCACGCGAGGAAGGCTCCGGAGGATCCCGAGGTGCCGCTGATCGGCGACGAGCTCGCCGCCGGACGGGCGCTGCGCAGGCTGGCCGACCGCCTGCTCGCCGTGGCGGAGCAGGACGTCTCGGCGGCGGTGGGGCACAAGGCGCACGTGCACAAGTAGCGGCCCGCGCGCTACGCCAGGATTCCGGAGGCGTCGAGCGCGTGCCGCACCTCGGCGTCGAGCCACGGCTCGATGCCCTCCCATGTGGTGCGCCACGAGACTCCGGTAACGCGCGTCCCGTCCGGGAACGTCTCGATGTAGTCCGCCTGGAGCACCCCGAAGTTGTCGCACCAGAAGGCGTTCGCGGGGCTGCCGTCGAGGAGCTGGTCGATGCGCATCGCCGACGTGGACAGGCCGTCCGGCAGGATCAGCGGCTGCGTGTCGGTGCGCACCAGCAGGGCATGCTGCGTGCGCGTCGGGTCGGCGTCGTCGAGCTGGGTGTACTCGACCCACGAGCCCACCGTCGCGAGCTCCAGCACCAGGAGGTACCGCGCGAACGACGGCACGCCGTTCCCGACGCCGGGCGGCAGCTCGGCGCGCTCGAACCGCACGTCCACTCCACCGGGCTCGCGCCACAACGAGTAGCGCACCCAGCGGCGTACGTCGCCGTCGAACTCGACCTGCTGCCGGGCCCGCAGCACGACGTCGGGCGTGGGACGCATGGCGAGCACGGAGTCGAGCACCCGCAGCCCGTCAGAGGTCTGCGACTCCCGGCGCACGAGAGCGCCGTCGGGGGTGGTCCCGTTGTTGCTCAGCGCGTGGATGTGCATGCTCGATTCTCCCGTCCGGTACCGCCCGGGCGCCAGAGCACCGGACGCGCCGGTCTCGGTGTGCTTTGCCCGGGGTGTGCCGGGTAGGTTGCGGACATGAGCGAGCGCGTTGACGTGGAACAGCATCGGGCCGACGTCGCGGAGCTCCTCGCGGAGCTCGCGGACCGGCCCACGGAAGAGGTATCCATCCACCGGGGGGTGGTGGGGCGGGTCCTTGCGGTCGACGTCGTCGCGCCGGTGCCGTTGCCCCGCTTCCGCAACTCCCAGATGGACGGGTTCGCGGTGCGGGCGGCCGACGTCGCCTCGGCCGGCCCCGGCACACCCGTCTCCCTGCCCGTCGCGGGCGACGTGGCCGCCGCGCCGGGCGAGCCCGCCGCGCTGGAGCCGGGTACCGCGGTCCGCATCATGACCGGGGCGCCCCTGCCTGTGGGCGCCGACGCGGTGGTCCCCGTCGAGGACACCGACCACGTGACCTTCAACGGGGCGCACGACGACTCGCCGACCAAGGTCGAGGTACTGCGCGGGCGCACGGCGGGGGAGTACGTGCGGGAGCCCGGGTCCGACGTCGCGGAGGGCACCGTCGTGCTGCGCGCCGGGACCGTGCTCGCGCCCCATCACGTGGCCGCCGCCGCGGCGTGCGGCATCGCCCGGCTGACGGTGCGGGTGCCGGTGTCCGTCGGCATCGTCTCCACGGGCAGCGAGCTCGTCGCGCCCGACGGCGAGCCGGGACCCGGCGAGATCTGGGACGCGAACGGTCCGGCGCTCGCGGCGGCCGTCCGGGCGGCGGGCGGGCGGGTCGGCCTGCGGCTGACCGTCCCCGACCAGCCGGAGCTCGTGCGCATGGGCCTGGAGCGCGCCGCGGCGCTGAGCGACGTCGTGCTGACCACCGGCGGCGTCAGCCAGGGGGCCTACGAAGTGGTCAAGGAGGCGCTGCCGGAGGTCACGTTCCGCTCGGTGGCCATGCAGCCCGGCGGGCCGCAGGGTCTCGGCACGGTAGCTGGCAAGCCCGTGCTGACCTTCCCGGGCAACCCGGTCAGCGCACAGGTCTCCTTCGTCGTGTTCCTCCGCGACATCCTGCGGCGGGCGGCCAGCCTGCCGCCGGTCGAGCCGGTGCCCGCGGTGCTCGACGCCGCCGTCGGTTCGCCGGACGGCAAGCGGCAGCTGCTGCGTGGCCGGTGGGTGGCCGACGCCGGTGCGGGCGCGCGGGTCGCCGTGGTCGGCGGGCCGGGGTCGCACCTCGTGGCGTCGATGGCGGCGGCCGACGTGCTGATCGACGTCCCTGCCGCCGTGACCGCCCTCGAGGACGGTGCTGAGGTGACCACGTGGGCGCTGTGACGCCGGGCGAGGTCGTGCGGGTGACCCAGGACCTGCTCGACGACGCCGTCGCGCGGTCGGTCGAGGGGGCGGTGGCGGCGCCGGAGTGTGGCGCGGTGGTCACCTTCCGCGGTGTGGTGCGCGACGACGACGGCGGCCGCGCCGTCACGAGCCTCGACTACGAGGCGCACCCCGACGCGACGGACGTGCTGCGAGAGGTGTGCCGGGCGGTGGCCGAGGAGACGGGCCTCCGGGTGGCCGCCGTCCATCGGTACGGGCATCTCGAGGTCGGGGACGTCGCGCTCGTGGCGTCGGCGTCGGCCGGTCACCGCAAGGAGGCGTTCGAGGCCTGCTCCCTGCTGGTGGATCGCATCAAGGCCGAGGTGCCGATCTGGAAGAGGCAGCAGTTCACCGACGGCGAGTCGGAGTGGGTCGGCCTGTAGGCGTGCGGTCGGCCCGGTAGGCGGCCGCTCAGCCCCCGATGGCGCCCATGCTGCGCTCGGTGGCGGCGAACGCGTCGGCGGCCAGCTCCACGGCGTCGCTGCCGTGCGCGCGGGGCTTGGCCCACATCGCGGCCCGCCAGGCGTCGCCGACCTCGTGGTCCGTGGCGCCGGCGCGCAACAACGCCTTGAGGTCCGTCTCCTCGTTGCCGAACAGGCAGGAGCGGACGGTGCCCTCCGCCGTGAGCCGGGTACGGTCGCACGCGCCGCAGAACGACCGGGTCACCGACGCGATGATGCCGACCGTCGCGGGCCCGCCGTCCACGCGCCATTCCTCCGCGGGGGCCGACGGGTCCTCACGGCCCGCCGGGGTCAGGGCGAACCGTTCGCGCAACCGGTCCAGCAGGTCGGCCGCGCTGACGACGTCGTCGCGCGTCCACTGCCCGTCGGCGTCGAGCGGCATCTCCTCGATGAAGCGCAGGTTGCAGCCGTGCTCGACGGCCCAGGCGAGCAGGTCGGCGGCGCCGGCGAGGGTCTCGGGCAGGAGCACCGCGTTGATCTTGACCGGCGCCAGACCCGCGGCGAGGGCGGCACGGATGCCCGTGAGCACGTCGTCCAGGCGGTCGCGGCGGGTCAGCGTCGCGAACGCCTCCCGGTCCACCGTGTCGAGCGAGACGTTGACCCGGTCCAGCCCTGCCGCGACCAGCGCGCCCACACGCTTGTCGAGGCCGAGAGCGTTGGAGGTCATGGCGATGCGGACGCGCTCGGGCAGGCCGCCCGCGGCCTCGACGGTGGCCATGGCGTCGTCGGCCGCCGTGCGCGCGGCGCCGATGATCTGCTCCAGGTCGCGCCGCATGAGCGGCTCGCCGCCGGTGAACCGCACATCGCGGAGGCCGAGGTCGCGCACGCCGATACCGACCAGCCGCCCGATCTCGTCCGGAGTCATCAGCTCGTCGCGCGGCACCAGCGGGAGGCCTTCGGCGGGCATGCAGTAGGTGCAGCGCAGGGAGCACGCCGTGGTGATGGAGACGCGCAGGTCGCGTGCGACGCGGCCGTACCGGTCGACGAGCAGCGGGGTGTCCGGGCGGGGCCTGCCGGCCGGGGTGGCAGCGCGCCGCGGCACGCCTCGGACCGACGGGATCCCGACGCTGACGGCTGCCATGCTCCGAGACTAGTCCAGCGCCGTCGGCCGTCGGTCCGGGGCCCAGCGCCGCGTGCCTACGATGTGGCCCATGACTGACAATCTCATCGCGATCATCGGCCCCGGCGCGATCGGCGGCCTCACCGCGGCCATGCTGCAGCAGGCGGGGCACGACGTCGTCGTGGTGGCGCGGGAGAAGACGGCCCGGCAGATCACGGAGCACGGCCTGGACGTGACGACCGACGAGTTCGGCACGTGGCACGCGCCGCTCGCCGCGGTGACCGAGGTGCCGCGGGGCGCGCGCGTGATCGTGGCGGTCAAGGCGGAGGGCGTGGCCGACGCCGCCGCGCTGCTCGACGGCACCGCGCCGACGGAGGTGCTGTCCCTGCTCAACGGTCTGGACCACCTGGACGTGCTGCGCTCGGCGCTGCCGGGCGTGCGGGTCGTCGCGGCCACGATCGCGGGCGAGACGCTGCGCACGGGCGCGGGCGGCTTCGGCCCTGCGCTGGTCCGGCACCGCGGCACGCTGCTGCGGGCGGTCGTGCCTGACGACGCCACGGAGCTCGGCGTCGTCGTGGCGCTCCGGGACACCCCGATCGAGGTGGTCACGGGCGGCACGGACACGGAGGTGCTGTGGAAGAAGCTGCGCTTCCTGGCACCGCTCGCACTGCTGACATCGGCCTGGGCGACGGGCATCGGCGACGCCCTGACCCGTGACCCCACCCTGACGTCCGGCCTGCTGGCCGAGGTCGCCGCGACGGCCTCGGCCGAGGGCGTGCCCACGACGGGCGAGGAGCTGCAGGGCATCCTGGGCGGGTTCCCCGCGCCGATGCGGTCGTCGCTGCAGGCCGACGTCGAGGCCGGCCACGAGGGTGAGCTCGACGCCATCGGCGGGGCGGTGCGCCGCCGGGCGGCGGCCCACGGGATCGCCACCCCGGCGGTGGACGACCTCATCGAGAGGATCGCGGCGCGGGGCAGGTCAGGTCAGGCGTAGCCGGCCTTGACCACCAGCACCGGGGCGGGGGAGTCGAGCAGCACGCGCTGAGTCGTCGACCCGACCAGGAACTTGCCGACCGTCGAGTGCTTGCGCGAGCCGATGACCACGAGGTCGGCCGCGACGGCCTCGGCCTGGTCGACGATCGCGTCGGCGACGTCGGCGTGCTCGGAGCGGAAGGTGATCGGCGCAACCGTGACGGTGCCGGGCACGGTGTCGAGCAGGTGTGCCAGCGCGGCGGGGACGTTCACGCCCACCTGCGGCGTGAGGACGAGGACGGCCAGCTCCTGCCGGCGGCGCACCGCCTCGGTGACGGCGGCGCGCATCGCGGCCTCACCCTGGGGCGACTCGTTGTACGCCACGAGGACGGTCATCGGTCCCTGCACCTCCGGACAGTTTCGCCGGGTGTCACCCCTGCTGGTGAAACTCTCTCACATGTCAGGGGGTCCGGCAGTCGTCCGGTGCCACGTGATACGGCTCCCCGGCCGCCGCGGCCCCCGCGCCTCTTTCGTTCCGCCGGGGCCGCCCTGACTTGTAGGGTCCTGGTGCTTGCGGCGTCCGGGCGAGCAGCCAGGTAGGTAGAGAACGAAGGAGCACGTCATGGGCCTGCTGGACAAGATCAAGGGCGAGCTGGTCGACATCGTCGAATGGCTCGACGACACTCGGGACACGATCGTGTGGCGGTTCCCCCGCTACGAGAACGAGATCAAGATGGGCGCACAGCTCGTCGTCCGCGAGTCGCAGACCGCCGTGTTCGTCAACGAGGGCCTGATCGCCGACGTGTTCGAGCCGGGCACCTACACGCTCGAGACCCAGAACCTGCCGGTCCTGTCGACGCTGAAGGGCTGGAAGTACGGCTTCCACTCGCCCTTCAAGGCCGAGGTGTACTTCGTCAGCACCCGCCAGTTCACCGACCTGAAGTGGGGCACCAAGAACCCCGTCATGATGCGGGACCCGGAGCTGGGCATGGTGCGCGTGCGGGCCTTCGGCGCGTTCGCCGCCCGCGTGGTCGACCCGCAGAAGCTGCTCCGCGAGCTGGTCGGCACCGACCCCCAGTTCCGCACCGACGAGGTGCACGAGTACCTGCGCCAGAACGTCGTGAGCCACCTCGCGAGCGCGCTCGCGTCCGCCGGCATCCCCGTGATCGACCTCGCCGCCCACCACGCCGCGCTCGGCGACCAGCTCGCGACCAAGCTCACCGAGGAGCTCGCGGACCTCGGCATCTCCGTGCCGAACTTCGTCGTCGAGAACATCTCCCTGCCGCCCGAGGTCGAGCAGGCGCTCGACAAGCGCACCTCCATGGGCATCGTCTCCTCGGGGACGGTCGGCAGCATGGCCTCCTTCCAGCAGTTCCAGGCGGGCCAGGCGATGGAGGCGGCGGCCGACGGCGGCGGCAGCGCCGGCGCGGTCATCGGCATGGGCCTCGGGCAGTCCGTCGGCAACGCGATCGTGCCGCCCGCCGCGCCCGCCCCGGCCCCCGCGGCGGCGGCCGGCCCGCCTCCGCTGCCGGGCTGGCACCTGGGCAACGCCGGCGCGCAGACCGGCCCGTTCGACGACGCCGCGCTCGCCGCCCAGGCAGCGGCAGGCACGCTGACGCCCGGCACGCTCGTCTGGCGCGCCGGCATGGCGGCCTGGGAACCGGCGTCGTCGGTGCCCGACGTCGCGAAGCACCTCGGCGCCACCCCGCCGCCCCTCCCGCCGCAGGCCTGAGGATGGCGGAGCTCACCGAGGGCGGCACGACCGCCCACCACGCCTACCCGTGCGAGCAGTGCGGGGCGAGCGTCGAGTTCGCCGCGGGGACCGGGACGCTGACCTGCCCGTACTGCGGGCACGCCCAGCAGGTCACCGCCGTCGGCGAGGTGCGCGAGCACGACTTCGCGGCGCTCGCCGCGACGCCACGTCCGGCGGCCCCCGCCACCCACGAGTACCGGTGCGGCACGTGCGGCGCGATGACGACGAGCGACCACCTGTCGCAGAAGTGCGGGTTCTGCGGGTCGCCGATGGTCGCCGAGGTCGAGGCGCTCGGTCTGGTCGAGCCGGAGGCGGTGCTGCCCTTCGCGGTCGACCGTCCGTCCATGCAGAACGCCCTGCAGAAGTGGGTGCGCTCGCGGTGGTTCGCGCCGTCAGCCTTGAAGAAGGTGGTGTCCGCGGAGCAGGCGCACGGCGTCTACCTGCCGCACTGGACGTTCGACGCGCAGACCCGGTCCGCCTACACCGGGCAGCGCGGCGAGCACTACTGGGTCACGGAGACGTACACGACCACCGACTCCGAGGGGCGCAGCCAGACCCAGACCCGGCAGGTGCGGAAGACGCGCTGGTACCCCGCCTCCGGCACCGTGGCGCGGGCCTTCGACGACGTGCTCGTCGCGGGGACCGGCCGGGTCATGCCCGAGCACCTGGCCAAGCTCAGCCCGTGGCCGCTGGAGCAGGCGGCGCAGTACCAGCCCGACTACCTGGCGGGCTACGAGACGCTGCGGTACGACGTCGAGCCCGAGGCGGGGCTCGACGTCGCCAAGCGGAAGATGGCGCCCGTCATCGAGAACGACTGCGAGCGGGACATCGGTGGAGACGTCCAGCGGGTGCACCACGTCGACACCCGCTACTCCGAGATCACGTACAAGCTCCTGCTGCTGCCGGTGTGGATAGCGACGTACCTGTACGGCGGCAAGCCGTTCCAGGTGCTGGTCAACGCGCGCACCGCCGAGGTGGTGGGCGAGCGCCCGTGGTCGGTCTGGAAGATCGCGCTGGCGGTCCTCGCGGGCCTGGCCCTGGTCGCCGCCGTCGCGTGGCTGGTGATCGCGTCCCAGGACGGCGGCGCGACGGCCACCGTCTACTCGGGGCTCGCCGTCTTGGGGGATCCAGTGGCCCGTGAGAGCGTGGGGGAACCGCTCGACCAGTCCGTCCGTTGTTGACCTGCAGACGACGACCGCAAGGAGACCACACGATGCTGTGCCCCATCGACCAGACGACGCTCGTCATGTCCGAGCGCAAGGGGATCGAGATCGACTACTGCCCCACGTGCCGTGGGGTGTGGCTCGACCGCGGTGAGCTGGACAAGGTCATCGACCGCTCCGTCGAGACCGAGATCGCCGCCGAGAACCGGCCGTCGACGCCGCCGGCTCCCGCCGCGCCGCCCGTGCCGAACCCCGTGCAGGCCGGTCCCTACGGCTCCCCGCAGCCGGCCTACGACCCGCGGTACGACGACCGCCGGCGCGACGACGACCGCCGCTACGACCGCGACCGCCGGTACGACGACGACCGCCGGTACGACTCGTACGGTCACGACCGCCGGTACAAGAAGAAGCGTAAGGAGTCCTTCCTGGAGGACCTGTTCGACTTCTGACCTTCCGGTCGGCCACGTCCGGTCGCTCGTCCCTCAGCCCAGCAGTGTTCGGTGTGCCCGAGGCCTTGCTGCGCTCTGCCGGTCGGTAGGCGATGGCGCCTCGGTCGGGCTTGGTGTGACAGCCGATCGAGTAGCGGCTGCGGGGGACGCGTCCGGGCTCGGGGCCGGTGACGCCCACGGCCGGGGCCCAGGGCGGGGGCGTGGCTGGTTCCGGTCGGGCCGGTGCCGGTGGTACGGGCACGACGGAGACCGTCGTGTGTCCCGTCGGCGTGACCGTCTCGACGGCGTGGCGGCCGTCGACCGTGGTGGTCTTCTGCGTCCAGCCGGGTGCCTGCTTGGCGTGGTTGCAGCGCGCGCACAGGCCCTGACCGTTGTCCAGGCTTGTCGGTCCGCCCTCGGCGTGCGGGGTGACGTGATCCAGGTGCCGCACCGGCGCGTCGCACCAGGACGTGGCGCAGATGCCCTGCTCGCGGGCACGCAACAACGACGACAACCCCTGGGGGAAGAACCTCGACGTCGAGGTCGTCGCCAGCAGCCGTCCCTTCGGATCCACGTAGATCGCCCGCAACCAGGCCGCGTCGGCGTCGACCCCGTGTGCGACGAGGTGCCGCGCCACCGGGGCCGGAACGGTGCCGACGCCCGCGGGGGAGCCTTCGACCACCACGGCAGGCCGGTCACCACCGGTGAGCAGGGTCGCGTCCGAGACCAACAGGTTCACGGTCACGGGGACGTCGTTCGCGTTCCCGGGCTCCCTCCCGGTGACGCGCTCGATGAAGGTGTCGGCCATGATCTGCCCGACACCCCGCTCGTCACCGGTCGCCTTGGCGGCGCCCGCATGGGCCTTGAGCTGTGCGTAGGCCTGGATGCCCTGGTGCATCGGAACCATCGCCGTCAGGTACACCATCAGATCCGGCGCCGGACGCACCGACACCGACCGCTCCGTGACGGCCTTCGCGTTCCGCTGCACACACGCGTGCACATCCAGCTGCCCGGCGAGGTCCTTGATCCGCGCCATGAGGCGTCGGGTCCCCGTCCTGGCCAGCGCCGCCAGTGCAGCAGGTCCGCAGAGTTCCTCGTCGATCCGGGCACGGTCCTCCGCCGACAGATGTGAGGTCTCCCGGACGAGCAACGTCGCCCGCCATGCCGACAGCACACCCGTACGCAGTGCGTGGAAGGTGTGCGGCATCTGCGTCACCCACACCCGCGCCGCCCCCAGGAACGACCCGGCCGCGTGCGGGCTGACCCGCAGCGCGGCGCCGACCTGGCTCGGCACACCACGGCCACGTCGCTCGGCCCGGACGCTCTGCCGTGCCTCGTCGGCCTTGGTCGCCTCCTCCAGCGCGACCGCGAGCCGGGCCTGCGTCGCCGTCACCGTGTTCTTCACCGCCTCCAGCTCACCGAGCAGGTCCACCCACTCCGCCCGCACCTGCCTCGACACCGATGAGGCCGTGTCGGTAGCGCCCGGCAGAATCACCCCCGCGAGGAGCTCGCGCAGCGCGCGGACCTCCGGCGCGCCGGCCCCGGTTCCAGACTCGGTTCCAGGCCTGGCCACGTGGCCGCCCCGAGGCAGCGACGAGACCCGCTCGTCGCCTGCCTCGACCACCTCACCACTGGTTCGCCCCATGCCATCAACATATCGCACACCCGTTCGATGCACGCGTCGAATCGGACCACATCCGCCCGCAGCAGAACAACGGGTCTCTGTCCCGGCGCCGCCGTCCCCGTCCAGGAGCGGTCGCCCTGGCAAGGAGCGTCAGAGGGCTGTCAGGGTCGCCGCGCCCGGCGTCAACGTTCCGTCAAGAACCCCGTCCACCGGTCGCCGTCGGGCGTAGACCGGAGGCATGACCGATCTGGCCCTCATCCTCCTGACCGTGGTGTTCTTCGCCGCGGTGACCCTGGTGGCGCGTCGCGCCGCCGCGCACGAGCCCGGAAGCTCCTCCGCCCACACCCGGGGGACGCGGAAGTGAACCCGTACGACGCCGTGGGCCTCGCGCTCACCCTCGCCGGCCTGGTCTACCTCTTCGTGGCGCTGATCCGCGCCGACCGGACGAGGTGATCGGCCGGTGAGCACCGCCGTCCTCGTCGCGGCCGCCCAGGTCCTCGTGCTGGTCGCCGCCCTCGCCGCCGTGCACGCGCCGCTGGGCGCGTACCTGGCCCGCACCTACACCAGCCCGGCGCACCTGCGGATCGAGCGCCTCTGGTACCGCGCCGTGCGCGTGGACCCGGACGCCGAGCAGCGCTGGACCACGTACCTGATGTCCCTGCTGGGCTTCTCGCTCGTGTCCGTCCTGTTCCTGTACGGCATGCTGCGCCTGCAGCCGTACCTGCCGTGGAGCCTCGGCGTCGCGGGCTTCGACCCGGCCGGCGCCTGGAACACCGCCGTCAGCTTCACCACGAACACCAACTGGCAGTGGTACTCGGGCGAGGCGGCCGCGGGCCACCTGGTGCAGATGGCCGGGCTGACCGTACAGAACTTCGTCTCGGCCGCGGTCGGTCTGGCCGTCGCCATCGCTCTCGTCCGGGGCTTCGCCCGGTCCGGGACCGACGCGCGCGTCGGCAACTTCTGGTCCGACCTGACCCGCGGCGTGGTCCGCGTCCTGCTGCCCCTGTCGGTGATCGGCGCGGTGGTGCTCATGGCCGGCGGCGTCATCCAGAACCTGGACCCGCACACCGCCCTGACCACGGTCGAGGGCGGCACGCAGCACGCCCTGGGCGGCCCGGTCGCCTCCCAGGAGGTCATCAAGGAGCTCGGCACCAACGGCGGCGGGTTCTTCAACGCGAACTCGGCACACCCCTTTGAGAACCCGACGCCGTTCACCAACCTCGTCGAGATCTTCCTGATCCTGCTCATCCCGTTCACGCTCCCGCGCACCTTCGGGATCATGGTCGGCGACAAGCGGCAGGGCTGGGCGATCCTCGGCGTCATGGCCGGCCTGTGGGCCGTCTCTCTCGCGCTGACCACCTGGGCCGAGCTGGCCGGGCCGGGCGCCGCCCCGCAGGCGGCCGGCGGCGCCATGGAGGGCAAGGAGACGCGGTTCGGGCTCGCGGGCAGCGCGCTGTTCGCCGTGTCGACGACGGCGACGTCGACAGGCGCGGTGAACTCGATGCACGACTCGCTGACGGCGCCCGGCGGCGGCATGGTGCTGTTCAACATGCTGCTGGGCGAGGTGGCGCCGGGCGGTGTCGGCGCGGGGCTGTACGGCATGCTGATCCTGGCCGTGGTGGCGGTGTTCGTCGCGGGCCTCATGGTGGGCCGCACGCCCGAGTACCTCGGCAAGAAGATCGGCCGCCAGGAGATGACGCTGGTCGCCCTGTACGTGCTGACGGTGCCCGCGCTGGTGCTGGTGGGCACGGCGGTCGCCGTCGTCGTCGAGCCAGGTCTGGCCGGCGTCCAGGAGCCGGGCCCGCACGGCCTGTCGGAGGTGCTGTACGCGTACACCTCGGCCGCGAACAACAACGGCTCCGCGTTCGGCGGGCTGACCACGGGCACGCCGTTCTACGAGCTGACCCAGGGCCTGGCGATGCTCCTCGGCCGGTTCGTGCCGATCGCGCTGGTGCTGGCGCTGGCCGGCCGCCTGGCGAGCCAGACGACGGTGCCCGCGACGGCCGGAACCCTGCCGACGCACCGACCGCTGTTCGCCGGCCTGGTGGCCACGGTGGCGATCGTCGTCGTGGGCCTCACGTTCATCCCCGTCCTTTCCCTCGGCCCCGTTGTGGAGTCCCTGTCATGACCATCGACACCCGGAACGTCCCGGACGTCCCCACTGACCAGCGTGCCGCCGAGCCACGTGCCGCCGAGCCCCGCGCACGGCGTGCGGTACCGCGCGCCCTGACCTCGACGCAGGTGCGCGCCGCCCTCCCTGGCGCCTTGCGCAAGCTCGACCCGCGCCTGCTGTACACGTCGCCCGTCATGTTCGTGGTCGAGGTGGGCGCGTTCGTCACCACCGTCCTCGCGGTCGTCCAGCCCGGCGTGTTCGCGTGGTGGATCGCCGTGTGGCTCTGGGCCACCGTCCTGTTCGCGACCCTGGCGGAGTCGGTGGCGGAGTCACGCGGCAAGGCGCAGGCCTCCACCCTGCGGGCCACGCAGAAGCAGACGGCGGCGCGCAAGGTCGTCGCCCCGCAGACCACGCTCGGGACGGGCACCGGCCTCGGCCTGCTCGACACCACCGAGGTGCCGTCCTCGACGCTGCAGGTGGGTGACGTCGTCGTGGTCACCGCGGGGGAGACGATCCCGGGCGACGGCGACGTCATCGAGGGCGTCGCGTCCGTGGACGAGTCGGCGGTCACCGGTGAGTCGGCCCCCGTCATCCGGGAGTCCGGCGGTGACCGCTCCGCGGTCACGGGCGGCACCAGGGTGCTGTCCGACCAGGTCGTCGTGCGGATCACGGCGCCGGCCGGCTCCACGTTCGTGGACCGGATGATCGCCCTGGTGGAGGGCAGCGAGCGGCAGAGGACGCCGAACGAGGTGGCGCTGAACATCCTGCTCACGTCGCTCACCATCGTGTTCCTCCTCGCGGTGGCCACGCTGCAGCCGTTCGCCGTCTACTCGGGCTCGCGGCAGTCGCTGCTGGTGCTCGTGGCGCTGCTGGTCTGCCTGATCCCCACGACGATCGGCGCGCTGCTGAGTGCGATCGGCATCGCGGGGATGGACCGGCTGGTGCAGCGCAACGTGCTCGCGATGTCGGGCCGCGCGGTCGAGGCCGCGGGCGACGTCGACGTGCTGCTGCTCGACAAGACGGGCACCATCACCTACGGCAACCGCCGCGCGACGGAGGTGCTGCCGGTGGGCACGGTGACGCCGCGCGAGCTCGCGGCCTCGGCCCGTCTCGCGTCACTCTCGGACGAGACGCCGGAGGGGCGCAGCATCGTCGTCCTGGTGGACGGCATGCGCCTTTCGAACGGCGAAGCCGGCACGGTCGAGGAGTTGCCGCTGGACGCCGAGCTGGTGCCGTTCACGGCCCAGACCCGCATGTCGGGTGTCGACCTGCCCATCCACGTGTCAGACACACAGGTCACTCGGGTGACCCCTACGTCTGACACGTCCGGCGTCCGCCGCATCCGCAAGGGGGCCGGCAGCGCGATCCAGCGCTGGGTGCACAGCACCGGCGCGCAGATCTCCGAGAAGGAGGCCCAGGAGCTGGAGTCGCACGTCGACGCCGTCTCGCGGACGGGCGGTACCCCGCTCGTCGTCGCCGAGCAGGTGGGCGAGTCGCCGGCGCGCATCCTCGGCGTCGTCCGGCTCAAGGACGTGGTCAAGGAGGGGATGCGCGAACGGTTCGACGAGCTGCGCGCCATGGGCATCCGGTCCGTCATGGTTACGGGCGACAACCAGGTGACCGCGCGCGCCATCGCCGCGGAGGCGGGCGTGGACGACGTGCTCGCCGAGGCCACGCCGGAGGACAAGCTCGACCTGATCCGCCGCGAGCAGGAGGGCGGCAGGCTCGTCGCCATGGCGGGGGACGGCACGAACGACGCCCCGGCGCTCGCCCAGTCCGACGTCGGCGTCGCGATGAACACCGGCACGTCCGCCGCCAAGGAGGCGGGCAACATGGTGGACCTCGACTCCGACCCGACCAAGCTCATCGAGATCGTGGAGATCGGCAAGCAGCTGCTCATCACGCGCGGCGCGCTGACCACGTTCTCGGTGGCGAACGACGTCGCGAAGTACTTCGCGATCCTGCCCGCCATGTTCATGTCGGTCTTCCCGCAGCTCGAGGTGCTGAACGTCATGCGCCTGACGAGCCCCGGCTCCGCGATCCTGTCGGCCGTCATCTTCAACGCGCTGATCATCCTTGCCCTGATCCCGCTGTCGCTGCGCGGCGTGCGGTACCGGCCGGCCTCGGCGTCGTCCCTCCTGCGGCGCAACCTGCTGGTCTACGGCCTCGGTGGCCTCATCGCGCCGTTCCTCGGCATCAAGCTCATCGACCTCGTCGTCTCGCTGCTCCCGGGCCTGTAGGCCCCGGAAGCGTGGAAGGAACTGACATGGCAACGACAACAGCGGCGAGCGACCTCGCGACGCTCACCCGCCACTCGCTGGCCGGGCTGCGCATGCTGCTCGCCCTCACCCTCGTGACGGGGCTGGCCTACCCGCTCGCGATGACCGCCGTCGGCCAGGTCGCTTTTCCCTGGCAGACGAACGGCTCGCTCGTCCGGTCCGACGGCGCCCACACCACCTCGCGCTCCGACGCGGTGGGCTCCGCGCTCGTCGCCCAGGACTTCGCCGGCGAGCAGTACTTTCACCCGCGGCCGTCCGCCGCGGGCGACGGGTACGACACCCTCGCGTCCGGCGGGTCCAACCTGGGACCGCTGAACCCCGAGCTCGTCGCCTCCATCGAGGAGCGCAAGGCGGCGGTGGCCGCGGAGAACGGCGCGGCCCCCGCCGACGTCCCGGCCGATGCCGTCACGGCGTCCGGTTCCGGGCTCGACCCGCACATCAGCCCTCGGTACGCGGCCGTCCAGGTGGCACGCGTCGCCCAGGCGCGTGGCCTGCCGGTGCCCGACGTCGAGAGGGCGGTGGCGCGGCACACCGCCGGGCGCGACCTCGGTGTGCTCGGCGAGCCTCGGGTGAACGTGCTGGAGCTCAACCTCGCCCTCGATGTCGCACACTGAGGCCATGACCACCGGACGCCGGGGCCGTCTCACCGTCTACCTCGGGGCGGCCCCCGGCGTGGGCAAGACCTACGCCATGCTCGACGAGGCGTGCCGTCGCCGTGCGCGCGGCACCGACGTCGTGATCGGCCTGGTCGAGACCCACGGCAGAGCGGCGACGATCGACCGGATCCGGGACCTGGAGGTGGTGCCGCGGCGAGTGGTCGAGCACCGGGGCACCCGGCTCACCGAGCTCGACGTGGCGGCCGTGCTGGAGCGGGCGCCGACGGTGGCGCTCGTGGACGAGCTCGCGCACACCAACGCTCCCGGGTCCAGGCACGCCAAGCGCTGGCAGGACGTGCACGACCTGCTCGACGCCGGCATCGACGTGGTCACCACGGTCAACGTGCAGCACCTCGCGTCGCTGACCGACGACGTCGAGGCGATCACCGGCGTGCGGCAGCGCGAGACCGTGCCCGACCAGGTGGTGCGCGACGCCGACCAGATCCAGCTCGTCGACCTCTCGCCCCAGCAGCTCCGGCGCAGGCTCGCCCACGGCAACGTGTACCGGGCGGAACAGATCGACGCGTCCATGTCGTCGTTCTTCCGCGTCGGCAATCTGACGGCGCTGCGCGAGCTCGCCCTGCTGTGGCTCGCCGACCGTGTCGACGACGCCCTGACCAGGTACCGCGCCGACCACTCCATCGACGGGACCTGGCCGGCTCGCGAGCGCATCGTCGTGGCCGTCACCGGTGGCCCGGAGACGGAGACGCTGCTGCGCCGGGGCGCGCGCATCGCCCAGCGCGCCGCGGGCACGGAGCTGCTGGCCGTGCACGTGCTGCCGACGGACGGCCTGCCGGCGACGCCGTCGGGCACGATCAGTGCCCACCGGGCGCTCGCCGAGCAGCTCGGTGGCACGTTCCACACGGTGGTGGGGGAGGACGTGCCTACCGCCGTCGTCGACTTCGCGCGCGGCGTCAACGCGACGATGATCGTGGTGGGCGTGTCCAGGCACAGCGTGTGGCGGCAGGCCCTGCTCGGCTCGTCGGGTGCGGAGATCGCGCGCCTGTCGGGCGCGATCGACGTGCACCTGGTGACGCACGAGAGGGCGCGCGTCGGGCTGGGCGTGGGCTCACGGTACTCGTCGTTGTCCCCGAGGCGCAGGGCGGCGGGCTGGGCGTCCGCCGTGCTGATCCCGACGTTGCTGACGGCGGGCCTCGTGGCGATCGGCCGGGACGACGTGGCCCTCGCGACCGACGCCATGCTGCTGGTGGCCGGCGTCGTGGGGGTCGCCCTGATCGGCGGGCTGTGGCCGGCGGTGGTGGCGGCGGTCGTGTCGAACCTGTGCCTCAACTGGTTCTTCACGCCCCCGGTGCGGCGGTGGACCATCGCGGAGGCGGAGAACGTGATCGCCCTCGGCGTGTTCGTGGTGGTCGCGGTCGCCGTCGCCACGGTGGTCGACCTCGCCGCGCGGCGCACCACCCAGGCGTACCGGGCGCGGGCGGAGGCGTCGACGCTCGCCGCGCTGTCGCGGTCGGTGCTGTCCGGGCAGGACACGGCGCAGGCGATCGTCGAGCGGCTCGCGCGGACGTTCGCGATGTCCGACGTGCGCCTCGAGGAGCGGGCCGACGACCGTGCCCCGTGGACGGTCGCGGCGCACGAGACGTGGGCGGCGCCGGGTGCCGGCGCGGGCGCGGACCCGCGGCTGGCCACGACCGAGGTGGCGATCGACGACCGGCACCGGCTCGTCCTCGCCGGGCGGGTGCTCCCGGCGACGGACCGTCAGGTGGTCGAGGCGTTCGGCGCGCAGGCGGGCATCGTGCTCGAGCACCGGCGGCTGCGCGAGCAGGCGGCGCAGGCGGCGGTGCTCGAGCAGACCGAGCGGACGCGTACCGCGCTGCTCGCGGCGGTCTCGCACGACCTGCGCACCCCGCTCGCGGTGATCCGTACGGCCGTGGACGGCCTGTCGTCGCCCGACGTCGAGCTCGACCGGGAGGACCGGGAGACCCTCACGGCCACGATCGCGGACTCGACCCACCGGCTCGAGCGCCTCATCGGCAACCTCCTGGACCTGTCCCGCCTGCAGACCGGGGCGGTGCGGCCCGTGCTGCGCGCCGCGTCGCTGGAGGAGGTGGTCCCGATCGCCGTCGAGCCGTGGCTGACGGGGCTGGCGCTCGACGTGCCGGAGGACCTCCCGCTCGTGCACACCGATCCGGGCCTGTTCGAGCGGGTGGTCGCGAACGTCGTCTCCAACGCCGTGCGGCACTCCCCGGCCGGGGTGAAGGTGCTGGTGACCGCCTCCGCGACGCGTGAAACGGTGGAGCTGCGGGTGGCCGACGCAGGCCCCGGCGTGCCCGACGACCGCAAGGCCACCATGTTCGAGCCCTTCCAGCGGCTCGACGACACGAGTGTGGACGGGCTGGGGCTAGGCCTGGCCGTCGCCTCGGGCTTGGCGGACGCCGTCGGCGCCCGGGTCGCGGCGGAGGACACCCCGGGCGGCGGCCTGACGATGGTGCTCACGGTGCCGCGTGCCCGGCAGGCCGATCGTGATGGGATGGGCTCGTGAGTGGTGAGCCGGGGAGCGAGCGGCCGGGTGGTGCGCGAGCAGCGGGTGGTGGGGCGGCCCCGGGCAACCGGGTGCTCGTGGTGGACGACGACACGGCGCTGGCCCGTGCCCTGACCATCAACCTGCGCGCGCACGGGTGGGACGTGACCGTCGCGCGGACCGGCACTGCGGCGCTGGACGCCGTGGCCACGGCCCGGCCGGACGTGGTGCTGCTCGACCTCGGCCTGCCCGACATGCCGGGGCTCGACGTGATCGAGGGCATCCGGGGCTGGACGCGGGTGCCCATCGTGGTGCTGTCCGCGCGCCAGCTCGGCGACGACAAGGTGGACGCCCTGGACGCCGGGGCGGACGACTACGTGACCAAGCCGTTCGCGATGAACGAGCTGCTCGCGAGGCTGCGCGCCGCCGTCCGCCGGGCGGAGCCCGCCCGGTCGGCGGAACCCGTGGTCACGGCGGGCGAGCTCCGCATCGACCTGGCCCGCCGCCAGGTGTCCCGGGCCGGAGCCGACGTACGGCTCAGCCCCACCGAGTGGGCGCTGCTGGAGGTGCTGGTGCGCAACCGGGGCCGGCTCGTGGACCGCAAGCTGCTGCTGCACGAGGTCTGGGGCCCCGCGTACTCCACGGAGACCAACTACCTGCGCGTCTATACCGCGCAGCTGCGGCGCAAGCTGGAGCGGGACCCGTCCCACCCGCGCCACATCCTCACCCACCCCGGTGCGGGGTACCGGTTCGAGGCCGAGACGCCGGACTAGGTGAGGGGCGCGTCCGCATCCTGAGCGCGACGCCCACGACCACCACGGCCACACCCGCACAGACCTCCGGTCCGGGCACCGGCCCGCCGAGCAGCACGCCGCCCACGTTCTCGACGGATCTTTCACCCAGCAGTGAGGCCCTTTCCTGGAATTCCAGGAAAGGGCCTCACCGTAGCCTTTGTCACCAGCCCACCGTTCGCGAACGACTGGCAGAAAAGGCGTCAGGTGCCGGCCGTGCTGGCGACGTCCGGCGAGTTGGGGGGTGGTTCGTCACACCGCGGGAACCGGGACGGGGAGTCCGCCGCCGAGGAGGCCGAGGACAGCGGCGAGCAGGCCGTCGACGGCACCGAGCACGGTGTCCAGCAGGCCGTCGGTCGGGACCGGGAGAGGCACCGGAAGGTCCGGGACCGGGACGTCGGGCACGGGGACGTCGGGCACCGGGTTGTCCACGGGGACGTCGGGCAGACCGTCCACGGGGACGTCCGGCGCCGGGACGTCGGCGACGGCCTCGGTCTCGGTCGCGATGTCGGTCTCGGTCGCGATGTCGGTCTCGGTCGCGATGTCGGTCGTGACCTCGGCCCCAGCCTCCGTCTCGGCCTCCGTCATGACGTCGGTCTCGGCCTCGGCCTCGACCTCGGTCGCGACGTCGGCCTCGGCCTCGACCTCGGTCGTGACGTCGGACTCGACCTCGGTCGTGACGTCGGCCTCGGCCTCGGTCGTGACGTCCGCCTCGGTCTGGGTCTCGGCCGCGACGTCCGGCACCGGGTCGGCAGCGGTGACCGCGGCCGCCGGCGGGTCGCCCTCGGCCGTCACCAGTGCGCTCGCACCTGTTGTGGCTGCGCAGACCATCGCCGTGGAGACGGCGACGGTGACGGCAGCACGACTGATTGCACGGAATCCTCGGATCATGGTGTTTCCCCTCGAATAGCTCCGTTGAAACAGTGGTGGAGCACACACGTGTGTTCACCAGGAAGAAGAGTCCGACGCCCTTTTCACCCTGTCAATCGGAATGCATCGAAGGATTCGTGGAATGAAACAAGACATTCCAGGATCGAATCCTGCGGCAGAGCGGCAGGAACTCCCGTAACCCAGACATCACAGTGGTGATACAGGACGATCGTCCAGGTCAGGCGTCCTCCATCGGCCGCCACAGTCGGTGCGCCGCCGCGCCGGTCGCACACGTCGCGGATCCGGGGCGAACCCGAATTCCTCTCGTCACGCGCTGTCCGCGGTTGGCATGATCGCCGCATGACCCGCGTGCGACCCGTCTGGCCCGACCTCCCCGAGCACGTGCGCGACGCCGTCGCGGCCCGGATCGGCGGCCCGGTCACCGGCTGGACCTCGCACGACGGCGGCTACTCGCCCGGCTGGGCGCTCACGCTGCGGACGGCTGGCGGGAGCGTCTTCGTCAAGGTCGCCTCCACCGACCACGAGGTGGCCGCGCGCCTGCACCGCCGCGAGGCGGTCCGCGCGTCCGCGCTGCCCGACGGCGTACCCGCGCCGGCCTTCCGCTGGATCATGGAGCTGCCCGAACCCGGGGGAGCGGAGCCCGCGTGGGTGGTCGTCGCCTCCGACGTCGTCCCCGGACGCACGCCCCGGACGCAGCCGTGGGACCTCGACGACCTCGACCGGCTGCAGCACCTGGCCCGCCGCATCGCCCGGCACGAGGTGCCCGACGGCGGAGTGTTCCCCGCGTTCGCCGACGACGCCCGGCCCGAGGCCGCCCGGCTCGCCGGCGAGCGTCCGGCGGGCCTGGCGACCTACGACCCCTGGCTGGCCGAGCACCTCGACCTCCTGGCCGAGGTCGCCTCGCCCGA
This sequence comes from Promicromonospora xylanilytica, assembly GCF_054782895.1. Classification (NCBI taxonomy): domain Bacteria; kingdom Bacillati; phylum Actinomycetota; class Actinomycetes; order Micrococcales; family Promicromonosporaceae; genus Promicromonospora; species Promicromonospora xylanilytica. The sequence goes on from NZ_BAAGRP010000069.1 coordinate 23,403, forward strand.
GCGGCAGGCCGAGGCGTTCGCCGGACCGCACCTGGTGCACGGCGACCTGCGGGCCGACAACGCGCTCGTCGTCCGGCAGGCCGGCGGGGCGGAGGAGGCGGTGGCCGTCGACTGGCCGTACGCCACGCGGGGAGCTCGGTTCATCGACCAGACCGCCATGCTCCCGGCGGTGCACGCGGGCGGTGGTCCGGCTCCGGCCGACGTGCTGGAGCGGACGCCGCTCCCCGCCGACGTCGAGCCCGAGGCGGTCACCGTCTGGGTGGCGGCCATGACCGCCTACTTCGCACACACGTCCCTGCTGGACCCGCCGCCCGGCATCCCGCACGTGCGGGCGTTCCAGCGGGTCCAGGCCGAGGCCTGCATCCCGTGGCTCCGTGCCCGGCTCCGGGCGCGCTAGTCCCTCGGCGTCAGACCTCCGCGGCCGCCAGCTGCTCACGGACCTGCCGCTTGGCGCGGGTCAGCATGCCCGCCATGCCGTTGAGGCGCAGCAGGCTGACCACCTTGGTGAGGCCGAGCTGGAGCGGGTAGTCCTCCGGCACGTCCAGCACCTGCTGCGCGGTGAGCCCGGTCAGGCCCTGGGCGAGGATCGACGCGAAGCCACGCGTGGTGGGCGCCTCCTCCGGTGCGCTCGCGTGGAAGGCGACCACGCCGGCGTCGTCCACCTCGGCGAACGCGTAGACGGGGGACTGGCACTCCTGCACGCGCTCCAGCCGCTCCGGCGCGTCCGCGTACCTGGCAGGCAGCGGCGGAAGCTCGCGCGACACCTCCAGCAGCAGCTGCAGCCGGTCCTTCTCGGGCGTCTCCAGAAAGGCGTCCCGCAGCTCGGCGAGAGCCTCGGGCAGCTCGACGTCGTTGGTGCTCATTCGTTCATCCTCCCATCGCCCGCGGGGCTCGAGCGAGTCCCCGGGCGGCGTCGTACGGTTGATGCATGGCCGAGAAGAAGCGGTCGGGCAAGCGGTCGGGCAAGGACCCCGAACGGTGGTCGCAGGGCGTCACCGAGGGCAGTGACGCCCTGGACCTGGAGGAGGGCGTCTTCACGTGGGACGACCCGGCGCGGATCGCCCGGTCGCTCAAGCGGTCCGCGGAGTCGAGCGACCGCCGCAAGAGCTCCCCGTACCGCTCGGCCATGTCGATGCTCACGTTCTACGTGAACCGCGCGGGCAAGGAGCTCGACGCGGACCAGCGCGACGTCCTGGAGCGCGCCAAGGACGAGCTGCGCAAGGAGTTCGGCCGCGACTGACCTGGCGGCGTCAGACGGAGCCGGGCTCGCTGCCGGTCGCCACGGGGACGCGCACCGCGTTGCCCCACTCGGTCCAGGAGCCGTCGTAGTTGCGCACGTCGGTGTAGCCCAGCAGGTAGGTGAGCGCGAACCAGGTGTGGCTGGAGCGCTCGCCGATGCGGCAGTAGGTCACCACCGAGTCGTCGGGGCTCATGCCCAGCCCGGTCGTGTAGATCGCCTCGAGCTCCGCGCGCGTCTTGTACGTGCCGTCCTCGGCGACCGCCGTCGCCCACGGGACGTTGCGGGCGGTGGGGATGTGACCGCCGCGCAGCACGCCCTCCTCGGGGTAGTCCGGGATGGCGATGCGCTCGCCCGTGTACTCCTGCGGGGAGCGGATGTCGACGAGCGGGCCGGTCCCGAGGTGGCTCAGGACGTCCTCGCGGAAGGCTCGGATCGTGCTGTCGTCGCGTGTGACCGTGGGGTACTCGACGGGGGTGGGCGCCGGCACGTCGGTGGTCAGCTCGCGGCCCTCGGCGCTCCAGAGCCCGCGGCCGCCGTCGAGCAGGCGGACGTCCGCGTGCCCGAAGAGCGTGAACACCCAGGCGGTGTACGCGGCCCACCAGTTGTTCTTGTCGCCGTACAGCACGATCGTCGTGTCGCGCGTGATGCCCTTGCTGCCCATGAGCTCTGCGAACGCGGCGCCGTCCAGGTAGTCGCGCATCTGCGGGTGCTGGAGCTCGGTGTGCCAGTCGACCTTCACGGCGCCAGGGATGTGCCCCGTCTCGTAGAGCAGGACGTCCTCGTCGGACTCCACCACGACGATCCCCGGGTCCTTCAGGTGCTCGGCCAGCCACGCCGTGCTCACCAGACGTTCCGGGTGGGCGTACTGCGCGATCTTGTCCGACGGGTCGATGGGCGCTGGCATGGGTCCTCCTCGTGGTGCACGTGCAGTCGAGTAGGGAACACACGGAGGTGCCGAAAAGATCCCGGTGGTCACGCCAGCCGGCGGTCCAGCACTCCGAGGTGGGCGCTGGCACGGGCCGCCAGCGGTCCGCCCTCCGGTGCGAGCCGGGCGAGGAGCGCCCAGGCGGTGTGGTCGTCGGCGCCTTCGCTGCGGGTGGTCCACTGCTCGACGGCGGTCGCGTCCGAGCAGGCGTGCACCGCCTCGCGGACCTCGGCCTCGAGCTCCTCGCGGAGCCGCTCGACGCCCGGCGCGGCCGACCGGCGCAGCAGCGGCTCCGGGTACGCGGCGAGCGCGCCACGCACGTCGCCGCGCCGGAGCCGGGCCCGGACCGTGTCGACGTCGGACCTCGGCCTCCGCGCCAGCCGGTACGGGCGGGAGCCGGCGAGCAGGGGGCCGTCCAGGACGCCGTCGGCCACCCGGCGCAGGCGCGAGATCTCCGCTCGCACCGCGACGAGCGACAGGTCGCCGGGGTGCAGCAGGACGGCGAGCTCCTCCGCGCTCAGGCCCCGTGGGTGCTCGGTGAGCAGGAACAGGATCTCCGCGTGCCGCAGGGAGAGCCGCTGTCCGCGCAGCGTGGGCGGGCCGAGCAGGCGCAGGACAGGGCGGGGCTCACCGGCCGTGCCGTGGGCGGCCAGCTCGCGCTCGACCATCGCGACGGTGGCCCGGACCAGCGCCAGGGCGACGTGGCTGCCCGCGGCGCTGCCGCCGGTGAGGTCCAGTACGCCGACGATCCCTCCGGCCGGGTCGTGCACCGGTGCCGCCGTGCAGCTCAGCCGCTGGACCGGGCGCACGAAGTGCTCGGCTCCGAGCACCTGGACAGGGCGCCGCGTGGCCAGGGCGGTGCCGGGAGCGTTGGTGCCGACCGACTCCTCGCGCCACACCGCGCCTTCGACGAACCCGACGTGGTCCACGGCGGAGCGCACCGGACCGCGGCCCTCGATCCAGAGGAGGCGTCCCACGTCGTCCGACACCGCGACCACCAGGTCGTCGCCGGTCGCCCCGCCCACCAGGTCGCGCACGAGAGGCATCGCGACGGCCAGGGGGTGGTCGCGACGGTAGTCGTCGAGATCGTCGGACGCCGCGACGGTCACGGCCCCCGGATGGTCCGGGTCGACGCCGTTGCTCAGGCTCCGCCGCCACGAGGCCGCGACGACGGGGTCGATCCCTGTCGGCTCCTGCGAGCCGGCGGAGCCGACGAAGCTCTCGTATGCCGCGCGAACCCACCGCGCGTCCCGGTGTGGCACCTGCGTCATGCTGCCCCTGACCTGGTTCCGACGTCGTCGTCGAACCCCGCCAGTGTAGGCGCCCGGCCAAGGTCATCAACAGGTTGTCCACCGTGATCCCCAAGTTATCCACCGCCTCAAGCGAGTTTTCCACAGATCACAGGCGTATTACGGCCTCGCCGCGCGAGACGCCAGAAGTAGTCTTAGCGTCCTTCACATCGGTTGTTAAAGGGGCGTGAGCCCGACAGGTTGTTTCATGGGATCTCTCTTTGGGGGAAGAGTTGAACACCATCGCTTTAACCACACCGGAGCCGGCGCTTTCCGGATCGGACGAACAGCCCGGCGACAGACCGGAGCGGCTGCCCGCGCTCGCCGCGGCCCAGCTGCCACCGCTCGACGCGGCGGAGCCGCCGTCGGACGACCTCGCCGGAGCCCGAGGCCGGCGCCGCTGGACCTTCGGCGCGGCGATCGTCACAGGCGTCGCTGTGGCCATCACGCTCTGGTCGGTCTCGGCGCGGGCCGACCAGGCGAGCCACCTGATGACCCTCACCTCCCAGATCGACAGCCAGGTCAGCAGTACCTCGGCGCGCTCGCACGACCTCGCTGCGGTCCTCGACATGGCCGAGCGGGTGTACGAGCACTCTGACGGCCAGGTCGCCGACCCCGCCACGCGCGACGTGCTCGCGGAAGCCCTCGCCGATGCCCGCGCCGCCGCGGCGCAGCGCGTGACGGACGCCCCGCCGGCGTCCGTCACGCAGGCTCGCACCCTGCTCGACCAGGCGGCCCACATGGAGGACTCCCTGGACTGGGCCACCGAGGACCTGCGTGTCGCCGTCGACATGGTCCAGCAGTCGCAGGGCACGCAGCGTGCCCTGGAGGCCCGGGACCCGGTCGGCAACCGGACCATCCTCACCTCCACCGAGGGTTCCTGATGCCGTCGCGCCGAAATGCACGGGCGGCCTAAAGTTCCGTTACTTTCCAGGCGCGGAAACCCGTTTACCAGGAAATGTCAGCCCGTCCGCCGGGCCGCACTTCTGCAGATCGGTATCTCGTGCCGACCAATACTCCGGGCCTTTCTTTTCGCGTCGTGCAATTGCCGCGAAGTAAAGATCACGCCAGGGCACGGTAGGCCTCCACGAGGTCGACGAACTCCGCCCGCAGCCCGTACGGGTCAGCACCCAGGGCGGACGTCGCCCGTTCCCGCACCGCGTCGAGGCTCGCGCCGGCCCGGTACTCCGACCGGGTGGCGATCAGCCCGAGCTCGGCGACGGCGGACGCGAACGCGAAGTCGGACGTCGGCGCGGCGGTCAGCGCGTCCGCGGCGACGGGGAACTCGACCTCCGTGCTCGTCGCCGGGGTGGCGCCGTCCGGTGCCTTGTAGCGCACGTGCACCGTCATGAAGTCGTCGCTGGTGCCGACCTCCCGGTCGGAGTACTTCAGGTCGCCGCCCTCCGCGTCCCCGGCCCCCTCCGACCCGGCGCCGGCCGGGACGAGCTCGTAGAACGCGGTCACGGAGTGTCCTGCTCCGACGTCGCCCGCGTCCTTGGTGTCGTCGGCGAAGTCCTCGTCCTCGAGGCGCCGGTTGTCGTAGCCGATCAGCCGGTAGGAGCCGACGACCGCCGGGTTGAGCTCCACCTGCAGCTTGAGGTCCTTGGCGACCACGAACATGGTGGAGCCGAACTCGTCGACCAGCACCTTGCGCGCCTCGGCCAGCGTGTCGATGTAGGCGTAGTTGCCGTTCCCGTGGTCGGCGATCGCCTCCATCGTGCTGTCCTTCAGGTTGCCCATGCCGAAACCCAGCACCGACACGTAGACGCCGGACTCGCGCTCGGTCTCGATGAGCTCCGTGAGCTCCTCGGGCGTGGACGGCCCCACGTTGAAGTCACCGTCCGTCGCGAGGACCACCCGGTTGTTGCCACCCTCGACGAAGTTCTTCTCGGCCAGCTCGTACGCCGTCCGCAGGCCGTCGGCGCCACCCGTGGAACCGCCGGCCCGCAACGACCGCAGATGGTCCATCAGCACGCCGTGCTCCGAGCCGGGCACCGAGTCGGCGACCACCTGGTTGTCGCCCGCGTACGTCACGATCGATACCCGGTCGTCCTCCGAGAGCTGTTCCACGAGCAGGGCGAACGACTCGGCGAGCAGCGGCAGCTTGTTCGGCTCGTCCATCGAGCCGGAGACATCGAGCAGGAACACGATGTTGTTGCCCTCCGACGTCGGCACAGCCTCCGTCGCCTGCACCCCGACCATCGCGAGCTGGTGCTCCGGGTTCCACGGCGCGGCCGCTACCTCGGCCGACACGGAGAACGGGTGCTCCGCGCCGGGCTCGGGCGCCGGGTAGTCGTAGTCGAAGTAGTTGACGAGCTCCTCGATCCGCACGCCCTCCGGGGCCGTCCCCTGAGTGACCTGGCGGCGCAGGTTCGAGTACGACGCGGTGTCGACGTCGGCGGAGAACGTGGACAGGGGGCTGGTGGCGACGTCCTGGAACGGTGTCTCGGACGAGTCGTCGTACTCCTCGCCCGACACCGTGGGTCCCGGACCGGGCAGCACGGGGACCGGCAGGTCGCCGAGCGCCTCGGGGGCAGGGACCGACAGGTCCGTCGTGTCGACGGCCGTCTCCGTCGCGCCGCCCTGGGCGCCGCAGCCCGCGAGCGCCAGCGTCGCCGTCACCAGGGCTGCGAGCGGTGCGGTCAGCCGCGGTACGGGGTGCGCCGCGGCACTGGTCCGATGGTGTGCGGATGTCATGGGTGGCCTCTCGTCGTGGTCGGCATGCTCTCGAGGGCTGGCGATTCGCCCTCTGGTGTCCATTTGTTCCGTGGCCGGCGGGCCTTGCCGCGATGAGGTCACGGTCGGGTTGCAACCTCGATGCAACGCACGGCTGCCTAACCTCGGCCCACCCGGGCGCGCCGTCGCACCCGGGCAGAACCTGCGAGGAGGCAGACCCATGACCGTGTACGCAGCCCCAGGTACCGAAGGTGCCATCGCCAGCTTCCGGCCCCGGTACGACCACTGGATCGGGGGCGAGTACGTACCGCCCGCCAACGGCCAGTACTTCGAGAACCCCAGCCCGGTGAACGGGCGGACCTTCACGGAGGTGGCGCGTGGCGACGCCGACGACATCGACAGGGCTCTCGACGCCGCGCACGGCGCCGCACCCGCGTGGGGGCGCACGTCCGTCACCGAGCGTGCGCGGGTGCTGAACAAGATCGCCGACCGGATGGAGGAGCATCTCGAGGAGCTGGCCGTCGCGGAGACCTGGGAGAACGGCAAGCCGGTGCGTGAGACGCTCGCCGCCGACCTCCCGCTGGCGATCGACCACTTCCGCTACTTCGCGGGTGCGATCCGCGCGCAGGAGGGGTCGATCAGCGAGATCGACGGCGACACGATCGCCTATCACTTCCACGAGCCGCTGGGCGTGGTCGGGCAGATCATCCCCTGGAACTTCCCGATCCTCATGGCGGTCTGGAAGCTGGCGCCGGCGCTCGCGGCGGGCAACGCGGTGGTGCTCAAGCCGGCCGAGCAGACGCCGACGTCCATCCTCTACCTCATGGAGCTCATCGCGGACCTGATCCCGCCGGGCGTGCTGAACGTGGTCAACGGGTTCGGTGCGGAGGCGGGCAAGCCGCTGGCGAGCTCGCCGCGGATCCGGAAGATCGCGTTCACGGGCGAGACGACGACGGGTCGCCTGATCATGCAGTACGCGTCCCAGAACATCATCCCGGTGACCCTGGAGCTGGGTGGCAAGTCGCCGAACATCTTCTTCAGTGACGTCGCGGCGGCGAACGACGAGTTCTACGACAAGGCGCTGGAGGGCTTCACGATGTTCGCCCTCAACCAGGGGGAGGTGTGCACGTGCCCGTCGCGTGCGCTCATCCAGGCGGACATCTACCAGTCGTTCCTCGCCGACGCCGTCGCGCGCACCGAAGCGGTCAAGCAGGGCAACCCGCTGGACACGGACACGATGATCGGTGCGCAGGCGAGCAACGACCAGCTGGAGAAGATCCTCAGCTACTTCGACATCGGCAAGGCGGAGGGCGCCAAGGTGCTCACCGGCGGGCACCGGGCCGAGATGGAGGGTGACCTCGCGGGCGGGTACTACGTGACGCCCACGATCTTCGAGGGCAAGAACTCCATGCGGATCTTCCAGGAGGAGATCTTCGGGCCCGTGGTCGCGGTGACGGAGTTCGCCGACTTCGACGATGCCATCAAGGTGGCCAACGACACCCTGTACGGGCTCGGCGCGGGGGTCTGGACCCGGTCCGGCGCGGACGCCTACCGGGCGGGGCGTGCGATCGAGGCCGGCCGGGTGTGGACCAACTGCTACCACGCCTACCCGGCGGCGGCGGCGTTCGGCGGCTACAAGGGATCCGGCGTGGGCCGCGAGAACCACAAGATGATGCTCGACCACTACCAGCAGACCAAGAACCTCCTGGTCAGCTACGCGCAGGGCAAGCAGGGCTTCTTCTAGGAGCCCGCGGTCGGTGCCGGACGTCCGGGTCGCCCGGACGTCCGGCACGTCCATCGACACGAGGAGGTTCTCCATGCCTGACGACGCCAGCTCGCCCCGGCCGCCCGGCGCACCGCCCGCACGGGTCGACGTGACCCCGGACGCGGCCGCGCTGCTCGTCCGGTTGCGGGCCAAGCACGGCGAGCTCATGTTCCATCAGTCGGGCGGGTGCTGCGACGGATCTTCCCCGATGTGCTACCCGGACGGCGACTTCATCACCGGCGACGCGGACATCCACCTCGGCGACCTGGCCGTCTCGTCCGACGGCTCCCCGTTCACCGTGCCGGTCTGGATGAGCCGCAACCAGTTCGAGTACTGGAAGCACACCCACCTCACCATCGACGTGGTCCCGGGCCGCGGTGCCGGGTTCAGCGTGGAGGCGCCGGAGGGCGTGCGGTTCCTGATCCGCTCGAGGATGTTCACCGACGCCGAGTGGGAGCTGCTGCGCGACTGAGCGCGTGCGGAAACCTGTCACGCAAAGGGCTTGAAGTTGACGCGGCGTCAACCTCTACCGTGGTGGGCATGCAATGGTCCATCCAGGAGATCGCACGACTGACCGGTGTCACGAGCCGGACCCTGCGCCACTACGACGCCGTCGGGCTGCTGCCCGCCGGCCGCGCCGCGGCCGGCGGGCCTCGCCGGTACGACCGCACCGCCCTGGTGCGGCTGCAGCGAATCCTGCTGCTGCGCGACCTCGGGCTCGGCCTCGCCGACATCGGCAACGTGCTCGACAGCGGCCAGGACGAGGCGGCAGCCCTGCGCGGCCACCTCACCTCGTTGCGGGCGGAGGAGGGCCGGCTGGCGCGGCAGATCGCGTCGGTAGAACGGACCATCGCAGCCCTGGAGAACGACCCCGAGGAGAAGGAGGACATCATGGCGAAGGACATGCTGGACGGATTCGATCACACCCAGTACGAGCAGGAGGTGACCGAGCGCTGGGGCCGCGACGCGTACCAGAAGAGCGACGCGTGGTGGCGAGGCCTCGGCGAGGACGGGCAGCGCGAATGGAAGACGCGGCTCGATGCACTGATCAAGGCCTGGACCGACGCCGCGGAGGCCGGGCTGGACCCCGCCTCGGACGAGGCACAGGCAGTCGCCGCCCGGCACGCTGCCTGGCTCGTCTCCGTGCCGGGCACGCCCGGCCACGACGAGGGCCGGCCCGACCGTGGTTACCTGCTCGGCCTGGCGGACATGTACGTGGCGGACGAGCGGTTCGCCGCGACCTACGGCGGCAACGAAGGGGCCACGTTCGTGCGTGACGTGCTGCGCGTCTACGCCGAGCGGACCTACCCGGACGCCTGAGCCCGGTACAGGTCGCGCAGCAGGCAGATCTCGCCGCCGTGCGCCATGGCCTCCCGGCTGACGTGCGTCACGAGCGCGGCCATCGGGAACTCGGCGTACTCCAGACCCTTCGGACCGATCGGGTGCATCAGGGACTCGTCGTCCAGCCCGGCGATACCGGTCCGCCACGACCGGTAGCCCTCCTCGAGCATCGCGAGGCCGCCCTCGGCGGTGACCGGTGCCTCGGGCCAGTGGCGCGCGTCGAACATGTCGGCGTCGGCCGGTGCGTCCGTGGGTCCGAACAGGGCCCTGGCGCGCCGGCCGAACACGTCCCGGCCGACGTGCACCATGCGCCACGCGATGGTGGTGACCGGGGGCACCTCCGGTTCGGGCACCTCGTACTCGAGCCGCGCCTCGCCGTCCTGCCCGACGCGCACGCTCCAGGCCGGCGAGGCCGGCTCCCAGAGGTACTCGGCATCCGTGAGGCCCTCCAGACGTGGCCAGAGATGAAAGCCCCAGTAGAAGTCGAGCTGGTCCAGCAGGAGGTCACGCCATGTCGTCGACGACAGTGTCTGGGGCGTCGTCGGCCCGGAGGTGGTCATGGCTGGACAGTACCCACGGTCACTGACACTCGGATTCAAAAGGTAGCCTCTGCACATGCCAGAAGCGCCCGCCGAAGCCCACCAAAAGTTGCCCGTGACCTGCTGGTTTGCTGGCCTGACGACGCTCGATGTGATCCACCGCAGCGCCGTGCGACCTGGGCCGGACCAGAAGATCACCGCCGTCCGGCAGGACGTCTCGGCGGGTGGCCCCGCCGCCAACGCCGCGGTCACCGCCGCCACGCTCGGAGCGCGCGCGGTCCTCGTCAGCGCCATGGGATCGGGTCCGGTCGGCGCGGCCGCGCGCGGCGACCTGGAGCACCACGGTGTCGAGATCCACGACGCCGCCGAGGGCCGTGAGATCCCGCTGGCGGTCTCGGCGGTCCTGGTCGACGACGCGACCGGCGACCGGTCGGTGGTCTCACCCGACGCGACGCTCGCCGACGGGCTCGACGTCACGCCGGCCGAGCTGGACACCCTGCCCCGGCCGGACGTGGTCCTGCTCGACGGGCACCACCCCGACCTGGCACGGAGCGTGCTCGAGTACGCGAGCACGCTGGAGCCGCGCCCGCTGATCGTCCTCGACGCCGGCCGGTGGCGCCCCGTCTTCGCCGATCTCATGGGCCAGGCCGACGTCACCGCGCGGTCAGCGGACTTCCGCGCACCGGCCGGCGTGCCCCGGTCCCGCGCCACCGTCGCCACGCACGGCGCCGGCCAGGTGACCTGGCGCGACGAGAGCGGCAGGCAGGGGGCCAGCGACGTGCCGGTCGTGGACGTGCGGGACACGCTGGGCGCCGGCGACGCGTTCCACGGAGCCCTGGTCGTGGCGCTCGCCCAGGGCGCCGGGCTGGAAGCCGCGGTCCACGAGGCGATCCGGGTGGCGTCCCTGCGCGTGCAGTACATCGGCCCCCGCACCTGGCTGGAGAACCTCTCGTGCGCCTGACCACCGCCGACCTCGTCGCGCGGGCGGCGGCGCTCGCCGCAGAGGCCACCCGGGCCGGCAGGGTTCACGTCCTCGGGCTCACCGGCCCGCCGGGTGCGGGCAAGTCGACGCTCGCGGCCGCCCTGGTCGACGGCCTGGCGCCCGGCACGGCGGTGGTGGTCGGCATGGACGGCTTCCACCTGTCCAACGCCGTCCTGGAGGCGCACGGCAGCCGCACCCGCAAGGGGGCCATCGAAACGTTCGACGACGCCGGGTACGCCGCGCTGATCGGCCGGCTCGCGGACCGGGTCCCCGGCGGCCCGCCCGTCTACGCGCCGGAGTTCCGCCGCGAGATCGAGGAACCCGTCGCCGCGGGCACCGAGGTCGCGGGCGAGTCCCTGGTGATCACGGAGGGCAACTACCTGCTGGCGCCCGACGGCGCCTGGCCCGCCGCCCGCTCGCGCATGGCAGAGGTCTGGTACGTCGACCTGCCCGACGACGAGCGCCTGCCGCGCCTCGTGGCCAGGCACCAGGCCTTCGGCAAGTCCCTGCCCGACGCCGAGGCCTGGGCCGGCGGCACGGACCAGCGCAACGCGGAACGCATAGCGACCACTCGGGACGAGGCCGACCTGATCGTCGAGTGGGTCTGACCGGAGCCCGCCAGGACCAGCCGGCACCGGGATCAGCCGATCTCGAGGACCGCCACGCGCCAGACGCCCCGCCGCGCCTCCAGGCGCACGGCAGCGGCCCGCACACGGCCCTCGTCGTGCAGGATCACCGTCGCCTCGGCCGATGAGGCGCCCAGCCGGACCATCCGTACCCGCCGGACGGTCGCGGCGTGCGCCTTGGGTCGCGGCGCCCGGCTCTGGCGCACCTCCCGCATGAGCCGACCCCGTTCCAGGAGCTGGTCGTAGACCTGCGGGGTGACCCAGCGGGCGAGCTGTGCCGCCGGCCGCTCGCCGCGCAGCACCTCCACGGCGGCACGAACCACCCGGCACACCTGGGCCGTGGGGTCGGGAAGGGCGGGATCCGGCTCGGGCGCCGGGCGCCCGCCCACGGCCTCGAGCGCCGCCGCCGCGTTCTGCAGCTCGAGGTACGGCGTGCCGCCGATCCGCATGCGGCGCAGCCGCCGACCGATCCCTGGGCCCGTGACCGGACCGATCCGGGGCGTGACGGGCCGCCGGTCCGGTGGCGCTGGCGCTGTCGGTCGCGCCGGCGCGGTCGGTGCGATCGCCGAAGGAGGTGCCACGGCCGTGGTGCGCACCGGTCGGGTGGTCGCCCTGGACGCCGTCGCTGCCTGCGGGGCCTGCGCCGGTGGCTGACGCGGCGCGTCCGGGGCGTCGGGCGGTACATCGAGTGTGGTCATGCGGGTTCTCCTGGGGCGATGGCGTGCTGGGGCGTTGGCGTGCTGGGGCGTTGGTGCGTGAGGGCCTTGGCGTGCTGGGGTGCGGGCGGCTCGGTGCGTCGGGTCCGGGCCGGGCGTCACGGCTCGTACAGCACGGTGCCGGGCCGGATCAGGTCAGGGTTGGTGCCCAGCACCTGCCGGTTGGCGTCGTGCCAGCGCGTGACGGCCGAGGCGATCTCCGCGGCGGACGGGGCCGTGCGGGGCGACTGCCCGCCGGCCGACGGAGCGGCGAGGTGGTCGGCGGCGATCCCCCAGAGGGTGTCGCCCGGTTCGACCACCACCAGCGGCTCACGCGTCGTCCCCGTGCGCATTCCCCGGTTGACCAGTGCCGACCGTTCGGGCGCCGGCCGTGCGCCGGCCGTGGCCGAGCGGTCCGGCGCACGGTCACCCGCGGCGTCCGCCCCCACGTGTGTGGGCTGCCAGCCCAGCTCGAGCACGACGGCGGCGCTCTCGCTCCCCGCGCCCGCGGCCTCCGGGTCGTGCTCCGGCAGGGCCATGGCTGTCGGTGCCGCGAGGGCGAGGCCCAGCCCCGCACCAGCGGCCGCGCGAGCGAGCCGGCGTACGACCCCCGGTGCGTGCCGTGCGACCGCCCGTTCGCCCGCGGCCCATCGCCGGCCGTGGCGCCCCGCGAGGACGCATGCCAGTGCGACGAGCGCGTGCAGCCCGGACCAGCCGGCCACCACGGTGCCGCAGGCCACCGCGGCGAGCTCGACGATGTCCTCGATCGGGAAGAGCGCCGTGCCGAGCCCTGACCCGACCTGCCAGGTGCGTGCACCGAGCACGCCGGACGCTGCGACGAGGGTGCCGGCGAGGGCCAGGAGGCCGGCCAGGCCGCGTCGGCTGCCCGCCCGGTGTGCGGCGGGCTCGGCGTCCGTCAGGTGCGCCGCGGGCGTCCCGCGCCCGCCGCCCGGCTGACGATTCTTGGCACCGTACGCCGACGCTGCCTGAGTAAGGGCGTGGTTCGACATGGTTCCCCCTGCGATGGTCGAGTTCCGGAGACGATGGGCACTCGTGATCAGTTTGATGATGGTTGGTGTCGTCCGGTGTTCGATATTCAACCTCGGTGCCTTCGGGGTGTCTACCGGAGCGCGAGATGCCTGTGGATAGCGCAGAGTGGCTCCATGGCATCCATGTACCCCGCAGGCTCCGCCAGATGGGAGGCGTTGTTCGGGGACCTCGAGGCGCAGGCCCGTGCGCAGTCGCTGGCCGAGGCGGACGCGCTCGTGTCGGAGATGACCCGCGCCGAGCACGCCACGATGACCCTCGCCGACCGGTTCCGCGCCGTCGTCGGAGCCGTGGTCACGGTGGAGCTGCCGGCGGGTGCGCATCTGCGCGGCGTCGTCCGGGAGGCGGCGGACGAGTGGGTGCTGGTGCGGGGCGTCCCGCCGGAGCCGGCGAGCCAGCACCTCGTGCCGCTGGCCGCGATCGCGGCGGTGCACGGCCTGGGTCGTCAGGCGGCCCGGTCGACGTCACGGCGGGATGCGCTGGGGCTGGGGCCGGTGCTACGAGCCCTGCAGCGCGACCGCGCGCGGGTGACGGTACGCACCCTGGGCGGCACGGTGGGTGGTCGCATCGCGCGGGTCGGCAGGGACCACCTCGACGTCGAGGCGCTCGATGATCGCGGAACACGACTCGTTCCGTTCTCGGCCTTGCTGGTCGTGAGCGAGGCGCCCTGAATCCGCCGAGAATGTCCTAAATGGAGAGCGGGACCGGTGCCACTCCACGTGGAGTACGCCGGTCCCGTCGGTGTGTAGCTGAGGCTTTCAGGCGTCCGTGGTCGCAGAGCCCTTGAGCCGCTCACGGCTCTTTGCGTACATGCGCTCGATGTACGACTCGAGCTCCGCGGCTTCGACGCGCCAGACCTTCTTGGGGCCCACCTGGATGGCGGGAAGGTCGCCGGTCCGAACCAGGGCGTAGCCCTGAGCCATCGAGATGTTCAGGGTCTCGACCACATCGGCCAGAGAGAGAAAGCGCTTTTCCATGGGAACAGTGTGGCACGAGACACCGACATGAGGGGGTTATCCACAAGAAGTGTTTATCTGATGCCGGATCGGCGGCGTTCGATCACTATGGTTCCGGCGCTCTGCCTGGCCTGGGTGTCATTGCGTCCACTTCGACGCTTCAACTTGTACTCGAAGGTCTACCCAAAGTCCACCAAAGTACGCGGAAGGACCGACATGACGTATGCCCCGGTCGCCCCGGCGCCTCCCGGCCCGGGCCAGGGTCTCCCTGAGCCGGTGGTCGCGCGGCTGCGCCGACCTCGCTGGCGCGATCCGCGGCTGCTGACCGGCATCGTCATCGTCGCGCTGTCGGTAGCGCTCGGCTCCTGGGTGGTGTCGGCGGCGAGCCGGACCGTCCCGGTGTTCGTCGCGGACGGCGCCCTGACGCCAGGGACGCCGCTCACCGCCGACGCGCTCCGCGCGGTCGACGTGCGGCTCGGCGCGGGTGCCGGCAGCTACCTCCCCGCCGGTGAGCCGCTGCCCGATGACCTGGTGGTGCTCCGGGTGGTGGACGACGGCGAGCTGGTCCCGCTCACCGCCCTCGGGGCGGACGCGGACGTGCGCTCCGTCGCCGTACCTGTCGTGTCGGGCCTCTCTGACCGGATCCGGGCCGGTGCGGTCGTCGACCTGTGGTTCGTGCCCGACGCGCCGGTTGCCCCCGGCCCCGGGGGAAAGCGGGCCGGGGCCGAACCGACGACGCTCGCGCAGAGCGTGGTCGTCGAGCAGGTCGACGCGGAGGACGGCGCCATCGTCGTGGACGGGCCTACCGTTCAGGCTTCCACCCAGATGGGTGGTCACCATGGAAGACCGGTTGATGTGGGTGCTGATCAGCGTCGTTGGGGCGTGTGCCCTGACGTTGGCTGTGCTGGCTGGGCTGGTGGCGTTGGACCAGTACGCCCCGGCACCGCGTCCCGCACCGTCCGTGACGGTGAGCGAGGATGGGACCGTGACTAGGGATGGTGAGTGAGTGCGCGTTCTAGGCGCTGCACGGCTGAGCCGGGCCGCTGAGGAATCAACCTCGACGGCCCGGCAAGTCGCGCAGATAGAGGCTTACGTGGTGACGCATAACCACACCCTGGTGGGCATAGCCAAGGATGAGGATGTGTCCGGCAACGTGTCACCGTTTGATCGCCCCGGCTTAGGGCCGTGGCTTCAACGGCACAACGAGTGGGACGCACTAGTCGTCCCTAAGATCGACCGCCTATCCCGCAACCAACTCCACCTGCACACGATCATCCAGTGGGCGAGGGATCACGGTAAGCAAATCTGGTCCCTGGACATTGGGGCTGACATCACGGACCGGTTTACCGGTGGTGTTGTTGTTGCAGTCCTGGGTGCTGTTGCCGAGTCGGAACGTGAACAGATCCGTGAACGCTCCAAGAAGTCGTTTGACCACCTCGCACGCGCTGGGCGTTGGCGGGGTGGCATTCTCCCGTACGGCTACCGTGCCGAACCCCTAGAGGGTGGTGGGTTCCGGCTGGAGATAGACCCGGGAACCGGGGTGATCGTCCGCCGCATCGTGGATGACATCCTGTCGGGTGCGAGCACGCATTCCGTGGTTCGTTGGTTGAATGCGGAAGGGCATTTGACTAACCGGGGCAACACGTGGCGACCCTCTGTTCTCCACCGGATGCTTGCTGGTCGTTCCCTGCTCGGTCAGATGATGACCGGGCATAAGGGAGGTGAGCCGACCGTGGTTCGTGATGAGTCGGGAATGCCTGTCCAGCGGGCGGAACCTCTTATCACGTTGGATGAGTGGCAGCGTGTGCGATCGGCACTCGCTAACAAGACACCGACCCGGGTGGACAGCAAACGCCAATTCTCACTCCTGGGTGTCGCCTACTGTGAATGTGGCAACACGCTCTCCGCTTCCCTTTCCCGTAACAAGAAATACACGCGGTGCACGTCGAAGGCGAACACCGGTAACGCGTGCCGGGCGGGGAAGATGATTCCGGTAGACGAACTTACCGGGATCGTGTTTGAAACATTCCAGGCAGTCATGAGCGATTTCCCCATGACAGAACGTGTCCTGATCCCTGGCATCAATAACGATGCAGAGATTGACGAAGTGCACGCATCCCTTAAGCGGCTCCAAGAGGACCGGCTTGCCGGAATGTATGACGGGCAAGAGGGGATGTACCGGGAAGCGTTCAAGCGCCTTTCCAGTACGCTCACGGACCTTGCATCCCAACCGGCCACTGATGACCGGTGGGAGACACGCTCACTGGGCGTCACTTACGGGGACCATTGGGCCACCCTCACCACGGATCAGGAGAAGGGTGCAGAGTTGAAGCGGGCGGGGGTGCGCATCTACACGACGAAGCAGCCGGGAGACTCGACGGACCATTCAGGGCTGATCCCTAAGCCTGCCGGTTTCACGGACTACACCCTGCACCGGTTGCCCATTCACGAACACGCGGTCATGTACGTACCCCAGGGCAGCGCGTTTGGGGTCCTGAGGCGCACGTAACACCGCCTAGGAGAGCCTGAGAAGCCCCAGGGGTACACATCTACCCTTGGGGCTTCTTCGTGCCCTCAGAAGGGCAGCAGGAGCGCGCCAGCGAACACGCACAGGTTCCCCACGATGCTCAACCCCGCAATGATGAACGAACGCATCACCCACTCACCGCCTTAACGAGGAACGCGTAATGCTGCACCCGACCGTTGCGGGTCACAATCTCCACACCACCGTCCATCAGGAACTGGGCCCCCTGCCACACGATGGCGACGTGGTGTGAGTCAGTGCCCAATGGTGAGTGCTTGCTAATGAACACCCGGTAGCGCGTGATAACCGCGTCCCTTCCTGCACTGATCTGTTCGTCCCCCTTAAGGGGCCGCACCTCAGCGGGCCATGTCCCAGCCGGCGACCACTCCACCCCGGCATTAGAAGTCTGGAGCTGCACGCGGTCATGAAAAATCATGCGGTCCTCCGACGGTAGGTGTTAAGGGTGATCAGTTCCGGCAGAGAGAACCCAACAAACCCGCCACGGACACCGGCACCACCCGCGTAGTTATCCGTCTGCTCAGGGTTCGCAATGAGGCGCGCAGTTGCCGCGATAATCACAGCCTCAACATCCGGGTACGGTGCACCCTCAGGCGTGAACCCCTTACCCCTGGTGTGAGCACGCACCAGGGCTTCCATAACGGTCACGTGCTGGCCCGCAAGAGCGATCAGGTCGGGATCGTCCGTAGCGTCAAGGAACGCGGCCACAGAGGCCGCTAGCGTGGTCGGCTCAGGGTCCGGGTCGGGCCCAGGGTCCACCTCACCAAACGCTGTCAGTGCCAGGACGGTAGACGTGCTGGCACCTGCCGTTCCATCCCACCCGAAATCAAAGTCCGTGGTATCCGTCGTGTCACCGTCAATAACACCGGGAACAACACTCCCGGTGTCGTCAACACGCACAGCCGCAACACGCAGATCGTTAGACGTGGGTGCACGGAAACGCAAGAATACGCCCTCGGGGTCAACGTCATTCCCTAGGTCATCTACCGGGGGTGAATCCGTGATCGCGAGGGTAAACGTGTACTCGTGCCAGTCATACCAACCCGTGGTGAATGTCTGCCACTCGATGCCTCCCGCGTCCTGCCCGTCGCCCGGGAGTGCAGCCAAACCGAGCGTGCTTCCCTCCTCCGTGTAAGCGTGCACCGTTACCGTGTACTCCACTCCCGGCACCCAGGTAAGACCCGGGAGTTGGATGCTCGTGTCCGTGAATGCGCCCAGGCGCTTATGGGTAGTGCCGGAAATGGTCTCATCCGCGACAGTTCCAGCCGTCCACGGCACACGGGCACTATCAACAAACCTAGGCTTAGGGCAAAGGTTCCTACCAATAACATCACCAACAGCAGCACTATCAGGGTAAACCATAAAGTCATTCCTTCCATTAGGCAAAAAGAAAAGGCGGGGACCCATCCCGTGAATGGGTGGGTCCCCGCCTTAGGGAACTGCTACAGGTCAGACAACGGCCTTGACAACAACAATCGCCTCAGGGTTCAACGGCGCGGCGTCATACCGCGCGGTAACCCGGATAGCCTGCTGGTCGTACTGTGCGAAAGTCTGGTCGAGAACCTTCACCGTGGGGGCCTGGTCACGCGCAACCCCGATCTGGGAGAAGTCCGCCAGTGCCGCAGTGCCAGCCGGGACATGGTTGCTGATCTTGACCTCAGAACCGAACAGACGGAACACACCATCCTTCGTCGGGTCCGGGGTAAGAACGTAAGCGTTCGAGCCCGTACCAGTCTTAATCTTCCGCAACGTCACAAAGTCAGCCGGGGAGATAAGCCACTTGGCAGCCGCAGCGTTCGCACCAGCACCCAACAGCAGGCCCCAGGCATCAATGAACGGGTCAAGGGTCGTGGGCGCGGCATCCACCGTCTGAATGCCCGCGTAGTTCAGAAGACCCAGCGGGGTAGTGCCAGCGTCGCCAGTGCCCGCGATGAACGCACCATCAAGCTTGTTCGCCACGTCCTTAACCATGCGAGCCTGGAGCGCAGAGTCCAGGGCAACGACAGACTGGCGCGCCAACTCGTTTGAGTAGCGGGTAAGAGTCTTAAGAGACTTCATCGTGGAAGGCAGAATCTCTACCTCGTCAAAGTCCCCATCAGTCTCGGTGATAAGCGTGTTCTCACCGGTCCAGTCGGGAGTTCCGGTCATTCCGGCCAGGGACGGAACCTTAACCGGGCTGCCGTCAGTGTCGAACACGAGAGGCCCGGACGACAGGAACACAGAAGCCAGTTCGAGCGGCTGAATAAGGACGCTCTGGACCTGCTCAGTAGTCAGTTCCGGAGCGTTTGCAGTGGAATTAGCCATGTTGGAAATACCCTTTCGTTAGAGGTTATTACGAAGAAGAGAGCCCAGCGACACCTTTTGTGTCTCGGGGCGAACACCCTGGCCCACATCACCCTTAGGTGTGCGGTTAGCAAGGTGCGGCTTAGACGCCAGCAACGACTCAATAGAAGCCGCCAGGGCTTCCGGGTCGTCAATGTGCGCCTCATCAAAAGGAAGGTCTGCCGGGTCGGCCAAACGGCCCGTAGCCGCAACCAAAGCGGTGTGCAGTCGCTGCCCCATATCCCGCGAACGCTCACGGTAGCGAGCACTCTCGGAACGCAGCTCTTCCACATATGACCTCGGGAAGGTGTCCCCATCGGTCTCTTGCTTGCCCTCTTCAACCACCGGGGTTTCCGTCTCGGGCGTAACCACTTCCTCAACCTCCGGGGTATCGGTAATGGGTTCAGTCATTGGGTGGTGCTCCTTTGTTTTTAGTAGGCCCGGACGGTTCTAAACGCCGGGACGATATGACAGGTACAGCCGGTGTGACGGTGGAAACCCGCATCAACCGGGTACACGTAGCCGGATTTGTAGAGCCACACGCAGAGTTGGCAGGCACCCGCATTCAGGCCACGAGTGAAGCCCGGAACCTTCCGAACCTTCATTCCCTCGATATAGGAATCCTGCATTGCCGCAGCGGGCTCTGAACGCCCGTAGCGGGCCACACGGGACACGTACTCATCCGCACCCGTATCAGCCTCTAGAAGCGTGCTCAGCCCCTTAGCGAGCCGTTCAGGGTCCCCAGCCGGGGCCTGTAGGCCCAGGACCGGGGTAGGCGTCCTGTATTCAGCCTCATACGCAGCGGCAAGCCCTAGATCAGCCAAGGCAATACCGCGTGCACGAGCAGCCCCAACAAGGGGGACCGCCACAGCCTGAAACTGTGCGGCTGTAATCTCACCGGCCCGGAACTTCTCGAACAGGGCGACTAGCCGCCGTTCACTATCGCTAGTCAGGTTCTCGACGGCATCCGCGAACGTCACGGAAGGATGCCCGTCAGATCAACACCCCGGGTGTCCAGGGCCTCCGCACGCTTCAACTCACGCATACGGTCAATCTGTGCCGGGGAATACCCCAACGTGGTCTCCGCGATGAACGCGAGGGGGAACCCCATGCCGTGAAGCTTTGCCGCAGCATCGGCAGACTGTGCCGGTGTGCGGGTCTCAGGTGAAGCCCAAACGGTCTCAACCTCAACCGTCCGGGGATCAACACCATCACGAACCGCAATGATCAGTGCGGCAACCTTTGCCCACGCAGCACCGTAAGAGCGCTGCCTAGCGAGCGCCTTAGCCACCAGGGGAGACTCAGCGGAACGGATACTGTCAGCACTGGGCGGCTGGTCACCATTCAGGCCCAGGTAATGGGCAGGGAGCCCACTAAGGGCCCCAATCTGCTGTGTGAGCGTTCGGATAGCGTCCCCGTACCCGTCAAGGCGGGAACCCTCAAACTGACCAAACTTAGTTGCCGGGTCCTCGGACTGCCAAACCCGGTTAGCCTCAGACCCAAACGGGTTAATCGGCTCACCGGTTTCCTCATCCTCCACAACCTCAAGACCAGTAGCCCAACGGCGCGGACGGGCGTAATGCTCAGAAGTAACCATCATGTCGGTGCTGATCTTGTTCAAAGCATCGGCCAATCCGAGAATGTCTTGCATCTCGGACTGTCCGTCAAGGTCCATGAGCCGGCCCCTATTGACAATGGGCACGACGGGCACAACACCCAACGGGTTATCCAGGGTCTCTACAATCTCCCAGCCGGAAGCCGGAATGGAACCCTCAGACGGGACGTGCCCACGCGAGACAAGGCGAACAACATTCGCCGGGGTATAGACCACGGCGTGAGCCTTACCATCCGCCAACCAGCGCTTAAACGCAGCCTCAACCTCACGGGTACCAGGATTGCGGTATACGGCAACCTGCCGGGCACTCTCCACCGTTACCAGTGGCTTACCCGCACTACCAGCCCAGACAATGACAAACGAGCGACCAAGGGCCAATGCCTCAGTGTGTGCCTGTGCGGCCTGCTCTTCCATTCCGTTGTCCTGCCAGACCTTCCACAAAGCCTCATCCGGCTTACTATCAGGTCCCTCAAGGCGGAACCCTGTAGGCGTCAACCGCTCACCCACAGAATCCACGGCAACCCGTGGGTAATTGACAGCCAACTGCCGGAACTGCTTACCCAGTGCCTCCCTGGCCTCCTGGCTAAGAAAGGACGCGGCCTGTTCCGCGTCATAATACTTATCAAGCCTCGCCAGGTGAGGCGCGGTCGTATCCAACTGACTAGACAGCGTTTCCGCCACCTTGAGAACATCTACCATGTGACAACCTTCCGCTTAGGCTTGTTATGAACGAGCCAAGCGGCCCGGTCGAACGCAACAATCGCTGCCACGGCGGCATCGATCTTGTGCTTAGACATGCGCTTATCCTTCTTAACCAAGTCACCCATAGGCGTGGGCTTAGCAACCGCGTTCTGCATGTGAGCGGTAAGCCGTTCGTCGCCATCGTGGGTTACACGGCCCGTACCGATTGCCTGATAGAGCCGGTCGGTTGCCGGTGCCATACGTGCAGCGGCACCCGTGTTCCACTCCATGACCTTCTTCTCGCCATGGGTCTTAGCCCATGCCTCAATCTCACTACGCCATCCCCACGGGTCGGCTTGCAGCTCTTGCACGTTGAACCGGTCGAACGCTGCATCTACGGCTTGTGACACCTCAGCGCGTGGAACACGCCACCTGTCGTCACCAGGGTTAGCCCAGATATCGACAACGAACACGTAGGGGACAGGCTCCAGGGTGCAGCCGATTAGTGCCGTGGAGTCACCAGACGCCGAACCATCAAACGCCAGAACCACCGGGGTTTTCGGATCGACCTTCCGTGGTGCCGCCAGAGGCTCCCAAATACCGAACGGCAACCAGGAATCCTCCATGCCGGCCCACTGACCCAACCGGTACCGCCTAAACGCACTCTCGCGTGTCTTAGGCGGCAACAAAGCGTGGATAGCGTCCCGGTGCAGGAAGTCATCCAAGGCAGGGTTAGCAGCCGCCCACGCTTCCTCATCATCGATAGCGCACCCCTCAGGTGCCGCATACTCAATGAACACGAAACCCGGGTCTGTGCCGGAACGCCCGTGCTGAACCAGCCGCCACATAACCGACTCCGCAGAATCGGACGGTGTCGAAATGGCGAACGTAAGAGACTGGGCACGCTTACCTGACGCAGTCGTCACGGCTTCCCAAACCTTTTCCGTAACAACGTGCAATTCGTCAACAATCATTAGTGACGGGTCCCAACCCTGCAAAGCACCCTCATCTGCCGGGAGTGTTCGCAGTTCAGAATCCGTATTAGGCAAATAAATGCGGTCAGCATAGATTTGCGCCTGATCAGACAGGCGCTCATCCAATTCGATCATCCGCTTAACAGACCGGTAAACCATTCCGGCCTGACGCTCATCCGACGCCACAACAAGGATTTGTGCGCCTTCTTCGTCATCCGCAAACAATGCGTAAGCCGCAAGAACCGCAGCCAAACCCGTTTTGCCATTACCACGGGCAATACTCATCAAAGCCTGCCGTGGGCGCTTGCACTCATCCGCCATCGGGTACAACTGGCGGACAATCTCAATCTGCCAGTCACGCAACACGAACGGCTGTAGCGCACCCGTCCCCTTAGGTACCCTGAGGTATTCCTCCGCGAAAGCCACCACACGACGCCACCCAGGAGGCCCCAAATGGCCGAAATCCAGGCGTGGAGCCGTCACAGGAGCCTTAGGACCCGCCTTCAACTTCCACCATCCGGAAGAGTGTCAGAAACATTGCCTCGACTAGGGGTAGGCATTTGGGTTTGCGAGGGTGTACCGGGGTGGGGTGTGAGGTTGCGGTTGTTGGGGCCGCGTGATGGGCCGCGTTTGATATTGCATTCGAGGCACACGACACTCACATGTTGAAGCTTTGTTGCTGGCCATTTGAGGTGGTCTGCTGTGAGGTTTTCTGTTGTTCCACAGTCCGAACACCATGGCTGTAGTGTGCGTGCGCGTTCGCTTAGTCGCCGCCAAGCATGGTTGTATCCGCGTTCGCTCGCAGTCGGTTTGTTGTTCTCTATTGAATGCTCATTGCATCGTGATTCTGGGCTTGGCTCTCCGCATTCAATACACGGTTTGTATGTCATATCGTCGTGGTTTCCTTTGTTGTTTGTGGGGGGTGTGGTGTTCCTTTGCGTGGTTTCTTTTGGGCATACGAAAGGTGCCCGCCCACCCCTTTGTGGGGGTGGACGGGCTTTAATGGCAACGCTCAGCACTTAGGAGATGCCATTCCCCTGCCCGGCCATAGGTAGCCGGTTAAGCGACCAGGGGGACTGGCGGTACTCACCCGCTGCTAACACGTAGCGGGCTTACTGCACCCACCGGGCAATTGGTGGGGGGATTGGGTGGCAGGCACCCCAGGGAAGGAGTCACCACGAAACGAACCGTGGGGTACCTGCCGGGCCACCACTGGGAGCTATTGCGCTCAACCGGTGGTGGCAGTCTTTATGCGGCCATCTGGGCCGAGTAGTGGGCAATAGCGGACCTGAGGGCCGCTGCCTTTCCGGGGGTAATGGTGCTGTCAAAGTCTAGGATCAACTGCAAGCCATCCACTACACCGGTCGTGTCGCGGCCAGCCTGAACCCAATCACCGATTAGCGCCCTGACGCCTTCACGCTCTACATCCTGGGCGATTGCCTGTGAGGCTGGCTCGGTAAGGAACGCTTCAATGTCTGCATCGGTAGGCATAAGGATTAGCGGGCCCGGTGCGTCCGGGCCCTGGTCCTTGGCGATGGGCCAATCGTGCTTAGGTGCCTGGTAGTAGCCGGCATCCGGGAGTGAAGCCTTTGCAACCTCGGGCTCTGTGACCTTCTCCGGCATGGTGAGGTAGTAGCGGTTAGATGTGCCGGTTCCACCACGCTTGTGGGTGGCGAATCCGAACGCTTCCAACTTTCGTACCCAGCGGCGCACTGTGGACTCGTCCACACCAAGGTCCTTGGCCATGAGGGCCAGTGAGGGGAACGCGTCCCCTGTCTTGGAGTTGTGACGGAAGAACAGGTACCCGGCAATAGCGAGTGCCTGGGCGTCGCCTATGCCGGCGGTCATGACGGCGTCGTGCCATACGTGCTTGTTAAGTGTGCTCATAGGGGATTCCGTGGCTTCCTTCGTGGTTTTCGCGTGGTGTCTCGCTTAGGTTGGGGACTGTAGCCGTGGGCTCAGACACTCCCGGGTCGGCAACTCGAAAGGTGCCTACATCGGTAATAGCAGGTTGGTGATAGACCCCTACACATCTGATAGCGAAACCCTTCCAGATTTGAGGCCAGCAAGCCGTTTCGGGCTTGCAAGTGAAGGGCCGTAACTCTACTTACGGCACGTAACCCACCCCTGAATGCACAGACGGCCCTCTGAGGGCCCGTCAATGACATCAGGTAGGCAATGACCCAGCCGTGACGTGTGCGGCTGCCGTAGGGGGCAAAGAATGCTTCCTAGAGGGTTGTGTGCGGGTGGCGCACCCTTGCCCGTGGTGAGCAACAGTCCAAACCCAGCCGTGGAAGGTGCCTAGCGGGCCCGTCAAGGCCCGTACAGGCTGTCAAGGTCCCCCAGACGCCTTGAGGGCGGCTGAGGGCCGTACAGGCCCCGTGAGGATGTGCTGGCACCGGGTAGCGCCCTAGCGCGGACCGGGGTTAGTGCAGCCGTGAAGCTTTGCCCATTCACCTCTCCCGGCAGAGCGAGTGTCGTGGGATCGCCCCCGCGATCACGCGTCGCGCGCGTTAGTAGTTACTTAAGGGGTTTCCCCTTTAGGGGAAACCTAAGGGGTTAGGTGTGCAGAACTGCCCGGTCACTAGTTGGGCAGAACTGCCCAGTCAGACCTCATGGCAGCCCCAATCCTGAGTGTGCAGAACTGCCCAGTCAGGCTTCCTGGTACCTTGAAGGTGCGGGTGGAAGTTCCAACCTTGGACGGGACGGTCACGCTCCACGTGCTCGTGCCCACCGACTCGCTCCCGACCGTGCTCGGGGCGCTCTCGGACGCGGGCACGGTCGCCGTCGTGCCGGTGGCGGGCACGGTCCGATGAGCGAGGAGCGGATGGTCACCGTGCTGGTGGCGGTGCGCGCACCGGAGGAGGAGGCGGCGGCGGTCACGGTGCTCGGCGCACAGCCGCAGGTGGACGTCACCCGCCGGTGTGCCGAGCTGACCGAGCTCCTGGCGGCCGCGGAGGCCGGAGCAGGCACGGCCGCCGTCGTCTCGGGGGACCTGCCCGGGCTGGACCGGGACGCCGTGGCCCGGCTGCGCGGCGCCGGCCTGCGAGTGGTGGCCATCGAGGACCCGGCGACCTCGGCCCAGCGGCTCGCCGGTCTGGGGTGCGACGTGGTCGTGGCGGAGGGGGACGCGGAGAACCTGGTCGCCGCCGTGCGGGGTGACGCGCCGGAGGTCGTGGCGCCCGCCGCCTCGCCCGGTCCCGACGGCAGGTCGGGGACCGTCGTCGCCGTCTGGGGTCCGGCAGGGTCGCCCGGCCGGACCACCACCGCCATCGAGCTCGCTGCCGCCCTCGCCGGTGTGGGCGCCGCCGCGCCGCGCCGGTCGCGCCTGCTGCGGCGTGCCCGGCCCGCCGCGCCACCTCACGGCGCGAGTACGGTCCTGCTGGCCGACGCCGACACGTACGCGTCGTCCGTGACCTCCCGCCTCGGTCTGCTCGACGACGCGCCGGGGCTCGCGGCCGCGGCACGCGCTGCCGGGCAGGGTGTGCTGGACGTCGTGACGCTGGCCGGGCACAGCCCGGTGGCGCTGCCCGGCGTGCGGGTGCTCACGGGCATCACACGCGCGTCCCGCTGGCCGGAGCTGCCCGCCACGTCGCTCGACGTCGTGTTCCAGCGCTGCCGCGAGCTCGCGGCGTGGACGGTGGTCGACTGCGGCCCTGTCCTCGAGGCCGACGAGCTGCTCATGTACGACACGCGCGCGCCGCAGCGCAACGGCGCGACGCTGAGCGCGCTGCAGGCCGCCGACCTCGTGGTCGTGGTCGGTGGCGCGGACCCGGTGGGGCTGCAGCGGCTGGTGCGCGGGCTGGAGGACCTGCGTGACGCCGCGATCCCCGTGCCCGCGGCGCGGCTGGTGGTCGTCAACCGCGTGCGTGAGTCCGCGATCGGGCGGCGGGCCGGCACGCAGATCCGCGACGCGCTCGCGCGGTACGCGGGGGTGGACGACGTGCACCTCGTGCCCGACGACCCGGACGGTCTCGACGCGGCGCTGCTCGCGGGCCGGGTGCTCGCGGAGTGCGCGCCTGCCTCCCCGGCCAGGGCGGGGTTCAGCGGGCTCGCCGACCGGGTCAGGTCGCTCGTGCCGGCGGCGGTCTGAGCCCCGCGGCGAACTTCCTCGTAACAATCCGCCCGCCTGTCGCGGGTCGGCGACGAAAAACCGACGTCCGGCGCTAGGTTGGGCGCGTGGCCGCCATGACGAAGGACAACTACGCCGACGACCTCCGTCTGGCGCACGTGATCGCCGACCAGGTCGACTCCATCACCATGTCGCGGTACAAGGCGCTGGACCTCAAGGTCGAGACCAAGCCCGACCTGACGCCGGTGTCCGACGCCGACCGCGCCGCCGAGGACTTCATCCGCGGCCAGCTCGCCCGCGCCCGCACGCGCGACGCGATCGTGGGTGAGGAGTACGGCTCAGCGGGCAGCGGGGCACGGCGCTGGATCGTCGACCCGATCGACGGCACCAAGAACTTCGTGCGTGGTGTCCCCGTGTGGGCCACGCTGATCGCCCTGGCCGACGGCGACGAGGTGGTCGTCGGCCTGGTCAGCGCACCGGCGCTGGGCAGGCGCTGGTGGGCGGCGAAGGGCTCTGGCGCGTGGACGGGCAAGTCGCTCGCCGCCGCCGCGCGCATGTCCGTCTCGGGGGTCTCGAGGGTCGCCGACGCCTCGTTCAGCTACGCGTCGATCGGCGGCTGGGAGGAGCGCGGTTCGCTCGACGGGTTCCTCGACCTGACCCGGGCTTGCGCGCGGACCCGCGGGTACGGCGACTTCTGGTCGTACATGCTGGTGGCCGACGGCGCCGTCGACATCGCGGCCGAGCCGGAGCTCGAGGTGTACGACATGGCGGCGCTCGTGCCGATCGTCACCGAGGCCGGCGGCACGTTCACCTCGCTCGACGGCGTCCAGGGCCCGTGGGGCGGCAACGCCGTCGCGACGAACGGCAAGCTGCACAAGGAGGCGCTCGACTACCTGGCCTGAGCGCCGGGCCGGCTCCGCGTCAGGCGCGAGGGACGTCCTTGATCTCGCTCCAGTCGTACCAGAGCAGGTCGCGGTCCGTGACGCGCTGGAGCGCCGCGTCGAGGGCGGTCTCGGACTCCTCGCCGACCTGCGCCGTCGACTCGGCGTCGCTCTCCTCGTCGGCGGCGGCCAGCACGTCCGCGATGTCCCCGGCCGCGTCCGCCTCGTCGACGTGCACGCAGACGACCGCCACGTCCTCGACGGTGCGGGTGACCTCGACCTCCGACGCGGTGGTCTCGTCGTCGTCCGTGCCGGGCTCGCTCTCGGCCGCCAGGCCGACTGCGGCGTCCGGGACCTCCACGGTGATGACCACGCGCTGGTGCGGCGCCTCGGGGCGCCCCGCGATGAGGGCGAGGGAGTCGTCGGCCGCGTTGAGCGCGGCGACGTACTCGAGGCCCTCCGCGTCATCGTCAGGGAGGGCTGCCTCGAGATCCTTCGTGACGGCGTGGGCACGCCGTGGTGCGACGGTCCACCGGGCGGCGTCGGGGGCGTGGGTGACGGCGTCGAGCTCGTCGAGCGTGGCGGGCACGTAGATGCGCATGTGCCCAGTCTGCCGTGTGCCGGGCCCGCGCGAGCCCTCGACGCTCCCGCTCCTGCGCGTCCGGTGGCGGTGTCGGTGAGGGCCCGTACTCTCGTGTGCGGCGTCGGGGCGGGGGCCGAGGACAGGGGTAGCAGCCGAGGGCGGGAGATCAAGAGATGGGTGCCAAGACCGCGATGCTGGTGTACGCGGACGGGGACGTGGCGGCGGGGCTGACGGAGGCCGCGGAGTTCGCGGACGAGGCGGGTGCGGCCGAGCTGCTCGGTCTGCTGTGGCCGCCGGCGCGGATCCACCCCGACGGGGAGGAGCCGTGGGAGCTCGGGGACGCGGTGTTCCCGCCCCAGGGCCGCGCGTGCGCGCTGTCGACGCCCGAGGTGGACGTCCTGTGCGACCAGGCGCTCATGCTCGACCGGCCCTCGCAGCTTCCCGCGCACCTGGTCGCCGCGAGCATGGGGCGCACGCTCTACCTGCACGCGATGCACAGCGCGGTGGACTGGTTCGCCTTCGCGGTGTGGCGGGACGGTGCGCTCGTACGCTCACTGAGCCTCTCGCCCGACGACGGGGTGCTGGAGGACACCGGGGAACGCCTCGCCTTCGAGGAGCCGTTCTGGGCGGGCAGGCATCCCGCACCGGGCGGCGCCGGCTACCCGTTCCCGTTCCACCCGCTGGTCCTGGGGGAGCAGGCGCTGCAGGAGTTCTTCGGGTTCAGCGGCGAGGGCGCCGACGACGGCGGTCCGTCCGCCGGGCGCCTGGACCCGTGGGCCGTCGAGCTGTTCGGGTTCCAGATCTCCTGACGGGAGCGCTCGACAGATCCTCGAAAGGCTCGTACATTTGTTCGAGAGCGAGGAGGTCTGGTCATGCCCGAACCCACAGTTGTTCCCGAACCCGCAGTGATCCCCATGCTGTCCTACCAGGACGGTGTCACCGCCATGGACTGGCTCATCGAGGCGTTCGGCTTCACCGAGGCGGAACGCTGGCTGGACGACGACGGTCACCTCTCCCACGGCGAGCTCGACGCGGGCGGCGGGCGGGTGATGGTGTCCGAGCTGGCGTCGTACGAGGGACCCGCGGCGCACCGCAAGCACTGCAGGGCGGCGGACGCCTGGCTGTCGACGCCCTGGGTCATCGACGGCGTGCTGGTCCACGTCAGCGACGTCGACGCCCACTTCGCGCGTGCGCGGGCGGCCGGTGCGGGCCTGCTCTCCGAGATCGAGGAGGCGCCGTACGGCCGGCTCTACCGCGCGGAGGACGTGGAGGGCCACCGCTGGATGTTCCTTCAGGCGTGAGCCGCGCCGCGCGCCAGCCGGTCCACGCGGCGTAGGGCGTCCGGGAACCGCGCGTCTCCGGCCATCTCGCGGACGAGGCCGGCTGCGGCCTCGAGGGCCATGCCCGATGCGGTGACATACAGCGGTCGGGTGGACTGCCCGCGCAGTACCTCGGCGGCATGCGTCGCGGCCCGGAACCGGGTCTTCGCGACACCGATCACGATCGGCGCCAACCCTGCGTCGGCCACGTGGGCGCCCAGTCCCGGCCGTCCGGCGGGGTCGAGGTCCACGTACCCGTCGACGATCAGCAGGTCCAGGGGCATCGTGCCCGACAGGACCCGCTCCAGTGCCGGCAGCTCCCGCTCGTAGAACCTGCCTGGCCGGTATTCGGCCACCCGGTCGACGAGCACCGTGCGTTCCTCGGCCGGTGTGCTGAACGCGGCGTCGGCGCAGACGACGAGGGCGGCACGCGCCCCGCCGTCGTCCAGGTACTGCACGTCCACCGCACCGAATCCCGTCAGGAGTCCGGCCCCGTGCGCGAGGACAGCAGGCGGCGGAACGAGGTGAGCCGGGCCGCACGGGCGGGGCGTTCTTCGTCCGGGGAGGCCTCGATCCAGTCGTCGAGCGCGCAGTCCGGGGCGTCGGCGAGGTGCGTACAGCCGCGCGGGCACTCCCGCGCCACCTCGTCGAGGTCCTCGAACGCGTTCAGCAGGTGTGCCACCTCGACGTGGGCCAGGCCGAAGGAGCGGACGCCAGGGGTGTCGATCACCCAGCCGTCGAAGTCGTCGCTGGGCTCGCCTGCCGAGACCGCGACCGGGAGGGGGAGCGCCACGGCGGAGGTCGAGGTGTGGCGGCCTCTGCCCGTCACGTCGTTGACCACACCGGTGGCGCGGTTCGCGGCGGGGGCCAGGGCGTTGATCAGGGTGGATTTGCCGACCCCGGAGTGCCCCACCAGCACGGACACGAGGCCCCGCAACCGTTCGCGGACCTCCTCGACGGAGTCGGGGGCCAGCGACAGGACGCCGGCCGCCGCGTCGTCGTCGGCCGGCGACCGCCGGGTCACCACCACCTCGACCCCGAGGGGCTCGTAGAGTGCGCGGAGCTCGTCGGGCGAGGCCAGGTCCGCCTTCGTCAGGCAGAGCAGCACCGACATGCCGGCGTCGTAGGCCGCCACCACGCAGCGGTCGATCATGCCGGTCCGGGGCTCGGGCTGCGCCAGCGCCGTGACGATGACCAGCTGGTCCGCGTTGGCGACGACGATCCGTTCGTACGGGTCGGTGTCGTCGGCGGTGCGGCGCAGCGTCGAGGTGCGCTCCTGGATGCGCACGATGCGGGCGAGCGAGCCCTCGCCGCCGGAGACGTCGCCCACGACGTCGACGCGGTCGCCCACGACCACGCGCGTCCGGGTCAGCTCCCGCGCCTTCATGGCGGTCACCACCCGTTCGCCGTCGGCCCCGTCGGCGTCCTTGACCAGGAGCGTGTACCGCCCCCGGTCGACGCCCGTGACCAGGCCGGTCACGGCGTCGGAGTGCTGGGGGCGCTGCTTGGTCCGCGGGCGCGAGCCGCGCTTGGACGGGCGGGAGCGGAAGTCCGACTCGTCGATGTCCCGCCGGCCCATCAGGCGTGCCCCATCAGCCGACGCCCATCAGGCGGCCGAGCCGAGCATGCCCAGCCACATGCCGGTGAAGTCGGGCAGCGTCTTGGCCGTGGTGCCGACGTTCTCCACCAGCACGCCCGGTACGCGCAGGCCGAGCAGTGCCGCGGAGGTCGCCATGCGGTGGTCGGCGTACGTGCGCACGACGTCGCCGTGCAGCGGACGGGGCGTGATGACGAGGCCGTCGCGCGTCTCCTCCGCCTGCCCGCCGAGCCGGGTGATCTCGCGGGCCAGCGCCGCGAGGCGGTCGGTCTCGTGGCCCCGCAGGTGCGCGATACCGCGCAGCCGGGACGGGGAGTCGGCGAGCGCGGCCAGCGCGGCGAACGTGGGCGCGAGCTCGCCGCCGGCGCGCAGGTCGACGTCGATCCCGTGCACCTCGCCGGTTCCCGTCACCGTCAGGACCCCGTCGGTGAGCGTGTACGTGCCGCCCATGCGCTCCAGGAGCTCAGGAACCATCGCGCCGGGCTGCGTGGTCAGGGTCGGCCAGCCCGGGACCCGGACGGTACCTCCGGCCACCAGGGCCGAGGCGAGGAACGGGGCCGCGTTGGACAGGTCCGGCTCGACGCGGGCGTCGCGGGCCGTGATGGGCCCCGGAGCGACGGCCCACATGCCGTCGCGGGAGTCGTCGACCACGACGCCGACGTCGCGCAGCGTGGCGACCGTCATCTCGATGTGCGGCAGGCTCGGCAGCGTGGCACCGATGTGCCGCAGCGTGAGGCCTCGCTCGAAGCGGGCAGCGGCGAGCAGGAGGCCGGAGACGAACTGCGAGGACTCGGAGGCATCGACGTCGACGGCGCCGCCCTGCACGCTGCCGCGGCCCTCGACGGTGAAGGGGAGGTGCGTCGGCAGCGCCGAGGAGTCCGCCGGGTCGTGCACCGTGACCCCGAGGGTGCGAAGCGCCGCCAGGACCGGGAGCATCGGGCGGACGCGCGCCTCGGGGTCCCCGTCGAACCGGACGGGGCCGTCGGCGAGCGCCGCGAACGGGGGCAGGAACCGCATGACGGTGCCGGCCAGGCCGGTGTCCACCTCGGTGTCACCGGTGACGGGTCCCGGTGTCACGCGCAGCGTGCTGGGCTCGTCGCCCTCCTCGATACGGGCGCCCAGTGCGCGCAGAGCGCCGATCATGAGGTCGGCGTCGCGGCTGCGCAGGGCGCCTCGCAGCGTGCCGGGCCCCTCCGCGAGGGCGGCGAGCACCAGGAGGCGGTTGGTGAGGGACTTGCTGCCGGGTACCTCGACCGTCGCGTCCAGGGGAGCACCGGCGAGCGGCGCCTCCCACGTCGGTGCGGGCGCGGTGGTGGAGGAAGTCATGTGCCGAGATTATCGCGGACCGCGCCCGCGCAGGGGCTCACGCGTCGGCGGCGGCTGCCTTCGCCTCGGCGCGCGCCGCGCGCGCCTGCTGGACACGCCACGACATCCCGGGCCGGCCCTCGAGGTCCGCGCCCGCGATGAGTGCTGCGCCCACGGAGGCGAGGTTGCGCAGGAACCGCTCGGTGCGCGGCCCGCGCTCCTCCTTGGGTGCGGTGAAGGGCTGGTTCACCACGGCGAGGGGCAGCGTGAGCAGCGCCAGTGCGATGGCCGACGCGCGGGGCGCCTTGCCGAGCGCGAGGAACGTGCCCGCCGCGGCGGTCGCGATGCCGTGCGCGCGCACGAGCGTGGTGACCTGCTTCTCGCTGAGCGGCTCCGCGCCCAGTGCCTGGGTGGCCAGGGCGGACCCGGACCTGGCCGTGGCGACGTGCTCGCTCGGCTTCCGGGCCGCCTGCACGCCGTCGTAGATGAACGATGAGGCCAGCAGGGGTCGTGCGATGTGTCGAAGCAGCATGCCTCCACCTTGGCAGATGAGGGCCACGAATGCAGCAGGATGGCGACACGGGACGGCGTCGCGACGGTTGCGGGGGGATGGCGCCGGCCACACCGGGAATGAGGCGCCGTGGGCACGGGTTGAACCCGAGGTGGAGCGATGCCACGAGACGGATCCGGTGAGGAACAGGGTGATCGACACGGTGACACAGACGGCGACGAGCACGGTGACCAGCGAGGCGACCGGCGCCACCGCCGGTCCGGTGTCGGGCGGGCAGGGTGCGTCCCTGATGTTCGGCACGGTTCCGGCGCACCTGTTGGACCCGGGCGCGGACGCGGTCCGGTCCACGGCGAAGTCCACGGCAGAGGCCCTGTCGAACACGGGTTGGCCGACGCGGCTAGGCTCAAGTGCGATGACTGACACTTCCCGCGAGCAGAATCAGGACGCCGACGCGGTCGGCGCCGGTGCCGGGGCGCGCCCTGGCAGGACCGCGAGCGAGGGCGTTGCCGGGACCACGGGAGCCGCCGTGGCCGAGGGCGCCACCGAGACCAGCGACGAGGCCGCCGCGCCGGAGACCGACGACGAGAGCACGGAGCGCTCGCCGCAGGAGGAGAGCGCGACCGCACGCGCGGCCCGGTTCGAGCGGGACGCGCTGCAGTACCTCGACCAGCTGTACTCCGCGGCGCTGCGCATGACGCGTAACCCCGCGGACGCCGAGGACCTGGTGCAGGAGACGTTCGCCAAGGCGTTCGCCGCGTTCCACCAGTACCGGCCGGGTACGAACCTGAAGGCCTGGCTGTACCGGATCCTCACCAACACGTTCATCAACAGCTACCGCAAGAAGCAGCGCGAGCCGCAGCAGTCCCAGGCGGAGGACGTCGAGGACTGGCAGATCGCGCGCGCGGCGTCGCACACGTCGCGTGGCCTGCGCTCCGCCGAGGCGGAGGCGCTGGACCGCTTGCCGGACAGCGATGTGAAGCGGGCGCTCGCCGAGCTCCCGGAGGACCGTCGGATGGTCGTGTACTACGCCGACGTCGAGGGCTTCCCCTACAAGGAGATCGCGGAGATCATGGGAACTCCGATCGGGACCGTGATGTCCCGGCTCCACCGCGGACGCCGGCAGCTGCGTGAGCTCCTCGCCGACTACGCCGCCCAGCGAGGACTCGTCAGCCAGGCGCCCGGAGGTGCGCAGTGAACAACGTAGAACCCATCCCGCACGACACGGCGGGGGAGTCCGAGTGCGAGCACGCGCTCAAGCACCTGTACGAGTACCTCGACTCCGAGATGACGCCGGACGACGAGCAGCGGATGCGCGCACACGTCGCCCACTGCTCGCCGTGCCTGGCCGAACTGAGCGTCGAGGACCTCGTGAAGCAGCTCGTGCGCCGGTCGTGCAGCGAGCGCGCCCCGGACACGCTGCGCGTACGTATCCACGAGCAGCTGACGGTCATGACCGTCGTCGAGTGACGTGGGCCGGCTGAGCGCCGGCGAACATGACGAAGGGCCGGAACCCCCTAGGTGTTAAGCAGGGGTTCCGGCCCTTTCGCGTTTGTCTGCCCAGCTGGGCGGCTCGTGTGGTGAGCCGACTCAGGTGTTGGGACGCTTGCCGTGGTTCGCTGCCTTGCCGGCACGGCTACGGCGCTTGCGACCGCGCTTGCTCATCTGTGTCTCCTGCCAGGTGACGGACTGAATGGTTCCTATGATCCCACAGATCGCCGGGTCGTCGGGCCGGAAAAGGGGTTGCCGGACCCAGGGACGCGATATATCGTGTCTCGGGTCGACGCGATATATCGTGTTCGCGGCGAGTGGAGACAGTCGAGAGTCCGAGCCGGCCGAGAGCAGCGGAGGAACCCATGAGCGCAGAGAGCTGGACCGTCACTGGTCCGCAGACCATCGAGCTCGATGGTGTGACCACCGTCGACGCGCACGTCGTCGACGGCCGGCTCGACATCGTGGCGCACGACGAGCCGGTGGTCCGGGTGGAGGTGCACTCCGTCGAGGGCAGGTCCCTCGAGGTCCGGCTGGAGGGCGGGCACCTGGTGATCGGGCACGAGAGCGGCCTGTCGGGCTGGGGTTCGTTCATGAAGCGGTTCGCGGACTTCGGCGGCAAGGCCCGTGCCGACATCCACGTCGCGGTGCCCACCGGCACCACGGTGCGGCTGGGCACGGTGCGCGGCGAGGGCCTCCTGGCCGGTACGACGGCGGGCGCGTCGGCGTCCACCGTCTCCGGCTCTCTGCTGGTCTCCCGCACGGCGGGCGACCTCAAGCTGAACACGGTGTCCGGCGAGGTGACGGTCCGTGACCACGTGGGCGACGTCACGAGCATCACGGTGTCCGCCGACGTCGTGGTGAGCGCCTCGGCCGACGTCGTCACGTCGTCGTCCGTCTCCGGCGACGTGACGTTCGACCTGGTGAACCAGCCGCGGGCGGTCCGGGTCAACACGGTCTCCGGGAACATGCTCCTGCGCGTTCCCGACGAGCGCGCCGTCGAGGTGTCGGTGCAGAGCGTCAGCGGCAGGGTCACGCTCGGTGGCCTGCAGTTCACCGGTGGCGGCGGCGCGAAGGTGAGCGGCGGTGAACGGTCGGAGCGGCCGGGCGTCATGCATCTGCGCGTGACCGGCGTCTCCGGCGACGTCACCGTGATCGGCGGACCGCAGGACGCGCCGGTCGACGCCTCGCCCGCTCAGGCAACGCCCGCCGACACAGCGCCCGTGGAGCTGTAGTGCCACCCGTCTTCGCCCACGGGGAGCTGCGCCTGTACCTGCTGGTGCTGCTCCTGGACGGGCCACGGCACGGGTACGAGCTCATCACCGAGCTCACCCGGCGCTTCGGGGGCACCTACCGGCCCAGCGCGGGGACCATCTACCCGCGCCTGGCCCGGCTCGAGGAGGAGGGGCTGGTCCGGCGCTCGCTCCCGGACATCCAGGCTCCGGCCGAATCCGCGAGCTCACCGGGTGCCGGGCGCAAGGCCACGTACGAGCTCACCCCCGCCGGCCGGGCCGAGCTCGACAGCCGCCTCGACGACGTCCGGCGGCTGGAGCGCAGCGTCGCCGAGACGGTGCGCAGCCTGGCGGACGAGGTGCGGGCGGACGTCCGCGACACGATGCGCGGTCTGCGGGCCGAGCTCGCCGCCGCGGCGCAGGAGGCCCGCTCCCGGCCCCGTCCCGGCGCGGCGCCCGACCCGCGTCGCACGCAGTCCAACTCGCTGCGGCACGACGCCGAGGCGATGCTCCAGCGGTTCCGCAACGACGTGCTGGCCGACCTGCGGGAGGCGGACGTCGCGGGTACGGTGTCGGCGCTGACCGTGGAGACGCTGCGTACCGTCCTCGACTCGGCACGTTCCGCGATCCGTGGGACGCTGCCGCACAGCACGACTTCTCCGCCGGGCCGTGCAGATCGCACGAAATCCGGGTGATCCGCGCTCCCCAGGTGCGGACCCACGTACCCGTCCACGAACCACCCCGCAACGTCCCCAATGAACGGAGCACAGCGATGACCACCGAGTCCTGGAGCGTAGCCGCCCCTCAGACCATCGAGGTAGGCGGCGCCTCGACCCTGATCGTCCGACTGACGAACGGCCGCGCGGAGGTCGTAGCCGACCCGAACCGCACCTCTGGAGCCCTCGTCGAGGTGCTCGAGGTGTCGACGCGGCCGCTGCAGATCCTCGCCGAGCACGGCAACCTTCGGATCGCCTACGACTTCCCGGGCCTCGAGGGCTTCGTGGACCGCTTCCGCGGTCTCAAGGACCACGACAGCGCGGTGGTCCGGGTGACCGTCCCCGCCACGTCGGTCGTCGACATCGCCACCGTGGGCGCCGAGGCGGTGGTGACCGGGTCGCAGTCGGGGGTCAACGTCAAGACCGCCGGGGGCGCCATCACCGTCACCGGCACCACCGGGTCCGTGACCACCAAGTCGGGTACGGGGGCCGTGACGGTCGCCGAGCACGCGGGAGACGTGGCGGTCTCGACCGTGTCGGGAGCCGTGTCCGTGGTGGGCGCGCTGGGGCGGGTGTCCGTCCAGACCGTGTCCGGCGCGGTGGACGTCACCGCCATCGGCACCACACCGCTCGTCAATGCCAAGACGGTCTCCGGCGCGGCGTCGGTGCAGCTCGACGCCGGGTCACCGGTCAACCTCCGTGCGCGCAGCGTGACGGGCAAGGTGGTGATCGACGGCGCGCAGGCGACGTCCAGCGCGCAGCGCACCGTCGTGGTCGACCACGCGGAGCCGGGGGCGGCCGCCTACATCTCGACCAACACGGTCTCGGGCACGGCGACGATCACCCGCGGCTGACGCCCAACTTGCCGAGGTAGTCGTCTGGCGAGGTAGTCACGTGGCGAGGTAGTCACCCAGCGCGAACGGGGTGACTACCTCGCCAGACGACTACCTCGCCAGACGACTACCTCGGCAGGGGTCAGGCGACCTCGTCCTGCGGCAGGCCCAGCCAGGCGTGCCAGCCGGTGTGCAGCACGAGCCATGCCATGAGCCCGTACCCGGCCTGCCCGGGGTAGGTGCCGCCGCCCTGCGCGAGGTCGGCCAGCCACTGCTCGTGCTGGGCCAGCGGCGTGTACGTGTCGACGTACGGCACCCGGCGTCGGCTGGCGACGTCGGCGAACGCATCGGACAGCTCCGCGATCCGGTCACCCTCGGCGGGCGCACCGGGCGGCGGCCCGACCACGAACGCCGCGGTCCGGTTCGCGTCCGCGACATCGAGGATGTTCGCCAGGTTCAGGCGCGAACGGGCGACGGTGAGCCCCGAGGCGACGTCGTGCCGCCCCAGGGCGACGACCAGACGGTTCTCGACCTCGGAGTCGGGGCCGAACCGTGCGGAGGTCTCCGCCTCCCAGCGCGCGCCGAGCTGCGTGCTCGTCTCGCCGGGCACGGCCAGGGTGAAGAGCATGGCGGGGCGGGAGAAGTGGGTGCGCGCGACGACGCGACCGGTCCAGCCGAGCGCACGAGCGTCTCCGACACCCGTGGCCAGCTCGTCACCGACGACGCAGATGCGCACCTCGCGATCCTGCAACGGACTCTCCTTGCCTGTTCCCGGCAGCCTGGCGGACGGCCGGTTCCCCATTGTGGTGCACGGACCGTGACCGATCGGTGACAACGCGCCGACGCTCACCCGCCGACGTCAGAACCGAGACCTCGACAACGGCGCCGTCAGAGCAGGGTCAGCCCCCAGCGGACTCCGTGCCGCTCGCCCGGGGCGAGGTGCACGAGCCGATCCCGCGTGCGGAACGCGTCGGCGGCGCAGGTCATCGGCTCGGCGGCGAGGCCGTGCCTGCGGTGGTCGGGTGCGATGTGGTCGCCCGTGCAGATCTGCCAGACGTCCTGGGACTCGTCCATCCAGACCGCGGCCGTGCGGCCGTCCGGGGCCGTCAGGTGGGCCCAGGACAGGCCGTCCTCGTCCCGGACGACGTCCACATACGCGTCGTCGAGGTCCAGGC
This sequence comes from Promicromonospora xylanilytica, assembly GCF_054782895.1. Lineage (NCBI taxonomy): Bacteria > Bacillati > Actinomycetota > Actinomycetes > Micrococcales > Promicromonosporaceae > Promicromonospora > Promicromonospora xylanilytica. The sequence continues at coordinate 61,330 of NZ_BAAGRP010000069.1, forward strand.
CGGCCGCGCTGCGCGGCTCCCGGAGGTCGTAGGTGCCGGACGCCGGCTCGGTGCCGGTCGGCAGCAGCCGGTCGTCGGTCGTGACGCGGGTGCTCGCGTCCAGCCGCACCGTGCATTCGTCCAGGTCGGCGCCGCCGGTGGACAGCCAGGGGTGGAACCCGCACCCGTACGGCGCGGTGCTCGCGCCCACGTTGGTGACGTCGAGCGTGACCTCGAGCCCTGCGTCGGACAGGGCGTAGCGGATCTGCGCCACCAGCTGGAAGGGATAGCCCGGCCGGGCGACCAGCTCGAGCTCGAGCTTCACGGCCGACCCGGAGTGCTCGACGACCGACCAGCGCTCCCACGCGGCGAGCCCGTGCAGCGCGGTGTTGCGCGCCGGCTCCGTCACGGGCAGCTGGTGCGACTCGCCGCCGTACTCGTACGAGCCGTCGCGGAGCCGGTTCGGCCAGGGGATGAGCACCGCGGAGTTGAACACGGGGCTGATCTCGTCGGCGCCGAACGGCACCACGACGTCGCGTCCGTCCACCGAGTATTCTCGCAGCGCCGCACCCACCTGGGTGACCGTCGCGAGGTGGCCCTCATGGCTGATCCGGAACTGGTCCCCGGAAGGATGGGGCCTGGCCTCGGCCACGGGAGGAATTTCTGTCGTCACACTCACACCGTAACCGTAGGGCAATATTCGCCTGCGGCACGTAGCGTGAGACAGCAGACTGGGGGGCTGCGTCGCGTGATGTGCGCACGACCCCGCTACGAACAGGGCCTGAGGACGGGTCCGCGCGGGCAGGTCTGCCCGCCCCAGCAGTAGGAGGAACGATGGAACAGCAGGTACTCGGACGGACGGGTCGGCTCGTATCGGCTGTGGGCCTGGGCACCTGGCAGCTCGGTGCTGACTGGGGAGACGTCAGCGAGGGTGACGCGCGCGCCGTTCTCGAGGCCTCGCTCGAGGCCGGGGTGACCTTCTTCGACACCGCGGACGTTTACGGTGACGGCCGCAGCGAACAGGCCATCGGTTCCTTCCTCAAGGACCACCCCGACGCAGGGATCACCGTCGCCACGAAGATGGGGCGGCGCATGGACCAGGTGCCGGAGAACTACGTGCTGGAGCACTTCCGCGAGTGGACCGACCGCTCCCGCCGCAACCTCGGCGTCGACCGGCTGGACCTGGTGCAGCTGCACTGCCCGCCCACGCCCGTCTACTCGTCGGACGCCGTCTACGACGCGCTCGACCAGCTCGTGGCGGACGGCGCCGTCGCGGCGTACGGCGTGAGCGTCGAGAAGACGTCCGAGGCGCTCGAGGCCATCGCCCGGCCCAACGTGGCGACCGTGCAGATCATCCTCAACGCGTTCCGGCTCAAGCCGCTCGAGGAGGTGCTGCCCGCTGCGTCGGCCGCTGGGGTCGGCATCATCGCGCGCGTGCCGCTGGCGTCCGGCCTGCTCTCCGGCCGGTACACGAAGGAGACGGTGTTCGCCGAGAACGACCACCGCACGTTCAACAGGGAGGGTGCGGCGTTCGACGTCGGCGAGACGTTCTCCGGCGTGCCCTACGAGGTGGGGATCGAGGCCGCCGCCCGGTTCACCGAGCTGGCCAAGGAGCGCACCGGCGACTCCCTCACCCCGGCCCAGGCGGCCATCGCCTGGGCGTGGCAGCGGCCGGGCGTCTCCTCCGTGATCCCGGGCGCCCGCAACGTCGAGCAGGCACGGGCGAACGCGGCGGCGGGCTCCGCCGCGACGCTGGGCCCGCTGTTCATGTCCGGCGTGCGCGAGATCTACGAGGAGATGATCAAGGAGCACGTCCACGACAAGTGGTAGCTCTTTGCCGAGGTAGTCGTCTGGCGAGGTAGTCATGCAGCGAGGTAGTCACCCAGCGCGAACTGGGTGACTACCTCGCTGCATGACTACCTCGCCAGACGACTACCTCGGCGGGGTCAGCCGCGTGTGAAGGCCTGCTCCAGGAGCGTCTGCTGCTGGGCGGCGTGCAGCTTCGCGGTGCCGGCGGCGGTCGACGCCGACGCCGGGCGCGAGACCACCTTGACGTAGGGCACGTCCATCGGCAGTGCCAGGTGGATGAAGCCCCAGGCGCCCTGGTTCTGCGGCTCGTCCTGGACCCAGACCACCTCGGCGTCGCTGTACTTGGCGATCTCCTCGCGGACCTGTGCCTCCGGGAACGGGTAGAGCTGCTCGAGGCGGACGATGGCCACGCCCTCGTCACCGCGCTTGGTGCGCTCGGCGAGGAGGTCGTAGTACACGCGGCCCGTGCAGAGCAGCACCCGGTCGACCTTCGCGGGAACAGCCGTCGGGTCGCTGATGACCTCCTGGAAGGTCCCCGAGGTGAAGTCGTCGACCGAGGACGCCGCCGCCTTGAGGCGCAGCAGCTGCTTCGGCGTGAAGACGACCATCGGACGACGTGGGCGGGCGTACGCCTGGCGGCGCAGCAGGTGGAAGTACGACGCCGGCGTGGACGGCTGCGCGACCGTGATGTTGTTCTCGGCACACAGCTGCAGGAACCGCTCGATGCGGGCCGACGAGTGGTCAGGTCCCTGACCCTCGTAGCCGTGCGGCAGGAGCATGACGACCGAGGACGACTGGCCCCACTTCTGCTCGGCGGACGAGATGAACTCGTCGATCACCGTCTGGGCGCCGTTGACGAAGTCGCCGAACTGGGCCTCCCAGAGCACCAGGGCGTCCGGGCGCTCCACCGAGTAGCCGTACTCGAAGCCGAGCGCCGCGTACTCCGACAGCGAGGAGTCGTAGATCCAGAACTTGGCCTGGTCACCCGACAGGTAGAGGATCGGGGTCCACTCGGCACCGGTCTCCCGGTCGTGGAGCACCGCGTGGCGCTGCACGAACGTGCCGCGGCGCGAGTCCTGGCCGGCGAGCCGGACTGGGGTGCCCTCCGCGAGCAGCGAGCCGAAGGCCACGAGCTCGCCGAAGCCCCAGTCGATGCCGCCTTCCTTCGCCATGAGCCGTCGCTTCTCGAGCAGCTGGGCGAGCTTCGGGTGCACGGTGAAGCCCTCCGGCGGCGAGGTGTGCACCTCGCCGACCCGCTGCAGCATCTCCGGCGAGATCGCGGTCTTCCAGCCCACCATGGTCCCGGCGTCCTCACGCTGGGACTCCGGACGCTCCAGGCCTGCGATCTGCTCCGTCTGCGGTGCGGGCGTGAAGCCGGACTTGGTCTCGGTGAAGACCCGCTCGAGCTGCGCCTGGTAGTCCTGCAGCGCGCCCTCTGCCTCCTCCACGGTGATGTCACCGCGGGCGACCAGGTTCTCGGTGTACAGCTTGCGCACCGAACGCTTGGTCTCGATGAGGTTGTACATGAGCGGCTGCGTCATCGACGGGTCGTCGCCCTCGTTGTGCCCACGGCGGCGGTAGCAGATGAGGTCGATGATGACGTCCTGGCCGAACTGCTCCCGGAACGCGAAGGCGAGCTCGGCGGTCCGCACGACGGCCTCGGGGTCGTCACCGTTCACGTGCATCACCGGGACCTGGTAGCCCTTGGCGACGTCGGTCGCGTACGTGGTCGAGCGGGACGCCGTCGGGCCGGTCGTGAAGCCCACCTGGTTGTTCACGACGACATGGATGGTGCCGCCGGTGCGGTACCCGCGCAGCTGCGACAGGTTCAGCACCTCGGGCACCACGCCCTGGCCGGCGAAGGCCGCGTCGCCGTGCACCAGGATCGGCAGCACGGAGAAGCCGTCGCCACCGAGGTCGATGCGGTCCTGCTTGGCGCGCACGATGCCCTCGAGCACCGGGTCGACCGCCTCGAGGTGCGACGGGTTGGCCGCGAGGTAGACACGCGTGGTGGCGCCGGACTCCGAGGTGAACGTGCCCTCGGTGCCGAGGTGGTACTTCACGTCGCCGGAACCCTGGACGCTCTTCGGGTCGAGCTGGCCCTCGAACTCCTTGAAGATCTGGCCGTAGCTCTTGCCCGCGATGTTCGCCAGCACGTTCAGGCGGCCACGGTGGGCCATGCCGATGCCGACCTCGTCGAGCCCGCCCTCCGCCGCACGCGACAGGATCGCGTCGAGCAGCGGGATCAGCGACTCGCCGCCCTCCAGCGAGAAGCGCTTCTGGCCGACGAACTTGGTCTGCAGGAACGTCTCGAACGCCTCGGCGGAGTTGAGGCGGCGCAGGATGCGCAGCTGGTCCTCGCGCGGCGTCTTGGCGTAGCCGGCCTCCAGGCGCTCCTGGAGCCACTTGCGCTGGCCGGGGTCGGCGATGTGCATGTACTCGATGCCGATGGTGCGGCAGTACGAGTCGCGCAGCAGGCCGAGGATCTCCCGCAGGGTGGCCTTCGGCTTGGTGCCGAAGCCCGCCGTCGGGAACGTACGGTCCAGGTCCCACAGCGTGAGGCCGTGGGTCTGGATGTCCAGGTCCGGGTGCTTGCGCTGACGGTAGGCCAGCGGGTCGGTGTCGGCCATCAGGTGGCCGCGCGAGCGGTACGCCTGGACGACCTCGGCGATCTTGGCCGGCTTGGCGGCCTCGACGTCGGCGTCGACCGTGTTGTCACGCACCCAGCGGACGGGCTCGTACGGGACGCGCAGCGCCGCGAAGACGCGGTCGTAGAAGCCGTCCAGGCCGAGCAGCTTCTGCGAGATGATCTTGAGGAACTCGCCCGACTGCGCGCCCTGGATGATGCGGTGGTCGTAGGTCGACGTGATCGTCATGACCTTCGAGATGCCCATCCGGGCCAGCTGCTCCTCGGACGCGCCGGCGAACTCCGCCGGGTAGTCCATGGCGCCGACGCCGATGATGGTGCCCTGGCCCTGCATGAGCCGCGGCACCGAGTGCACGGTGCCGATGCCGCCCGGGTTGGTCAGCGAGATGGTGGTGCCCTGGAAGTCGGGCACACCGAGCTTGCCGCCGCGCGCCTTGCGCACGAGGTCCTCGTAGGCGGACCAGAACTCGGCGAAGTCGAGCTCCTCGGCCTTCTTGATGCTCGGCACGAGCAGCTGGCGCGAGCCGTCCGGCTTGGCGAGGTCGATCGCGAGACCGAATCCCACGTGTGCCGGCTGGTTCACGCCCGGCTTGCCGTCGATCGGCTCGTAGTGCGCGTTCATGACCGGCATGTCGGCCAGCGCCTCGACCAGCGCGAAGCCGATGAGGTGCGTGAACGAGATCTTGCCGCCACGGCCGCGCTTGAGGTGGTTGTTGATGACGATGCGGTTGTCGACCATCAGCTTGGCGGGCACGGCGCGCACCGAGGTGGCGGTGGGGACCTCGAGCGAGGCCTCCATGTTCGTGACCACTCGCGCGGCGGGGCCGCGCAGCTTCTGGATGTCGTCGACGGCGTCCGGGTGCGCCACCGGACGCTCGAACGTGTCCGCGTAGTGCGTGGTGGGTGGAGTGGCGATCGGGTTGGCCGGGTTCACCTTGGGGTCGGCGGGCAAGACCTTCTCGCGGACCAGCTGCACGGCCTCCGAGGCGGCGGTGCCGCCCGTCACCGAGGTGGCCGCCTGCTGGGCGGGCGCCGCTTGCTGGGCGGGAGCCGCCTGAGCGGGTGCCGCGGGGGCGGACGCAGGGGTCGCCCGCGCCGTGCCTGCCGACGCCGCGGCCGGAGCCGACGGGGCGGCCGCGGTAGCGCCGTCCTTGGTGGAACCGTTCTCGCTCGGGGTGTAGTCGGCGAAGAAGTCCCACCACGCGGGGTCAACCGCGTTCTTGTCCTTCAAGTACTGCTGGTAGAGCTCGTCCACAAGCCATTCGTTGGCTCCGAATGACGAGCTCGCCACGCTGATCGACTCTGAACCAGCCTTAGGGGACACGCGCGGATCGCCCACCTTCACCACAGTTGCGTTCGTAGCACGCCGCCCTCGCAGCGCGCACAGCCCGAATGTTTTCGGACACTCCAAGGGTAGGCCCTTCGGGCCGCTCGGTGGGTGTGACGGCGGACGCGCTGCGGCGCGTCCTGGCGCCAAAGAAGTTGGTTCGTCATGTTTCCCGCACCCAGAGCAAACCCTGGGCAACATTCGGCCTCGAAGTCGCCAACGCGACGTTATGTAGCGGGGACAACCTTTGGCGCGTGTGACAGAAATCACGGGACTCCGTCTCACGCTCTGACCGCTCGCGCCCCTAGGCTTCTCGGTTTCTCGCGCGCTCCGCCGCGCCGCTCCGCCGCGCCGCTCCGCCGCGCCGCTCGGCCGCGCGCTCAGTCCGCGTGGGTGGTCGAGACTCCTGGTGCCGGGTGCGCGCGCGCCGGAAGGGTGACCCGGATCGTCGCGCCGCGGTCGGAGTCGACCACCTGGACGTGCCCGCCGTGCAGCTCGACCGCCCAGCGGACGATGGCCAGGCCGATCCCGGTCCCGCCGCTCGACCCGACGGTGCCGCCGCCCGCCGCCGCGCCGGCGAAGACCTCGGCGTCGTCGTCGCGGCCCCTGCCGTCGCCGCCCCGGTCCGCCGTCGACCCGGTACCCCGGACGAACCGCTGGAAGATCCGCTCGCGGTCCGCCGCCGCGATCCCCGGACCCTCGTCGCTGACCTCCAGCACGACGTCGGATCCCTCCGTGCCGTCCACCGGATAGGCGTCCAGCCGGATGACGCCGCCCTGCGGCGAGTGCCGGATCGCGTTCTGCAGCAGGTTGATGACCACCTGGTGGAGGCGCTCGGCGTCGCCCTCGATGGCGAGGTCCTCCGGCGTGACGTCGACGACGTAGTGGAGGTCCTTCGCCGCGTCGACCATCGAGAGGTCCTCCGCGCAGTCCTCCAGGAAGTCGCCGATGTCGATGGTGCCGACGTTCAGGGCCGAGGCGCCCGCCTCGATGCGCGAGAGGTCCAGCAGGTAGGTGACGAGCCTGGTCAGGCGTTCCGTCTGCGCGTGCGCCTGCTCCAGCGCGGCGGGCGTGGGTTCCACGACGCCGTCGACCATGTTCTCCAGCTGGGCCTTGAGGGCGGCGACCGGCGTCCGCAGCTCGTGGGAGACGTTCGCGATCAGGTCGCGGCGCGTCTGTTCCACCGAGGCGAGGTCCTCGGCCATCCGGTTGAAGGCGTGCGCGAGCTGCCCCACCTCGTCGCTGCTCGTTGCGCGCACCCGTCGCGTGTAGTCGCCGTCGGCCATGGCCTGGACCGCCTCGGTGATCTCCCGCAGCGGGGACGTCATGCCGCGGGCCAGGACCTGCGTGACCAGCAGCGACAGGATGATCGCCAGCGGGAACGTGCGGCTGGGCCCCAGGGACGCCTGCAGGCCGAGCCAGGTGATGAGCACCGCGGCCGTGACGGTGGCCGCGACCAGCACGCCGAGCTTGATCTTCAGCGAGCGCAGCGGATCGAGCGGCCGCACGTCAGGGACGCGGGGAACGTGCGGCCTCATGCGAACGCCCGGGTCACTGGTTCGCGGGCGGCTCGAACGCGTACCCGACGCCGTGCACGGTGCGGATCAGGTCCGGGCCGAGCTTGCGGCGCAGCGCTTTGATGTGGGAGTCGACGGTGCGGGTGCCGCTGGCGTCCGCCCAGTCCCAGACCTCCGCGAGCAGGCGCTCGCGCGTGAGCACGGTCTTGGGGGACCCGGCGAGCATCACGAGCAGCTCGAACTCGGTGGGGGTCAGGTGGACCTCCTCGCCCCCGCGGTAGACGCGGCGCTGGGCGCGGTCCACCGTGACGTCGCCCATCATCATGGGCGGGTCGGCGGGGGTGGTCGCCGCTGCCTGTGCCGCACGGTCCACGCGGCGCAGCAGCGCCTTGATCCGGGCGACCAGCTCACGCATCGAGAACGGCTTGGTCATGTAGTCGTCCGCGCCGACGCCGAGGCCCACGAGCATGTCGGTCTCGTCGTCCCGCGCGGTGAGCATGAGGATCGGCGTCGGATGCTCTGCCTGGATGCGCCGCGTGACCTCGAGCCCGTCGATGCCTGGCAGCATCACGTCGAGCACCACCAGGTCGGGGCGCAGCCGGGAGGCGGCGTCGACGCCGGACAAGCCGTCGCGCGCGACCTCGACACGCCAGCCCTCGGCGGACAGCCGCTGGGCGATTGCTGTAGCGATCGTCGGCTCGTCCTCCACCACGAGCACGGTCGCGCTCTGCTGGCCGGTCGAGGCTGCGGCCGACGCCGGACCGGGCTGCTGCGGGGCCCCAGGCGGCTGGGGGATACCAGATGACATAGGTCAATCATGCCTGCACCTCCCTGATAAGACACTGAGGCCGGCCTGAGAGTCTCGGCCAGACCGCCTCCGCGCCGCGTCCCGCCCGTGCTCCCGGAGCCGGGCGGACGGTGTTCCCGCTACGATCTATCGCACGATGATCGAGCGATATCCCGACCGAAGTTCCTGGCACGTACCGGACTCCCCCCGCGTCATCCGGAGCACGAGATGACCGGCGACTGGATCATGGTCGCTGTCGGCGTCCTCCTCACAGCAGGCACTGCTGTCTTCGTGGCGGGGGAGTTCTCTCTCGTCACCATCGACCCCGCCGTGATCGGCGACTCCGACGACTCGGAGGGAGACAGACCCGGCCGGACCCGGTCCGACTCCCGTCCCACCGCAACTGCCGCCAACGGCGCCCGGCCCGGGCTTGGCCAGGGCGTACGCGACCGCAGCGTGCGCACCGCGCTGCGGCACCTCTCCACGGAGCTGAGCTCCGCCCAGGTCGGCATCACCCTGACCACGATCCTGCTGGGCTACACGGCCCAGCCCGCACTGAACTCCCTGCTGTCGGCGGCATTCGGCGCCGCCTCCGTGCCGCCGGCCGTCTCCGGGGGGCTCGCGGGCGTCCTGGCCGTCGTGCTGGTGAACGTGTTCTCCATGGTGTGCGGTGAGCTGATCCCCAAGAACTTCGCGCTCTCGACCCCCCTGGCCACCGCGCGCGTGGTGGTGCCGTTGCAGAGGGTGTTCACCATCACGTTCAAGCCGCTGATCACCGCGCTCAACGGCTCTGCCAACGCGCTGCTGCGCCGCCTCGGCGTCGAGCCGCGGGAGGAGCTGTCCGGGGCCCGGTCCGCGTCCGAGCTGGCGACTCTGGTGCGCCGCTCGGCCGAGGAGGGCACCCTCGAGGAGTCCGTCGCGACCCTGCTGACCAACTCGATCGAGCTCGACACGCTCTGCGCCCGCGACGTCATGACCGACCGCCTGCGCATGTCCGTGGTCGACCGGACCGCCACGGCGGAGGACGTCGTCTCGCTCGCCCGGCGTACCGGCCACTCGCGGTTTCCCGTGATCGGCGAGGACCGCGACGACATCGTCGGCCTGGTGCACCTCCGGCGCGCCGTGGGCGTGCCGCACGAGCGCCGGGGCGAGGTGCCCGCGGCCGCGCTCATGGTGGACGCGCCCCGCGTCCCCGAGACGGTCCGGCTGGGCCCGCTGCTCGTGGAGCTGCGCGGGTTCGGCCTCCAGATGGCCGTGGTCGTCGACGAGTACGGCGGCACCTCTGGCGTCGTCACGCTGGAGGACGTCGTCGAGGAGCTGGTGGGTGACGTCGCGGACGAGCACGACCCCCGGCGCGCCGGCGCCTCGCGGGCCGCCGACGGGTCCTGGGTGGTCCCCGGTGTGCTGCGCCCCGACGAGCTCGACGAGTACACCGGCATCGACGTGCCGGAGGGTGCCGCGTACGAGACGCTCGGCGGGCTCGTCATGGCCGAGCTGGGCCGGATGCCCGCCATCGGCGACCAGGTCACGGTCGGGGACGCGGTCTCCCGGGTGACGCTGCGCGTCGAGGCCATGGACGGGCGCCGCGTCGAGCGGGTACGCGTCCGGCCCCAGCCCGACGACGGCGGGACCGGCGACCACCACGTCAGGGCCGACCGGCCGCGCAGCGAGAAGGGGGCGAACCGATGAGCACCACCACCGCGCTCGTGATCGGCCTCGTGCTGCTCGCGGGCAACGCGTTCTTCGTGGGCGCGGAGTTCGCCGTCATCTCCGCGCGCCGGAGCGCCATCGAGCCCCTCGCCGCGGCGGGGGACCGGCGGGCGGTCACCGTCCTGTGGGCGATGGAGCACGTGTCCCTCATGCTCGCCTGCGCGCAGCTGGGCGTGACCGTCTGCTCCACCGGTCTCGGCATCGTGGCGGAGCCGGCGCTCGCACACCTGCTCGAGGGGCCGCTGCACAGCATCGGGGTGAGCGAGAGCCTCACGCACCCGATAGCGCTCGTCATCGCGCTGTCCCTCGTGGTCTACCTGCACGTGGTGCTCGGCGAGATGGTGCCGAAGAACCTCGCCGTGGCCGGTCCCGACAAGGCGGTCTTGTGGTTCGGGCCGCCGCTGGTGTTCCTCGGCCGCGTGCTGCGGCCGGTCATCGTCGGCCTGAACTGGGTGGCGAACCACGCGGTGCGGCTCGCCGGCGTGGAGCCGAAGGACGAGGTGGCCTCCGCCTTCACCGCCGAGGAGGTGCAGTCGATCGTCGAGCACTCCCAGGCCGAGGGCGTGCTGCGCGACGAGCAGGGACTCCTGACGGGCGCCATCGAGTTCTCCAACCGGACCGCGGGCGACGTCATGGTGCCGGTCGACGGTCTGGTGGCCGTGGACGAGACCAGCACGCCCGACGACGTCGAACGCCTGGTGTCGAAGCACGGCTTCAGCCGGTTCCCCGTGGTCGCCCACGGGGAGGCGGGCGACGACCTGGTCGGCTACCTGCACCTCAAGGACGTCCTGTACGCGACAGGGAACGCCAGGTTCGAGCCGGTGGCCGTGTGGCGCGTGCGCGCGCTGGCCGCCGTGGCGCCGGACGACGAGGTCGAGGACGCCCTGCGCGTCATGCAGCGGTCCGGCGCCCACCTCGCGCGGGTCGAGGGCGCGCAGGGCGAGCTCCTCGGCGTCGTGTTCCTCGAGGACATCCTCGAGGAGCTCGTCGGCGAGGTGCGTGATGCCATGCAGCGCCGCTGAGTACCACCTGAGCACCACCTGACCAGGTACGGGGCACGTGTTGCGCGGACCGCGGGTGTGCCCGGCAGGGGGTTGGCAGGCGGGCCGACCGCGGTTAGTGTCGCGTGCGACAAACGACACCGCGAGGGGCCGCGGGACACCTGACGACGGAGGACCAGTGGAGTCCACGGCTGTGACGAGCACGCAGCCTGCCCTCGCGACGCGCCGTGCCCGGCGCGAGGCGGAGCAGCGCACCCAGGCCACACGAGCCCGGTCCACGCGGGGCACCACGTCGTTCGACCAGCTCGTCACGGGGCCCGTCCCACGGTCCGCCCGGCCGACGTCCTCCGTGCCGGCCGGCCAGCGGTTCATCTCCCGGGCCACGGTGATCGGCACGCTGGCCGCCGCGACCATCGCGGCGCCGCTCACGCAGACCGTGAACCAGACGGGGGAGTCGCCGTTCGACGTCAAGGCGCCGCCCACCGGGCCGAGCACGCTCGACCTCGTGACGCAGCCGGTGGAACGCCCCGAGACCTCCGGTTCGGTGGTACGCGCCGAGACGATCACCCGGCCGGCGTCGGCGGCCAGCCGCTCGCTCGACCGCAGCCCCCTGCCCGAGTGCGACGTGAACGCCACCGTCACCGGCACCAACGGCGCGCTCACCGACCACTCGCTGTGCGAGCTGTGGCAGCCGGGGGAGTACCTGCGGCCCGACGCCGCGATGTCGCTCGGCGCGCTCAACGAGGCGTTCCGGGCGTCCTTCGGGCGGGAGCTGTGCCTCGTGGCGAGCTACCGCAACCTGGACACGCAGTACGAGCTCAAGGCCTCCCGCGGGTGGTACGCAGCCTCACCGGGCACGTCCATGCACGGCTGGGGTCTCGCGATCGACCTCTGCTCCAAGGAGACGGGGAACAGCGAGGTCTTCTCGTGGCTCTGGGCCAACGCGCCGTCCTACGGCTGGCAGAACCCCTCCTGGGCGCAGCTCGGCGGCAGCAAGTACGAGCCGTGGCACTGGGAGTTCGTGTCCGGCGTCATCGAGAAGGGCGAGTGGCAGGGCTGAGGCCCGCGCTCAGAGCCGCAGGTGGGTGTTGGGCCCGAAGTCCTGGCGGAACACCGGGCCCTCGCTCGCGAGCTCCGCGGCGAACGCGGGTGCCCACGCGCTGTAGGGCTCCATGGCCAGGGACTCGTTGGAGAACCGGCGGTCGTCGGTGATCTCCGTGACGCAGAAGTCCGGGATCTGCAGGCCGGTGACCGGGCCGGAGCGCTCGCACTCGGCCACCACGAGCGGATGGTTGGCGCCCCCGAACACGTCGATGGACCAGCCGTCGGCGCCGAGCCACACGGCGTAGCGGATCTTGACGATCGGTGCCCCGCCGCGGCGCACCAGCTCCATGCCGACGTTCGGGTCCAGCTCCCGCTCGGCCTCGTAGCGCGTGCCGCCGACCGCGGGTCCCTTGACGGTGACGGCGGCGAAGTCGACGTCACCGGTGTGCGCTCGCAGGATGTCGGCGGGATCAGTGTCCCCGGTGAGGTCGGCGTCGACCTCACCGGCCTGGACCCGGACCCGGAGGGCGTAGCCGTCGTCGGCCAGGAAGTAGGACTGCACGATGAGGGCCGGTGCGTCCCGGAGCTCGGCCGGGAGCTCGCGCACGAAGAACCGGCGCTCGAACTCGAAGTCGGCGTAGCCGCGGTCGGCGTCGTCCGGGCCGGGCTCGTCGAAGCGATCGTCGCTCATGAGAGGTCCCTCGCCATGGTCGGCAGATAGTGCTCGGTAGATGCTTCTCGGCGGATGTCGGTCCGCAGATGACTCAAGGAAGTCTACGCAACGGGCTCGGCGCCAGGAGCGCGACCCGACACGAACTCGTGCACCGCGGCCACGACCTCGTCCGGGTGGCCGTCGATGCTTCCCGGCTTGAGGACGACGGGCGTGCCGACCAGCACCACGTTGACCGAGGCGGCGACCCGGCGGACGAACGTGCGCTGGCGCACCACCACCGCCCGCGGGTCCGTGACGTCGACGGCGAGCACCCGCCGCAGGCCCAGCCGGGCGGCGCGGACGCCCGCGACCTCGGACCAGAGCACCTGCTCGACACCGAGGTTGGGCAGCCAGTCGGTGAGCCCCTCGTCGTCGAGCGTGAGCACGGGCCAGGTGGGCAGCAGCAGGCGGCGCACCACCAGGAGGCCCACGCCGGTGAAGACCAGTGCGCCGATCGCGCTCACCGAGACGGTGACCAGGGCGGCCGGTGAGCCGGTGGTCTGGGCGGCGTCGAAGCCGAGGCGGGCGGCCACCGCGCACAGCACCACGAGCGCGAGCGTGGTCAGGGCGAGGATGAGGACGTGCGCACGGGACGGATAGAAGTCCACGGACTCGTCGGGCATACCGGGACACTATCGGCACAGGGTCACGAATCGGTTGCGGTACGTCGTCGATGCTGACCTCACCGATACGCGACAGTCGCGTATCGTTTCCCGGATGCAGAACCAGCCGGGCCGCGCGCCGGGGAGGCCGCGGGATGCCACGGCGGACGCGGCCGTGCTCACCGCGGCGCTCGACCTGATCGCCGACCTGGGCGTCAACGGTGTGAGCATCGAGCAGGTGGCGCGGCGCGCGGGGGTGGCCCGCACGACCGTCTACCGCCGGTACGCGAGCCGCGACGACCTCGTGGTCGCGGCGCTCGTCGCGAACGAGTCGGCGGTGCTGGTCTCGTTCCGGATCCCGGACCGGCCCGGCCTCGCCGACCTGGTCGCCACCTGGTCGGCGGGGCTCAGCGAGCCACGGTCCCGCAGAGTGCTGCGCCGCATGATGTCGGTGCCGCGCGACCACCCGGAGCTGTGGGCGGCGTTCCGCGCGGCGAGCGCCGACTCACGCGACCAGAGCGTCCACGACCTGGTCGTTCGTGCGCGGGAGAACGGCGAGCTGGCCCCCGACGCCGACCTCGAGATGGTCCAGGCCCTGCTCACGGGCGCCGTGGCGGTCCACCTGACGAACTATCCCGACGACACACCGGCCGACGAGATCGCCGCCTACTTCTGGCGCGTGCTGCGCACCCTCGGGTTCCGGGCCGCGGCGCGGTCGGGCGATGCGGCGCAGCCCGGTGGGCCGACAGTTCACGTCCCGAGGTAGCGCAGCACCGCCAGCACCCGGCGATGGTCCGCCGCGTCATGCGGCAGGTCGAGCTTCTGGAAGATGGCCGCGACGTTCTTCTCGACCGTCTTCAAGGAGACGAACAGCGTCTCCGCGATGCCGCCGTTGGAGCGGCCCTGCGCCATGAGCGCGAGCACCTCGCGCTCCCGGCTGGTCAGCCGTGCGGGTTCCGGCTGCCGGTCGGCCGCGCCCATGAGCTGGGAGACCACCTCCGGGTCGAGCACGGTCTCGCCGCCGGCCACGCGCACGAGCGCCTCGGCGAACTCCCGCACGTCGACCACGCGGTCCTTCAGGAGATAGCCCACCCCGCGGGCGTCGCCCGCCAGCAGCGTCTTGACGTACGCCGTCTCCACGTACTGGGAGAACAGCAGCACGGGCAGCGTGGGGTGGCGGCCCCGCAGGGCGACCACCGACCGCAGGCCCTCGTCCGTGAAGGTGGGCGGCATACGGATGTCGGCGACGACGACGTCGGGCGGTGCGCCCGTGTCAGCCAGGCGCGCGACCTCGCGCTCCAGGCTCTCGCCGTCCGGCACGGCGGTCACCTCGTGCCCGCGCCTGGTCAGCAGCGCGACGAGACCGTCGCGCAGGATCGCGGAGTCCTCGGCGAGCACCACGTGCAGGCTGCCCGACGGCGGGGCGCTCGACTCGGTCCTGCTCGGCTCGGTCCTGCTCGACTCGGTCATGCGGGGCCGCCCTGACCGGCGGCGCGGGGCACTGTGCTCACCGCAGGAAGCGTAATCGTCACCACCGTGGGTCCGCCGACCGGGCTGGACAGGTCGAACGTGCCGTCGACGGAACGGACCCGCTCGGTGAGGCCGGTGAGGCCGGAACGCAGCCCCGAGCCGTCGGGCGGGACCACCGACGCGCCGCCACGGCCGTCGTCCCGCACCTGGATGCGCAGGCTGCCTGGCCGGCCGTCGGGCCCCGTCCCGACCCGCACGCCGACGCTCGAGGCCTTGGCATGCTTGGCGGCGTTGGTGACCAGCTCCGCGATCGAGAAGTAGACGATCGACTCGATGGCCGGCGCGAAGCGGCCGAACGCCTCCACCTCGGGGTCGACGTGCACCTCGACCGGTAGTGCCGCCCGCGCCGCGAGCGTCTCGAGAGCCACGGCCAGCCCGCTGTCCAGGGCGGGCGGGTGGATGCCGCGCGCCAGCTCGCGCAGTTCGGCCAACGCGTCCTTGGTGGACGAGTGCGCGATCTCGAGGAGCTCGGCCACCGTGCCCGTATGCCCGGAGTCCAGCTGCTCGCGCGCCTCGCCGAGCTGCATGCCGACCGCTACCAGGCGCGCCTGCGTGCCGTCGTGCAGGTCCCGCTCGATGCGGCGCAGGCGCGCGTCGGCGTCCTCCACCGCGCCTGCCCGGGAGCCCTCCAGCTCGGCGATGCGCAGGCTCGCCGCGGTGGGGCCGAGCAGTACCCGGGTCAGGAGCTTGGGCAGAGCGACACCGGCGAACAGCGCCCACGGCCACAGGAGCAGGACGGCGAGGCCGCCGAGGGCGACCAGAGCGAGCCCCGGCACGGTGTGCCAGCCCGCGTCCATGGCCAGGCCCGCCGGCAGGAACCGGAACCAGATCCAGTACGTCAGACCGCCGAGGCCCACCGCCAGCGACGCGGTGCTCACGACGAGCCCGGCGAGCGCCGTGGGGAACGACGCGACCATGAACAGCAGCGCGCGCCACCCGGCCAGGTCGCCGAGGAGGCCGCCGAGCACACGCCAGAACCCGCTGCGCGGACGCCGGGGCGGTGGTGCGTCGACGTGCGTGTCGAGCAGGTCGCTCGCCAGGCCGCGGTACGTGTTGCCCCACCCACGCCCGCCGACCACGAGCCAGCCCGCCGCCGACAGTCCGACGACCGTCACCGCCGTCACCGCCGTGAAGGCCAGGGTGAAGAGCACGTAGGCGAGTGCGAAGGGGGCCAGGAGCAGCACGAGCCACAGGTAGGCGTACGAACGCCAGGTGACCGAGGAGCGCAGTGCGTTCAGGGGGCGCGTCCAGCCGGGCGTCACGCCGTTCCGCGAGGACCGGTCGAAGGGCATGGTCGTCATGCTGCCAGGCTCCCGCGTGGTGAGCAGTCGGTACAGGGTGCGTGCCCTCGCCGGAGGGTAGGGATGTCCCCCGCGGGGCGTTCGACCAGCCGCCTGAGAGCCGGTCGGCCGGACGGGTCACCCGTGGGCGAGGTCCTTTCGGGCAAAGGTCCGCTTCCAGAACGCGATCACGCATGCTTGACGGCCGAGAACCATGCCCAAGTGCATGCTCGAAGCGGACCACGCCAGCCGGCCCGACCTCCGACGAACGAGAGCCCGGCCGATGGCGGGGCTCTCAGATATAAACGATGACGCGAGACATCTATCAACGATGTCCCGCGTCATCACACGGTGCGCCTGAAGGGATTCGAACCCCCGACCTTCTGCTCCGGAGGCAGATGCTCTATCCACTGAGCTACAGGCGCGCGGTGTGTCGAACGGCCCGTGGGCTCACGTTCGACGCACGGAGCAGACTACCAGCACTGGGCGGGTGGGCGAGCATCGATATCGGTGAGCGTGCGGCGCGGGGCAGCACGCGTCGACGTCGGCGGGCCTGTGGACAAGAGGACGGCGACCTCGGCCCGGCCGATAGAATCGGCCCGTGACACCCACTGAGCTCTCTGAAGCGCTGAGCGCTGCCCTCGCCGCGGCCGTTGCCGACGGCACCCTCGCCCTGCCTGCCGACGCCGTGCCCGCGTCGGTCCACGTGGAGCGACCCCGGCAGCGAGAGCACGGAGACTGGGCGACGAACGTGGCCCTGCAGCTCGCCAAGAAGGCCGGTACGACGCCGCGTGCGCTGGCCGAGGACCTCGCGGCGCGCCTCGGCGCGACCCCCGGCATCAAGTCGGTGGGCGTCGCCGGACCTGGGTTCCTCAACATCACTCTCGACGCAGCGGCGGCCGGTGAGCTGGCCCGCACGATCGTGGAGACGGGCGCAGGCTACGGCCGGGGCGAAGCCCTCGCCGGCCAGGTGATCAACCTGGAGTACATCAGCGCCAACCCGACCGGCCCGCTGCACATCGGCCACACGCGGTGGGCGGCGCTGGGGGACTCGCTCGGACGAATCCTCCGCGCGGCCGGTGCCGACGTCGCCGCCGAGTACTACATCAACGACGCCGGCGCGCAGATGGACCGTTTCGGCGAGTCCGTCCTCGCGCGTGCCACGGGCGGCGAGGTGCCGGAGGGTGGCTACCGCGGCGAGTACGTCAAGGAGCTCGCGGCCAAGGTGCTCGCCGACCGGCCCGACCTGCCGGAGCTGCCGCACGAGGAGGCCGTCGCGGTCGCCCGCGAGGCCGGTTACGCGCACCAGCTCGCGGAGATCCGTGAGGTGCTGGAGGGCTTCGGCGTCCACTTCGACGTCTGGTTCTCGGAGCGCGAGCTGCACAGCTCCGGCGCAGTCGACAAGGCGGTGGCCCGCCTGCGGGAGCAGGGCCACGTCTTCGACAAGGACGGCGCCGTCTGGCTGCGCACCACGGACTTCACGGACGACAAGGACCGCGTGATGATCCGGGCGAACGGCGAGCCCACGTACTTCGCCTCCGACGCCGCGTACTACCTGTCCAAGAAGGACCGCGGCTTCCCGGGCAAGATCTACCTGCTCGGTGCCGACCACCACGGGTACGTCAACCGGCTCAAGGCCATCGCGGCCTGCGCGGGGGACGACCCGGAGTCGAACATCGAGGTGCTGATCGGGCAGCTCGTCAACGTCGGCGGCGCCAAGCTGTCGAAGCGGGCCGGGAACATCATCGAGCTGCGCGACCTGGTCGACTGGATCGGCAAGGACGCCGTGCGCTACTCGCTGGCCCGCTACCCCGCGGACTCGCCGCTGGAGCTGCAGGGCGAGGACATGATCAAGCAGTCCAACGACAACCCCGTGTTCTACGTGCAGTACGCGCACAGCCGCACGGTCCAGATCGGGATCAAGGCCGTCGAGCGTGGCGTGCGCCGGGTGGACGGATTCGACCCGGCGCAGCTCTCGCACGCCTCGGAGACTGCGCTGATCGGGCGCCTCACGGAGTTCCCGCGGATCGTGGCGCAGGCCGCCGAGCTGCGGGAGCCGCACCGCGTGGCCCGCTACCTCGAGGCCCTCGCCGGCGACTTCCACTCCTGGTACAACGACGACGAGAAGCTGCGCGTCACGCCGTACGCGGACGAGGAGGTCACCGACGCGCACCGTGCCCGCCTGTGGCTGAACGACGCCGTCCGCACGGTCCTCGCCAACGGCCTGGACCTGCTGGGCGTGAGCGCTCCGGAGCGGATGTGACGGGCGCACCCTGGTCGACCGGCGTCGGACGCCTGCCGGACGGCGCACTGGCCGTGGCGGGCGTCGACGTCCGCGACCTCGCCGCTGAGCACGGCACGCCCGCCTACGTGCTGGACGAGGCCGACTTCCGCCGTCGTGCCCAGGCATACCGCACGGCGTTCGAGGCGGCGTTCGGCGCTGTCGGGGCCGGTGTGGACGTGTACTACGCGGGCAAGGCGCTGCTCACCGTCGCCGTCGCACGCTGGGCGCGCGAGGAGGGGCTACGCGTCGACACCGCGTCGGGCGGCGAGCTCGCCGTCGCGCTGCGTGCGGAGGTTCCGGGCGCTGAGATCGGTCTGCACGGCAACAACAAGTCCGACGCCGAGATCCGCCGTGCGCTGGACGCGGGCGTCGGCCGCATCATCGTGGACTCGCTGGTCGAGATCGAGCGGGTGGCGCAGCTCGCGGCCGAGCTCGGAGTCGTGGCGCCGGTGATGGTCCGCGTGACCACAGGGGTGCACGCGGGCGGGCACGAGTACATCGCGACCGCCCATGAGGACCAGAAGTTCGGGCTCTCCGTGAACCCGGCGGGTCGCTCCGCGAGCCCCGCGATGACCGCGCTGCTGGAGGTGCTGAAGCATCCCGAGCTGAAGCTGCTCGGCATCCACTCGCACATCGGCTCGCAGATCATCGACCCGGACGGGTTCGAGGCGGCCGCCGCCGTGGTGCTGCGCCTGCGTGCGGACCTGGCCGAGCGCTCCGGCGTGCTGGTCGACGAGGTCGACCTCGGTGGTGGCTACGGCATCGCCTACCTGCCCGGCGAGGTCGCCCTCGACCCGGAACGCGTGGCGAAGGACATCGCGCAGTCGGTCGCCGGTGTGTGCCAGGAGCTGGGCACGAGCCTGCCGCGGTTCTCGATCGAGCCCGGGCGGGCGATCGTCGGCCCGGCGGGCCTCACGCTCTACACGGTCGGCACGGTCAAGCCGGTCACGGTCTCCGGCGACGACGGCGCCGAGCTCACCCGTACCTACGTGTCCGTCGACGGTGGGATGAGCGACAACATCCGCCCAGCTCTCTACGGGGCGGCGTATCACGCGGAGGTCGTGGGCCGGTCGTCCACGGCCGAACGGGTCCTGGCGCGCGTGGTGGGCAAGCACTGCGAGTCGGGGGACATCGTGGTGCACGAGGTGCGGCTCCCCGCCGACGTGCGGGCGGGTGACCTGCTCGCGGTCCCCGCGACCGGGGCCTACGGGCGTTCCATGGCGTCGAACTACAACATGCTCCCGCGGCCGCCCGTCGTCGCGGTGTCCGACGGCGGCTCGCGTGTGCTGGTGCGCCGCGAGACCGAGGACGACCTGCTGGGTCTCGACCAGGGCTGACCCAACCAGGTTTCCTGAAGAAGCCTGCATGCCGGTGGGCGCCGCCGGACGGCCGGCGGCGCCCACTCGTACGTTGTTCCTAGTTGCTCGTGGCGTTCGTCGTTCCACCGGCGCCGAGCAGGCCGCCCACAGTGTCGCCGACGCCCGTGACGATCCCGTTGACCGTGTCGTCCACGGCCTTCACCGTGTCGTCGATGGCACCGGAGCCGCTGCCCGGCTCCTTCGTGGGCGGGTCGGTGGGCTCGGGCTCGGACGGCTTCTCGGCAGCGGGCTCTTCGGGATCGGGCCTCGACGGCTCCGGCTCGACGGGCGCCGCCGGCTCGTCGGCGGGCTGCGAGCCGCTGCCCGTCTCGCCGCCCGTCCTGTGCTCGTCCGCGCTGTCCTGCGTCGGCCTCGTGCTCGACGGGCTCTGCCCGGACGCCGGACGGAACCCCCGGCTCGTATCGCCGTGCGCTGCCTGTTCCGCGGGTGCCCACGTGCCGACGTCGGCCGGGTCGATGGCGCGGTTGGGGATGGAACCGGCCGCGAAGAACTCGAAGTGCCAGGGCTCGGGCTTGGCGCCGCCGAGGCGCGCCCAGGAGGGGTTGTCCCAGCCGTAGTCGGGCGCGTGGAGCCGCAGCCAGACGTACTCGGGGGAGCTGCCGCCCGCGACGGGGTCGTCCAGGTCGATCGCGAGGCCCCAGCCGTGGTTCGAGGTGCCGGGGATCGCGGCGAGGTGGGGCTTGCTGCCCTGGACCGCGACCTGCATGGCGTACGAGCGGTACGAGTCGGTGAGCGGGATCGGGTAGCCGAACTCCTTCTCGAACTCGACGCTGAGCGCCGTGAGCCGCTCGGCCGCGTCGCAGCGCAGCAGGTGACCGGGCGCGAACTGCAGCGGGCACAGCGCGCCGGCGGGGATGCGGCCGTTCGCGTACCCGGCGGTGGACTCACCATAGGCAGCGACGGTCTCCAGCAGGCTGCGGCGCAGCGACGGTTCGGCATCCGGGAGCGTCTCGACGAGCGCGGTGGGCGACGAGGGATCGAGCATGTTCGCGAGCCGCATCGCCGCGACGGCCACCTCGTCGAAGGCGACGTACCCGGGATCCTGCGGCTCGGCGCGGGAGTGGGCATGGTCGGCGCGGGCCGGTTGAACGGTGGCTTGCTGCGGCGTCTTCTCCACGACCCGCGACACCGGTTCCGCCGACGTCGCCTCGGTCGCCGGGATCGTCCGTGCCCGGCCGGCCACCGGGGCGGTCTCCACCCGGAGGGGCTCGGCGGCCGCGGCGAGCGCGAGCTGCTGGGCCTCGTACGTCGTGTAGAGCATCCCGAGCTCGGCCGCGGCCTGCGCCACCCGCGGGTTGGGCGACGACGCCTGCCGCAGGGTGCGCTCGGCGCGGTCCAGCACCGCGAGCACCTGGCCCACCGTGACGGCGTCCGTCCCGGTTCGCGTCTCGTGACTCGTGCGGCCCGGACGGGACTGCCCGACGTCGGTGGGCTCGCGCGCCGGAGCCGCCGTGGTGCCCTCGGCCGTGTCCAGTACGGGGCTGGTCGACGTCGCCGTGCTCGCCGACGCGCTGACGAGCACCCCGCCGGTCATCGCGAGGGCGATGACCCCGGTCCACGCGTGGCGGACGCGGCGGCTATCCGCCGCTCGGCGCAGCCGTGCCCCGTGCTTGCGGATGAACGCCGCACCTGGCTCGTGCTCGCTCGGCTGTTCCCTCACTGGTCAAACGCCCCCTCAGGCCTCGCGTATCCATGGCGGCAGTGCCCGGGCTGCCCGATCGATACGTGTATCGACGCAGGTCGCGGCCCGACGCCGTCGTTCGGGAACGCCTAGGGTAGCGCTACTGACGCGTCATGCAACAACCGAATTGTCGCGTCTCGGAGGTGGGCGAGCTGCTACGAGGAGTAGTCGCTCTCGTCGTACTGGTCGAGGGCCAGCAGCCGGCGGATCGCGTCCGCAGCGCCCTGGTCGTCATGTTCCAGCGCGGCCAGCACCGTGGCGACCATGTTCTCGGACGTCGTCGCGGCGATAGCCGCCTCCCACGACGGAACCGCCTCGTCGCCCGCGTCGGCCAGCGCCAGGACGTGCGGCTCGACGTCGGTCGGCCACCGCGCGTCGCGCAGCTCCTTGATCTCCGCGCGGAGCGCTGTCAGGGTCGCTGTCGCCCGCTCCTGCTGGACCTCGACGGGCTGCCCCGTGTTGATCGCCGTCTCGAGCGCCTCGAGGGCCTCGTTGTACGGGCGGACGATCTCCAGGTACCGGACGGCGGCCTCCTCGGGCCCGAGGCGCGCTGCCTCGGATGGCGAGGCAGCGGCCGGCATCTGAGGCGTCGACGGTGTCGGTGTGGAGGCGGGTCCGGACGCATGGGGTGTCGGCGCAGCCGGTTCTGGTCCGCCGCTCACGGCGCTTGCGCACCCGCTCACGAGCAGAAGGGCCAGGGACGTGGTGATCAGGCGGCGCATCGTGCTCCATCGGCAAGAGGGCAGGTCGGGCACCGAAACCTAGCGCATGCGGGGGCCCCGGTCAGCGCACGTCGATGTAGATCGGGTTCGTGTAGAGCCACGTGTCCGCCCACGGGTCGCCGTCGTTGTCGGCGTGCGGCAGTGGTCCCGCCGGATCGATCGACGCTCCCAGGAACCCGGCGCCGTGGCGGTTGCCGTCGCTGCCACGCAGGCGGATGTAGCAGGACTCGGTGATGCGGCCGAGCGGGATGCGCAGGTTGTAGGTGCCGGACCGGCTGCTGGTGTCGATCTGCTCGACGACCCGCGTGTCCGGTGCGCGCCAGCTGTCCCGGTCGGCCGAGGGGCCCGTGACGGCGCCCCGGATCACGTCGAGATGGGCGAGTCGAGGCAGCACCCCGTGCGGGTTGGGCCGGTGCGCGCTGCGCACCTTGATCGTCAGCTCGACCGAGGTCCCGCGCTCCACGGCGAGCCGGCCGCCGAGTGTGGTGCCGTTGCCACGACCGCCGCGGGCGCCGACGAGGCGGACGTCGAGCGCGTCCACGAGGTGCCCGTGGTCCACCCAGACCCGGCCGCGCCGCAGGCCGTCCATGACGTCGAGGTAGCCGTGCCGGGTCACGCCCACGTGGGTGCGGCTGAACTCGCCCGGCCAGAAGTCGCTCCCCGGCTGAGGCGTCCCGGTGTCGACGGGGGACGGCTTCCAGCCCAGGGAGTCGAAGTTCTCCCCGGGCGGCATGTCGCCGTCGCGCCAGGTGTCCCAGATGGTGCGGTGGTTGTCGGAGTTGGACGTGATCGAGAACTGGGTGCCCTCGGCCAGCATCGCGTCCCACATGCCTCCGACGGTGGCGGTCATCCAGTCGAATCCACCGAAGGTCCGGTAGGACTCGATCGGGTAGCCGGAGTAGGAGTCCGGGCGCGGTGCGTTGTTGTACTCGCCCCGCTGGGCGCGCGTGCTGCCGCGGTAGGCGACCCAGGCGGGATCGGCGTCGCCCTGGGCGCCCGGCGCGCCCTCCATGCCGATGAGGACGCCGCGCGCGGCGTCGCGCCATGCCCGGATCTCGTGCGGGGAGTCGATGCCGAGCCGGGACGGATGGTTGGCCAGCACCAGCACGTCATCGACGTAGCCGTTCGCCTTCTGGGCGGCGAGCCAGCGCAGCGCCTGCACCGCGCGCTGCTCGTTCTCGGGCAGGTCGGCGTCCCAGCCGTTGAGCTTGGCGTCCCACCTGCGCTCGAACTCGCGCAGCAGCTCGACCTCGTACGGGCCGGGCGCGCCGAACACGGTGCCGTGCTCGGCAGCGGGGATGTACCACTCGAGGCCCTGGAAGATCAGCTGACGCGGGTGACGGGCCCGCGCCGCCATGATCTCCGCGTGCTCCGCGGCAGCCCCCTTGTCGCGGTGTCCGTGGTTGCTGTGTTCCGTGAAGACCATCCAGTCCAGGCCGAGCTCCGCGCCCTTCGTGGCGAGCTGGTCGAAGTCGTACTTGGCGTCGTGGCTGTAGCGGGTGTGCACGTGGTGGTCGCCGACGAGCCACGCGAGCTGCGGGTCGCCGGGGCGGCCCGAGGCGGCGGCGCCGCCGGCGTGGGCGCCGCCGGCGAGCGCGAGTCCACCGGCCATGCCGAGGCGCAGGAAGGTGCGGCGTGAGGCGCCCTGGGGGTCCAGGGACGAGGCCGGCACAGACGGATCGGCCCAGGTGGGCAGATCAGTGGCACGGAACGGATGGGGCATGGTTCCTCCTGCGGCAGAGCGTGGTGACGCCACAGGGTGGCGCGACCCGGAGGCACGCGCGTGAACCTCGGGTGTCGGGCGCCTGTCGGTCGGCCGTCGATCTCCGGCTCTGTTCCGTCCAGGACGGCCCATCCGCGGTCCGGGCGATGTGCCTCTTCGAGAGGCAAATCGAACAGGTGTACCATATGATGGTGGCATGTTCAGGGAGAGTGGTTCGCGAGGGCCGGTGGTCGGTGGCGTGCTGCCGGCTGTGCCGGGCGGTGATGCCCAGCGCGCGGTTGGTGTGAGCCTGGCACGGGTCTCTGACACCGGTTCCGACGCCGGCCCGCTCGCGGGTGCGGTGACGGCGGAGGCGGTCGCGGCCGTGCACGGGTGGTTGGTGTCGGGTTCTGGTCCGGCCGACGCCGCTGCACGGGTCGCGGTCTTGCGTGCCTTGGAGGACCTGGCTGCGGGTGTCGTGGCCGCGCAGTCGCGGGTGCTGGTCGATCTGCGTGACGAGGAGGTCCGGGCCGCGAAGGAGGAGGCGCTGGCCTCGGGTGGCACCGTGCACGACGCTCGGGGCCGGCAGGTCCCGGTCACGGTCCGGTCCGCGGTCCGGGACGCGGAGCGGGACGTGGCCCAGCAGACCGGTCTCGCGCTGCGGGTCTCGCCGCACCGGGCACGGTCGCTGCTCGCGGTCGCGCACGTGTGGCACACCGAGATGCCCCACACCCTCGACGCCCTGCGTGCGGGCTGGCTGTCCGCGGAACGGGCGACGTTGCTGGTCAAGGAGACCACGTGCCTGAGCCTGGCCGGCCGGCAGGCTGTGGACGAGCTGCTGTGCGCGGACCCGGCAGTGCTCGAGGGTGTCGGCACGAGGCGCCTGGTCGGCCTGATCAAGGAGCACGTGGGCCGGATCGACCCGGCCGCCCTGGTCCGGCGGGCCGTGAGAGCAGCAGCGGACCGGTGCGTGACCCTGCGCCCCGCCCCGGACACGATGACGTACCTGACCGCGCTGCTCCCCGTCGCGCAGGGTGTACAGGCGTACGCGGCGCTGAAGCTCGCCGCGGAGACCGCCCGGCACGCCGGCGATGAGCGGCGGGTCGGGCAGATCATGGCCGACACCCTCGTCGAACGCGTCACGGGCCAGGAGCACGCCGGGGACATCCCGGTCACGGTGCACCTCGTCGTCTCCGACCAGGCACTGCTGGCCGGTGGGCACGAACCCGCCGTCGTGCTGGACGACACCGGCGCGGGACACGGGAGCATCCCCGCGGACATCGCCCGCAACCTGGTCGCGAACGGCCTGGACCTGGACGCCGCCTGGCTCCGCGCCGTCTACAGCACGAACACCGGGAACCTGGTCGGCACGAGCAGCAAACGACGCTTCTTCACCGACGGGCTCGCCGACCTGCTCCGCGTACGCGACCAGGGCATCTGCCGCACCTCCTGGTGCGACGCACCCATCCGCCACCTCGACCACATCACACCAGCCGTCCAGGACGGCACCAGGGACTGGTGCGCCGATAGGTGACAGCTGGGTTTAGGCCGCCAGGCTGACGGTCGGGTTCATGATGGTCTCGTACTCGATGG
>NZ_BAAGRP010000070.1:0-109526 GCF_054782895.1 Promicromonospora xylanilytica
CGCCCAAGCCCTGCGCCATCACGCCAGAGACATCGACCGGCCCATCCACGCACTCCTACAGTCATGACTTTGCCGGGGCCCTGCCTCGAACGCGGCTCCGCGGGCATCGCCGAATCGGTCCGGATCCCGATAAAGGACGGGACGCACTGCTTCAATCAGAGAATCAGACACCCCCACGGGAATCCTGTCACTCCGATCTGCGATAAGTCGCAGCGCAGCCTCGATGTTGACGGCGAATAAACGTTCCTCGCGCAATGCTTGGATCACCGGATCCCATTGAGCATGATCCGGGTGCCACAAATTCATTAACACGAGACTCGAGACACTTCTGGATCCGAGAGGCTGACCGGTGGCCAGACCTTCGCACAGTTTCGTCGTCTCATCTGCCAAGGCACTTATCAGTGCAATACAAGCGCCCCTCGGAAGATCCTCGACGTCACTGACGCCGTTAAGCGCGCCCGTCGCTCCGGAGGAGGCCTCCTCTATCACGTCGGCACGGACTTTTTCGTTGTGCTTCCATAGGACTCGCTGAAACGCAGAACGCATCTCGCCTGTCGACTCTTCGTATGCCTGGGCCGCGCGCATTAGATCGTCTGGGGTCCATGCGTCCAGTGGCACATTGCGTATCGCCCGTGCCAGTTCTTGCTGGACCAAGAGGTTCTGATCATGATCGGCGGAGACGAGGAAGTCGACGACCCGGCGAGCCCCTTCGTCGCTTGCGGCTCCCACGACTTGCCGAAGCGTATTCGTCAACTCATGTTCAACCCAGAAAGTTTCTCCCACTCTGGTGCGATAGTCACTGGGGTCGCTCAGCTCTTCAATAATCCAATGACACAAGTCATCTGCTTGCTGCGGGTCGAGCACTGGCCCCGCCGCCCGGATTACCGCTAAGTCGGCCGCCGCTGTCGAGGATGTCGATCGGGCAGGATCGATCCTTGCGGCCGCGTCCCGCGCGGCTGTCGCGGGCCCCTCCCGTACTACATTCGATACTGCGAGTTCGACTTCGTGGGGAGTTGCGCCGTGCCGCAATGCAGCTAGGAGGGTGGCCGTCTCGTCCTCCGCACCTGCCGCAAGGAGATGTTTTGCAAGCAAGGCTATTGCGTCGCCCCACGCCGGTCCGTCAGCCGAGAAAATGGAGATCAGGGAAGCGGAGCGCAGATGGGTGTGAACACTGTCGGCACCGGCGAAGCTGATCGACTTGTCGTTGGCCCATTTCTTGAACACTCCGTCAATTTCATGAGGAAGCGCCCACGCCAGCAGTTGGGACCTCCACCAACTCACGGCCGTATCGCTGTTTCCGATCAATTCACCTAGGGTTGCCTTTGGTTGGTCCTCTGACGGTGAACGATTCGAAGGCGACCCATGCCAACCCGATGCACTGAACAGGACATTAGTCGCCGACCCGGCGAGTGCTGCAACTGTCAAATCGGTCGGCATTCCCTGCCTAGTTTTGAGGACGGTGAATGCCGCATCGATTGCTTGCTCGCGCTTCCCGATTTCCAGTAGAGACCACGCCCGGAGTGCCTGCAGCCAAGCGTGATCTGCGGGCCACGCGGTATCGGCGCCAAGCGCCACATCAAGGACTTCCAAAGCCCTGTCAGGTGCGCCACCTTCAAGGTGGACTCCTGCAAGCATGGCAGCCGCAGCCGCAGTTTCTTCATCGGTCGTCGCCACTTCGAAAAGCGCTGCGACGGACTCCAGATCGAATGAGACGATCCAATTGTGCAGCGCTGCGGTGGCCCGCCACGCCCACTGCGTTGATCGGCTGGCCTCGTCAAGGTTCGGGCCGTACCAGCCCATCGATCTTTCCTCGGGAGGAACTGCGGAAGTCTCTCTGCCGAGTTGGAAGTTCAGCTCGCGTCGGCAGAGGACCTGTCCGGCCAGCCCTTCTGCCCCATCGACGTCGACAGCGCCGCGGTTCGGATGGGGCGATATGACACGAGGCGCGATCAGGGCGTACCGCAGCCGATCCCGAGGCAAGACCGAGGCTTGGTTCCAGGCGCTGCCCTCCAGCCCCATTGAGGAGCCTTGCGTCATGGCGATTTTCAATAGCTCGTCATTGTGTTCGACATCGATCGTGTTCACGATCGGGACGAATATCTTCGCGCCCTTGCCGGTGGGTATGACCGCGTCATCCCTCACATGCGCCCAGTACGACGTGTCGGTCTTCTGATCTCGCAGGATCACGACGTGCGGAAGTGCATGGTTCAACCAGAGGTCGAAGTGCTTTCGATCCGACTCCGCGTACCACCAGCCGTCAATACTGCCGGCGTCATCGGTGCGTGGCGTTCGAAAGAACGATGGGCCCGTCTTGACCTGCGCACCCATTACGACGCCCAACTCGAACCGCCGCGCATCACGCGGCCGTAGGAACAGGTCCGTTCCAGTGTCATGCCGGCTGTCGTGGACCGCGGCCCAGCCGAGCCGCTCGAACTCCCCGTGCACCTCGGTCTCACCCGAAGTGCCTGTCGCTTCATTGATCGGCGCCCGCACAGACGGACAGTAACTCGACCGCTGGTGTCACTCCATGAGCGCCAGGGAAGATCACCCACCGTGCTACGACATGCCGCTGACCGGGTGGGCACCAGATCATGCAGCGCTCTACGACAGGCGAGCTGGCCGCACAGAACTCTCGCGTGTTCCTAACGACGCCGACCACACGCTGATACATCTCGCCCTTCCACGCCTCCAGTTCACCTCGGTTGCGGCCCCTCGACCGAGCACCCCTGATGGGGCGTGCAACAGCCACGATCCGCGATCCGAGCGTTCTTTTTCGTCGGCGCAGTTCCCGCGCGCCCTACGTCGGGCCTGGTGTCGGTGTCCCCTGGCACGATGTCGACCGCAACCGAGTGCTTCGCTCGCGAGCCTCCATCACCGAGAAGGGTGCCGCCCCATGGCGCTTTACGAGTCCACTCGCGCGTTGCACGAGATCGAGAACAGTCGCGTGACGCAGACCGTGCGCAAGTTCGGACTGGAACGCATCGTGACTGGTGCGGTCGAGAGCACGGTCGAGGCTGGTTTCACCGATAATGTCGACCGGGCGCTGCGGGTAAGCAAGCGTCGTCGGCGTCATGTCCTACGGGATCCGCACCAAGCTGGTCACCAAGGCCAGTTGCTCGATGTGCGAGTCTCCAGCCTGGGCGTTGGCGTGATGCCCTTCCTCTTCTTCGCCGGCCGCGCCCACCTTTCCGCCTTCTGGGCCCACAGCACCGTCCTCGGCCGCAACAAGGCTGCGCCGCGCGAACTGGTACTGGTTGGTTCGCTCGACAACCTCGCCACGCGACGCTGGCAGCCACGCCACCTCAGCGAGATCGGCCACGACTACCCGTCTGACCCGGCTTGCCTGTCCCGGATCGTCGCTGCCGAGCTTGGGCTCGACGGCCCAGCGGTCGACCAGCACATCCATGACTATGAGGATGCCTACTTCCCGAAACCCGGCGAACGTGCACAGTTCGCCTGGGGGCAGACCACGCGAGCCTCACACGAGCTGGCCCTCCCAGGCGCCCCAACAACCTGGATCCACGACCGCGTCCACGACGCTCGGATCGTCGCCATCACCACTGACGTCCAGCCCGATGCAGGGATCGGAACCGCGTCCATTCTGCTCGCTAGACCAGTCCTCATCCAGGACATCACCTGATCGGTACGTCACAACCACCTGCTCAAAGGACAGGGCCAAGATCACGGGCCGCCCGTCGGCATGCGTACCGAAGATAGGGGTCGGTGTCGAGCGCGGACCCAACCTGCTCGTCTGATAAGCCCAGTTCAGTGAGAAGCGCTAGGTAGATGACCGCTGACGTGACCTGGCGCAGTGACGCCAGGACCTCCCATGTAGCCTTGGTATTTCCTGAATGGCTCAGGTCGTTTCGTGCGCGTACCAGTTTCCGGGCCCATATCTCTGGGGATGGAAGTAATTGGTCCTGCACTGGTTTCGGAAGCCGGTTCGCGATGGCCAACGCCTTGCCCCTAAGAGACGGTCCGTTCATCCCGCTGAGGGCCCCACGCAACCAGCCCTGTTGGTCCAGGGGTGCTGCTGCGACCACTTCAGCAATCAGTTGCTTGAATTCTCCATCCGGCATCTTCCGGGGAAGGTCGTAGGTAGAACCAAGTGACTCGACGGCGGTAGCCACGGCTAGGACGGAGGACTCCAGGTACCCCCCATTGTCCCAGACCGCCTGGACTAAATCGGTGGCGTTGATAAGGTCCGTTCGCCGGGCTAACCACGTCACCATGAGATTTTGGAACCCTATCTCGGCCGACGTGAAGGCAACGCGGCCATCGTTGGGCGCACTGACTCGTTGATTCCAAAGCACGTCTACCCAAGCCGGCGCGGAGCGGCTGGTGCCCTTTTCTGCGCGACGGATCCGAAACGACAAGAATCCCGCTCGGGCGCGCCGCGCAAGTGAAACTAGTTCGACGACCTGCCCAGCTTTGGTGTGCAGTTCTTTCCATGCCGCTGGCGCTTTGGCGTCGATTGTGAGGTGCGCCTCGTGACGGACCCCGACAGATGTGCCATCAGCACGGTGCACCGGATTGAAGCCGAGCGCCCAGTGGTCAATTCGATAGGTTTCGTCGCCAACCTGCGCCACCTGAGCGTCAGGAAGAAGCATTCCGACGTTATCTGGCTTTCCCCTGGTTGAAGAAATCGTGATTGCCGACTGCCCTGCCCACGCCGTAAGCCCTTCAATTCGCGAGTCGACACGGTCAAAAGCCGTTTCATCCGCCGTCTCGAGGCGGATGCCAAAGAGCGCGAAGGCGACTGAGAGGTCCTGTTCACCCCCGCTGCCGCTGCCAAACGGTACTCCCTGCGTTCGTTGCGAGACACAGTCAAGGAGCGTGATAGGTCGCCCGTCTACCACGCCGACCAGAACCTCGAATATTCCATCATCCGGCACCGTCGCGACAAGACCTGACGGGAGTTCAATCTGACGGCCTGACGGCAAGATGCCGACCAGTTCCAGCCGTAGCCCGTCCCGGGGATCGTACGAGAGGACTCCCGCATATTCCGTTTCGCCGCCCGGAATACCCCAGTGCCCGCGCCAGGACCGTGGCGCGTCGAATGCAAGTGTGTTCACTGGTCGAACCCCAGATGCCGTCGGATTTCCTCGTCCCGCATGCCTGCGGCGAAAGATCCGATTTCGAGGGCCCGGTTCACGATGCCTTGATCGACCGGTGGCCCGGCAGGTCCGTAATAGCTCTCAACTACCTTGATCGCCTCAGTAGCAAGGATAATCGGGATCATCAGGTGGGCAATGACCATGGAATTCGCGTGAGGACCGGCCGAGACTCGGCCGAGGCCAAGGGCGAAACGCAACACAGGGCGCTCTTGCGCATGGACTGCTGACGACAAGACCCTCCATGAGTCCTGGTGGCCGCCGCCGACGGCGTCGCGAAGGACGTCGTCGAGCCGATGGCGCGGATGCAGGAACCAGGTCTCTTTTTGTTTCCCGGTCTTCTTGTCGGTCATTGTGCCTCGTTCGAACCCGTCTTTGAGTGCTGCTGCGATGAGCAGATCGCGCTCGCCTTCTGCGTCGTTGCGCTCTTCGACGTCGTCACGTGCGTCAGCAACCTCCTGTCGCAGTGCCTCCAGTCGGATATTTGCCGCGCGGAGACAGCGTTCTCGTTCGTCTATCGAATCGTTGAGCAGGAAGTCGAGATGTACCGATGCGTCGAGCAGGACTCGGGCCAGGGCGAGCAGGGAGCGCGAGGGGCCACCCGCTTCGGCCACCCGACCAAGGCCGAGCACATGGTCGCGAACCGCGGTGGCATACCCGTCCGCCACCTCGAGGACCAGGCGGTTGTCTCCGTTGACATTGATGCACGTTCGGTCCCAGCTATCGCCGCGTGCTCCGCGTCGCGGCACCAGCACCGAGCCCTCTACGAGCGGAAACTCACCGACCCACATAGAGGCCACGAGTGCGGTGTGTAATTTGGTCAGGGCTTCACCCACCTCGGCGAAGCCTGGGCGGGCGGCAGCGACGGCGAGCCCTCGCTCAGCGCCCCTATGCAACTCCCGCGCGGCCTTGTCAGGGTCGTCCCGTATTAGTGCCGCCCAGTCCGTCATGTCGGGAAGCGTACGGTCTGCCACCGACACCGGCATCCCTGTAGGACGACGTCTCCAGAGATCGCGCTGCTGCTACCCGCTCAACAGTTGGACGCCACGCGCGACCCGGAGTTGACCGACGGCGACCAGGTCGACGCGCTGATCTCGTCAGTCCCAGGACCGCACATGACACGAGTTTCACCCCTGACCTTCCGAAGGCGCTCGTTTCACCCGTTCCGCCGCGCTGAGGTTCACCTCCATCGTCACGTCTTCGCGGTTGTCGTTGATTCTCACTGCGAGTGCCTGGACAGAGGTCTGATCGAACCGGAACGGAGGTGGCCAGTCCAGCAGGGTACTAATGGGGGGCCATATCTGCAGGACAGAGCCGTGAAAGTCCTCAAGGGGCGAGAGATCCCCGTCGGAGAAGGGGATGAAGACCTGAAACGCAACTTTGACGACTGAGAACGTGACACACAGGCCGAGAAACGCGTTCTTCCGATCGTTCCCGGGCATGTAGATCGGGCGCGATACAAAAGCCAAGGGATTCGTGTCGTGGTAGGCCGCGATCCAGACATGCATGCCGTGATGCGGTCGGCGATAGATCTCCAGACCCTGGCCGGCTCCATGCGGAACGATGTTGCCGCTCGCCACGTCCATGAGGACGGCCATCTTGGCCGCCCACAGAGCGAGTCGACCTTGGGCGTGCTCGTCGAGCGATCTCACCTGGTGGAACAGCGGGATGAGGACGGCCTTGACGTCGTTCTCAAGAACCGACATCCACGTGTTGTTGCAGCGCTGGCAGACAGGTGTCGTGGGCCAGCTGATACGCCGCTGCCTCGGGTCTGTGCTCCGAATACCGTGCTGCTCCATCTCGCGCACGAGCCACTTAGGGTAGATGTCCTCGTCCGTGAACTGCGCCTCTGGGTCCAAGCAGAAAGGGCAGCGACCCGGCGGAGCCGGCAGCCAGTTCTCGTGCACGCGGCCGCCGATGATCGGCTCGACGTCCATCTCGGTCAGGTCGTCAGCCAGTTGGGTACTGCGTGCGCGGAGAAGCGCAACCGCGGTCGGGAGACAGGAGCTGTGCGCCACGCCCAGCATGTACAGCTGCTCGTCGTTCGGCGGAGGCAGAGGGTCCGCGAACATGCGGCCCACGTCGACGCGCGTCCCAATCAACCAGCGACCCGAGCGGGTACCGCCTATCTCCACCCACGAGTGGCGGGCCCGTTTGACCACCTCACCGCAGCCGGCAAGGCAGTCCAATCTGCGCCAGTCCGGACTCCATGAATCAGCCGCCATGCCTCAAGGATGACATCGCCGCGTTGCCATACCTCGAAGTACACGACCGGAGCTGGCGCCCTGCATCGATGGCACCTCGGGCAGCACTGCCACGGCTCTTCTTGGGTCTGTCGGCGAAGCATGGCCGGCGGCGACTCGCCCGGCTCACGCCCGGACACCGCGACTGGTGATCGATGCGGCAGTCAGGGCTTCGAGGGCGCGACTGGTCGGATCGGCATTCAGAGCGTCACTCCGGTTTCGCGTCTACGGCCGGGGCTGTCGTCGCGTCGGAATGTCGTCTGCGTAGTTCTGGCCGGACGTCGCAGTGCAGCGGCAGCGCGCGCGGCGTCGACCGCCTGAGTATCTGTAGAAACCGAGTCGGTTCCGAGTGGCGCGCTGCTTGTGATGCCGTAACGGTCGCGGTAGGCGGCGATCAAGCGAACGGCGGCATGCCAGGTATGCCGGGCTCCGGTGTCGCCTGGTTCGGTGCCAAGTCTGGGGAGCCAGGATTCATGGTCGCGCGTGGCGCGTTGGACGAGGTCGGTGACGCGTTGCTCGATCAGCGCCTCCCGCTGCTGGAGCGCCTGCCGGTATTCGTCTGTCATGGGTCCGGCGGCTTCGGGGATGAGTCCGGCGATCCGGCGGGGTGTGGGTCGTTGGATGGTCAGCCCATCGGAGTGAGCGGGCTGGGCAGCGGTGGTGGCGAGGCGGTGGTGCAGGACGGCTGCTGGGTCGTCGGCGTCGCCCAGAGCACGCTGGGCCACCAGCCAGGGCAGCATCTGTTCGACGTCGTGCCCGTCTGCTTCCGCTCGACGCAGCTCTGCGGTCAGGGCGCCGAACGCGGGCGCCGTGATGACCTGGTCCGCGTCCTGGGGTGAGAGCCCGCTGTGGTGAAGCAGTCTGGTCCAGCGGTCGCGCTGTGAAGCTGCGGCGAGGGTTTCGTACTCGGCGGCGAGTTGCGCGACCGACCCCCACCGCTCCGCCTCGTCCTTGCCGACCTGGGTCGCGGACTTCTCGGCTCCGACCGTGCGGACGATCCCGGCCAGGATGCTCCGGGGTGTGGGGTCCTCGTGGTCGTCTGACGTGATCTCGACGGGAGTGTCGGTGATGACGTAGGCGGTGTTGTTCTCCCGGCCACGGGTCAGGCCGACGTACAAGTTCTCCCGGGTCATGCCTGGCCCAGTGATGAGGTGGCTGGTGTCGACCGTGAGCCCTTGGGCGCGGTGGGTGGTCACCGCGTAGCCGAGGTCCAGGTGCTCGGCCGCGTACGCCGCGGGGAGCACGACCGTGTTGCCGTACTCGGCATCGGGTCGGCGTACGACGACCGAACCGTCACTACGGACCTTCACGAGGGTCCATCGGTCGCCGTTGCGCACCCATGAGCCGTTTCTGGTGCGCAGGCGGCGGTCGTTGCGCCGGGTGATGACCCGGTCCCCCGCTGAAGCTTCGAGTTCGTCAGCGAGGCGCACGGTCCGGCCGGGGTCGGTGGCTCCGGTCCGGAGTCGTTCGGCGCGGGCGCGTTCGTTGACCGCCCGGACGGTCTCGCTGTCCGAGGCTACGAGCACGGAGGTCTTGCCGTCGGCGAGGTCGTCCTGCCACGCGACGTATGCGGTCTCGACCATGTCCTGTGCGTCGCCGTCGCGGACCCGCCCGTGGTCCATGTAGGCGTCGATCGCTTCATCGTGTCCGTGGCGTAGCGCGAGGGAGGCGTGCTTCTCCCACGTGTGAGTGAACCGGTGCACCTCGGTCAGTTCCGGCACCCCGTCTTCGGCCTCCCGGCTGGCGGCGAGCAGTGCGAACGCTCCGCCGGCCTCGACGGCCTGGAGCTGGGCCGGGTCACCGACCAGCAGCACCTTCGCCCCTACCTCGGCGGCGTGTGCGGTGATGCGGTCCAGGGTCAGGGTCCCGGCGAGCGTGGCCTCATCGACGATGACCAGCTGCCCCGGCTGGAATACGGCGGCTTGGTGGACGTGGTCGTAGAGCCACTTGGCCGTGTTCTCGCACGCGATCCCCAGATCATCGGCTAGGACCGCTGCGGCAGCCGCCGACGGCGCGAGCCCGACGACGGACTCGGGGCCGTGCTCGTGCTCCCATGCGGCGCGCAGGGCGCGCATGGTGGTCGTCTTCCCGGTTCCTGCCGGGCCGACCAGCAGGTCCACCTGCCGAGCCGAGACGGCAACACGGGCGATGGCTTCAGCCTGCTCGCCTGAGACCACCCACGTCCGCTCATCGGGACCGCCCGTGGTGGTGGCGTGTTCGACCGCGTCCAGGCTGATGGTCGGGCCCGTGCGGGTGCCGGCCCGGTCCAGGAGTCGTGCTTCGGCGTCCAGCAGGGCTTGCGAGGAGTAGAGGGCTGAGTCCTTCGGTCGCAAGATGCTGCTTCCGTCTGGGCGGCGGAACTCCTCAGGGGTGACGGCCAGGTCGTGCGGCGTCAACCGCACCGAGCCGCCCTCGGCCCGGTCCGTGATCGCCGCGAGCACAGCTATCCGGTCATCCGCGGAGGCGAACCGCAGAGCCTTGGTCTGCCGGGCCGCTTCGGTGTACAGGTTCCAGCGCCGCCACGTCGGTCGCTTCTCCGAAACCACGACCACCACCATCTGGGCAAGGTCATCGATCAAGTCCAGGGGGACGTCATCGGCTCGCAGCACTCGAGGCGGCGCCTTGGACACGAGGTCGCTGGCCCACGTACCGGGGTCGCGGCCCAGGATCTGGGCAGTATGCAGCCGCCACGCTCTGGCCAGATCGGCCAGAGAGTGGTGCGTCTTGTCCGGGCGGGTCTCGCGGCTGGCCCGCTGCCGGTACTTGTTGATCGTGGGCCTGCTGGGGCGTCGCCCGTACTTCGCGACGTGCTCCGCGATCAGCTCGTCAGCGCGAGTGTTGACCTGTACCGACCGGCGCGAGAACGCCACCATCAGACCATCCGGAACGCCCTTGATCGACCAGCCCGGGTTGCGGCCCTGCCCGGCCCTGGGCCGCAGCTCCCACCCGACACCCAAGGTGCGGGTCAGGTGGTCCATCACGATTGCTTCGTGCAGCTCCGACATCGCGACCGTCGCGGCGTGCAGCCCCCGCCCGTCCAAAGACCGCCACTTCCCGTCCAGGACGGTCTTGACCTTGTTGGAGACCACGACGTGGGTGTGCAGGTGCGGGTCATTGGTCCGTGAGTCCCAGTGATCGAACGCCATGCCAATCAGGCCGGTGACACCGACCTGCGCCACCGCGCCGCCCTCCCCTGCCGCGCTTGTCGCGTTCCCGACGACAGACGCTCCGGTCCGGGTCGCGGCCAGCTCGCGTTCCATGAACGCGAAGACCTCGGCCACCGCCGCGTGGTGGATCGCCACGATCTGTTCCTGGACCCCGGCATCGGCCACACCCCACAAGATCGAGGCCGACTTCGGCAGCGCGAACGAGAAGTCATACCCCGCCACCGCACGCCGAGACTTACCGCCCGCGTTGGGTCCGTACACCGGGTAGGCGCGGCCGAGCCGTTCCCCCGTGATCGGGTCCAGGGCTTTGCCCGCCAACCGGGCCATCTGTTCCTCGGTCACCATGTCCCCCACGAGCAGGCGCCCCAGCTCGTTCGAGCCCAGGCTCACGACACCGGAACCCATCCACCGGCCGGGCGGCGTGCCCGTCTCGGTGTAGTACCGCGTCAACGGGGTACTCATCGACCGGTCACCATCACCGGCCGCGACCGACCTCATGAAGTACGAATACCCGTCCCCGCCCGACATCACGGCAATCGTCACAGCCATACGCCGCACACCTCCTCAACACGAGGTGTGCAGCCCGCACCCAAGGCGGGCTAAATTGCTCTAGGGCCTCGATCTGCAAGAGGCGTGACCCGATGTCGGGCGGTCCGCGGGACCCGCTTTCCATCCGCTCGGCTGCCCTGGCCGCGCAGTCGTAGTGCCATCTCAGTCGCACGGTCTCGTCTCCGCCGTCGCGTGCCCGTAAGTCGACGCGCCGCTAGCGACCGTGGCTGCGCTGCCGAGGCCGCGGAACATGGGCGTGAGTCCCCTGGCATGCCCCTGATTCACGGGACGCGCCACGAGGCACACTCCCCTGAGGCAGGGCTGGCGGCCTCGTGACGTCGACGCCATGCGTCATCGAAGGGGGTGCCTCGCCGTGCAAATAGGTTCGCGGCTGGCCGCCTGCGGCAGGAGGGTTGTCCGAGTCCTGTTGCTGCTGAACGCGATCGCTCGCCTACGTACCTCGATCTGCATTAGGTGTGGCCCAATCGGCAAGGTGGGTGGGCGATGAAGCTGCTGTCACTGCCGTGTCAGAGTGACCGCGTGAGCGAAGACAATGCCGGTGTGCCGCTGACGCAGGTGTTCGGGGAGCGGGTGGTTTACGACAACCCGTGGGTTCGACTCGTCCAGGTGGAGATCGAACCGCCCGACGGCCACCGGTTCTGGCACCACGTGGTGCGGCTCCAGACGGTGGCCACCGCGATCATCTTGAATGACGCCGGCGACCACGTGCTGCTGATGCGGCGCCACCGGTTCGCTACGGACCAGATCGGCTGGGATGCCCCGGGTGGGATCGTCGGAAGCGGCGAGACGCCCCAGGTTGCTGCCGTACGGGAGACGATCGAGGAGACAGGGTGGAAGCCCCGTGGTGAGGGACGTCCGGTCGCGGGCTTCCAGCCGATGCCCGGGATGGTCGACACGCCGCATGAGGTCTTCGTCTTCCATGGCGCCGAGCAGATCGGCGAGCCGACGGACGCCGAAGAGGCAGCCCTGATCGCGTGGGTTCCCCTGACACGAATCTCCGGGCTCATCCAGACCAGAGACGTGCTGGGTTCTGGAACCCTCGTTGGCCTCCTTGCGGTCCTAGCCGGGCTGGACACCGGCCAGCCGTCGACGGAGGCTCGCGGGACTGGCCCTTATTGGCCCTAACTTCCGCCAAACTGGCCCTAGTTAGGGCCAATAAGGGCCAGTCCCGACCCCACACGGACCCACTCCAGCATTACAATAAGACCAGGTCAGCGGCCACTTTTGGCCGTTTGGCCCGCATCATCCGATCGCCATCCGGCAGGGCTTCCAAACTAAATACGCGGGTTCGATTCCCGTCGCCCGCTCAGAGCGCGGAAGCCCAGGTCAGGATAAGTTTCTGGCCTGGGCTTCATGCATTCTGGAGGGCTGGAAGCGGCGCGACGGCGGCGTCTCCGGTCGCGCACCTCGCGAGCCCGGCGACCGCACCGGTTCGTGCCTCGATCCGGTGCGGTCGTCTCCCCGGGTCGGCCGGGCCGGGACTTGGACGCGCCGACATCGGACGTCTGAGACATAACCGCAGGTCATCGTCTCAGGTGGCGCTGCCCGATCGCGAGCGCCGAGCTGAGCTGCACCGCCAGCATCGCCGCGCCCGCCCACATCCATGGCGGCGGGCGGGACCTCGCGTGACCGGTCACGACGTCGAGGATGAACACCGCAGAGGTGGTGGGGTCGGTGAGCGTGATGAGGCGGCGCTGCCGCCCGTTCCAGCGTCGGCAGGTCCCACCCGTTTCGTCGCACCAGACCGCCTCCCCCGACTCCGGGTGCTCGACCACGCCGCCGGCGGTCGTGTTGAAGAGCTCCTCGCCCTCCTGGTGGCGTCCGTGGGACGACACGGCCGCGCCCACACCACGAAAACCAGTAGGCAGGCCGACTGACCCTGTCTTCGGGACGACCGACAAGAACCCGTGGGGCTGGCATCAGTCCGGGACGGGCGCTATCTGATCTCGGGCGTCACATCGACGTCGAACTTGAGGTGCACCGGCCGCCCGTTGGTCATGCCCAGGCAGACCGGCCGGCCGCGCGGCACACGGCCCTGCTTCCAGACAGCGGCCAGGACTTCCTGCTCGATGACCGGGTCCGTCTTGCCGTCGGCGAAGCGCGCCATGATCCGGCGAGCCTCGTCGCGCCCATCGACGGAGATCTCGATGCGAACAAGCGGCATGCCACGACCATACCGACGGAGCCGGTCACGATCCGAGCCATTTGCGCTGCACCGGTCCTTCTCCGCGTCGGCAATCACCCTCAGGCACAAGCCCAAGCTGGGCCTTGAGGAGCCGGTCGACGATCTCTTGGGCAGCGGTCCGTGGTCCGATGACTATCTCCCCCGCGACGCGGAGGCGGTCGTCCTCCGCCCACCACTGGGCCATGAGTTCGGGCGTGAACTCCGCAGCTTGGGGGCGGCCGGCGTGCCTCCGTAGTGTCTCGTCGAACGGCACATCGAGGTACGCAGCCACACTGATGCCCTGGTGGTCGGCGACGAGAGCCCGAAGCATGCCGCCGTACCTCACCTCGTGCAGGATGCCCTCCATCACGACGCTGCACCCAGCGTCGAGTGCGTGGCGGGACAGCGTGTCGATCATCGAGATGTTGACGGCACCAGGGGTGTCCTTCTCCCACAGCAGCTTCCTGCGCACGTAGTCCTGCTCGATGAGTGCTGTGCCACGGCCCATCCGCTCACGCAGTTCACGCGCGACGGTGGACTTCCCTGATCCGGAGGGGCCGCGCAGGATGACAAGGCGCGTCGAGTCGTTGCCGGTCACGGGTTTTCGACCCCGTGCAGTGTGGCGGTGAGAAAGTCGTACGCCGTGGTGCGGGCGGTATGGGGGAAGTCGTGGCGGCCCGAACGGATCTCGATGCGTGCGTGCCGGACCCCGCGTTGTGTCAGCCGGTCCTGGATGCTGGCGGCGCCGCGGCTCCAGCGACCATCGTCCGTGGCGACGAGCGACTCGCGTGTCAATCCATCGACAGTCACGACGTCCAACCTGCCCGTGCCCGAGCTCCCACGTGCTCGATCCGCTGGGCGCGCATCATCGCAAACCGTTGCCCTCACATCATTCAACCCGGGCACAACTCCAGATCCCGCGGTGAGTACGGGCTACATCCTCGACCAGGGGGTCAAAGATCGACGGCGACGAGACGTAACGGATCCCCCGCTCACCATGTCCTGACGTGCTGCCGCATCAGGCCCAACCCGTTCGGACCCAGTCGGCGGCAGAGCTCGACGAGCACGAGCGCACACTGCCGCGCGTCAGCCCCGGCGTCGTGATGGTCGTGAGCGGCGATGTTCAGCGCTCGTGAGACGTCAGGCAGCTTGTAGGACGGGAGGTCCAGCACGGACCGCGCCGTGTCACGCGTGCACAGCCACCGCGACCGCGGCACGGAGATCCCGTACGCCTCGCTCGCCTGCGTCAGCACCGAGCGGTCGAAGGACGCGTTGTGCGCGACGAGCGTGTCCCCGCCGGCGAA
Organism: Promicromonospora xylanilytica; assembly: GCF_054782895.1. NCBI lineage: Bacteria > Bacillati > Actinomycetota > Actinomycetes > Micrococcales > Promicromonosporaceae > Promicromonospora > Promicromonospora xylanilytica. The sequence goes on from NZ_BAAGRP010000070.1 coordinate 14,563, forward strand.
CTCGGCAACCTTCGTGTAGACGACGTCCCAGGCCGGTGCGCCGACCACGTCCCACGCAGTGATCCCATGGACCGCCACGTTGTAGCGGCCGAACGACTGATGGCCCGGCGGCGGCTGGACCAGGGTGTCGAGCGAGTCCACGACGACGCCGTCCCGGACCTTGACGACCCCCACGGCGCAGACCGAGGCCCGCTTCGGGTTGGCGGTCTCGAAGTCGATGGCAGTGAACGAGAGGCCTGCGAGGGCGGCGTGGGGCATGCCGGGCATCGTAGGACGGCGAGGACCCAGGTCAGCGGCCAAACGCCGAGGACAAGCACAACTTCCGCACCGGGCTGGTCACTCTGCGACGGCGCGACAACCTGACTGCGTCAACACAGCTGGACCCGCGGCTCAGCCACCGGCGTCACACCGTGTCCAGGATCGCCTCCCACGGAGAGTCGCCGTCGCAACGACGGGGTGGGGTTCACCCACCCTTGACACGCTACCGGCCGCCCACCAAACTTCTTTTGCACGCATGGCGGCAAAAGTTGCATGGTCGTCGCCATAATTCGACAGAGTCGTCAATCGGAGCACCCATGCAGATCTCACGACCTTCGCCGCGCGCGCGGCGCCTCGGCGCGGCCTTGACGGGCGGTGCGCTCCTCGCGGGCACGCTCGCCGCGGCCCCGGCCGTCGCCGCCCCTTCCACCCTCGCTGGCACCACACCGACCACCACGGCCGCCGTCGCCTGCGGAGATGACGCCGGTCTGCCCGACTCCAAGATCTCCATCCAGCTGTACACGCACGTCGGTGAGCTCGGGTCCGGGACACCGTCCCCGGAGACCATCGACCGCGTGCTCGGCGAGGTGGCCGACGCGGGCTTCACCAACGTCGAGCCGTACGACCAGCCCTACTCGATGCCGGTCGAGGAGTACCAGGCGATCCTCGACAGGCACGGCCTCGACGTGTCCTCCAGCCACGGCAGCACGAGCTGGGACACGTGGCCCGACACGGTCGCCTACGCCGTCTCACTGGGCCAGGACTACATCGGCACCGGCGGGATGGGTGGCGGCTACGGCACCTACGAGGAAGCGCTCGCGACCGCGGAGCACGTCAACCGGCTCGGCAAGTACGCGCACGAGAACGGCGCGAACAAGATCGCGCTGCACAACCACCAGAGCGAGTTCACCACGCGCTACCCGCACCCGGAGACGGGCGAGATGGTCAGCGCCTGGCAGGTCATCGAGGAGAACACCGACCCGCGCTACGTCACGTTCCAGCTCGACGTCGGCTGGGCCGCGGACGCCGGCCTCGACGTACCGGCGTGGATCGAGGAGTACGGGGACCGCATCGAGCTGCTCCACGTCAAGGACGCCGTGAACGTCGACGCCGAGGGCGACATGAGGCAGGTCGCCCTCGGCAGCGGCGACCTCGACCTACCGGCGATCATCGCCGCGGCCGAACCGTACGTGGAGTACTACACCTACGAGTGGGACTGGGCGCCGTCGTTCGAGACCTCCGCGGAGTCGTACCAGTACCTGCGCTGCTTCCTGTCCGACGGCGAGGGCGACGACCAGTGCGAGGACGCGAGCGGGGAGTCGCTGGCGCTGGGCCGGCCGGTGACGACGTCCAGCATCGACGACCCGGCTCGCACCGGCGACATGGCGGTGGACGGCAACGCCGGCACCCGGTGGGGCAGCGGGTGGAGCGAGCCGGAGTGGATCGCGGTGGACCTCGGCGCGAGCTACGACCTCAGCAAGGTCGTGATCGACTGGGAGACCGCGTTCGCGTCCGGGTACGAGATCCAGACCTCACCGGACGGCGAGACCTGGACCACGGTGCACACCGTCACCGACGGTGACGGCTTCATCGACGAGCTGGACGTCTCGGGTACGGGCCGGTACGTGCGCCTCTACGCCACCGAGCGCGCGACGCAGTGGGGCTTCTCCGTCTACGAGCTCGAGGTCTACGGCACGCCGAGCACCGGTGAGCCGACGCCGGAGCCCGCGATCCGGGGCGCCGGGTACTGGGCCTCGCAGTACCGAGAGGTCAGTGAACCGGACTACACGGCCGACGAGCTGCGGTGCTTCCTGTCGGACACGCGCGTGCAGAGCGACGTGTTCGCCGAGGCCGTCGACCTGACCACGCCGGACGACGCCGTGCAGGTGCTGTGGGCGGCGAACCACGACGAGCGGGTCGACCTCTTCGACCGGCAGCTCCTCGGGCTGTGGCTCAACGTCGCGGCGGGCTCGGTCGCCCTGGAGGACCCGGCCGCCGCGGGCGGCACGGTCGGCGGCCTGCTGCTCGACGCCGAGGCCGCGCGCCTCGACGCGGACGCGACGTGGGCCGACCTCGAGGAGTACAAGGACGCGCTGAAGGCGGTGAACACCCAGCACTGACCAGGAAGCTCCTCAGCAGGGGGCCGGGGCGCGCTCCTCGAGCCGCGCCCCGGCCCCCACGGAGCGTCAGCCCCGACCGCCGTGCGTACCCCCGCAGTGCTCACGAGACCCGGCGCCCGACATGTCGTCCGCCCAGGACGCGAGCCAGCCGAGCGGCGCGTTCCAGTTGATCGTCATCTCGTTCGTCGACCACGAGTCGACGAGGTCGATGTAGCAGAACTGCGGGGCACAACCCTGGAGGTTCTCCTGGGCGACCGGGTCCTGGATCGCCGAGTTCGCGCCGCCCGCCATCATCCCGTCAGGGTGCGGCGGCAGCCGGTCGGCCGAGGCCATCCAGCGGTTGTGCATGTTCTCCGAGTACGTGGTCCCGTACCCCTTGACGTAGGAGTTGTTGAGCGCGTTGCGACCCAGGACGTAGTCGAACGACTCCAGTGCCGCGGCACGGTAGCGGTCCTCCCCCGTCAGGTCGTACGCGGTCGCGATGACCACCGCGTTGTTGAGCACCTGGTGGTTCGAGCCCCAGCCGTAGTCCCCCGGGTGGTAGGCGTGACCGAACGGCTCGTCCTGCTGCACGGCGACGTACCGGTCCGCCCCTTCGATCACGGAGTCGACCACGTCCGCATGCCCGGGCAGGTCGTTCGGCACCGTCGCGAGGTCGAGCCGCGCGGCCGCCGCGGTGAAGCCCCAGTCGAAGCCGGACGGCCGCCAGATGTCGCCCTCCGCGCCACCGACGTGGTACTCCGAGCCCAGCACCGCCTCGGAGAACTCGGCCTCGCCCGTGGCCAGGAACAGCTCCGCGGCCGCCCAGTACCACTCGTCGCCCAGGGACGTGTCGTTGTACGGGCCGCCGCCCGGGTTCGGGTCGAGGCTGTTGGTGTCCGGCGCGTAGATCTCCGGACTGGCCACCGCGGCGTCCCAGGCGCGCCTCGCCGCGGCGAGCAGCTCGTCGGCGTACGCCGCGTCGTACTCGGCGTAGAGGCGGGCGGCCTGCGCGGCCGCGGCGGCCGTGTTGAGCGTCGCCGCCGTCGACGGCCGGTGCACGTAGCGCGGCATCGGGTCCTCGCTCGGCAGGGTGTTCATGCCGGTCCAGGCGATGTCGTGGAGCTTGTGGTGCACCAGGCCGCCGGCATCGACCCGCTGTCCGTCGATCGTCATCTCGACGCCGTCGGCCACCTGCATGCTGAGCATCCAGTCGAGGTTCGAGCGCACCTCGTCGAGGATGTCCGGCACGCCGTTGTCCCGCTCGGGGATCACCAGCGTGGAGTCGCCGAGCGCGCCGTCGGTCACCGTGTCGGCGTGCTGCGTGCGCTCGTAGGCGGACAGCAGCTGGTACACCGAGATGCCGGAGTTCACGACGTACTTGCCGTGGTCCCCGGCGTCGTACCAACCACCGGACGCGTCGATGGCGTAACCGTCCGGGCAGGCCCAGCCGTTCTCGCCGTAGTGGTCGTCGCCGCCCAGCTGCGGATTGCCCTGGTGGTCGACGGCGCCGCTCGGCGGCAGGCAGGGCACGTTCACGTCCCCCTGGTTGACGTCACCGCCACCGAATTCGGACACGTGGCCCGCGGGGCGCGCGTACTCGGTCTTGAGCTGTTCCCCGTCCACCTCGACCGGGACGATCTCGTATCCGGAACGCTGCGTGTAGTAGATGCCGAGGGAGTCGGCGCGCAGCCGGTCGTAGAGGTCGGCGGAGATGTCGAACGGGTACGACACCTCGCCGTCCGCGGCGAGCGTGAAGCCGGTGCCGGTCGCGGTGACGCCGGAGAAGTCGATCGTGTGCACGTCGAGGCCGGCCGACTCGTCGAGCCCTTCGGGTGTGGACTCGCCGGAGGCGACGACGGCGCCGTCCGGCCCCTCCACCTCCCAGGCGACGGGCTGGGTCGCGTCGGTCACGAGCGTGGCGCGCTTCGGACCGTCCGGCAGGTAGCCGACCTGGTTCACCCGGACCCGGGGGCCGGTGTCGGGCTCGTACTCCTCGACGTCACCGCCGGTCAGCAGCGAGACCTCGTCGAGGCACAGCTCGAAGTCCCCGGCGTTGCCGCCGAGCTGGACCTGGACCTCGGTCTCGGCGTCGGCCGCGAGCTCGAACGCCTCGGTGAAGGCCTGCCCGTCCGCGCCGAGGGCGATGTCCGCGTAGTACAGGGGCGGCCATTCGGCCTCCGGGTCGGGCACGAGCACGCGAGCGGATGCCGCGGGGACCGCGCTCGCCGTCACACCGATCGTGTAGGTCTCGCCGGCCGCGACGGAGACGTCCCCCTGGCCGACGATGACGTCCCACTGCTGGCCACCACCGGGCACGACGCCGCACATGCCGGCCTCGGTCTCGGCGAACTCGACGCCGCCGGCGACCCACCAGGGCGCCATGCCGCCGTCGAACGTGGGATTGGTCAGGATCTCCGTGCCGTCGTCGGCCTGGGCCGTGGCCGGTATCACGACGCCCACCAGGGCGAGCGATGCCACTGCCGCGAGCACCGCACGTCGTCGCTGCTGTCTTGTCTTCACGCTGACTCCTCGGTGAGAGCGCTTCCAAAGCCGGAAGGTCGTCACCGTAGCCGGGGCGGGGTTCGACGCGGCACCCCTTGCCCCAGAACTGATTCGTTTAAGACACCGAGAGGAGGAGGACTCGGTAGTCGATCGGGATAAACATCCGGCAACTCAAACCAATTCGACATATCACCGTCATTTGTCACTCAAGATGTGGTTCGCGCAGATTTACCTACGATCATTCCCGGGGAGATCATCCCTTCGCCGATGTCACCGTACGTAGGAGGAGAGATTCATGGTTTCGGTTCTCAGGAAGACGGGCCACCGCATCATCGCCGGCTCGGCCATCGCACTCGCCGGCATGAGCCTCGCCGCACTCCCGGCCCAGGCTGACCCGATCGAGCCCACGCTCTCCGCCATCATCGACCTGGACCTCGACGCGGACGCGTCCGTGGACGCCGACGTGATCGCCCACGCCGTCGTGACCGCTGTGCTGACCGTGGACGCCGACGCGAACGCCACGGTGATCGCGAACGCCGTCGTCGCCGCCGTCGTGGAGGTGACCGGCGAGGCCAGCGTGGACGCCGACGTCGACGTGGACGTGCTCGTGAGCGCCATCGTGGACGCCGTCGTGGAGGTCGACGCCGACGTGAACACCACCGTCGTGGCGAACGCCGTCGTCTCTGTGCTGCTGTAACCCACCCGGTGGCCCCGGCCCCGGGGCGATCGAGAAAGGAGGCCGCCGGCCCTCGCACCGCGAGAGCCGGCGGCTTTCCGTCGCCCGCTCCATCGGTGCGCGACTCCCGGCAGCCCTGGCACCCCTGCAGATCGCACGCTCAGGGGCGATCCCACGGCGGGTGGTCGGTACGCTCGCTGCCATGGCGAACAACCCGGTCGAGCTCGTACAGGTAGCCACCACGTTCGACGCCGTGGAGGAGGCGGAGCGGCTCGCCTCGTCGGCGATCGAGGCGCGGCTCGGGGCCTGCGCACAGGTCGAGGGCCCGCTGACGAGCGTGTACCGCTGGGACGGCGCGGTGCAGAAGGCCGAAGAGTGGCGGGTCACGTTCAAGACGACGGCGGCCCTCGCCGGCCGGCTCACGGAGCACATCGTGAGCAAGCATTCCTACGACGTACCCGAGGTGCTGGTGACGCCGGTGATCGACGGGCACAGGCGGTACCTGGAGTGGGTCCGGGACGAGACCCGGCAGGAGTGACCGCGCGTCGCCCGCCTGCGGGACGGGCCCGGGTCAGCGGCGCATGTCGTCGGCATTCATGCGCAGGTCCCGGAAGTCGACCACCGCGAGGTGGGCGGCGGAGACGAACTGCGCGAGATCGCCGTTCGCGACCACCCAGATGTCCTCGATGACCCGCTCCGGCGGGGATGGCTCCCCGTAGCAGTCGTGCCACGCCAGGTCGAGCAGCGCCAGCGCGTCGAGCGCCGCGGGGGCCTGGCTGCCGAAGACCTCGGTGGCGCGTGAGCTTCTGCTCTGCCGCCGGTCCGCCTTTCCGATCACCATGCGTGGAGTCTGCCACGGACCCGACCGCCGTCAGGCCACCGCGGTCGTGTACGCGCCCGCCTCGAGGTCCTCGACCGGGAGCTGGCTGCCTCCGCACGGGATGCACGGCCGGTTCGAGCGGTTCGACCTGCGCGAGGGCGGTTCCTACCGCCTCGTGCTGACGTACGACGACGCTGCCGACGCGCCCGGCAAGACGTCGACGGACTCTGACGTGTCGGAGGTTCGGATCGCACGGGTCGTCCCGGGCGAGCAGGTCGTGCAGGACATCGACTTCGAGTCGGACGACCCGTCGTTCCAGGGAACGATGCGCATGGCGTGGAACCTGCGGGACCACGCCGAGGGAACCGTCGTGGAGATCGACGCACAGGACGTTCCGGACGGAGTTCGCGCCAGGGATCACGCCGCGGGACTCACGTCGTCCCTGGCCAACCTCGCCGCGTACCTCGAGCCGTGAACCAGGTCCGAGCCGGCGGGGCCACGCGCCATGAAGGGCCGGGCGCTCGACGAGGAGAACCCGACCCTTCTCTCGGCGTGCCGCCGCCACCCGTCCGGATCAGTACGGGCAGGTGCTGCGGTACTCGCTGATCGCGATGCTCGAGGACGGCGCAGGGCACAGGAACTGGTCGTACCGCAGGTCATCATCGACGAACCGCTTGAGCCAGGAGATGCTGTACCTGGCGATCGTCGTGTTGTCCGTGTTCGGCGCGAAGTGGCTGGCGCCGCGTAGCTCCAGATAGGCCTTGTCGGCGGAACCGGGCAGGGACTCGTAGAACGGCTCGGCGTGCCGCCGCACCGAGGCGATCGAGTCGTTCTCCGCGCCGACGACGAGGGTCGGCGTGCTCACCTCCGGCCACGTCTTGTCCGTGTTCCACGGCGTCAGCGGGATGGCTGCCTGCAGCGACGGTTCGTCCTTGGCCGCCTCCAGCGCTCCCCCGCCGCCCATCGAGTGGCCCATGACGGCCAACCGGTCGGCGTCGATCCGGTCGCTGACGGCGCTGCGCGTCGTCAGGTAGTCCAGTGCCCGCAGCAGCTGGTCGCCCCGTGACGACGGCTGGTCCGACGTGGTGTTCGTGTCGATGGTGAAGACGACGAACCCCTGCGAGGCCAGCCGCGGGCCGAGCCAGGCCATGGTGGACTGCGAAGCGGTGTAGCCGGGGGCGACCGCCACCGCGCCGAACGTTCCGGCGGCGGTCGTGGTCGGGTAGTAGATGGTGCCGCCACCGAATCCGGTGACGGCCCAGCGCGAAACACTGCGTTCCGCGACATCGAACGAACCCCGCCGGGCCTCGATGCTCGACACGGTCGGGTCGGGACCACGTTCGTACGGGTTGTCGTCGGCGGCGGAGGCGACCGGGATACCGACGACGGCGGTGCCGGCGAGCAGCAGCCCGGTCACGAGCGCTGCACCGACCTTGCGGATCAGATGTCTCATGAATTGCCCCTTTGCGATCGACAAGACAGCGACTGACCCGAATGACGATAAAGTAGCTCTACCAACCGGTCAAGACATTCTGGAGATTGATGCACCCACCTATGGCTAGGGTCGGTACCGTGAACGAGCACGTGGACGGCCGCAAGCTGCGCTTCGAGCACCGCCGCGGCGAGGTCCTGCGCGCGGCGACCGACCACGCGCTCGACCATGGCCTGGCCGGCCTGTCGCTGCGCAAGGTGGCCCAGACGGTCGGCGTCAGCCACGCGACGCTGGTGCACCACTTCGAGACGAAGGACGGGCTGGTCGCCGAGATCGTCGACCTGGTCCTGGCCCGCTCGCTCGCGCTCCCGGACCTCGCCGACGACGACCCGGCGCCGCTGGAGACCATCTGGCGGCGGGCGACGTCGGACGACGGGCGGCCCTATGTCCGGCTGTTCATCGCGATCACCGGCCACGCCATGCACGACAACCCAGCCCTGCGGGACGCGGTGGCCCGGTCGATGAAGCAGCGCACGGACCTGCTCGCCGCGGGGCTGGTGCGGCACGGCTGCCCCGAGGCGGAGGCCACCGCCCTGGCCACGTCCCTCCTGGCCACGTTGCGGGGGCTGCTCACCGACCTCCTCACCACCGACGACGAGCAGCGCGTCCGGGCGGCCTTCGACGACGTGGCCGCGGAGCTGGAGAGCCGCAGCGCCCGATGGCCCCCGCCGAACCGGTAGTTCCGGCACGCGGGGGCCTGCTGAACCATGCTCAGGAGCCCGCGCCCTCCGGCGACACCGCCAGCCGCGTGTTCCACGGGTCGGCGAAGCGGAGCGTCTCCCCGTCGTCGGCGGTCTGGATACCGTGGAACCGGAGGCGGTCGGCGAGGGCCTCGACGTCGGTCCGGGTGGGGACGAGGATCCGCACGTCCCCCAGCCCGAGGGACGCGGCGCGCGGTGCCGCGCCGGCGCTGCGCCAGGTGTTCATGCCGATGTGGTGGTGGTAGCCGCCCGCCGACACGAACAGGGCGGAGTCCCCCAGCCGCGCGGTGACGTCGAACCCGAGCGTGTCCACGTAGAACCGCTGCGCGGACGCGAGGTCGCCCACCTGGAGGTGGACGTGCCCGATGGCGGCGGAGGCGCCGGCGTCCGGAGCCTCCGGCTCGTGCCACTGCCGCAGGAACTGGTTCGGGTCGAGGTACTCGCTGGCCATCGCCACCGTGCCGTCCGGGTGGACGGTCCACTCCTCGCGGGGGCGGTCGCGGTACAGCTCGACGCCGTTGCCCTCCGGGTCGGTGAAGTAGAACGCCTCGCTCACCAGGTGGTCGGCGCTACCGGTGTAGGTCTGCGGCACGCGCTGCGCCATGGAGGCCAGCGACGCCGCCAGACGCCGCTCGTCCTCGAAGAGGATGGCCGTGTGATAGAGCCCCGCACCGCGGGGATCCGCGCCCGGCAGGTCCCGTTCCTGGCGCAGCACCATGATCGGCACGCCGCCACGGCCCAGCGTGGCCGTGGCACCGGCGTGGTCGAGCACGTCGAGGGTGACGGCCTGCTGGTAGTACGCCGTCATGACGTCGAGGTCGCGCACGAGCAGCTCCACGGTGTTCATCCGGGTACCGTCCGGCGCCGCACCCGGCGTGGCCACGCCGTGCTGCTGCCACGCCGGCGCGGTGCGGTGCTCGCCCATCAGGACACCACCGCGAGGCCGCCGGTCCAGGAGATCTTCTCCGCCCCGGCGAGAGTCATCTGCAGGAACCCGACCGCCTCCAGCTCCCGCGCCCGCTTGAGCGAGCCGGCGTCGACGGCGCGCAGACCGGCCGCGGTGGCCAGGTCGACGAGGGTCTCCTTGGCGGTCGCGTCGTCGCCGGCGACGAGCACCGTCGTCGGCACGGCGCCGATCTCACCGGCGGCGAGGGTGCCACCGAAGTTGGTGTTGAACGCCTTGACGACCTTCGCGTCGGGGGCGGCGTCCTGCAGCAGCCTCGCGGCCGACGAGTCGGCAGGGACCACCAGGTCGTCGAACGTGCTGAAGTCGACAGGGTTGCTGACGTCCACGAGGACCTTGCCGGCGAAGCCGCCCGGGTAGGCGCTCAGCACGTCGGTCACGGCGCCGTAGGGGACGGCGAGCACGACGACGTCGCCCGTCACCTCGTCGCCGACCGTTCCGGCGGTACCGCCCAGCGGGGCCGCGACCGCACGCGCCTTCTCGACGTCGCGAGCGAGCACCTGCACGCCCGTCCCGCCCTTCGCGGCGACGCCCGCGACGACGCTGCCGAAGTTTCCTGCTCCGATGACGGTGACCGTGGTCATGTCCGCTCCCTAGATAGTTGTTACTACAACCAACGCACCCGAGTGTGGCACCATTTACTTGTTGCGTCAACCAATCGTTAGGATGGGCTCGTGAGACGACGCGTACCGCGGATGAACGACCAGGAGTCGGCGGCCTGGCTGGGCCTGACCGCCGTGTTCCAGCTGCTGCCCGCCGCGCTGGACCGGCAGCTCCAGCGCGACTCGGGGATCACGCACTTCGAGTTCGTCGTGCTGTCCACGCTCCAGCTCAGCCCTGAGCCGACGATGCGCATGACCGAGCTCGCCGAGGCCACGGTCGCCACCCTGCCCCGCCTGTCCCACGTCTGCGGACGTCTGGAGAAGCGCGGTCTCATCGAGCGCTCCCCCTGCCCGGAGGACCGCCGCGCCACCAACGCCCGGCTCACGGCCGACGGCCGGCGCGAACTGATCCGCTCCGTCCCCGGTCACATCGCGACGGCGCGGCGGCTGGTCATCGACGCGCTCACGCCGGAACAGCTCGACGCGCTGGCCGGTATCACCGCCACGATCACGGCCCGCCTAGCAGAAGAGCCGCCAGCCCCCTGACCCGCCGCCTCCGCCGCCCGGCGCGCGGCGGGCCGGGGAGCATGAGGGGTCACAGTGCGCGGGGCGTCGAGCGCCGGCGCATCTTGACGTAGTTGCCGCACCCGGACATGGAGCACCAGCGCCTGGCGTGGTTGCGGGAGGCGTCGTAGAACGCCCAGCGGCACGTGTCGCGCGCGCAGACCTTGAGCCGCTCCCAGTCGCCGGCCGCCTCGCACCGGCGGACGGCGTCGAGCACGCCGGCGATGCCCCGCTCGAACCCGGTGCCGGATCCCTCGAGCCGGATCCCGCCGTCGGTGTCGAACACGGCGCGCAGCGGGATGCGGCCGAGCTCGGAGTCGAGTGCCCGGCGGGCCGCCGGGTCGGCGTCGTGCCCGGCGTGGGTCAGCAGGACGGCGCGCAGCCCCTCCCGGATCCGGCGGGCGGCGGCGACGTCGTCCGACGTCAGGCGAGCGCTCGCCGAGGCGAGGCCGCGCGCCGCGAACCAGTCCCGGAGGGCCGTTGCGCTGTCGAGGCTCTCCGCGTCCTCCTGCGGCTCGTAGCTGTTGACGAAGTCGCGCACGACCGTGGCGGCGGGCGGCGCCCACGTGTCGAAGTCGTTCCCGGCGGACTGCATGACACCAGCGTAACCACTTGACCGGTGTCCTGGCATCGACCACCATGACACCGGCTAACGTCCGACGATGGTGTACGGAGGGATGATGACGACGGCTCGTGCAGGCGTGGTGCGGCAGACGGGGCTGCTGGTGGTCGTGCTCGGTCTGCTCACGACGCTCGGCCCGTTGTCGATCGACCTCTACCTCCCGGCGTTCCCCGCCCTGCAGCGGCAGTTCGGCGCGGACGACGGCGCCGTGCAGCTGACCCTCGCCGGCATGACGGTCGGTCTCGCGCTCGGGAACCTGGTCGCGGGGGCGTGGAGCGACCGGGTGGGCCGCCGTCGGCCGCTGCTGCTCGCGACGGCGCTGCACGTCGTGGTCACCCTCGCGTGCGCGGCGGCGCCGACGCTGGAGGTCCTCACCGTCCTGCGGGTGGTCCAGGGCGTTGCGGCCGCCGGCAGCTCTGTGCTCGTGCTCGCCGTAGCCCGCGACGTCAGCGACGGGCCGGCGCTCGTCCGGCTCGTCTCGCGCATCACGCTCGTCACGACGACGGTCCCGCTGCTCGCGCCGGTCGCCGGGGCGGCTCTGCTCCCGCTGGTCGGCTGGCGCGGGATCTTCGCGGTCCTCGGCGTCTTCGCGGCCCTGGTCCTGGCCGTGACGGCCGCGGTCGTACCGGAGACGGGCCGCGCCGTCGGCGGAGACGACCGGTCCTCGCTCTCGCGCGCGCTCGCCGTCGTGCGTGACCCAGGGTTCCGCATCGCGACGCTGCTCGGCGCCATGACCTACGCGGGCGTCTACGCCTACGTCGCCGCGTCACCGCTCCTGCTCCAGGGCGTCCACGGCATCTCGCCGACGCAGTTCGCTATCGTGTTCCTGGCGAACTCGCTCGGTCTCGTCGTCGGCGTCCAGACGAGCGCGGTGCTCCACCGGCGCCGGCCGGGCGCACCGGTGCTCGCCGGGTTCGCTGCCCTCACCGCCGTCGCGGCGATCGCGATCGTCCCGCTGGAGCACGCGGGCGCTGGCATCGCGGGCCTGCTCGTGTGCCTGTGGCTCTTCGTCACGGGCTGCGGCGGCTGCTTCGCCGGTGCGGCCGGGCGTGCGCTGCGCGACCAGTCCGCGCAGGCCGGTACCGCCACCTCCGTCTACGGCTTCAGCACCTTCGCGGCAGCCGGTCTCGTCGCGCCCGTCGCGGGCGTGATCGGGCTCCGGGACGCCACACCGATCGCGGTGGTCCTGGCCGCCACGGCCCTCGTCGGGACGACGGCGGCCGTCCTGATGTTCGTCCGAGACCGACCGTGAGCCGTTCGACCCGTCAGGAGACCCGTACCGTGTTCGATCTGCCCGGACTTCGCCGCCATCTCCCCCTCGCGGTCGCGCTGGGTGTTGACTCGATCGGCACAGGGATCAGCGGGCCGCTGCTGCTCCTGTTCCTGACCCGTGTCGCCGACATCCCGCTGGCGCAGGCGGGGCTCACGCTCTCGGCGACGTTCGCCGTCGCGCTGATCGTGCCCGCGGTCGTCGGCCAGGTGGTGACCCGGATCGGTGGCCGGAACGTCCTGCTCGCCGCGCAGGTCCTCCAGGCGGTCGGCCTCTCCGGGCTGCTCGTCGCCCGCGATCTCCCGGCGATCGCCGCCTGCACCCTGGTCGCCGCGATCGGCCAGCGAGCCTTCTGGTCGTCCGTCTTCGCCGTCATCGCCGACGCCTCCGACTCCGGACCGGCCGACGACAAGGACCGCTGGTTCGCCCTGACCAACATGGTGCAGAACACCGGCTACGCGCTCGGCGCCCTGACGGCCGGGGCGCTGCTCCTCATCCCTGGCGACCTGCCCTACCTGCTGGCCGTCGGCACCAACGCCGCCTGCTTCGTGATCTCCGCGTTGCTGCTCCTTGGTTACCGGCCGAACCGGCAGGATCCCGCCGGCACGCCGGCGCCGGCCACGACGCCGGCCACGACGCCGACCACGCCGGCCCGGGCCCATCGCGTCCCCTCGTTGCCGTACCTCGGTCTCATCGGCGTCGGGGCGCTGTTCGCCTTCTGCAGCACCATCCTCGGGTCCGGGCTCGGGGTGTACGTCGTCGACGGCCTGGCCGGGCCCGCCGCCGTCGTCGGCCCGCTGCTCGCGATCAACACGGTACTCAGCGCGTTCGGGCAGGCGCCGGCGGTGCGTCTCACCCGGAGGTACTCGCGCGTGCGGGTGATGGTCCTCGCCGGACTCATCTGGTGCGCCTGGGGGCTGTACACGGCGGCGCTCGGGATCGATACGCCGGCGACGCTGATCGTGCCTGGCCTGGTGCTCTCGGTGCTCGTCTACTCCGTGGCCGAGCTCCTGCACGGGCCGCGCTCGATCGCCTACGCCGCCGACGCCGCGCCGCCAGGACAACGCAGCACCTACCTGTCGTGGTTCCAGTACAGCTTTGCCATCGCCAACATCGCCGCCCCCGGGGTCTTCGCCGCCAGCTTCACCGTGGACCCGGGGCTGCCCTGGGTCATCACCTCGGTGGTCGCCCTCGTCGCCTGCGTGGGTCTGGTGCTCGTCGCGAGGGCGCTGCCGCCACAGGCGGGACGCCCGTGACCGGCGTCGAGATCCGGCCGCGGCGCCAGGTCTCGCGCATCTCCTGACAGCAGACCGCCGCAACTGCCTCCGCCAACCCGCCGTAGGCTCCGTGCGTGGTGAGGAACAGACAGCCGCTCGGGCGGGCGTTGCGAAATGTCGTCGTGGCCAACGTCAGCTCGAGCCTCGGCGACGGCATAGCGAAGGTAGCGGCTCCCCTGCTGGCCGCACGGCTGACCGACGACCCGCTGCTCGTCTCCGGCATCGCGGCGGTGTCGATGCTGCCGTGGCTGATCTTCTCCATCCCGGCGGGCATCCTGCTGGACCGGATCGACCGGCGGCGCGCCATGGCCCTCGCCAACGGCGTCCGGACCCTCCTCGCCACCCTCCTCCTGGTCCTGTACGCCACCGACACCCTGACGATCTGGTGGCTCTACGCCGTCATGTTCACCTACGGGGCGTTCGAGACCGTGTACGACGGCGCCCTCCGCGCCGTGCTGCCCTCCGTCGTCACCCGGCCCGACCTGCCCCGGGCCAACTCGCGCATCGAGGCCGGCGAGATCGTCGTCGAACGGTTCCTGTCCGGGCCGCTGACCTCCGCGCTGTTCGCCGTCTCCGTGATCGTCCCGCTCGGCATCAACGTGCTGACCTACGCGGTCGCCGGCCTCATGGCCCTGCTCCTCCCCCACGCCGCCGCCGGCGCCCACCGCACCGACCCGACCGGCGAGCCGCACGTCGCCTGGTACCGGCAGTTCACCGACGGCTTCCGGTACATCGTGGGCGACCCGATGCTGCGCACGCTCTGGATCATCAGCGTGGCGATCGCCCTGTGCTTCTCCGCCGCCACCGCCACGATGGTGCTGTACGTGCTGAACCGGCTCGGCCTGCCGGAAGCCTGGTACGGCGCCTTCATCCTGACCGGCGCCGTCGGGTCGCTCGGTGCCGCGGCGCTCGCCGACCGGCTCAAGGCCCGGTTCGGCGCCGGGCCCGTGATGGCCGTGGCACAGACCTTGTCGCTGGCCGCGCTGGTGCTGATGGGCGCCGTCCCCGTGCTCGGCGTGGTCGCGTTCGGCTACCTCCTGTCCGCCGGCGGCACCACGGCGTGGAACATCCTGGTCATGTCGCTGCGCCAGGCCGCGGTACCGGGCCGGCTGCTCGGCCGGGTCCACGGCACCTGGCGCACCCTGCTCTGGGGCACGATGCCGCTCGGCTCGCTGCTGGGCGGGCTGCTGGGCAGGGTCGACCTGCGGGCGCCGTTCCTGATCGCCGGCGGGCTCGCGACGATCATCGCCCTCGTGTCGTTCCGGTTCCTGGCCGGTCTGCCCAACCCGGAGGACCTGGAGGACGTGGCCTGAGGGGCGCGTCGGTCAGGCGAGGGAGAACAGTGGGCCCGTGATCGTGAGGCCCGGTTCCTGGCTGAACGCCCAGAAGAACGCCAGGGAGGCACCCGCGAGCGCCACGTCCTTGTTGAAGTGCACCATCTCGCCCTGCTTGGTCGCCGGGTCGTCCTCGCGCCAGAACGCGTGCATGAGGAACGCCGTCGGGAGGAGGAAGGCGAGCAGCAGCAGCGCGCCGAGGTCGCCCCAGATGCCGAGCAGCACGGACAGCGCGCCGAGCAGCATCAGCAGGCCGCTGCCGAGCGTGGCCGGTCGGGCCATCGGCACGCCCTTGGCGGACGCGTAGCCGGCCATGCCGTCCGTCTGGGTCAGGTGGTTGAGGGCGCTGCCCAGGAAGAGGGCCACGAAGAGCAGCCGGGCGATCAGCAGTACGACGTCCATGGTCGCCTCCGGTGGGGACGCAGTGTGTCGCTCACGCTTTCTTCAACCTTAACGTCATCCGGACGTGAACAGCCCGCTGTACGCGTTGAGGGCGGGCTGCCCGCCGAGGTGGGCGTAGAGGACGGTGGAGCTCGCCGGGATCTCGCCGCTCGTGACGAGGTCGACGAGGCCGGCCATCGACTTGCCCTCGTAGACCGGGTCGATGATGACTCCCTCCAGCCTGCCGGTGAGCCGGATGGCGTCGAGCGTCGACTCGACCGGGATCCCGTACCTGTCGCCGGCCCAGCCGGGCAGCACGGTGATCTCGTCGTCGCGCAGCGGCCGCTCGACGCCGATCAGCTCGGCCGTGGCCCGCGCGATCCGGGCGACCTGGTCGCGGGTGTCGGTGAGCTTCGCGCTGGCGTCGATCCCGATCACCCGGCGGGGCCTGCCGCCGGCCTCCTCGAGCGCGGCGAACCCGGCGATCATGCCTGCCAGGGTCGAGCCCGTGACGGCGCAGACCACGATCGTGTCGAAGAAGACGCCCAGCTCACGCTCCTGCTGCTCCACCTCGTGGGCCCAGTGGGCGAACCCGAGGCCGCCGAGCCGGTGGTCGCTGGCGCCCGCCGGGATCGCGTACGGCGTGCCGCCGCGCTCCGTGACGTCCTCGATCGCACGGGCCCAGGAGTCCTTGAACCCGATGCCGAAGCCGGCCGGGTCCAGGCGCACCTCCGCACCCATGATGCGGCTGAGCATGATGTTGCCGACGCGGTCGGCCACGGAGTCGGGCCAGTCGACCCAGTTCTCCTGGACCAGCACTGCCTTCAGGCCCAGCGACGCGGCCACTGCGGCGACCTGGCGCGTGTGGTTGGACTGGTAGCCGCCGATCGAGACGAGCGTGTCCGCGCCCTGTGCGAGGGCGTCCGGGACGATGTACTCCAGCTTGCGGGTCTTGTTGCCGCCGTAGGCGAGGCCCGCGTTGCAGTCCTCACGCTTGGCCCAGACCGAGGCGCCGCCGAGGTGGGCGGTCAGCCGGGGCAGCGGATGGACCGGGCTCGGCCCGAAGGTGAGCGGGTGGCGGGGAAAGTCGGCCAGGGCCATGGGTACTCCTCGTCGGCGACACTCGATAGCGAGAATGCAATATATTACATACCTGAGTCGCCATGACGCTACGAGGAGCGCCGAGGCATCAGCCTGCCTCGACGGCGCTCCGGTGCCGCAGCGCCCCTCCGGGACGAGCAGGAGTCCGTTCACCGTCCTCGACCACCGGCTTCCCGCCCACCAGCACCCACGGGATGCCGTCGGCCGTCAGGCGCGGCTCGTCCGGCGTCGCACGGTCCGAGACGGTCGCGGGATCGAAGACGACGACGTCGGCCACGAAACCCTCGGCGATCCGGCCCCGGTCGTGCAGGCCGAGCCGTGCCGCGGGCCGGGCGGCGAGGTGGACGATCATCTCGGCGAGCGACAGCACGCCCTCCTCGCGCACGTAGCGCCCGAGGTAGCGCGGGAAGGTGCCGTACGCACGGGGATGCGGCTTGGCACCCACGAGGATCCCGTCGCTCCCCCCGGTGTGCCGGCGGTGGCGCATGATCTCGCGGACGTTCTGCTCGTCGCCGACGTGCTGCAGGATGCTCGTGCCGAGGCGGTCGGAAACCAGCAGGTCGAAGAAGACCTCGGCCGGCGACCGCCGTTCGTCCGCGGCGATCCGGGCCACGGTGCGGCCCACCCGGTCGCCGAGCGCCGGGTCGCGCACCCCGGCGATCTCGATGGTGGTCCAGTCGACGGGCACGCCGTGGCAGCCGTCGCTGCCGACCACCTCGACCTGGTGCGCGATCCGGTGCCGCTCCCCCGGGTCGCGCAGCCGTGCGAGCGTCGCCTCGGGCCCTCCGATCGCCGCGCGGCTCGGGAGCAGCGCCGACAGCGTCGTCGAGCCGGGCAGGTACGGATAGGAGTCGAGCGTGACGTCGACGCCGCCGGCGAGCGCCCGGTCGACCAGCGCCAGCAGCTCCCCCGCCCGTCCGCGGTTCTCGGGAAAGTTCATGGTCGCGTGGGTGAGGTGCAGGGCACACCGCGCCCGCTGGGCGACGTCGACCATCTCGGCGTAGGCCTCCAGGGCGCCCGCACCGTAGGACCGCTGGTGCGGAGCGTAGAAGCCGCCGTGCCTCGCGACGACCTCGCACAGGGCGACCAGCTCGTCGGTGCTCGCGAACCCGCCCGGGACGTAGGTGAGCCCCGACGACAGGCCGAACGCGCCCTCCCGCATGCCCTGGTCCACCTGCGCGCGCATCGCGACGAGATCGGACGCCGACGCGGGCCGGTCGCCGGTTCCGATGACGTTCATCCGGATGGTGCCCTGCGGCAGCAGGTAGGCGACGTTGGTCGCGCTGCCGCGGCGGTCGATCTCCGCGAGGTACCCGGCCACCGACCGCCACGCGAGATCGACCGTGGCGGGGGTGCCGTTCCAGCCCGCGATCTGCTCGCGCACCGTGGCCATCGTCTCGTCGGTCACCGGTGCGTACGAGAGCCCGTCCTGGCCCACCACCTCGGTGGTCACGCCCTGGCTGACCTTGGCACGGTGGTCTCCGTCGGCGAGGACCGCGAGGTCGGAGTGGGCATGCATGTCGATGAACCCGGGCGCGACGGCCAGACCGTCGGCGTCGACCACCCGCGCGTCAGGAGCGTCGATCCGGCCGCCCACGCCGGCGATCCGCCCGCCGCGCACCAGCACGTCGCCCGGCACCGGCTCCTGGCCGCTACCGTCGACGATCAGGCCGCCGCGCAGCAGCAGCTCGTCGCTCATACGGGTCCTCAGCGCGGGTCGACGCGGACGAGCTCGCTGATGCCGCGGGTCTCGAGCGCCACCGGGTCCGCCGCGGTCGCGCTCGTCACGACGGCGACGGCGACGCCGTCCTCGCGCAGCGCGTGCCAGCGCTCGAAGACGGCCCCGCCCGGCCCGAGGGCGGCCCGGGAGCGCGGCACGTCGTCCGCGTCGACACCGACCACGACGGCCACGTCACGGACTGGAGCGCTCGCGCGCCCGGCGTCGCGCCGTGCTTCGGCGACCACCTCGGCAAAGCGCCGGCCGAGCGGCTTGACCTGGTTGTGCACGTCGAGCAGGCCGAGCGAGTACTCCAGGTCCTTGTAGTCACCGAGGTCGCGCGTCACGTCGTGCGAGCACCACCAGGTGATCGCGAACAGGTCCTCGGTGGTGAGCGCCGCCTCGATGGTGCGCTCGCAGAACTCGGGCATCTCCGCCTCCACGAGGTTCATCGAGGGCGCGCCGACCTCCTGCAGCCAGACCGGCCGCCGGGGATCCGTCGCGAACGCCTTCGACAGCTCCATCAGCCACTCCGCGTGCCGCACCGACTGCGGCGACAGCGCCCCGTACGTGGCAGCCGTGCCGTTGAAGATCCAGGAGTGCACGGTGGTCATGTCACCGAGACGCGAGGCGTGCACCGGATGGAACGGGTGCTCGTCGCGATACCAGAGATGGTCGTTCTCGCTGTGCACCATGACGTGCCGCGGGTCGCGGTCGCGCGGGGCGTCGAGCAGCGAACGGAGCCAGTGCGTGACCTCTGCGGGCTTGGCGGGCATCGCCGCCGGGTTCGGCCGCTGGAACTGGTTGAGCTCGTTGCCGAGCGTGAGGCCCAGGAAGTTGGGCCGGTCGCGCACGGCGTCGTAGACCGCCGCCACGAGCGCCGCCTGCGCGTCGATCGCCGGCTGGTCGGTGAACATGTTCCCGGCGTGCCAGTTCACGAGCCATGCGGGTACGAAGTCGAACCCCGACATGTGCCCCTGGATCACGTCGACCGCGACGTCGAGGCCGAACTCGCCCGCGAGGTCGGTCACCAGTGCGATGTCGTCAAGTGCCCGGCGTCGGATGAGGGTGCGGTTGGGCTGCAGCACCGGCCAGAGCGGGAAGACGCGGACGTGGTCGACGCCGAGGCCGGCGATCGCCTCGAAGTCGGCACGCACGGCGTCGGGCTCGATCGCCATCCACTGGAACATCCAGTCCTGGGACGGCGTGTAGTTGACGCCGAAGCGCGGTGAGTTCGTGTTCAAGTCCCTCTCAATTCCGTGTGCAGTGCTCGGTCGTGGCTGTGGGCGCGGCCCTTGCGGCTACCCGCCCGTCCCGGGCACGACGATCGCGCCAGGATCCGACGGGGCGGGAGCGGTCGAGTCGCGGGTCATCAGGCGGCGGCCGCCTACCGTCTGCGAGATCGCCCCCTCGCCGCGCACCAGACGCTCCAGGAGTCCGACGGCGGTGCGTGCACTCTCCTCGACGGGCGCGTCGAGCGCGGTGAGGCGGGGGCGCACGAGGGTCGAGACCCAGGAGTCCTCCCATGCGACCACCGAGAGCCGCTCCGGGATGCTGACCCCGATCTCGGGGGCGTGGGCGACGATCTCCGCTGCCATGACCTCGCTGTCGACGATGATCGCCGTCACGGAGCCGATCCGGCCCAGGAGATCGGCCACGGGGTCCTCGGCGGCTGCGTCCCACACGGCGTAGGACGGCTCGATGCCGTGCCCGGCGGCCGCCGTCGCGAAGCGCACGTCACGGGCACGGGTGTGAGCGAGGTTCGGCGCGTCGTTGACGCGGGCGACGCGCCGATGGCCGAGCTCGGCGAGGTGGGCGAGCACCGCCTCGAAGGCGGCCTCGTCGCGCACCGTCACCGCCGGCACCGTCGCGTCGGTGGGCGCGCCGAGCACCACGGCGGGCGCGGCGAGCCGGCCGATCAGGTCGAGCCGCGGATCGTCCGCCCGGACGTCGACGAGCAGGAACGCGTCCACGCGCTGTTCCGCCCACCACTCGCGGTAGACGCGGGCCTCGTCGTCGCCCCGCACGAGCGTGAGCGAGAGCGACCAGCCGATCTCCGCGAGCGGCTCGGTGAGTCCGGCGACGAGCCGCATGAAGAAGGGGTCGCGACCGAACGTGTCGCTCGCGCGGGCGATCACCAGGCCGAGGCTCCGGCCGCCGCGGCCCGAGACCTTGCGGCTCGCGTAGTTCGGGCGCCAGTTGAGCTCGTCGGCCGCCTGCCGGATCCGCGCGGCGGTGGCCGCAGAGACGTTCGGCCGACCGTTGAAGACGTGCGACACCGCGGAGGGGGACACGCCTGCACGGCGCGCGACGGCGGCGATCGTCGCTCGTTTCGGGGGTGTTTCGGTCACGGCCACGAGACTAGGGGGTTGACCCTCCAAAGTAAAGCGGTATACATTCACCGCCAGTCACATTGTGTACCGCTTTACAAGGCTCGGCACGCGGACGTGCCCCGCCGCCTCGATCGACACATCGTCGTTCCAGATCGACAGTTCCAGGAGGTC
Source organism: Promicromonospora xylanilytica (assembly GCF_054782895.1). Taxonomy (NCBI): domain Bacteria; kingdom Bacillati; phylum Actinomycetota; class Actinomycetes; order Micrococcales; family Promicromonosporaceae; genus Promicromonospora; species Promicromonospora xylanilytica. The sequence goes on from NZ_BAAGRP010000070.1 coordinate 35,450, forward strand.
CCGTGACAGACGGCATCAGCAGGCGCACGTTGCTGGCCGCAGCACTCAGTGGCGGGATCGTCACGCCTCTCCTCGCCGGCTGCGGGGCGCTCGTGCCCGCGTCCAGCGGCCCGAACGTGCTGAGCGTGCACACGCAGATCAGCGGCGCCGTCGCCGGGGCCCAGACGTTCTCGGACGTCGTCGCGGCGTACCAGCGCGACACCGCCCGCCGGGTCGCACTGCTGAAGAACGGCTCCGACCTGCCCATCGTCTTCGAGACGAGCACCCTCGCGGGCAAGGAGGCCGACGTCGCGATCGTCAACATGATGGGACGCACGCTCGCCTGGACGCCCGAGGGCGCCACGGTGCCCGTCGGTGACCATCTTGACGACTGGGGCCTGCGCGACCTCATCATTCCCGAGGCGATCCAGGAGTGGACGGACGAGGAGGGCCGGCTGCGGGCCTTCCCGTTCACGCGGACGAACTGGCCCGTCTCGTTCAACACCAGGCTGCTCGAGGAGGCCGGCGTCGGCATCCCGACGACGTCGGACGAGCTCATCGCCGCGGCGGACGCCCTGCGGTCCAAGGGCATCGGCCCGGTCACCGTCGGCGGCTCGGACTGGAGCGGCCAGAAGATGTTCCTGCAGATCCTGCAGGGCTTCCTCACGCAGGACGAGGCGCGCACCGTGTTCTCGACGGGGAAGATCTCCGAGAGCCCCGGCGCGATCGCCGGCGTCGAGCACTTCGTCGAGCTGCGCGACGCCGGAGTCTTCGTCGACAACGTCCAGGGCTACACGTCCGACTCGGAGCTCACCCAGTTCAACACCCGGAAGGCCGCCATCGTGCCCGCGATGTCGTCGGCCCTCGCCCTGGTCCCGGCCGAGCGTGCGGCAGAGGTCACCGTGGGCGGCTGGCCCAAGCCGTCGAGCGGCGGAGTGCTGGAGCACCCGAGTGTCATCAAGAGCTACAACGGCCACGGCATCTGGATCAGCGAGAACGGCGCGAAGAAGCTCGACCTCATCAAGCCGTTCGTGCAGCACCTGTACAGCGAGCAGGTCACGGACAGGTTCATCCTCGAGTCCGGGCGCGACATGAGCCGCGTCACCGACACCGTCAGCACGGACTTCCCGCTCGTCGCCCAGGCGTCGCGGCTGAAGGACACCGAGGTGTCCCCCGTGATGCTGCCCGACCTGCTCATCCCCGACGCGGTGTTCGAGCCGATGATCCAGGCCACCGCACTGGCCTACGGGTCGGCGTCGGCCGAGCGCATCATCGACGCGTTCGAGCACTCCTACCAGGCGGCCTGACCGTTCGAGCTGGGAAAGGACCCACCACCATGACCGCCCTCCTCGACGCGGGCCCCCGCGACACCCCTGACGCCGGCACACCGGACGCCGCCGCCCGACCGCACCGCCGCGGATCGATCCGCGACCGGTTCCCCGGCCTCGCCCTGCCCGCCCTCATCTGGTACGCGATCTTCATGATCGGGCCGGTGGTCGCGATGTTCGCCATCGCGTTCCTCTCCTGGCCCGGCATGCTCGCAACGCCCGAGCCCGCCGGCCTCGAGAACTTCGCCCGCGTCTTCGCGGACGAGACGTTCTGGGTCGCGACCACCAACTCCGCGATCCAGATCGTCGTCGGCCTGCCGATCATGATCGGCGTCGCCTTCCTCCTGGCGTTCTACGTCGTGCAGAAGCCGCGAGGGCACCGCCTGCTGCGGTACCTGCTGTTCATCCCCGCCCTCATCTCCGCCCCGGCGACGGCGATGGTCTTCTACGCGATGCTCAACCCCGACGGCCTCGTCAACGGCGCGCTCCGGCCGCTCGGCCTCGAGGGCAACGAGTGGCTGGCCGACCCGACCACCGCGCTGGGCGCGATCATCGCCGTGGAGCTGTGGAGCGGCATCGGGTACTCGGCGGTGCTCATCGCGTCGCGCCTGGACGGGGTCGAGCAGGAGGTGGTGCAGGCGGCGCGGCTCGACGGCGCCGACGACTGGCGCCTCGCCTGGCGGATGTACTGGCCGATCGCCCGCGACTTCATCGGCGTCGTCGCGATGCTGCAGTTCCTGTCGATGCTCTTCAACTCGGCGCAGACCGTCCTGCTGCTCACGCAGGGCGGGCCCGAGAACGCGACCACGACGCTCGCCTATCTCATCTACCGCAAAGCATTCGTCGAGGCGGACCTTGGCTACAGCCAGGCCGTCGGCGTCATCCTCTTCGTGATCGGGCTCGTGGGGATGTGGGCGATCCGCCGCACGCTCCGCGCCACGCACTGATCCCCGATCTCGAACCGCCCAGGAGGCCACCCATGGCTCAGCGCACCGCCCCTCCCCTGCGCGACCGCATCGGCTCGATCACGAGCGGAACGCTCGCCTGGATCTACGCCGCGCTGCTCGTCGTCCCCTTCTACTACTTCATCGTCTCGTCGTTCAAGACGAACGAGGAGATCTTCGAGTCCCCGCTCGCCCTGCCGAGCAGCATCGACCTGTCCAACTTCACGACGGCGATCCAGCAGGCGGACCTCGGCCTCGCCGTGGCGAACTCGGTGCTGACCACCGTCGGCGCGCTCGTCCTCACGCTGCTGCTCGCCCTGCCCGCGGCGTTCGCCCTCGCCCGGGCCACCGGCCGGCTCGGCAAGATCGTCGAGAGCGTCTTCGCCCTCGGCTTCCTCATCCCGTCGTTCGCCGCGCTGTTCCCGACGTTCCTGCTCGCCGCGGCGCTCGGCCTCTTCCACACGCGCACGTTCATCGTGTTCCTCCTGCCCGCGACCGCGCTACCGCTCTCGGTCATCATCCTCACGTCGTTCATGCGGACCATCCCGCGCGAGCTCGAGGAGGCCGCCTCGATGGACGGCGCATCGTCACTGCAGGTCCTCCGGCAGGTCTACCTGCCGATCTGCGTCCCGGGGATCGCCACGGTGGTGCTCCTCAACTTCCTCTCGTTCTGGAACGCCTACCTGTACCCGCTGATCCTCATCGGCCCGGACACCGCCCAACGCACGATCCAGGTGGCGCTCCCCACGCTGAAGGTCGACGCGGGCACCGACTACGGCGTGCTCATGGCCGGCACCCTGGTGACCCTGCTGCCGGTGTACCTCGTCTACACGGTCCTGCAGCGCCAGATGCAGCGCGCCCTGCTCTCGGGAGCGGTCAAGGGATGACGCCCACCCAGCCGCCGGGCGGGGCCGCCTCGCTCCCCCGCGCCACGCGCATCGGCCAGGTCAACCAGCGGCTCAAGGGCTGGGAGGCGGTGCGCTGGGTCGACGGCGCGCCCCGCGTCACCGACGTGCTGCGGCGGGAGGTCGACCGCTGGGGCGGCCTCGGCGCGATCTACGGAGTCCTGCGCGCTGACCCCTGGTCGGCGGTGCACTGGGGCAACGGCATCCCGCCGGAGCGCAGCGCGGAGGCGTACGCCGCCGTCCAGGACCACGTGACCGCGTACGGCGACGGGATCCCCGTGCTGTTCGTCGAGGAGGCACCGCACGGGCTCATGGCGCTCGGCGGGACGACCCTGCCCGTGAATCTCGCGCTCGGCGCCGGCATGGACGCGGGGCTCACCGAGGAGCTGGGCGCCGCGGTCGCCGCGGAGGCCCGCGCCCGCGGCACCCACGTCGCCCTCGTCTCCGGCCTCGACGTGCTGCGTGACCCGCGGTGGGGACGCGCCGAGGAGTGCTTCTCGGAGGATCCGGCCCTTGCCGCGCTGCTCGTCGCCGCGACGGTGCGCGGCATGCAGGGCACGACGTCGGTGCGGGACCCGATCGACACGCAGCACGTGGCGGTCGTCGCCAAGCACCTCGCGGCCCAGGGCGGCGGCATCGGCGGTCGCAACGGGTCGGGGGCGCCCGTCGGCCGGCGCGAGCTCGGCGAGACGCACCTGCGTCCCGCCCACGCCGCCGCGCGCGTCGGGGTCGCGGGCTACATGGCGGCCTACAACGACGTCGACGGCATACCGTGCAGCGCGAACGAGGCTCTGCTCACGGGAACGATCCGCGAGCAGTGGGGATGGGACGGCATCGTCATGGCCGACGGCACCGCCATCGACCGGCTGCGCGACAGCTCGCCCGACCCCGCCACCGCCGCGGCCCTGGCCCTGCGGGCCGGTGTGGACCTCAGCCTCTGGGACGAGGCGTTCACCCACCTGGACGAGGCGGTCGACCGCGGGCTCGTCGCCGAGGCCACGCTCGACCGGGCCGCCGACCGCGTCCTCGCCCTCAAGCACCGGCTCGGCCTGTTCGGCGAGCCGGTGTCCGGCGTCCCCGTCGAGCGCGACGTCGTGGCGCTCGTGGACCGGGCCGCCCGGCAGTCCGTGGTGCTCGTCGACGACGGCGGTCTGCTGCCCCTGCGCGCCGGCGCGACGCTCGCCGTCGTCGGCCCGAATGCCGATGACCTCGAGGCGCAGCTCGGCGACTACACGCCGCCGCGGCACGCCCCCGACCCGGGCGCCTCGACCGTGCGCTCCGCGCTCGTCGCGCGGTTCGGCGCGGGACGGGTGCGCCACGCACGGGGCAGCGACCTTCGCGGGCCGCTGGACGACGCCGGCGCCCTCGACGACGTGCGAGCCGCCTGCTCGGGCGCGGACGTGTGCGTCGCGGTGCTCGGCGGATCCAGCCGGCGCACCTACGAGGACGAGTTCGCCGACAACGGCGCGGTCAAGGGTCCGGCGAGCGACACGACCAACGGTGAGGGCGTCGACCTGTCGTCCGTGGCGATCCCCGCGGCACAGCTCGCCGTGGTCCGGGCCGCGCGGGAGTCGGGTACGCCGGTGATCGGCGTGGTGGTCGACGGCCGGCCGCGGGCGCTCACCGAGCTGCGCGCGCTCGTCGACGCGCTGGTCGTGGTGCCGTTCCCCGGGCCGTCCGGCGGCGAGGCGATCGCCGCGGCGCTCTGCGACCGTGTGGCCTCCGGGCGGCTCCCCGCGACGTTCCCCGCGGCCGACGGAGTCATGCCCGTGGCGCACGACGAGCGGCTGGAGACGGCGCGCGGCTACGTCGACGCCGAAGTGGGGCAGGCGCTCCGCCTCGGCACCGCGCAGGTCGACGGCGTGACCCTCCGGCTGGTCGGGGAGGCTCCGTCGGTCGGCGCCGCAGCGCTGGCCGGCCCTTCGACAGGCTCTGGAGGGCGCACCGCCGCTGTGCGCCTCGCGGTCGAGGTCACCAACGCCGCCGCGGACGACGTCTCCCTGTCCGTACCGTTGTACGGTCGCCGGCACGAGCCGGGCGTCCGGCCGCGACGGCGGCAGCTTCTCGCCGTGGAACGGACGACCGCCCCCGCAGGCGGCACCACCACCGTCGCATTCGAGCTCGGCCTGGACGAGCTCGGGTCGTGGGCGACCGGCGAGCCGGTGGCCACGCCCGTCCTGGTCAGCGTCTGGTGCACGCCGGACGCTGACCCGCCCGCCGACGCGCTGTCGGTCCGAGTCGTCGACGAGAGAGGCACCACCCCATGGGAGCGGTGACACCCACCCGCCTGGACCCCGCGATCACGACGACGCTCCGGGAGGCCGCCGACCGCGTGCGCGCCGCGTCGGGAGCCCGCGTCGGCGACCTGGTCGAGGACGCGCTCCTGCGCACCTTGACCGACACGATCACCCTCGGCTCGGACGGCACCGCGTTCGTGATCACCGGCGACATCCCCGCCATGTGGATGCGCGACTCGACGACCCAGCTGACGCCGTACCTGCGCTTCCTCGGCTCGTGCCCGCCGCTCGCCGACCTGGTCGCCGCGGTGGTGCGGCGCCAGCTCGCCTGCCTGGACCACGACCCGTACGCGAACGCCTTCAACGACGGGCCGACCGGCGCCCACTACGAGCCCGACGACGTCTGCGACGACCCGCACGTCTGGGAGCAGAAGTACGAGATCGACAGCCTCGCGTACCCCGTCACGCTCGCGCACACGCTCTGGCGCGCGACGGGCCGCACCGACGTCTTCGACGAGCGCGCACACCGGGTGCTGCGGACGATCACCCGGCAGCTGCGGGTCGAGCAGGACCACGACACGTCCGCCTACCGGTTCCAGCGCGACACCGACATCCCGACCGAGACGCTCGCACGCGACGGCCGGGGCACCGCCGTCGGCCGGACGGGCATGACGTGGAGCGGGTTCCGTCCCTCCGACGACGCCTGCACCTACGGCTACAACGTCCCGGCGAACCTGTTCGCCGCGCAGGCGCTGCTCGCGATCGGCGACATCGCCACCGAGGTGCTCGACGACGCCGCGCTGGCCACCGACGCCCGGGCGCTCTCCCGCGAGCTGGTCGCGGGGGTCGAGAGGTTCGGCGTGGTGGACGCGCCCTCCGGCGAGGGTTCCACGCTCGACGGGGACGGTGCGGCGCACGGCCGTCGACACATCTACGCCTACGAGGTCGACGGGCTCGGCGGCGTGCTGTGCATGGACGACGCGAACACGCCGTCGCTGCTGTCGCTCCCGCTCGTCGCGCCCGACGTGCTCGACGAGTCCGTGTGGCGCGAGACCCGTGACTTCGTGCTGAGCCCCGCCAACCCGTACTACGTCACCGGCACGGCGGCGAGCGGCGTCGGCAGCCCGCACACCCTGCCGGGGCGCGTCTGGCCGATCGCGCTCGCGGTCGAGGCGCTCACCGGCACGCCCGAGGACCGCGTCCGCATCCTCGGCCTCCTCGCGCGGACCGACGGCGGCACCGGGCGCATGCACGAGGCGTTCGACGCGTCGGACCCGACCGCGTTCTCGCGGCCGTGGTTCTCGTGGGCCGACTCGATGTTCTGCGAGCTCGCGCTCGCCGTCGCCGACGAGGCGGCCACCGACGGACCGCCTGGTAGGCCCAGGAGCGCACGGCCTTCCGGCGTCTAGCTCCATGCACTGAGGGGTACTGACCGGGCCTCCCACTCCGGACGCGTGCGGGCGTTGGATGAGTACCGACAAGAGCACCGAACCCGTGGCCCACCGATCGGCGCGGGGATGAAGCAAGGAGAGACACCCATGCGTGGAGTTGTCATGCACGCCCCCGGCGACGTCCGCGTCGAGGAGCGCGAGGACGCGAGGATCGTCGAGCCGACCGACGCCGTCATCCGGGTGACCGCCGCCTGCATCTGCGGCTCGGACCTCTGGCCGTACCGCGGGATCGAGGCCCTGAACGGCCCCACCCCGATGGGCCACGAGTACATCGGCATCGTCGAGCAGGTCGGGGAGGACGTACGGAACATCAAGGTCGGCGACTACGTCGTCGGCTCCTTCGTGGCCTCGGACAACACCTGCGAGATCTGCCAGGCCGGCTACCAGTCCCGCTGCGTCCACAACGTGATGATGGGTTCGGTCGGCACGCAGGCCGAGCTCGCCCGTATCCCGCTGGCCGACGGCACGCTCGTGGCCACCCCCGGCACGCCCGACGCCGACCTGGTCCCGTCGCTGCTGGCCGCGTCCGACGTGCTGGGCACCGGCTGGTTCGCCGCCGTGGCCGCCGAGGCCGGTCCGGGCAGGACCATCGCGGTCGTCGGGGACGGCGCGGTCGGGCTCTCGGCCGTGCTGGCCGCCAAGCAGCTCGGCGCGGAGCGCATCATCGCGTTCAGCCGCCACCCCGAGCGGCAGGCGCTGGCCCGTGAGTTCGGCGCCACCGACATCGTCGAGGAGCGCGGCGACGCCGGCGCGGCGAGGGTCAAGGAGCTCACCGGCGGGTACGGCGCCCACGGCGTCGTCGAGGCGGTGGGCACGCAGGAGTCGATGTGGCAGGCGATCCACTCGGCCCGGCCGGGCGGGTACGTCGGCTACGTCGGCGTGACGCACGGCGTGCAGCTCGACGGGCTGGACCTGTTCTTCACGGGCGTGCACCTCCACGGCGGCCCCGCCCCGGTGCGCCGGTTCCTGCCCGAGCTGGTCCGGCTCATCTGGGACCGCGCCATCGACCCGGGCAAGGTCTTCGACCTCACCCTGCCGCTCGACGAGGCGGCCGAGGGGTACCGGGCGATGGACGAGCGCCGCGCCACCAAGGTGCTGCTCACGCTGTGAGCTCGGCGCGCCGGGTGGGGGGGTCCGGCGGAACCTCCCACCCGGCGCGAGGAGGTACCTATCGTGGTGCCATGAGCACCAAGGACGAGGTGCGTGACTTCCTGGTCTCCCGCCGCGCGAACGTCACGCCGCAGCAGGCCGGCATCGCCGACCGCGGCGGCGAGCGCCGGGTACCCGGGCTGCGCCGCGAGGAGGTGGCCGCACTCGCCGGCGTCAGCCTCGACTACTACACGCGGCTGGAGCGCGGGAACATCCGGGGTGCCTCGCAGAGCGTGCTCGGCGCCATCGCGCGAGCACTGCGGCTCGACGACGCCGAGCGGGAGTACCTGTTCGACCTCTCCCGTACCACCTCGCGTGGTGCCCCGGCCGCGGTGGCTCGTGCGCGCAAGCCGGTCGCGCAGTCGGTACGCACCTCGGTGCAGCGCGTGCTCGACAACATGACCGTCCCCGCGATCGTGCACAACTCGAACCAGGACTTCGTCGCCGCGAACCTGATGGGCCGGGCCCTGTACGCCCCGCACTTCGACACCGACGGCACGCCCAACATCGCCCGGTTCATCTTCCTCGACAGCCGCGCCAGGGAGTACTACGTCGACTGGCCCGGTGCCCGGCGCACCGCCGCGGCGATCATGCGCCTCGAAGCCGGGCGCGACCCGCTCAACCAGGAGCTCACCGCCCTGATCGGCGAGCTCTCCACCCGCAGCCCCCAGTTCCGTACGGACTGGGCGGGGCACGACGTCCACGAGCACCGCACCGGGGTCAAGTCGTTCCGCCACCCCGAGGTCGGCCTGCTCACGGTGGCCTTCGACGTGTTCGGGATGCCCGGCGAGGCAGGGCTGCAGATCGTCACGTACAGCCCTCCCCCGGACACCGACTCCGCGGAGAGGTTCGCGCTGCTGGCGAGCTGGGCCGCGACCGACGACTGACCGTCAGTCCCAGCGGAACAGCAGGCTCGCGGTCACCACGCCGACGAGGGTCGCGACCGCCAGGCTGATGAGGTGGAGGGGGTCGGCCCCCGCGCCGACCCAGGCCGCGGACAGCGCCGCCACGGCGGCCCCGAACGGCAGCCGTTCACCGACCGCCGCGACGCCGTCGGGCAGGCTGCCGGGGCCGCCGAACATGCCGCCGAGCGCGCCGAGCGCGAAGAACGTGATGAGCCCGATCGCCACCGCCGAGTTCGGGGTGGGCGCGACGGCGGCGACGATCATGCCGACGGCGTACATCGCCGCCATCGCGAGCGCGTAGACCGCGACCGCCGTGCCGAGGTGTACCGGGGGACGCGCTCCGAAGGCCAGGAACGCCACGGCGAGCGCCCCGGCGAGTCCGACGAGGGCCTGCAGCACGCTCACGACCACCTGGGCGACCAGGACCATGGCCGGGGAGGCCGGGGTGACGGCGAGCCGGCGCAGGATGCCGGTGCGCCGGTAGTACGCGAGAAAGCTGGGCATGTTGATGATGCCGATGGTGGCGAGCACCATGGTCAGCACCAGCGGCAGCACGTAGGCCTCCAGGGCGGTGAGCCCGCCGGCCACGACCTGGTCGCCGGCGGCCCGGGCGCTCATCACCAGGATCAGCAGCGGCAGGACGATCGGGACCACCAGACCGGACGTGTCCCGCGCGACCATCTTGGCCTCGCACACCACGAGGGTCAGCCAGGCGCGTGCCCCGGGCCGGCGGGTTTCGATCACGGTGCTCATTCGGCGTCCTCCAGCTGCTTTCCGGTGAGGGCGACGAACGCGTCGTCGAGGTTCTGGGCGCCCGCCAGCGCGACCAGGCCGGCGGGCGGTTCGACGGCGAGCACCCGGCCGGCGTCGAGCAGCGCCACGCGGTCGCAGAGCCGCTCCACCTCCTCCATCGCGTGGCTGACCAGCACGATCGTGACGCCCTCGGCGCGGAGGTGCTCGATCGTCGCCCACATCTGCCGCCGGGCCCGCGGGTCGAGCCCCGTGGTGAGCTCGTCCAGGATCAGCGCCCTGGGCCGCCCGGCGAGCGCGAGGGCGATCGAGAGCCGCTGCTGCTGGCCGCCGGACAGCTTCTCGAAGCGCACGCCGCGCTTGTCCGTCAGGCCGACCAGCTCGAGGAGCTCACCGGACGGGCGTGGGTCGGGATAGAAGCTGCGGTACAGGCCGATGAGCTCAGCCACCGTGAGCGCGCCGTGCAGGTACGCCTGCTGCAGCTGGACGCCCAGCACCTGGCGCACCGCGGCGCGGTCGCGCTGCGGGTCCAGGCCGAGGAGCGTGACGTGTCCGCGGTCGGGCCTGCGCAGCCCCGCGATCATCTCGACGGTCGTGGTCTTGCCCGCGCCGTTGGTGCCGAGCACGCCGAACACCTCGCCGGGTTCGACCCGCAGGCTCACGTCGTCGACGGCGACCTTGTCGCCGTATCGCTTGTGGAGGTGCGCGGCGTGGATCGCCGGTTCTTCACTGGTCATGGCGACGACGCTAGGCGGGCGGTCCCCGCGTGCGCGCGTGCCGATGGTCAGGGATGTGATCCATGACTTTCGGCACCGGCGGGCTCGGCGGCCGCCTCATAGGGTGGGCCGCATGCGGCGGCTGGGGACTGACGAGTGGTCGGGGCTGGTGATGCTCGCCGTCGCGGTCGCGGTGGGCGGGCCGGCGCTGTTCGGAGCGGTGGATCCGATCATCCCGCGTCCCCTGTGGATCACGCTGTTCGTGGTGCTGTTCGTCGCGCTGCTGCTCGCCATCGTCCGCGAACGGTCGGACCTGCGTCGGTACTGCCTGTTCGCCACGGCGGTCGTGGCCGCCTGGGCGGTGCTGCTGACCACCCCGCACCTGGGTCTGCTGCCGGTCCTGCTGGTCATCGTCGCCGCCGTGAGCGTCTACATCGTGCCGCTCCGGGTGGGGTTCGCCGTCGTCGGCCTCAATACCGCGGTCCTCGCGCTCGTCATGACCCTGCAGCACCGGGACCTCCTCGACGCCGTGATCACCCTCGGTTTCTACCTGCTCATCCAGGTGGCCAGCATGCTGAGCTCGGCGGCCCTCATCCGGGAGCAGCGGCTGCGCCGGGAGCTGAGCCAGGCGCACCTCGACCTGCGCGCCGCGTCGGCGCTCCTGTCGGAGTCGGCCCGCACCGCGGAGCGCCTGCGGATCTCACGAGACCTGCACGACCTCATCGGGCACCAGCTCACCGTGCTCACGCTGGAGCTGGAGGCAGCACGGCACCGCGAGGGCGAGCAGGCTCGCGAGCACGTGGAGCGTGCGAACCAGGTGGCGCGCGACCTGCTCTCCGACGTCCGGCACACGGTGAGCGAGCTGCGTACGGCGTCGTCGGACCTGACCGAAGCGCTCCGCCAGGTGGTGCGCGACCTGCCCGACCTCGAGGTGACGGTGGACGTGGCGCCCGACGTGCAGGTCGACGAGGAGCAGGCGGCGGCCCTCGTGCGTGCCGTGCAGGAGATCGCCACCAACACCCTGCGGCACGCCGACGCCCGCGAGCTGTGGATCGAGGTGGCCGCCCGGGCTCCCGGCGTCGTCCTGACCGCCGTCGACGACGGTCGCGGGTACCACGAGCTGGTGCCCGGCAACGGCCTGAGCGGCCTCACCGAACGGTTCGAGGCGCTCGGCGGCGGTGTGGAGTTCGACGGTACCGACGGGTTCCGGGTCATCGCGCGGGTGCCGACATGACCCGGGTGGTGATCGTCGACGACCAGACCCTCGTGCGGCACGGCATCCGCACGCTGCTGGAGATCGCCGCCGTCGACGTGGTCGGGGAGGCCGACGACGGGCAGGCTGCCCTGGAGGTCGTCACCGCCACGCGGCCGGACGTGATCCTGCTCGACCTCCGCATGCCCCGCTACGACGGACTCTGGACGCTGCGCCGGCTCGCCGAGGACCGCGTGGAGATCCCCGTGCTGGTGCTCACGACCTTCGACGACGACACCCTCGTGCTGGACGCCCTGCGCGCCGGCGCACGCGGGTACCTGCTCAAGGACGTGACGGTCGAGCAGCTCACCCGGGCGGTGCACACCCTGGCCGACGGCGGGACCCTGGTCGCCCCGTCGATCACCGACCGGATGCTGCGCGCCATCCGTACGATGCCCTCCACACCCGACGACGCGCCTCCGGCCCAGCCGCTCACCACGCGCGAGCTCGAGGTGCTCCGCCTCATGGCGGAGGGCTACACCAACCGCGACATCTCCCGCGCGCTGTCCCTGGTCGAGGGCACGGTCAAGAACCACGTCTCGACCATCCTGCTCAAGCTCTCGGCCAGGGACCGCACCAACGCCGTGCTCCGGGCGCTCCGCCTGGGGATCCTGGGATGACGCTAGGGTCCCGAGGGTGCGCATCGAGACCGACGGCCGCCCGGCGACGGCACCAGAGCTGTTCAGCACCTACGGCCACTTCACGGCCATGCAGGTCCGCGGCGGCGGCGTCCAGGGACTGACGAACCACCTGGACCGGCTCGACGCCGCGCACCGCGAGCTGTTCGGCCGGACGCTCCCGGGCGCCCGCGTGCGTGACCTGGTGCGGCACGCCCTCTCCGGGACCGCCGACGCCTCGGTGCGGGTGATGCTGCGCGACGCCGAGCACGTCCAGGTGTCCGTCGGCGACCCGCACCACCCGCCGGCCGCCCCGCAGCACCTCCGGTCGGTCCCCTACCTGCGGCCGTTCGCCCACCTCAAGCACCTGGGCGGGTTCGCGCAGCTGGAGTGGGCCCGCCGCGTCCGGCTCGACGGGTACGACGACGCCCTGCTGACCGCACCCGACGGCGCCCTCGCCGAGTCGTCGACGGCGAACATCGGGTTCCTCCGGCCGGACGGCACCGTCGTCTGGCCGGACGCGCCGCACCTGCACGGCACCGCCATGCGCCTCGTCGAGGCGAGCACGCCGTCGGCCCGCCGGCCGGTCCTTCCCGGCGACCTCGCGGAGTTCGCCGGCGCCTTCCTGGTCAGCTCCGTCGGTGTGGTCGCGGTCGCGTCGATCGACGACCTCACGCTGCCCGACGCCGGGCCGCTCGTCGCCGGCGTCGTCGAACGGCTCGCGGCGGTCCCTTGGGACGAGGTCTAGGCGCTCGGACGTCGTCCGGCTCGCCGCGGGGTCGCCGAGCCGGGGCGGCGCGCCGGGCAAGGCATGCCCAGGTCGCACCCGTCAGGTCTGCTGACTGTCAGACCGCCATCACCCGCCGGCTCAGACGTCTCCGGGGTGCGCCGCCTCGAAGCGCTGCCGTGCTTCGGCGATCTGCTCCTGGTGCTCCTCGGACCAGCTGACCAGGGCCTGGGTGGTGCCGAGCAGCGTGCGCCCCAGCGGCGTCAGCACGTACTCGACCCGCGGCGGCACCTCCGGGTAGACGGTGCGCAGGACCAGGCCGTCGCGCTCGAGGTTGCGGAGCGTGACCGTCAGCATCCGCTTGCTGATGCCGTCGATCTCCCGCACCAGCTCACCGAACCGGAGCGTCTTCTCGTCCAGCAGGGCGATCACCAGCAGCGACCACTTGTCGGCGATGCGGTCCAGGATCTGCCGCACCTGACAGTCCTCGCGGACGTCCCACTGGAACGGGTCCCGCTCGAACCTGCACGCGGCCTCCGCCTCCATGGTTCCCTCGAGAGAACCGGGTGACGTCAAAGTGCCTTCTTGTGCCATCTGCTGATCGTGCCCAAGGATCGTCATGGTTACAAGTGGTAACCATGCGGAACCGAGCGAGGAGATCCTGGTGACAGATGTCAGTGCGGCCGAACGGCCGGCACCGAACGTGACACGAACGGGCTGGGGCGTGCTGGCCGTCGTGTGCGGCGCGCTCTTCCTCGAAGGGATCGACATCGCGATGCTCAACGTCGCCGTCCCCGCCATCGCCGCCGACATCGGCCTGGCGACCGCCGACGCGCACTGGGTGATCAGTGCCTACGTGCTCGCCTACGGCGGGTTCATGATCTTCGGCGGGCGCACGGCGGACCTGCTGGGCCGGCGCAGGACGTTCCTGGTCGCGCTCGCCGTCTTCGTCGTCTTCTCCGGCCTCGGCGGGTTCGCGGGCGAGGCCTGGGTGCTGGTCGTCGCCCGGTTCGTCACCGGCGCGACCGCGGGGTTCATGACCCCCGCGGGGTTCAGCCTCCTCACGACCAGCTTTCCCGAGGGCCCGCTGCGCGACCGGGCGCTGGCGATCTACGGCGCGATCGGCGCGGGCGGCTTCACGCTCGGCGTGGTCGCGGGCGGCTTCCTCACCGAGCTCGGCTGGCGCTGGGTGTTCTTCGCGCCCGTGCTCGTGGGCGGCGCGCTCTGGCTGGCCGGGCGGGCCGTCATCCGGCCGGATCCCGCCCCCGGGCTGCCCCGGCGGGGGTTCGACCCGGGTGGCGCCGTCACCCTCACGTCGGCGATGGTCGCACTGATCTACGGCGTCGTGGTGATCGGCGAGGGCGGAGACACCACGGCGGGGATCGCGTCGTTCGCGGCCGCCACCGTGCTGGTCGCCGCCTTCGTGGCGATCGAGCGCCGGGTCGCCGACCCGCTGCTGCGCCTCGCGGTGCTGCGCGAGGGCTTGCTGCTGCGGTCGAGCCTCGCCGGACTGCTGGTCATCGGGGCCTTCTTCGCGTTCCAGTTCCTGATCACGCTCTACCTGCAGGAGTTCCGGGGCTGGTCGCCGATCGCCACCGGTCTGGCGTTCGCCGTGATGGGCCTGGACATGATCCTCGCGCCGCTGGTCACGCACCGGCTGGTCAAGCGGTTCGGCAACGTGCCCGTGATGGTGGCCGGGATCCTGGCCGGGGCGATCGCCTTCGCCCTGGCGCTGCGCATCGACGGGGCGTGGGGCTACCTGGACCTCCTGCCGTCCATGGCGCTGGTCGGGGTGATGTTCGCGCTGGTGTACGGGCCGCTCGCGGCAGCAGCCACGGCAGGCCTGGCCGAGTCCGAGCACGGCGTGGCCGGCGGCGTGGTCTACACGGCGTTCCAGTTCGGCGCCGCCCTCGGGGTGTCGGTGGCGACGATCGTGCTGGTCGACGGGCACGCCGCGGACGCCGACTGGTCCGACTACCGCCGCGCTCTCCTGGTCCCCGCCGTCGGCGCCGCGCTGGCCCTCGCTCTCGGGATCGCCACCTGGGTCCGCGGGCGGCGGGTGATTCCCGCATAAGTTCACCGGTCTGCCAGGACGCGTTCATCGACGCGTGGCCGGGGAGCCCGATCGTGTCCGTGCGCCGCGGCCTGACCGCGGCGCGCCGGCGCATCTCCGCCGGGCTCCCTCCTCACCTGAGGTTCTGCCATGAGAGCAACGGCCACGATGCGCCGATGGTCCCGTCCCCTGGCCGCTGCCGTCGCAGCGGCCACCCTCGCTACCGCAGCACCGTCCGTCGCCCAGGCGGACGAGCTCACCCTGACCGACACGGTCGAGCACATCGGCCCCGGCATCAGCCTGCGCCACCTGAAGGCGGTGGACGAGGGCGGCTGGTACGACTCCCGCTTCCTCACCGTCGACCTGGCCGAGGACGCCGTCAGCACCGACCTGCTGACGGCCGGCCCCGTCGCGTCGGGCGGTCCGCTGAGCGTCGCCGCCAACCGTGCGGGCGCCGTCGCGGGCGTCAACGGCGAGTTCTTCGACATCGGGAACAGCAACGCAGCGCTCGGCGGGGAGGTGCAGGGCGGCGTCCTGCGAAAGTCGGCCGACATCGGCGGCCGGTCCCACGTGGGCGTGAGCCGCGACGGCATCTCGCAGCTCGTCGACCTCGCCGTCGACGCGAGCGCCGACCTGGCCGGGGCTCCACACAAGGTCCTGTCCGTGAACGCGGCGAACGGCGGCGGCGTGCCGGCGAACGGCATGGTCGCGTTTACCCCGGTGTGGGGCGAGTCCAGCCGGAACCGCGGGTTCACGGGCGTCGCGGTGGACCGGGTCGCGGAGGTGGTCGTCGTGGACGGCGAGGTCGTGTCGGTCGACCCGTCCGGTCCTGCGGGCTCCGGCCCGATCCCGGAGGGCGGGTTCGCCCTGGTCGGGCGGGACGGCGCCGCCGACGCCCTGCGCGCGCTGCGCGAGGGCGACCCGGTGGGCCTCACGTACGAGCTCGCCGACGACATCGCCCGCACCATGGAGTTCGCGCTCGGCCACGGCGGCACCATCGTGTCCGACGGCAAGGTCGTCGACGGTCTGACGACGTCGATCGCGCCGCGCACGGCGCTCGGGTTCAGCGACGACGGCCGCACCCTGGTGCTGGCGACGTGGGACGGCCCCGGCGGCACCGGCAAGGGTGGGGTCGGCGTGGACAAGGCCGCGCGCGACCTGGTCCGGATCGGTGTGGACACGGCGGTCAACCTGGACGGCGGCGGGTCGACGACGATGGTCGCGCGCGCCCTCGGCGAGCAGGACGCGACGGTCCGGAACGTGCCGTCGGACGGGCACGAGCGGAGCAACCCGAACGGCGTCGGCGTGTTCGTCGCGCCGGGCGACGGGCGTCTGCACGATCTCCTGGTGGAGCCGGCCCCGGGCGGTGCCTCCGCCGACGGCGACGTGAACGTGTTCCCCGGCCTGCACCGCACCCTGGTGGCCAAGGGCGTGGACGATCACGAGACGCCGGTCGAGGTGGACCCGGCCGCCGTCCGCTGGCACGCGCGGGGCGCGAAGGTGGCCGGCGGGCGCCTGGAGGCCCCGTACGAGGGCCGCGAGGAGATCACGGTCAGCGCCCGGTCCGGCCGCGAGCGCGACACGCTGGACGTCCGGGTGCTCGGCCCGCTGGACGACGTCGAGCTGTCGACCGACCGCCTGTCGATCGCCGACGCGACGCCGTCGTCCGCCGTGACCGTCGCCGTGACCGGACGGGACGGGCAGGGCTTCACCGCCCCGATCGAGGCCGGCGACCTGGAGCTCGACTACGACCAGGAGGTCGTGCGGGTCGAGCCGGCCGCCGGCGGCCTGCGGATCACCCCGCTGAAGGACGCGGCGACGATCCTGACGGTGTCCGTCGCGGGCGAGACGGTGCGGCTCCCGATCACCATCGGCGTCGAGAACGTCACCGTCTACGACTTCGACGACGACGTGCTCGCCCGCTGGCGTAACCAGAGCACGCGCGCGACGACGTTCTCTGCGGACCCCGACGGCCTGCGGGTCGACTTCGAGGGGATGCGCAACATCGGCGTCTACGCGGCGTCGGCGGACGCGCGCGTCCCGGTGCCCGGCCAGCCGCTGCGCCTGCGGGTACGCCTCAAGTCCAGCATCTCGGTGCCTAGCGGGCTCACCTACCTGGCCTACGTCGACGCGACGGGCAAGAGCGGCGGCGTCTACGGCACCGGGCTGACGCCGTCGGACGACTGGCAGCAGGCGACGTTCACGCTGCCGTCCAGCACGGCGTACCCGATCGCGGTCTCCGGCTTCCAGGGGATCAACACCAACGCCGCCCAGCAGAAGCCGGGCACCTTCGTGCTGGACCGGATCGAGGCCGACGTCCCGACGTCGATCGAGCTGCCACCCCGCCCCGACCTGGAGCCGGACCCGCTCGTCTCCGCGGACGGCGAGCCGCTCGACGGCCGCGACGCGTGGCAGTTCGCCACGCTGTCCGACGTGCAGTTCACCGCGGACAACCCTGACCTGACCGAGGTCGCCACCAGCGCTCTCCAGACGATCCGGGCCACGAACCCGGACCTCGTGGTCCTCAACGGCGACATCACGGACCGCGGCCTGCCCCAGGACATCACCCTGGCGCGCGAGGTCCTCGAGGACGCCGGCTGCGACCTGGTCCCGGTGGGCGAGGAGCCGCCGGCGGACAGCACGCCGGACCCGCGCGCCGGCACCGTGCCGTGCTACTACGTGCCGGGCAACCACGAGTCCTACGGCCTGAACAACACGCAGGCGACGCTCGACCCGTTCGTCGCCGAGTTCGGGCAGCCGTACCGGACCTTCGACCACAAGGGCACGCGGTTCGTGCTGCTCGCCAGCGCGTACGGCACGCTGCGCGGCACGGAGTGGGACCAGCTCCCGATGCTGCGGAAGGCGCTCGCGAGCGCCGAGCGGGACCGGTCGGTGAGCAACGTCGTGGTCTTCGCGCACCACCCGGTGGCCGACCCGGACGAGGCCGCCTCCAGCCAGCTCGGCGACGGCAACGAGGTGGCGCTGGTGCAGAACCTGCTGACCGGGTTCAGGGAGCGTACGGACAAGGGTGCCGTGATGGTCGGGTCGCACGCCCAGATCGTCGACGTGCGGCGGGAGGAGGGCGTGCCCTACGTGGTGCTGCCCTCGTCGGGCAAGGGTCCGTACGGCAGCCCGGACCGTGGCGGCTTCACCGGCTGGGTGAGCTGGTCGGTGGACCCGCGCGAGAGCGCCGACGAGCAGTGGGTGGAGGCCGACGTCCGCGCCTTCGCGCAGTCGATCGCTCTGGAGACGCCCGAGACGCTGGAGGTGGGGGCGTCGGCGCAGCTCAGCGGCAACGTCGTGCAGCCGAACGGCGTGGCGCCCGGCACGCGGGTGGTGCCGCTGCGGTACCCGATGTCGGTGCACTGGGGCGGGTCGCGCACCCTCGCGATCGGTACCGGTGAGCGTTTTGTCGAGGCGGCCCGCCGGTCCGGCAAGGTGGCGGTCCTCGACCCGGAGACCCGGACCCTGACGGCGCTGCGCCGCGGCGAGGTGACGGTCTCGGTCAGCAACGACGCGATGCGGCCCTACGACGGTGCCGGCTCGCTCGATCCGGTCACGACGTCCGAGACGATCGAGGTGGTCCCGGCGGCGAACGCCGGGCCGCGGATCACCGCCGAGGCACCGGTGTTCACGGCGCAGCCCGTCGGCACGCACGGCCAGGTGCAGAAGGTGACGGTCACCAGCACGGGCACCACGCCCGCGCGGATCCGCTCGGTGGCGGTGGACGACGGCGAGCGGCGCAGCCCGTTCCGTGTCGAGCGCGACCGCTGCTCGGACCGGACGCTGGCCCCGGGCCGCACGTGCGAGGTGTGGGTGCGGTTCGACCCGGTGCGCCCTGACGTGACGTCGACGGCGGACCTCGTCCTGCGGACGCACGGCGCCGAGGGCACCGTGCGGGTGCCGCTCACCGGCACGAGCACGAGGCTCACCTGGGCCGCGACGGACGACGGCCCGGCCCGCCCCTGACAGCAAACACCCCGCCGAGGTAGTCGTCTGGCGAGGTAGACAGGCAGCGAGGTAGTCACCCAGCACAAACTGGGTGACTACCTCGCTGCGTGACTACTTCGCCAGACGACTACCTCGGCAAGGTGTTGCGGGTCAGTTGCAGAACTCGTTCAGCTCGAAGTCGTGCACCACCGTCCGACCCTTGACGATGCGCGCGGACTTCGTCTCCGGCGGGTACCCGTTCGCCGAGCTGAGCAGCGTCAGCCGGTTGTTCGAGACCCCCATCCAGCGGGCGTAGCCGCCGTCGGCCCCGGTCACGAGCGTGACGTCGTACTCCGACCCGTCGATGACCACGAAGGCCCCCTCGAGCGGGACCGTCTCGTCGTCACAGGTGGCGCCCGTGACGGTGCCGGCGATCTTGCCCCAGTTCGCCGGCGGGGTCACGGACAGGGACACCTGGGCGCGCGGCTCGTCGTACGGCGTGCCGCCGTCGGCGACCACGGCCGCGGTGTAGGTGCCAGGCTGGTCCACGCGGCTGCTGTCGAGGTCGACGTGCACCGTCGCGGAGTCGCCCGGCTCCAGCGCGAACGCCGGCGGCTGGACGTCGAGCCACGGCACGTCGACCGTGGTCTCGCCCGTCACGTTGAGCACCGTGTGCATGTCCGGGAAGCCCAGCTCCTCGACCGTCGTGGGCTCGGGGGTGCCGCACTCCTCGGACGCGAGGTACGAGGGCGCCGTCTCCGGCTCGGCGTTGGACCCGATGAAGAAGTCACCGGCGCCCACCACCTCGACCACGAGCGTGCCCGACGCCGTGCCCGTGACGGGCACGTCGACCATCGTGAGCTCCTGCGCCTCCAGGGTCACGGTGGCCGAGCCGATCTCCGTCATGTTGGCGTACGCGAGGTCGCCGTCGAGCTCGTACAGGTTGACCGTCACCTCGGCGTCCGCCGCGGCCATCTCCACCCCGAAGGACACGTTGGTCACGGCGAGCTCACCCTGGATCTCGAAGTCCTCCAGCGTGAAGGTGCGCAGCCACTGCGTCTGGCCACCGGTGCAGGCCACCGAGTTCCCCAGCGTGACGTCCTGCGACGAGGAGTGCGTGATGGTGGTGCCCTCCGCGAGGAGGGACGGCGGGGCCGACGGTGTCACGGTCCGGCCGGGACGCTTGCCGTTCCGGGCCAGGTTGTCGTCGCCCTGCGCGGCCTGGGCCCGCGCCCCGTCGGTGCCCGACGACGCGGTGCCCGACGACGTGCCCGACGACGCCGTGCTCACCTCGGTCACGTCTCCCGTGGCACCCTTGATGACGCCGCTGCCGGCCGCCGACCCGAGGATCTCGAAGTCGGACGACGCGGGCGCCACCTCGACGTCCGCGGGCGCGGTGCCCTCGTTCGTCACGGTGAACGTGCCCGACCTGGTGCCGCCCAGCCGCACCTGCCGGGTCAGGTCCTCCGGGGAGACGGTGAGCAGCGGGGCCGCCAGCTCCACGTCCTGGCGGGTGATCGCGTCGGCGGTGACGGTCACGGCCGCCTCGGTACTCGTGTAGTCCTTCGCCGCGTAGGCGACCTGCTGCTCACCCGTCGCCGTCGTGAACAGCGAGTAGTAGCCGGCGCCCACCGTGGGGTTCTCCGGGTCGCCGGAGCCGGACTCCTCGCCGGCGGCCGCGGTCACGGTGGCGCCGTTCACGCCGTCGCCCGTGTTGAGGTCGTGCACGAACCCGGCCACGAGACCGCCGTCGACGGGCAGGCACTCACCGACGGAGACGTTGTCCACCTGCCACCACATGGCCCACGCGCCGTCGCCGTAGTGGAACCGGACCCGCACGTCGGACCGGCCGCCCGCACCGGTGAGCGGGACGGCCGTACGGCCCTCGGCCTCGGCGGTCTGGTGCAGCGCGGTCTCCCACGTCTCGCCGCCGTCGAGGCTGACGTCCACGTCGGCGTAGTCACCGAGGGCGACGTAGCTCTGGTCGAACGTCAGGAGCGGCGTCTCGACGTCGGTCAGGTCGAGGGCCGGGGACGTCAGGGTCGTGTCCTGCGTGCCCTCCGGACCGTAGGCGTCGCTGTTCACCTCGGCGAACAGCCCCTCGCCGCCGGTCTGGTTGCCCGCGCCCGCGGTGTCGTCGAAGGTCCAGACCTGCTCGGTGCCCGCCAGGTCCTCGACGGTCCAGCCCTCCGGCACGCCGCCGGACTCGAACTCCTCGACCCCGTCGCCCGCGCCGGTCAGGGCGTACCCGGGCGCCGTGCACTGCGCGAGCACGGACGCCGCGAAGTCGGCGGAGGCCGGCTCGGTGCCCACCTCGACCGCCTGCGTCGCCGTCCCGTAGCCGGTCACGGACGGCTGCACCACCAGCGTGTGCGTGGCCGACTGCGGCAGCTCGAACGAGTACTCACCGGTGAACGGGTCGGTCCAGGCCACGACGCTGCTGGGAGCGCCCTGCACGGAGACCTTGGCGTCGAGCGGCCAGCCGTGCCCGGACCCGTCGGTGACGGTGCCGCTCACCGTGGTGGTCGGCGCGGCCTCGAGGGTCAGGTCCAGGGTGGTGGTCTCGCTCTCGACCACGTCGGCCTGCGCGGTCACGTCCAGGAACCCGAAGGCGGAGGCGCTCAGCTCGTGCGCGCCCTCCTCCAGGCCCAGGCGGTAGGCGCCGTCGGCGTCCGTGGTGTCGGAGCGGTCGCCCGACGTCACGCGGACCCCGCCGACCGGCTCGCCGTCCGGCCCCGTGACGGTGCCCCCGACGAAGCCGTAGCCGTCGATCGGGGCGTTCCCGACCAGCGCGGGGACGTCCAGCTTGCCCTCGCCCCACACGTTGTTGTCCTCCGGCGTGCCGCCGCAGGAGTCGTCCGCGACGTCGACGGAGGTCTGGTCGAGGAGTTCCTGCGTGGCCTCGATGTCGCCCACCAGCACCGGAGCAGCGCTCCAGAGCAGCGCGACGGCGCCCGCGAGGTGCGGGGACGCCATGGACGTGCCGCTGAACGAGGCGTACTCGCCGCCGGGCACCGAGGAGCGCACCTCGTCACCGGGGGCGGACAGGTTGGGCTTGGTCTCGCCGTCCGCACCCGGTCCGCGCGAGGAGAACACGGCGATGTCGCCGCTCTCCCCGAACGCCCCGGCGGCATAGGTGTCGACGTTTGCCCCGGGGGACGACGTCGACTGGCAGCCGGCCTCACCCGCGTTGCCCGCCGCCCAGGCGCCGAAGATGCCTGCGGCCTCCCAGGCCGCGATCTCCTCCGACATGAAGTCGTCGATGGCGCCCGGCGCCTGCTGGCCCCAGGAGTTGTTCACGACGTGCGGGCGCTGCGACGGGTCGGGGTCCGACCCGTCGGTGCGCGTCGGCGCGAGGATCCACTGGCCGGAGGCCAGCAGGTCGGCGTCCGAGCAGCTGGCGCAGCCGTTGGCCGCGATCCAGTCGGCGTCCGGGGCGACACCGATCTGATTACCCTCGCCGTCGTCGCCCACCATGGTGCCCATGACGTGCGTGCCGTGGGCGTCGCCGTCACAGGGCGCGCCGTCGCACGAGCCGCCGGCGTCGAACCAGTTGTAGTCGTTGCTCAGGCCGTCGTCGCCCAGGTAGCCGCGGTAGTGCCGCAGCAGGGCCGGATGCTCGACGTCGACGCCCGAGTCGATGTTGGCGACCGTGATGCCCTCGCCCGTGTACCCCATGTCCCACACCTCGGGGGCACCGATGGCGTCGAGGCCCCACTCCGTGGCGAGCGGCGCGTTCTTGGTCGGCGCCTTGCGCTCGACCGGCTCGATGGGCTGGGCCGCGAACCGCTCGTGGACCTGCTTCACCTCGCGGCTGGCGGCGACCTGCTCGGCCAGCTCGTCCGTGCCGTCCTCGACGAGGATCGCGTTGCTGATCCAGTAGGACTCGTAGTCGACGCCCGCGGCCTTCAGGTCGGCGACGACGTCCGCTTGCGCGGCCTTGGCGGTGCTGGTCAGGGCGTCGTAGACGTACTGGCCCCGCTCGTCCCAGTCGGCGATGTCCTTGGCCGGCTCGAGGTCGGGCGTGTCGGCGAACCGGACCCAGAAGTCGGTGGACTCCTTGGCGTCGAGCCGGGTCCGCACGGCGGGCGTGATCTTGTCCGCCGCCCGCTCCGGGACGTCCGTGGTGACGCCGGGCAGTGCGGCGGCCGGGGCCGGTGTACTCGCGAGTGCGGGCGTCACGCTCACCGCTGTGACCAAGAGCGCGCCTACCGCTGCGAGAGCGATAGGCGCGCGTCGACGTGGCATGCGATTGTGCATTCTTGCCTCCGGGGTGCAAGCGCCCCGACCAGGGGCGCGACCACTGGCCCACGACCGTGCGCCACGTCACACTCTGGGAGGTCAGAGGTGAAAAGAGCAACGAAAGTCGACGGATCACCCGTGCACGGAATGCGGCGCGGCGCCCTCGACGTTGGCCACGGCATGGACTTCAACCAGCAGATCATCGACACTTTCCGCGCCAACGCCGGGGAGGTCAACGAGCCGATGCCGTTCGGCAAGAGCCTCGTGCTCGTGCACGTGCCGAAGAAGGACGGCACCATCCGTATCGCCCCTCTGGCCGCGATCCAGGACGACGGCGCCTGGCACATCGTCGGGTCGGCGGGCGGCTCCCCCAAGCACCCCGCGTGGGTCTACGGCCTGCGCCGCACGGAGCAGGTCGACATCGAGGTCCCGGGCGAGCCGGTCCGGACCGTGCAGGCGAAGGTCGAGGAGCTGGACGGGGACGACCGCGACGCCATGTGGGCCCGCTTCAAGGCGTTCTCGAGCGGCTTCGCCGAGTACGAGAAGACGGCGGAGGGCCGCGTCTTCCCGATCTTCCGGCTCGTGGGCTGACCGCCGCCGGCCGACGGGTCAGCCCTGCGCCACCACCGGCTCGGCGCCGTCGGCCACCACGGCCTCCCGCTCGTGCCGCGCCGCGCGCGGACGCACCCAGCCGTTGAGCGCGGCGTGCCACCCGAGCTGAACCCGGGTCTCGACCTCGGCGAGGTCCATCAGCGCCCGTACGCGCCGCTGCACGGTGCGCAGGGACGTGCCGAGCTGCTTGGCCACGGCCTGGTCCGTGAGGCCGGCGAGCATGAGGCCGAGCACGCGGGCGTCGTCGTCGTCGACCTGGTGCGCGACGTCGCCGGTCAGCCCGGACGTGCCGAGGAGCAGCGGCGTCGCCTGGTCCCACACGTTCTCGAAGAGCGCGCGCAGGGCGTCGAGCAGGGTGCTCTCCCGCACGAGCAGCGCCCCGACGACGTCGCCCGACGAGGTGAGCGGCATGAGGGCGAGGCGGCTGTCGACGACGATGAGCTTGAGCGGGACGCTCCGGGCGAAGCGCACCTCCTCCCCCGCCTCGGTGGCGTCGACGGCCTCCTCGACCGTGACCGACTGGTTCTCGAGCATCCCGCGCTCGACGACCACGCGGTACCGCACGCCCCGGGCGACGGCCTGGTCCT
Organism: Promicromonospora xylanilytica; assembly: GCF_054782895.1. Classification (NCBI taxonomy): domain Bacteria; kingdom Bacillati; phylum Actinomycetota; class Actinomycetes; order Micrococcales; family Promicromonosporaceae; genus Promicromonospora; species Promicromonospora xylanilytica. Next base: position 59,834 of record NZ_BAAGRP010000070.1, read on the forward strand.
CGGCGGAGTTCTCCTGGCTGGACGTCACGATCACGGGCGGGCGCACGAACGCGTCGACGGACTCGCGCGCGCCGAGCTGGAGCTGCTCGAACCGGTGCCGGACCGCGTCGGCGCCCCGGATCACGTCGACCACGTCGGTGGGCCCCCGGCCCGCCGCGGAGACCCGGTAGACCTCCTCGAGCCGGCTCAGCTCGACCTCGGCGTGCCGCACCTCGTCCTGCCGCCGGGCGAGCAGCGCCCCGAGGGCGATGGCGGGAGGAGCGGCGGCGAACCGCCGTTCGTCGCCCGTGATCCGGGCCGCCAGCCCGTGCTCCTCGAGCCGGCGCAGCAGCCGGTGCGCGTCGCCGAGCGACGTCCCGAAGGCGCTGAGCGCCGCGGCGAGGTCGGCGACCGACGCGGAGGGCAGCGCGACGAGCTCGCTGTACGCGAGGGTCTCCTCAGGGGTCAGTCCGAGCACGTCGCCGAGCATGGCACTCCTCCGTCAGGTTGGTCAGCGCACCACTCTGGCGGAGTCGCGCCATGCCGTAAAGCCGCCAGGACGCGCCTCTTGTGACGTGTCGTGCCCGCTGGGAGTGTCCAGCACCATGAGATCCCGAACCCGGCGCGCTCTGTCGGCCGCCACCAGGGCCGCCGCGGCAGTCACCGCGTCCGCCCTGGTCGCTGCCGTGGTCACCACCGCGCACGCGTCCCCAGGCCCAGACCCCGCCACCCCGGACAGCGGCCCCGGCTCCGGCGGCACTCCGGCCACCGCTCCGGACACCCCGGCCCTCGCCGACGGCCGCACCACGGTCACGCTGGTGACCGGCGACGTCGTCGACGTCGGCACCACCGACGCCGGCACGCTGACCATCGGCGTGGAACCGGCCGACGGCGGTGCCGTGCGGACCCAGCAGGTGGGCGACCACTTCTACGTGGTCCCGGACGCGGCGCTGCCGTACCTCGCGGCCGGCACGCTCGACCGCCGGCTGTTCGACGTGACCGCGCTGCTGGAGCTGCGTTACGACGACGAGACGACGGACGCCACGCCGCTCATCCTCGAGCGCGCCGGCACACGGTCGCGGACGGCAGCGCTGCCGGGCGCCACCCGGACGCTGACCCTCTCCAGCATCCAGGCCGACGCCGTGACCGCGGACAAGTCCGAGGCGGCCGAGTTCTGGGCGGCCGTGGCCGCCCCGGACGGCCCGGCGGTGGCACGCGCGACGCGGGACGACGGCGCGTTCCGAGGCGGCGTCGAGAAGATCTGGCTCGACGGCAAGGCCGAGGCGACGCTCGACCGGAGCACCGCACAGATCGGCGCGCCCGAGGCGTGGGCGGCCGGCCTGGACGGCACGGGTGCGACGGTCGCCGTCCTCGACACGGGTATCGACGCCACGCACCCCGACGTGGCCGACTCGATCGCCGAGGCACAGTCGTTCGTGCCCGGCGAGGACGTCGCGACCGACGTCCAGGGCCACGGCACGCACGTCGCGTCCACGGTGCTCGGCTCGGGCGCCGCGAGCGACGGGCTGTACAAGGGTGTGGCACCGGGCGCCGACCTGCTGGTCGGCAAGGTGCTGGACAACGCGGGGTACGGCCAGGACTCCTGGATCATCGCCGGCATGGAGTGGGGCGCCGCCCATGCGGACATCGTCTCGATGAGCCTCGGTGACTCCAGCCTCAACGACGGCACTGACCCCATGGCGCAGGCGCTGAACGCGCTGAGCGCGCGGACGGGCGCCCTGTTCGTCGTCGCGGCCGGCAACAGCTACACGGAGGGTTCGCTCGGCAGCCCCGGCACCGCCGACGCCGCCCTGACGGTCGGCGCGGTGGACGACGGCGACGTGCGCGCCGACTTCTCCAGCTACGGCCCGCGCGTGGGCGACCACGCGATCAAGCCCGACCTCACCGCGCCGGGCGTCGGCATCGTCGCCGCGCGCTCCCAGCAGTCGGGCGGCGACGGCTCGTACGTCTCGATGAACGGCACCTCGATGGCCACCCCGCACGTCGCGGGCGCGGCGGCGATCCTCAAGGGCGCGCACCCGGAGCTCACGGGCGAGCAGCTCAAGTCGGCGCTCGTCTCCTCCGCGGCCGACATCGACGCCCCGGCGTACGAGGTCGGTACCGGGCGTCTGGACGTCCCGGCCACGCTCGACGGCGTGTCCGGTTCCGGCGACGGGTTCCTGGGCTTCTACGGCTGGCCGCACGACGGCGACGAGCCCGCCACCAGCACCATCACCTACACCAACGGCACGGAGAACGACGTCACGCTCGCGCTGAGCACCGACGTCGTCGGGCCGGACGGCGCGGCGAGCGACGTGGTGACCCTCTCCGACGCCGACGTGGTGGTCCCGGCGGGCGGCTCCGCCGACGTCACGATCAGCGCCGACGCCGACGACGTCGCACTGCCCGGCAGGTACAGCGGCGCCGTGGTGGCCACGGACCCCTCCGGTGACGTCACCGTGCGCACCGCCGCGGCGCTCGTCAAGGAGGAGGAGCGGTACGCGCTCGACATCACCGCCCTGGACCGGTCCGGCGAGCCCGCCACCGGCTATGTCGACTTCTACCGCTACGGCGACCAGTTCGTCAGCACGCTGCCGATCGACCCGGCGACGGGCGAGGTGCCGACGCGGCGTCTGCTGCCCGGCGTCTACTCCGCCACGGCCTTCCTCGACGTCGAGGGGTCGGAGGGCGAGGGCTCGACCGGTGTCGCGCTCGTCGGAGACCCACAGGTGGTCGTCGACGACGCCGACCAGGCCCTCGTCCTCGACGCCCGCGAGGCCGTCGAGCTGACCCTCGACACGCCCCGCGACAGCGACGTCGCCCACCGGCGGTTCCAGTTCTCCAACGACTCCGGCATCGGCGGGCTGTACGCGACGTTCGGCGCCACCTACACGGTGCCGGCGGACGTCGACTCGTTCTACGCGGCGCCGACCGGGGCCGTCGACAGCGCCCGGTACGACTTCGGCGTGCGATGGCGGGCCACCGAGCCCGCGCTCGACCTCGCTGCCCGGGGCCCGCGACCGATCAGCGTCGACCCGGTCTACCAGCCCGGCTCGGCACGCCTCGACGGCAGGGTCTCGCTGGCGGCGGTAGCGGCCGGCACGGGCACGGCGGCCGAGTACGACGGCGTCGACGCCGCGGGCAAGGCGGTGCTCGTCACCCGGACCGACGCCGTGCCTGCGGACGTCCGGGAGGCTGCCGCCCAGGCGGCGGGCGCCGCGCTGCTCGTCGTCGTGCACGACCGCCCGGGGACGCTGGCCGAGCACGTCACCCGCGACGACCTGCCGGTGGTCTCGGTGACGGCCGCGGAGGGCGCCCGGCTCCTGCGGGCCGCCGGCGACGGCCGGCTGACCCTGACGGGCACCGCGCAGGAGTTCCCGTCCTACCTGTACGACGTGGCGCGGAACTGGTCCGGCGCGATCCCGGCGGACCTGGCCCTCGCCCCGACGAACCGACAGCTCGCGACGGTCGAGAGCCGCTTCAACGACACCGGCGAGCGCCTGGCCGTCGAGAACCGCTCCGACTGCCGCGACTACCAGTGGCCGCCCTGCCTCGGTGTCCCCACCCTGCTGGGCACCGCGGCGGAGCGGACCGACTACGTGTCCACGTACGACGACGTCACCTGGTACGAGGGCGTGACGCACGAGAGCGGGTGGGAGCAGCGCGGCGTGCGGCAGGCCTACGAGCCCCGGAGCACCACGGTGCGTGACTGGTTCGCGCCGGTCACGGCACCCCGCACGGGCGACGGCTACTGGGGTCCGTGGCACGGCTCGGAGTGGTTCGCGGTCAACGTCGCCCCGGCGGGCGGCAAGGACGGCCTCACCGGTTCGTTCCCCTGGGGCGAGACCCCGGTGACGTCCCGCCTCTACCAGGGCGACACCCTGGTGCGGGAGGGCATCGGCCAGGCGGTCCAGGCGGACGTGCCGGCGGCGGACGGGCCGCAGGAGTACCGGTTCGAGGTGGACACGGACGCGGCGGACGGCACGCACCGGTACTCGACCAGCACGAGGACGTCCTGGACGTTCGTGGCGGACCAGGCGGACGACGCCGTGCCGGGTCAGCAGGGCACGCCCCTGCCGCTGGTCCAGCTCGACTACGACGTCGACACCGCCCTGGACGGCACCGTCCGGGCGGGGTCTACCGTCCCGTTCGCCGTGGTTCCGTACACGGTGCCCGGTGCCCCCCGCGCGGGTTCGGTGGCCGGGGCGACGCTGGAGGTCAGCTATGACGGCGGCTCCACCTGGTCGCCGGTGAGGCTGCGCGAGGACGACGAGCGCCGGTTGGCGCGCCTGCGGATCCCGGCACGGGGCGCCGAGCTGGTCTCGCTGCGGGCCACCGCCCGGGACGACGCCGGCAACAGCGTCACGCAGGAGATCGTCTCGGCGTTCGGGATCTCCGGGGGGCGGTAGGCGTCCTGGCGCACCGAGAAGACCGGTAGCAGGCGGGCCGTGTCGCCGGGAGTGGACGTCGTCCGCTCCCGGCGACACGGCCCGCAGGTTGTTACTCGCCCGCCGGATCGGCCGGGGGCCGGGTGGTGGCCGGCGGGACGTCGCAGACCGTGCCCTCCGCTGGCAGCACCCCGTCGATCAGCGCCGCGTCCACGGCGTCGTCGATGCACGGGCCACTGGTGCGGTAGGAGGTGTGGGCCACGCCCTCGCGGGTGAGCAGCACTGCGCCCTCCAGGCGTTCGGCCATGGTCTGGGCCCAGTGGTACGGGGAGACGTTGTCCAGGCGTCCGCCGACCACCAGCATCGGCGGGGCGCCCGCGCCGGTGAGCTCGCCGGTGAACCGGTCCTCGTTCTCGACCGGCCACAGCGCGCAATTCAGCGCGCTGTAGGCGGCCCGGCTGCCCAGGCGGTCGTCCCGTGCGGTGACCCGCTTCGCAGCGGCATGGTGCTCGGACAGCTTGTCCAGCGCCGGCCAGTCCGCGCAGCGGACGCCGGTGTGCGGCTCCTGGAGCGTCGCGAACGGAGCGCCGAACGGCGCGACCGTGGCCAGGGAGAGCAGGTAGTGGAGCGGCGTGCCGTTGCCCTGCTGTGCGGCGGTCAGGCCCGCGGTGAGCAGCGGCCAGAGGCTGCGGTGGCCCGCGGCGAAGCGCACGCTCTCGAGCGTCATGGCACCGTCGAGCGTGCCGCCCGGCGTGAGGCCCTCGGTCGGCGGAACCTCCAGCGGCTCGGCCTCCAGCTCGGCGATCAGGGCGTCCAACGCGGCCTCGGGATCGCCGTCGCCGAACGGGCACACGTCCGCGCCCTCGGCGCGGCACGTCTCGAACCACGCGTCGAGCGTCTGCTCGTTGGACACGGCGACCTCGTCCAGGAGCCGGAGCGGGTCGTTCAGCCACAGGCTGGTGTCGACGGGGGCATCGATCACCATCTGCCGGACGCGGTCCGGGAACATCGTCGCGTACATCGGGCCGACCACCGTGCCGTACGAGGCGCCGTAGAAGGTGATCTGTTCCTCTCCGAGCGCGGCGCGGACCTGGTCGAGGTCGCGGGCGACGTTGTCCGTGGACAGGCTGGCCAGGAACTCGGGGTTCTGATGGTCCAGGCAGCCGTCCGTGAACGTGCGGGCGTCGGCGAGGAGCCTGCCGAACCGCTTGCCGCCCGGGACGGTCGGGTCGCGGTCCTCGACCGTCTGGTCGGCGCGCTGCTCGTCGGTCAGGCAGCGGACGGCGCCCGACTCACCGACGCCGCGCGGGTCCATACCGACGACGTCGAAGCGCGCGATGACGTCGGGCGAGACCATGCTGGCCGCGCTGTCGGGGTCGATGGCCTCGACGGTCTCGGTGGCCGGCACACCCGGGCCGCCCGGGTTGATGAACAGGCTGCCGATCCGCCGGTCCGGGTCGGTCGCCCGGTGCCGGGTCACGGCGAGCGGGATCTGCTCGCCGTCGGGGAAGGAGTACTCCAGCGGCACCTCGACGGTGGCGCAGTCCAGTCCCTCGCCGCACTCCTCCCACTCGATCGGGTCGGGAGTGGGCGCGGGCGGGACCGAGGACTCGACGGGGCCGCCCGCGGCCGCCGTCGCGGCGGCGCCGGCCCCACCGGCACAGCCGGTCAGGGTCAGCGCGGCGGCGGCCAGCACGGCGGCGATCCGCAGGGATACCGGAGACGGGCGAGCGTGTGCGGGTGAAAGTGGCATGTCGCCGACGTTAGGCGGGCGGCCCGGTGGGGTGGATCGGCCGAAGGGTCCGGACCTCCCGACCAAAGTCGGAGCGTCGCTCAGTCCTGGTCGGGCCGGGCGAGCCCGGCGTCGTGCACGAGCAGGGCCACCTGCACGCGGTTGTTGAGGTCGAGCTTGGCCAGGATCGCCGACACATGGGTCTTGACCGTGGTCAGGCCGAGATGGTTCCGGGCGGCGATCTCGGCGTTGGACCGGCCGGCCCCGATCTCCACGGCGACGGCCCGCTCCCGCTCACCGAGCACGCCGAGGCGCCGCCGGGCCGCGGCCTGGCGGGTGTCCTCGTCCGAACCCGCGACCCGGGCGATGAGCCGCCGGGTCACCTCGGGCGAGAGCACCGGACGCCCCTGGGCGGCGTGCCGGATCGCTACGACGAGCTCGTCGGGCGGGGTGTCCTTGAGGAGGAACCCCGCCGCCCCGGCCCGGAGGGCGCGCAGCACGTGCGCGTCGGCGTCGAACGTGGTGAGCACGAGGACCTGCGGCGCGGGCGTCCGGGCCCGCAGCGTCTCGGTGGCGGTGAGCCCGTCGGTGCCGGGCATCCGGATGTCCATCAGCACGACGTCGGGCCGGTGGCGCCGGGCCAGCTCGACCGCCTCCGCGCCGTCGCTCGCCTCCGCCACCACGCGCAGGTCGGGGGCGCCGCTCAGCATCATCCTGAGCCCGAACCGGACGACCGGGTCGTCGTCGGCGAGGAGCACGTCGACGGGCGGCACGGCGTCGGCGGGCACGGCGTCGGCGGGCACGGGATGCGTCACGACGGCCAGGGTAGGCGCAGCCGGACCCGCCAGCCGCCCGAGTCCGTCGGGCCGTGCTCGAGCCGCCCGTCCACGAGGCGGGCGCGCTCGCCGAGCCCCAACAGCCCCGCCCCGGAACCGTCGGACGGCGGCGGGCCCGCCGGCCGTGCCTCCGGCGGCGCGTTGACCACCTCCGCGGTCACGTGCTCGCCGGGCCGGCCGGCGATCCGCACGACGACCGGCGCGCCCGGCGCGTGCTTCCGCGCGTTGGTCAGCCCCTCCTGCACGAGGCGGTAGATCGTGCGGCCCTGCGTTTCGGGCAGGCTCGGGCCTCCGGTCGTCACGCCCGCCTCGTCCCGCAGCTCGACCGGTGTCCCGGCCTGGCGCGCCTCGTCGACCAGCTCGAGGACGTCCGCGACGGCGGGCAGCGGCAGCTCCCCCACCGGGGCGCGGAGCACCCCGATCACCTCGCGGAGGTCCTGCAGGGCGCGGTGCGCGTTCTCGCGGACCACCTCGGCCGCACGCACCACGTCGTCGGCGGGGGCGTCCCGGGAGTAGGCCAGCGCACCCGCGTGGACGCTGAGCAACGACAGCCGGTGGCCGAGCACGTCGTGCATCTCCCGGGCGAGGCCCGCACGAGCCTCGTGCTCGGAGTGCTCGGCCCGGAGCCGCGCCTCGACCTCTGCGGCCGCTGCCCGCTCCCGCAGGGACGTGACGAGCGCCCGGCGGCTGCGCACGGACACCCCCCACGCCACGGTGGCGACGTGTCCGAGGGCGATGATGGTGAACATGGTGACCGGCGGGATCCCCGGCTCGGGCCACAGGACCTGATAGACGCTGAGCGCCGCCAGGCTGACCGCGCACACCGCCACCGTCGCCCGGACCGAGCGGTGCACGGCCACCGTGAACAGCGCGGCGATCGCCGCGCCGGCGATCGACTCCGAGAACGCGCTCGCCGCGGCCAGCACGACGCCGAGCACCACGGGGACGCGTCGCCGCCACCACAGAGCGACGCAGCCCAGCAGCCCGGGGACCCAGTCCACGGGCAGGACCCAGACGGGCACGGCCCCCGGCTCGCTGGCCCGGAGCAGCACGGTGACCAGCCACAACGCCGCGGCCAGCACGACAAGGACGGCGTCGACGAGCCGGTCCCGCACGGTCTCCTGGCCCTCGCTATTTCGCCGAGCCTCTGGGAACAGCCGTGCGCGGCGCCAAGAGCGGGTGGTCACGCGACGATGTAGCGGGTATCACCGATGGTGACCTCGACGCTCAGCGTGCCGCCCAATGCCTGGGCGTAACGGCGCAGCGTGTCAAGACGAGTCGACTCCGCACCACCGGACTCGATCTGGGAGACGCGATTTTGCCCCACATGCATACGGACGGCGAGCTCGGCCTGCGTCAGATCCTGCTGGGTACGCAGTTCTCTCAGCTGCCAGGCCCGCTGCCGCGCCAGCAGCCGCTCCTCCGCCACAGCAACCTTCTCCGGATCGACCGGGCGGGCCCGGTCCAGATCGTCAAGGCTCCTGGTCATCGCTCCCCTCCTGTTCCAGCTCCGGCGTCGTCAGCTTTCTTCAACGCCTCGAGATGACTGTCGTAGCGGTCGTCGGCCAGCGGGATCGCCGACCTGTACCAATCCTGCCATCGACCAGCCTTGTCCCCACCGACCAGCAGAATCGCTGACCTCGCTGGATCGAATGCGAACAGCACCCGAAGTTCGCTGCGGCCAGCAGATCCGGGCCGTAGCTCCTTCATGTTCTTGTGTCGAGATCCAGTGACGGAGTCGACCAGCGGGCGACCTAACTGCGGACCCCGATCACGCAGAACGTTGATCGCAGCGCGAACTTGAACGAACGACTCCTCTTCCAGACCGGTCAACCACTCGAACACCACCTCGTCGAACTCCACATCCCATAGCACTTTATCAGGTTATCCTGATTTCCTAATAGCCGCCCTCCCGAACCGACTCCCCGCAATTCATGCCTGTCTCGAGTCCGCCACCACCCGCTCCACGCCGTCGACCACTGGCGTGACGCGCCGTCCGAGGGCGAACGCCACGGCGGCGATCCCGAGGCAGCCGGCCACCATCACCCCGATGAAGCCGCCCGCCCAGCCGCGTTCCAGCAGCAGGCCCGCGACCACCGGTCCGGCGATGGTGCCGCCCTGGAAGGCGCCGGAGCCGATGGCGTTGTACCGGCCGCGGAGGTGCGCGGGCGCCATCTCGTTCGTCAGGGCGGGCAGCGCCGACTGCATCAGCGTCTCCCCCAGCCCGAAGAAGCCGTGGAACACCAGGACGATCACCACCGCCGCCGTGCCGCCGGGTACCAGGCCCGCGACGCCCAGCAGGAGCCACGCCACCACCCACACCACGGCCATGAGGGCGAGCGCCCGCGTGCGGCGCCGTCCGCGGACCCGGTTCATCACCCAGAACTGCAGCGCGACGATGACCACCGTGTTGACCACGAACGCGAAGCCGACGGCACGCGTCGAGACCTCGGCGACCAGGCGGGCGAAGGCGGGGAAGCCGCCCTCCATCTGCCCGTACCCCACGAACGCGGCGAGCAGCCCGAGCGCGGAGAGCCAGAGCACCTCGGGACGCCGCAGGATGGCGAGGTAGCCCACCGCCGCGCCGTCGTCGGCGGGCCGGTCGACGCGCCCGTGCAGGTGCCGCAGCGGCCCCATGAGCACGAACACGGGCACCACGAAGGTCGCCGCGTTGACCAGGAAGGCCATGACGAACGTGCCCGGCCGCTCGACGTCGACGACCAGACCGCCCACCACGCCGCCCACGCCGACGCCGAGGTTGAGGAGCGCGAAGTTGACGCCGTAGTACCGCTGCCGCAGGTCACCCTCGACGACCGTGGCGACGAGCGCGTTGACGGACGGCCACCCCACGCCGAGCTGGACGCCGAACAGCGCGAGGCCGAGCGCTGCCACCGCGGGGACGGTGGCGAACGCGAGCACCGTGTACCCCGCCACGGCGAAGAACAGGCCGGTGAGCATGACGCGCCGGGCGCCGTACCGGTCGACGAGCGCACCGGCGGGACCCGTCACGAGCAGGCCGACCACGGCGATGAGGCCCATGAGCGTGCCGGACAGGCCGAGCGAGAAGCCCCGCACCTCGTGCAGGTAGATGATCGTGAACGGGAGCGTCAGGCCGCGGCCGAAGAACTGCACCACCACGGTGGACAGCAGCCAGCGGCCGTCATGGGGCAGCTCCGACCAGAAACCGAGGGCGCCGGAGCGTGGGGAGGATGTCACGGCCTGATCCTCGCCCGCGCGACGCGTGCGCGGAAAGCGGATATCGGACACTGTGCCGCGCGTGACACCAGCCGGCCTGCGGCCCTGACCCGTCGTACCTGGTACGTCGGGCCAGGGCCGCAGGCCCCGTCACCCCGGCGTCGTGGGGTCGGCCGCCCGCCAGGCCTCGGCGAGCGCGGCGACCGACGGCCAGCGGGCGTCGCGCTCCGGGTGCGTGGCCCGGGCCGCGACGGCGAACTGTCCGTCCGAGCCGGCCCAGGCCGACCGGGCCTTGCTCTCGTCGTCGCCGAGGAAGGTGTGCGCGAGCGCCCCGAGGGCGACGACGTTGGTGACCTCGTCGATCGGCGCACCGAGCTCGTGCTCCTCTGGCGACATGAAGCGGGTGGACCCCCACATCCGGCCCATGCGGTTGACCACCGGGCCGCGTTCGTAGAGGTCGAGGTCGCACAGGACGACGCGTCCGGTGCCGGGCTCCAGCATGACCGACCCGTCGTACAGGTCGACGGCCACCCACCCGCGTGCCGCGGCGCGCACGTGGAAGTCGTAGATCTGCTGGACGGCGTCGGTGCGGGCCTCGAGCGAGAGCGACCGCACGACGTGCGACCGTTCGTACTGCCTGCCGACGGGCGTGGCGTCGGTCCAGTCGAACACGAGGGCGTGCCCGGCGCCGACGTCGGCGGCCTCGCGCAGCGTGACGAGGCTCGGGTGCTCGAGCGCCCGGTAGACCTCGGCCGACCGGCGGAGGTTGTCCACCGCCGTCTCGAGGGCGCCGTCGTACCGCGCCGTCGGTGCGCCGGCGTACTTGACGAACACCCGGCCGGCGGGGCCCTCGACGCCGAGGCAGAGGTTGCCGGAGTCCTGCTGGTCGAGCACGGCGAACACGCTGCCCCAGCGCGCCGTGAACGAGAGGTCGTGCGGCGCGCGGAGGCGTACGGGCAGGCCGTCCACGGTCTGGATCACGTCGCGGAGCGTAACAACCGGGTCAGTCCGGGCCGCCACGCTTTTCCGCGCCCTGGCCGCGCTGGTGGCTCCTGCGGGCGTCCCGGTCGAAGATGCCCAGGATCTCGCACGGGCCGCCCTCCGCGCCGATCGCGTGCGGGAGCATCGTGGGGAACTCCGCGGCCTGGTTGGTCTCGACCCGGAGACGCCGGTTGCCCAGGAGCAGGGTCGCGGTGCCGGAGAGGACGACCAGCCACTCGCGGCCGGGGTGGGAGCGCAGCTTGGCCGCGTTGTCGGGCGGCGGGCTGGTCATCCGCTGGCGCACCACGGACAGGCCGGGGTCGGCCCGGACGGGCCACCGCATCCCGCCGCTCGTACGGTCGACGGTCGGGTTGCTGATGACGTCGTCGGTCGCGGTCTCCACGAGCTGGTCCAGGGACGTGTCCAGGGCCCGCGCGAGGACCACGAGCTGGTCCAGGGCCAGGCGCCGCTGTCCGTTCTCGATCCGGCTGAGCGTGGACTGGCTGACCCGTGCCCGGGTGGCCAGCTCCTCCAGGGACCAGCCCTGGGCGACGCGCAGTGCGCGGATCCGTTTGCGGACCAGGCTGTCCAGCTCGCCATCTTCTTGCGTCATACGCAAGACCCTATGCGAACTCAGCAATCCTCGTCTAGCGTCGACCATGTCGGCTCCGCACCGGAGCCAGTACGGAAGGACGACGCCCATGCCCACCACCGCCTCATCCTCGGCCGATCTCACGACCGAGCCCACGGCCGCCACGGCCGACGGTCCCCACGCGGACGGTCCGCCGTCCGGCACGGTCGACGCCGTCGTGATCGGCGGTGGCGCCGCCGGGCTGAACGGCGCCCTGATGCTCGCCCGGTCCCGCCGTTCGGTGGTCGTCGTGGACAGCGGCACCCCGCGTAACGCGCCCGCCGAGGGCGTGCACGGCCTGCTCGGCCTCGACGGCACTCCCCCGGCCGAGCTGCTGGAGCGGGGCCGCGCGGAGGTGCGCGGCTACGGCGCCACCGTCCTGACGGGCGAGGTGGTCAAGGCCACCGCTGCGGAGCCGTCGGCGGACGGCGACCCCCGCTTCACCGTCACCCTGGCCGACGGCGCCACGCTGCACGCGCGCCGGCTCCTGGTCGCGACCGGACTACGCGACGTGCTGCCCGACGTGCCCGGCCTCGCCGAGCACTGGGGACGCGGCGTGGTGCACTGCCCCTACTGCCACGGCTGGGAGGTGCGTGACCAGCCGATCGGCGTGCTCGCCACGGGACCGGCCTCCGTGCACCAGGCCCTGCTGTTCCGCCAGCTGACCGATGACCTCGTCTACCTGGCCCGCGGCACCGCTCTCGACGACGACACCCGGGCGAGCTTCGCCGCGCGCGGCATCCGCGTCGTCGACACCCCCGTCGACCGGGTCGTCGCGGCCGACGACGGCGGGATCGCCGGCGTCCGGCTCGCGGACGGAGAGCTCGTGGCGCGCGGCGTGCTGTCGGTGGCCACCACCATGCTGCCGCGCCTCGACGGCCTGGAGAACCTGGGCCTGCCGGTGCAGGACCTGCCCCACGGGATGGGCCGCCACATCGTCAGCGGCATGGCCGGCAGCACCGAGGTCCCGGGCGTGTGGGTGGCTGGCAACGTCACCGACGCGTCCGCGCAGGTCGGGGCCTCGGCGGCCGCCGGTGCGCTGGCCGGCGCTCACATGAACGCCGACCTCGTCACCGCCGACACCCGCGCGGCCCGGGCCTGAGCGGTCAGTCGCAGGCGTCGCACCGGCCGGTCGCGGGCAGCTGCATGTAGCAGCCGGGGCAGCTCGCCGGGGCGGCGTCGGGCGCGTGCGCGAAGGAGTTGGTCTGCGTTCCCGAGAACCCGGCCATCAGGACGCGCTTGTACCCGCCGCCGTCCTGCTGCACGTCGACGAAGCCCTTGTTGAAGAACGCGGACGCGTCGTGCCCGGCACCGGGCGACACCGCCACGTACGAGCGGGACGACGGGATCCAGATGCGGGTCTTGTCGAGCCCCTCGGCGATCTCACGCATGGCCGGCCGGTGCGCCATCGGGATCGGCAGCGCCTCGAGCGCGGCCTCGAAGCTGTCGAAGTCGTCGGGGCCCGCTCCCGCGAGCGCCACGAGGCAGGTCTTGCAGACCTTGAACTTCTGCTTGTCGAGCTCGGTCGCGGGCTGCAGGGCGGCCAGTCGATCCTCGGACAGGTGCTGGCAGTCCCTGCCGTGCAGGACCTTGCCGTAGGGGACCCGGAAGAGTAGCTCTACCGGGATCTCTGCTCCTGCCACTGCAGGGGTCTCGCTGGACGTAGTCACCCACCCAGTATCGCCCCTGGAAGTGGCCTGTGGGGACACCAGTTTTCCGGCGCCGGCATCACGCTGACCTGGCGGTGACCGCCCGGTTCTGCGCGGTACGACCGGTCCTGTCCGAGGTGGGCAGGCCTGCCGAGGCCAGGAGAGCGAGCTTGTCGGCGTCGCTGGACCCCGCGTCCGGATGGAGCACGACGAGCATCAGGCCGTCGGCTCCGCTGATCTCGAGCCGCTCCCGGTTGACGGTCAGCTCGCCGACCTGCGGGTGGTCGAGCCGCATCGGCGTGCCGCGCTGCCCCCTGACCTCGTGGCGCGCCCAGAGCTGACGGAACCGGGGGCTGGCCTGGGACAGCTCCTGAGCGAGCTCGACGAACCGGGGGTCGTCGACGTCCTTGCCGACGGCCTGCCGCAGGTTCGCGACGAAGCACTCGGTGACGTCCTTCCAGTCCGGGTAGAGGTCCTGCTCGTCCGGGTCCAGGAAGAGGTCCCTGAGCTGGTTCCGTCCGGGGACGAGGCGCGGGGAGAGGGCCCTGGCCAGGGCGTTCGACGCGACGACGTCGAAGTACGGCCCCTCGATGAAGGCGGGCTGGACCAGCGCGTCCAGGAGCTTGAGGGCCCCGGCGGGCGGTGCCTCGTCGCCCGGCCGGCGCTTGCGCTGCGGTGGCGCCTCCGCGACCAGCGTCCGCAGGTGCGCCACGTGGTCGTCGTCGAGCCGGAGCACGCGAGCGAGCGCGTCGAGCACCTGCCCGGACGGGTTGCGGTCGCGGCCCCGCTCCAGCCGCAGGTAGTAGTCGGCACTGATGCCCGCGAGCATCGCCACCTCCTCCCGCCGGAGCCCGGGCACCCGCCGCACACCGCTGTCCGGGATCCCCGCCTGCTGCGGTGTCACGAGCTCGCGCCGGGCCCGCAGGTACGCGCCGAGGGCGTTGGTCGAGTCGCTCATGCGGTGCGCCTCTCGTTCTGCGCGGCGGACAGCGGGGGGCCTGCCACACCCCTGTCTCGAGAGGGCCCTGGTCCGGTGCGGTACGCGTGCATAGCGTCGTCAACGGCTCGCCCGAGCCACATATTTCGAGAAGGAGACCCATGACCACCGCACTGATCACCGGAGCCAACAAGGGCATCGGCTACGAGACCGCCAGGCAGCTCCTGGCGCTGGGGCACGTCGTCTACATCGGCGCGCGGGACGTCGAGCGGGGCGAGAAGGCGGCGGCCGAGCTCGGCGCCCGGTTCGTGCAGCTCGACGTGACCGACGACGCGTCGGTGCACAGCGCCCTGGCGACCATCCGGTCGGCCGAGGGCCGGCTCGACGTCCTGGTGCACAACGCGGGCATCCTTACGGACGGCCCCCTGGACGGGCCGACGGCCCTGCGGGCGTTCGACACCAACGCCGTGGGGATCGTGCGGGTCACGGAGGCCGCACTCCCCCTCCTGCGCGAGTCCTCGAACCCGAACGTGGTGACCGTCTCCAGCAGCGTCGGGTCGTTCTGGGCCGTCACCAACCCCGACCGGCCGGAGTCCGGCCTGTCGATCCCGCTCTACGCGGCATCCAAGGCAGCGGCCACCATGCTGACGCTCCAGTACGCGAAGGCGCAGCCGGGCATCAGGTTCAACGCCCTGGAGCCGGGCACCACCGCCACGGACATGACGGCGGCCTTCGGCATCGACGGCAGGACGCCGGAGGAGAGCGCCCGCGTCGTCGTCGGCCTGGCGACGCTCGGTCCCGACGGCCCGACCGGCACCTTCCAGGACGAGAACGGGACGCTGCCCTGGTAGGTGCCGGGTCGTGACGTGGTGTCAGGACCAGCGCACCCCACGCCGGTTGGGCTCCTCGATCGGCGCCGCATCGACGAACGTCCGCGCCCGCACCACGCCGTCGTCGTCCGTGAGCCAGAGGTGGAGCCGGGCGGACGGCACCGGCCCGGGCGACGGCACCGTGACGCGGACGGCCGGGCTGAGCTCGAACGGCTTCGCCTCGACGGTCTCCGACGACAGGCTCCGTGGAGCGTCGGCCTCGCCGAACGGGGTGCCCGCGGGCACCCAAGCGGCCCGGACCTGTCCGCGCACCACGCTGGGGCCGTGGTGCGAGACGTGGACGTCGAGGGCGAGGTCGCCCGCGGGTACCGCGATGTCGGCACCCGCGTGCGCGGGCACCAGGTCGACGACGAGAACCGTCTCGGCGTTGACGTCGCGCGGGTCGAGGCCGCCGCGGTCCTTGGGGCGGCGGTCGACGTCCAGCAGCCCGGCCATCTCGTGCTCGACGTCGGCCAGCTCGGTGTAGACGTAACCAGCGAACCGGTCGTGCCGGCGCAGCTCCTGCGTCTGCCAGCGCAGGTGCCAGGCCCGCTCGAGGCTGGTGAACCCCGCGCCGTACTCGCTGTTCAGGACGGGGACACCGGCGCGCGGGTGGTCCGCGGACCCGTACAGCGACTTGCGCGCCACGAAGTCGGGGGCGAGCTTGACCGGGAAGTCCTCCCGCGCACCGTCGGCCAGGGCAGCGACGTTGGCCGCCCACGCCGCCGGGTCCTCGTCGTAGTAGTGCCAGTCGACGAGGTCGGTTCGCACGTGCGCCCAGCCCGAGTTCTCAACGACCGGGCGCGAGTCGTCCAGGGCACGCAGGGTGTCGTAGGCGCGCACTGCCGCAGCCGAACGGTCCGCACTGCCGGGGATGTCCCAGTCCAGGCCCCACTCCTCGTTGTAGAGGCCCCAGATCACGATGCTCGGGTGGTTGCCGTCCCGCTCCACCATGGGCGGGATCTGCGCCTCGAACGCCGCCGCGGCCTCGGTGCTGAACCGGCTGGGCGCCGGCGGTTCGGCCCAGACCAGCATGCCCGTGCGGTCGGCATGGTGGAGCCACCGCGGGTCCTCCAGCTTGATGTGCTTGCGGACCAGGTTGTAGCCGAGGTCGCGCGCGTGCCGCAGGTCAGCCAGCAGCGTGTCGACGTCCGGGGCGGTCAGCCCGGTCTCGGGCCAATAGCCCTGGTCGAGCACGCCCCGCACGTAGAGGCGCTCGTCGTTGAGGTACAGGTGCTCACCTCGGCGGTCGAGCCGGCGCAGCCCGCCGGTGACGGCCACCCGGTCGGGCTCGGCCGGCGCTCCGGCGCCCGCCGCCCGAGACGTGACCGTCACGACGTAGAGGTGCGGGTCGGCAGGGCTCCACAGTCGCGGATCGGCGATCCGGACCCGTCCGGTCGCGACGCCGTCGCCGTCCGCGACCAGGTCGATGCGCTCCCCGGCCGCCGAGCCGGCGGTGACCTCGACCGTCACCAGCGCGCCCGCCGGCGCGTCGCCGGCGACGTCGACCGTCACGTCGAAGCCGGTCAGCGAGTCGCCACGCAGCGCGACCCGCGCTGCGTGGGTGCGGCCACGCGCCTCGAGCCACACGGGCTGCCAGATACCGGAGGTGGGCGTGAAAGAGACGCCGTCGTAGTCGTCGCGCGGGATCGAGCGCTGCTTGCCGTGCGGGATGCTCCGTTTGTCCGCGGGCGCGTCCACATCGACCTCCAGCATGCCTGTCATGCCGGGCGCCAGCACCCCGTCGAGATCCACCTCGAACGACGTGGACCCGCCGACGTGCTCGGCGACGACCGTGCCGTCGACCCGGACGACGGCACGGTGGTGCACCGCGCCGAAGCAGAGCACGGGCCGCGCGCCGGACCAGCCCGCAGGCACGGTGAGCCGACGCCGGTAGGTGGCGTGCTCCAGCCAGGTGCGCCCGACGCCGGACGCGGGGGTCTCCCAGGCGAACGGGACGATGATCGGTACCGTGCCGCCGGGCGCATCGAGCTCCCAGACGCCGTCCAGGCTGGTCCAGCGGTCGGACCGGTCGAGGTCGGGGCGGGGGTACTCGGGGCTGGGGTGCGTGGGGCCGGGGTGCTCGGGGCGCGTACGGGCCGATGTCATGTGTGAGCCTTTCGAGGAGTGCGGGCGTCAGCCCTTGACGCTTCCGGCGAGGATGCCGTTGATGAAGTGCCGCTGGAGTACGACGAAGACGAGCAGGAGCGGGACGAGGGCTATCGACGCGGCGGCGAGCAGCTCGCCGGTCACCGTCGCGTAGTCAGCCCCGACGCGGTTGCCGGTGATGTTCTGGGCGAGCGTGGAGAGGACCACCTGCAGCGTGGCCATCCGGTCCGAGCTGGCCACCACCACCGGCCACACGAAGTCGTTGTAGATGTTCATGACGGTCAGGACTGCCAGCCCGGCCAGCGCAGGCCGGATCACGGGCAGCACGATCCTCGTGAAGATGCCGAACTCCCCCGCACCGTCGACCCGCGCCGCGTCGAGCAGCTCGTCCGGCACCTCCGCGATCACCTGCCGCATCCAGAAGATGGCGAAGGCGTCGACGGCGCCGGGCAGGACCAGCGCCTGGTAGGTGTTGACCCAGCCCAGCGCCTTCATCTCCAGGAGCAGCGGGATGATGAGCACGATGGTGGGCAGCATCAGGGTGATCAGCACAGTGCCGAACAGCAGGTCGCGGCCGGGGAACCGGTACTTGGCGAAGGCGTAGGCGGCCAGCGGCGCGCAGAAGAGAGTGATGGCGCCCTTGACGACCAGCACGACGGCGGTGTTGAGGAACCCCTGGCCGATCGGCACGTCGGCGAACATCCGCCGGTAGTTGTCGAGGGTCAGCGCCGTCAGGTCCAGCCCCAGGGGGTCACTGATGATCTGCGTGGCCGGTTTGAAGGCCGAGACCAGGGCCCAGACGACGGGCGCGAGGAAGGCCAGCGCGAGCAGGAGCAGGAAGGCCTGCGAGCCGAGCGCGGCCGGCAGCGTCCTGGTGGTGGCCGGCCGGAGCGGGGCTCGCCGGAGCGGGGCCGGACGTGCGGTGCGGGTGGTCATGTCAGTCCTCTGTCCGCAGGAGTCGGACGAACACCAGTGACAGCCCCATCACCACGATCACGAGCAGGAACGAGTTCGCCGCCCCGGTGCCCAGGTCGCCACGGGTGATGTGCTCGTACAGGTGCAGGCCGGCGGTGGTCGTCGAGTTGTACGGTCCGCCGTCGGTCACGACGAACGGTTCCGCGAACATCTGGAACACGGCCAGCGTCTGCAGCACCACGGAGAACATCAGGGTGCGGCGCACCAGCGGGACGGTGATGCTGCGGAGCTGGCGCGCGCGGGACGCGCCGTCGATCGACGCGGCCTCGTACACGCTCGCGTCGATCGACTGCAGTCCCGACAGCAGGATGATCACGATGAAGCCGGTGGTCTTCCACAAGAACAGCAGGGCCAGCGTGGGCTTGGCGAACGCGCTCGTGGTGAGCCAGCCGACGTCGGGCAGCCCGACGACGTTCAGCAAGCTGTTCACCGCGCCGTAGTCCTGGTCGAAGACCACCACCCAGATCTGCGCGACGGCCACGAGCGGCGTCACGAACGGGACGAGGAAGGCGATCCGGTAGAACGACCGCAGGCGGATCTTGGCGCTGTTCAGCAGCACCGCGACGAGCAGAGCGACCACCACCTGGACCGGGACGATCATCAGCCAGAGCGCCGCCGAATTGCCCAACGAGCCCCAGAACATCTCGTTGCCGAGCAGGTAGGTGTAGTTGTCCCAGCCGACCCACTGCGCCGCGCCCGAACCGCGCCAGTCGGTGAAGCTCAGGCGGAGCGTGAAGAGCATCGGGTAGACGCTGAAGGCCACGAACAGGGCGACGAACGGCAGGACGAACAGGTACGGCGCCACCTTCCGGGGCAGCCAGGGCCGCAGCAGGGCACGGCCCGTGCCGCGACCCTGGGCGCGCTCGGCGGCGACGAGCGCGCTCACTGGCGGTCGACGAGGTTCGTCTGGATGTCGGCGGTCGACCGCTCGATGACCTCGTCAGGTGTCATGTCACCGTCGTACATCCGCTGGACGTTCGTTCCGAGATAGTCGACGGCGCCGGCCCACCACGCAGGTGCGGGCACACCCCCTGGAATCTCCTGACCGGCGCCGACGGCCGTCGTCCACAGATCCTGCCCGCCGAGGCCCTCGACGGGGCCGAACAATGGGTTCGCCGGGTCGGCCGCCGGACCGTACGCCGGGATCGAGGTGGCCAGACCGTTCGGGTAGGTGTCGTTCTCACCCCACACGGCCTCGTAGCCGTCCTCGTGGAACATGAGGAACTCGTAGAACAGCCACGCGAGGTCAGCGTTCTCGCCGTCCTTCGGCAGCACGAACGACGAACCGCCCATGGCGCCGGAGCGAGCGCCGCCCTCCTCCCACGCGGGCAGCGGCATGGCGCGCCAGTCGCCGCTGGTCTCGGTGAGCTGCTGCTCGGGGGCGAAGCTGAACCAGATCGCCCACGGGTAGAAGACCTGGTCACCGGACTCCAGGGCGCCCACGTCGCTCGGCGACAGGTACTCGGCACGGGTGCCGAGGCCCTCCTGGTTCACGGTGTCGAGCCAGCCGAGCACCTGGCGGTACTCGTCGGAGTCGAGGCGGAGCTCGCCGTCCTCGTCGGCGATGCTGGTGCCGAGCTGGCCGGCGTACATCTCGAGCTGGAGCTGACCGAGGAACGCGCTCTGCTCCAGGTGGATCGGCTTCGAGCCGGGGACCTCCTCCTGGTAGGCGCGGGCCGCCTCCAGCAGGTCGTCGTAGGTCTCGATCGTCGTGGCGTCGACGCCGACTTCGGTGAGCGCCTTCTCGTTGTAGAACAGCAGACCGGGGTCGAGGTCGAACGGCACACCGTGGATGGCGCCGTCGGACGAGTTGACGTCGATCTTCTGTGGGGCGATGTCCTCGGTATAGGGCGCCAGCACGTCGCCGAGGTCCCACAGGTAGTCGGCGAAGCCCGCCACCTTGGCGTCGTCGAGGAACACGCCGTCGGGTACGTCGGTGCCGGTGATGAGGGTGTTCTGCAGCTTGGCGTCGATGTCGACCGCCTCGTGGTGCACGGTGATGTCCGGGTAGACCTCGTTGAAGTCGTCGATCACGGCGTCGAAGACGTTGAACAGGTCGCCGGAGCGGTCCCAGATGGTGATCTCGCCCTGCGGCGACTCCTCGGCGGGCGCTTGGAGCCGGTCGACGGAGGCCGCCTCGGGACTCCCGGGCTCGCCGCTCGTGATGGACGGGCCGCAGGCGGCCAGCGCGATCGCCAGGGTCAGGGCGCCGGCGGCGGTCGCGGCGGTGCGGCGGCAGGCGCCGCCCGTCGTTCGGGTATTCAGGTTCGGGTGCATGAGCACTCCCTTGTGCATGCGCGGCGCATGTCGCGACGCGATCTTTTCAACGTGTGCAAACTAGCGCTGCTTTGCGCACGTTGCAAGGCCTATCCTTGTTCACACAGGACGAAAGGGGATCGCGTGCCGATCACACTGCGCGACGTAGCAGAGAAGGCCCAGGTCTCGGTACGCACCGTGTCGAACGTCGTCGCCGGCTACACGCACGTCAGCGAGCGCACCCGACAGCGCGTGCAGGCGGCGATCGAGGAGCTCGACTACCGACCCAACCCCGTGGCGCGCACTCTGCGCACCGGCCGCACCGGCGTGCTCGCTCTCGTGGTCCCCGAGATCGACGTGCCGTACTTCGCGGAGCTCGCCCGCGAGGTGATCGACGCGGCAGCCGAGCTCGGCTACCGCGTGATGGTCGACCAGACCGGGCACGACCACGAGCGCGAGCGCCGACTGCTGACCGGGGCAGACCGCACCATGCTGTTCGACGGCGTCTTGTTCAGCCCCCTGGTCACACCCGGGGAGCTGGCACAGATGGAGCCCAGCCGGTCGATGCCGCTCGTGCTGCTCGGCGAGCACGACTTCGACGGCCGCTACGACCACGTCGCCATCGACAACGTGCAGGCCGCGCATGACGCCACCAGCCACCTGATCGCCAGCGGCCGCAGCCGCATCGCGGCGATCGGCACACAGCCCGACGAGGACTACACCACCCCGCGGCAGCGCACGCTCGGGTACGAGCGCGCGCTACGTGAGGCCGGCCTGACCGCGGACCGGGAGCTGCTTCGACCGGCGGCACACTACCGGCGCGCTGCAGGGTACGACGCCGCCACCGCGCTGCTCGCCCTCCCCGAGCCGCCCGACGCGATCTTCTGCTACTCCGACCTGCTCGCCATGGGCGCCATGCGCGCCGTCTTCGACGCCGGCCGCAGCGTGCCCGACGACGTGGCCGTGATCGGCGTGGACGACATCGAGGAGGGCAAGTACACCCACCCGAGCCTCTCGACGGTGTCCCTCGACACCCCGTTCATCGCCCGGCAGGCGGTGGGCCGGATCGCCGAGCGGATCAGCGACCCCGACACCCCGGCGATCGAGGTCACGGCACCGCACACCCTGGTGCAGCGGGAGAGCACGGCGGTCGACCAGGAGCGTACGGCGCACGCGCACGCATGACTTCGGTCAGTTGCTCTGAGATCGGTCGGTTGATTGACCGATCTCAGAGCAACCGACCGAAGTCAGCGAGTCCCATCGGGCCTGACTGCTTTCGCCCCTGACCCTTGCAACGTGTGCACAGATGCGCCAGGGTGTGGTTTTGCAACGTCCGCAAACGGACGTCGCGCACCACCTCGGGCATCACCTGCACGACAGAGAGGTCCTGCACCATGTCGCGAACCATCAGATCCCGAACCACCAGACCCCGACACCTCGCCCCGCGGAGATCGGCCGCACTGACTGCTGCGCTGGCGGCGGCGTTCGCCCTGGTCGGGGCGCCCGCGAGCACGATGGCGGCACCCGGCGCGGCGTCCGCGACGCCGTCGGCCACTGCGCCCGAAGCCGCAACCACGGCCACGGCCACGGCCACAGCAGCCGACGTCACCCAGGCAGCGGCCCCCGGCAGCGTGCTCTACAGCCCCGACCTGAGCCAGCACCCGAACGGGACCGCCGGCTACCCGCGCGCCATCCGGCTCGACCACGACCAGAGCGCCGACCAGACGATGCTCGCCACGTTCGCGCGCGGCGGCACCGGCTCGCCCACGTCTCTGCCCGTCTACCGGAGCACGAACGGCGGGGCGTCGTGGGCACCGGCGTCCACCATCACCTCGAACACGGCCGGCTGGGACCTCGAGGCACCGGCGCTCTACGAGGTCCCGCGCGACGTCCCGGGTCTCGCGGCGGGCGACATCCTGGCAGCCGGCACCGCGTGGCGGGTCGGCGACTACAGCACGCAGAAGGTCGAGGTCTTCCGGTCCACCGACCGCGGGTCGACCTGGCAGTACCTGTCGAACTGCACGCAGACCTCCGGTCAGCCCGACACCTGGGGGCACGGCATCTGGGAGCCGGTCTTCATGGTCACCGAGGACGACCGCCTCGCCTGCTTCATCTCGGACGAGCGTCCGGCGAACAGCCCTACGAACAACCAGGTCATCGGCCACTACACGTCGTCCGACGGCGGCCGCACGTGGGGCTCGACCATGACTGTCGACGTCTCCTTCCCGGCCGACGACCTGCGCCGTCCGGGCATGCAGACGTTCGCCTCACTACCCAACGGCGACCATCTGATGGCGTACGAGATGTGCCGGGACGCCACCAACCCCGACCACGCCTGCGAGGTCTACGTGAAACGGAGCGCCGACGGCGTGAACTGGGGCCCGGCGGGCGAGGCGGGAACGCTCGTCCGCACGTCCGACGAACGCGAGCTGCTGCACACGCCGTACATCTCCTGGGTCCCCGGCGGCGGCCCGAACGGGACGGTCCTGCTGTCCGGGCAGCGCGTCGTCGCGGGGCCGACAGGGAACAAGACGGTCCTGGAGGAGTCGGGGACCGTACTGTTCGCCAACACCGCGCTCGGCACAGGCACCTGGACCGAGGCGGCCACCCCGGTCACCGTGAACCCGACCGGCGGCTACGCCACTGGCGTACCGTCGTGCCCCGGCTACTCGACGCCGGCGATCCCGCGTGAGGACGGCACCAGCTACCTGTACCTCGCCGCCACCTGGCTCGGCACCGGCAACCAGTGCGAGGTGCGGTTCGGGATCGGCTCGCTACCCGGGCCCACGGGACCGATCGGTGCCCCCGGCGGCACATGCCTCGACGTCGACACGAACACCGCGGCCAACGGCAATGCCGCCCAGCTGTGGACCTGCGGCACGGCCACGGGCCAAACCTGGTCCATGGGAGCGGACGGGACTGTCCGCGCGTTCGGCAAGTGCCTCGACGTCGACGCCAACGGAACCGCCAACCACACCAAGGTCCAGCTCTGGGAGTGCAACGGCTCCGGAGCTCAGCAGTGGGACTCGCGCGCGGACGGGTCGCTGTTCAACCCGCAGTCCGGACGCTGCCTCGACGTCCCCCAGGGCAACACCGCCGACGGGACCGACCTGCAGATCTACGACTGCAACGGGCTCTGGACCCAGGAGTGGCGCGTCCCGCGATAAGCGGCATCTTGCGCCGGCGCTGACGCTTCTGCAGGACGACGGGCGTCAGCGTCGGCGCAGGCGCACCCGGGGCCGGGCACGCGGAGAGCGCTACCGTGACGTCATCCGCGACGCCGACCCGCGAACGGGGAACCATGCCGAGAACACCGAACCTTGACCGGATCCGCCGCCACTGGGACCGGCAGTCCGGCAGCTACGACAAGACGATGAACCGTGCGGAGCGGCTGTTCGGCGACACCCGCGAGTGGGTGTGCCGCCAGGCCGACGGCCGGGTGCTGGAGGTCGCCGTCGGCACCGGCCTGAACCTCGGCCTGTACCCCGAGCGGGTGACGCTGACCGGGATGGACCTCAGCCCTGCCATGCTCGCCGCGGCCCGCGAACGGGCCGCCGCACTGGGGCGCGAGGTCGACCTCAGGGCCGGCGACGCCCAGCACCTCGAGTTCGACGACGCCTCGTTCGACACGGTGGTCTGCACCTTCGGTCTGTGTGCCGTGCCGGACGACCGCGGCGCCGTCGACGAGATGGTCCGCGTGCTGCGGCCGGGTGGGCTGCTGCTGCTCGCCGACCACGTGGTCAGCACGTCGCCCGTGATCCGTGCGCTCCAAGCGGTCGCCGAGGTGTACAGCGTGCGCGTCCAGAACGAGTACTTCCGGCGCCGTCCCGTCCTGCACGTGGCGGCCGCGGGGCTCGACATCGAACGGCACGACCGGTTCACGAAGGGGATCGTCGAGCGGCTCGCCGCCCGGAAGCCCGGACCCGGCGGTCCGCTTGACCTCAGGTCGACCTGAACTCGCACCATGGGCACGGACCATCCGCCCGACGAGACGAGGACACGTGGACGCGCAGCACTGGGACGACCGGTACCGCAGCAAGGACCAGCTCTTCAGCGGAAACCCCAACGGCGTGCTCGTCACCGAGGCCGCCGGACTGACCCCGGGCCACGCGCTCGACGTCGGCTGCGGGGAGGGCGGCGACGCACTCTGGCTGGCCCGGCGTGGATGGCGGGTCACCGCCGTCGACATCTCCCAGGTGGCACTCGACCGCGCCGCCGCCGCGGGTGCCGACGTCGCCGGGCATGTGACCTGGACCCGGGCCGACCTCACCACCGCCCCGCCGCCCGACGGCCCGTACGACCTGGTCTCGCTGCAGTACTTCCCGCTCCCCGTCCGGCCGGGCGACGCGGCGCTGCGGAGAATCCTGGCGGCGGTGGCCCCGGGCGGCACCCTGCTCGTCGGCGGCCACGACCTGTCCGACCACGCGGCGCACCGGCACCCGGACTTCGACCCGGCCGACTACTACGCGCCCGGGGACGTCGCACGGCTCCTCGACGACGGCTGGACGGTCGAGGTCGACGAGAGCCGGCTGCGCACCACCGCCCCGCCCGAGGGCACGCACCACGTCCACGACACCGTGCTGCGCGCCCGGCGCCTGCCGTAGGAGCGGGCCGGTCGCCGTCGACCGGCCCGCGACGACGGCCGGCCGCGGCGGGTCAGGCGCTCGCGAGCCCCGCCAGTGCTCGGCCCATCTCGGCGTTGAGCTCGGCGGGCGTCAGCGTCAGCCGGGACTTGACGTCCCGGCTCCACTGGTCGGCGAGCACCTCGGTGGAGCCCTCCTCGACGCCGTCGAGCACGGCGTCGGCCAGGTCCGCCGGCGCGATCTTGTCGACCTGCCAGCTGGCCGCCATGTCCGTGTCGGCGAGGCCCAGGTGCACTCCGGTCACGAGCGTGCCCTGCTCGGCGAGCTCCATGCGCACGCCGTTGGTCATGGCCCACGCCGCGCCCTTGGTCAGGTGATAGCTGTTGCCGGCGCCGACCGGGAACCACGACATGGCGGAGAGGATGTTCACGATCGCCCCTCCCCCGTTCCCGGCGAGGGCCGGCGCGAGCTCCCGGATCATCGCGAGGCCGCCGAACAGGTTGGTCTCCAGCTCCAGGCGCAGGGTGTCGAGCGAGCCGGTCACCAGCCCGGTGCCCGTCGTGATCCCGGCGTTGTTGACCAGCAGCGTGACGTCAGGGGCTGCGGCGGCCGCCGCCCGGACGGACCCGGGGTCGGTGATGTCGAGGGCGAGCACCTCCACGCCGGGCAGGTCCACGGCCTCCGGGCGGCGGGCGGTCGCGTAGACCTTGCGAGCGCCCCGTTCGAGCAGGCGCTGCGCGATGGCGCGGCCCAGGCCGCGGTTGGCTCCGGTGACGAGGGCGACAGAGTCGTTGATGTCCATGCCCGGTACGCTAAAACCTGACGCTGACGTCAGAGGCAAGCCCTGGTCGTCGGGGCGAGGAGTGAGAGGGGTCACCATGACCGTCACGGAGGCACGGACCGAGCGGCTGGTCCGCATCGGCGAGGTCGCGCGGGAGGCCGGCGTCTCGGTACGCGCCGTGCGCTACTACGAGCAGCAGGGCCTGCTCACGGCGGAGCGCAGCCCGTCGGGCCAGCGCCTCTACCGGCAGGACGCCGTCGCCCGGGTCCGGTTCTTCCAGCAGATGTACGCCGCCGGCCTGAGCAGCCGGCGCATCGCCGAGCTCCTGCCGTGCTGGGACGCCGGGCGCACCGACGCCGACCAGCGCGCCATGCTGCGTGCCGAGCGCGACCGCATCCAGGCCCGGGTCGACGACCTCCAGGCGGCCCTGGACCGGCTCGACGAGGTCATCGCGATCAGCGCCACCCACCCGTAACCGCACGTGGCCGTGCGCCCGCTGCCACCCGGCGTGGCAGCAGGCGCGTCGTCGGCCGCCTCCGGTCAGGCGTCGAGAACCACCGCGATGACCACCGGCTCCCGCCGCGAGCTACGGGCCAGCGACCGGGCGACCGCCTTGGCGATGATCTCCTCGAGCTGGTCCACCTCGGTGGTCTTCTTGCGCGTGGCGTCCGCCAGCGCCTGCTCGACGGCGCGCGAGGCGTTGTCGAGGCTGTCCTGGCCGTGCACGGAACCTCGATGGAGGTACTCGAGCGGCTCGGCGAGCTCCGCGGTGCCCGCGCGGAGGAAGGCCAGGACGGTCAGCACCCCGGCGGCGCTCAGCTGGCGCCGGTCGGCAAGGGTGTCCTCGGTGACGTGGCCGACGGTTTGGCCGTCCACGTACACCAGGTCGTTCTCGACCTGGCCCACGATGCGGGCCACCCCGTCGACGAGGTCGACCACGACGCCGTCGCGCGTGATCAGCACGTTGTCGGAGGGCACGCCGGTGCGCTCGGCCAGGGCGCCGTTCGCGTGCAGGTGCTTGGGCTCGCCGTGGACCGGCATGACGTTGCGCGGGCGCAGGATGTTGTAGCAGTAGACGAGCTCGCCGGCGCTGGCGTGCCCGGACACGTGGACGCGGGCGTTGCCCTTGTGCACGACGTTGGCGCCCAGGTCGGTGAGCTTGTTGATGATGCCGTAGATGGCGCTCTCGTTGCCCGGGATCAGGGAGCTGGCCAGCAGCACCGTGTCGCCGTCGGTGATGCGCACCTCGTGCGTCTCGCCCGCCATCCGCGCCAGGGCCGCCATGGGCTCGCCCTGGGACCCGGTGCAGATGAGCGTCACCTTGTTCGGGGCCAGGCCGCGCGTCTTGGCGTAGTCGATCACCAGGCCGCGCGGGACGGTGAGGTAGCCCAGCTCACGCGCGATGCGCATGTTGCGCACCATCGACCGGCCGACGAACGCGACCTTGCGGCCGCGGGCGTGCGAGGCGTCGAGGACCTGCTGGATGCGGTGGACGTGGCTGGCGAAGCTGGAGACGATGACCCGCCCCGGCGTCGTGGCGAAGACCTGGTCGATGGCCGGCGTCAGCTCCGTCTCGGAGATGGTGAAGCCGGGCACCTCGGCGTTGGTGGAGTCGACCAGCAGCAGGTCGAGCCCCTCGTCGCCCAGGCGGCCGAAGGCGCGCAGGTCCGTCAGGCGGCCGTCGAGCGGGAACTGGTCCATCCGGAAGTCTCCGGTGTGCAGCACCGTCCCGGCGTCCGTACGGATCACGACGGCGAGCCCGTCGGGGATCGAGTGGTTGACGGCGATGAGCTCCAGCGCGAACGGGCCGGCCGCGTACCGGTCACCGGCCTCGACCCGCGCCAGCACGGGCTTGATGCGGTGCTCGGTCAGCTTGGCGGACAGGAACGCGAGCGTCAGCTCCGACCCGACGACGGGGATGTCCGGCCGCTGCTTGAGCAGGTAGGGCACTCCGCCGATGTGGTCCTCGTGCCCGTGCGTGAGCACGATCGCCTCGATGTCGTCGAGCCGGCCCTCGATGCTGGTGAAGTCGGGCAGGATGACGTCGATCCCCGGCTGGGTCTCCTCGGGGAAGAGGACCCCGCAGTCGACGACGAGCAGCTTGCCGCCGTGCTCGAAGACGGTCATGTTGCGGCCGATCTCGCCGATGCCGCCGAGCGGCGTGATGCGCAGGGCCTGCGGTGCTGCGGCAGGCGGGCGAGCGAGGTCTCGCGGTGCGGTGTGCATGGTGTCCCTCCGGAACAGGTTAGCCGCAAAGGCCCGGCCCCTCGTGGCGTGGGACAGCCGCCAGGAGGGGCCGGAGCTCTGCGTGTCGCGCCGCGGGTGCGGCGCCGTGGGTACTGCGATGTCGCTACGTCTGTGCTGCTACGTCCGTGCTGCTACGTCTGTGCTGCTACGCCTCTGTCGCCGCGTCGGTCGGCGGGTCAGTGACCGGCGCCGAGGTAGCCGGCCAGCCGCTCGTGCCGCGCGGCGGAGTCGTCGTTCATGCCGATGATCGTCACGGTCTTGCCCTTGGCCTCGTACCTGGTCCGCACGGCGTCCAGCGACGCGACGGTCGAGGCGTCCCAGATGTGGGCCCTGGTCATGTCGATCACGATGTTCCTGGGGTCGCCCGCGTAGTCGAACTGGTAGACCAGGTCGTTGGACGACGCGAAGAAGAGCTCGCCCTCCACCGCGTACACCCGCTGGTCGTCGGCGTCGGACGCGTCCAGGCGCTTGACGGAGGTGAAGTGCGCGACCCGCTGAGCGAACAGCACCATCGCGACCAGCACCCCCACGATCACACCGTAGGCCAGGTTGTGCGTCGCCACGGTCACCACGACCGTCGCGACCATGACGGTGGTCTCCGACTTCGGCATGCGCCGCAGGGTCGCCGGGCGGACCGAGTGCCAGTCGAACGTGCCGACCGACACCATGATCATCACCGCGACCAGCGCCGCCATGGGCATGATGGCCACGACGTCACCGAGGCCGACCACGAGGATCAGCAGGAACACGCCGGCGAGGAACGTCGAGAGGCGGGTGCGCGCACCGGAGGCCTTCACGTTGATCATGGTCTGGCCGATCATCGCGCAGCCGCCCATGCCGCCGAAGAACCCGGTGACGATGTTGGCGGTGCCCTGCCCCCAGGCCTCGCGGGTCTTGTTCGAGTGGGTGTCGGTGACGTCGTCGACCAGCTTGGCGGTCAGCAGCGACTCCAGGATGCCGACCAGGGCCATCGCCAGCGCGTACGGCGCGATGATCTGCAGCGTCTCCAGGTTGAGCGGCACGTCCGGGAAGAGGAGGCTGGGCAGCGACTCGGGCAGCGCGCCCTCGTCGCCCACGGTCGGCACGTTGATCGCCGCGACGACGACCGCGACCGTGAGCAGCACGATGGCGACCAGCGGCGCGGGGACCACCGTGGTCCAGCGGGGCAGCAGCACCATGATCACGATGCCGACGGCGACCAGCGGGTAGACGATCCACGGCACGTCGACCAGGTGCGGCACCTGGGCCAGGAAGATGAGGATGGCCAGGGCGTTGACGAAGCCGATCATGACCGACCGCGGGATGAACCGCATGACCTTCGCGACGCCGAGCACGCCGAGCACCACCTGGATGATCCCGGCGAGGATCACCGTGGCGATCAGGTGGTCGAGCCCGTGCTCGCGCACCACCGGGGCGATGACCAGTGCGACGGCGCCGGTCGCGGCGGAGATCATGGCCGGGCGCCCACCGACGAACGAGATGGTGACGGCCATCGTGAACGACGCGAACAGGCCGATCCGCGGGTCGACGCCCGCGATGATCGAGAAGGCGATCGCCTCAGGGATCAGGGCCAGCGCCACGACGAGCCCGCCGAGGACCTCGGTGCGCAGCGTGCGGACCGAGCTGAACGCGGCCCTGAACGATCCGGAGGCGGTGGCCTCGGGGGCGCCGGTGACAGGAGCCGGCGCCGGGGCGGCGCCGGGCAGGTCGGCAGGAGTGTGTGACACGCAGCTTCCTTCGGGCTCTGGGGCGCACGCCCCGAGGACCGAGGTCGCGGGACCCGGTCCGGTCGGACAGGACTGAGCACGCGACGCTGCGCACGAAGATGAGGAGGGCGCGATCCACCGCGGATCGGTGGCGCACCGGGCGCAACTCTACCCTTACGTAAGGGTAGAGTTGCAACATGGGCACCCCGGACACCTCGACCACCATGCACATCGGCGCGGTCGCCGAGCGCACCGGCCTGTCCCTGCGCACGCTGCGGCACTGGGACGAGGTGGGCCTGGTCACCCCGTCGGGACGCACCGACGGCGGGTTCCGGCTCTACACCGACTCCGACGTCGACCGGATCCTGCTGGTCCGGCGGATGAAGCCGCTCGGCTTCTCGCTCGACGAGATGGCCGACCTGCTCGACGTGACCCAGCGCCTGGCCGCGGACGAGAC
Source organism: Promicromonospora xylanilytica (assembly GCF_054782895.1). Taxonomy (NCBI): domain Bacteria; kingdom Bacillati; phylum Actinomycetota; class Actinomycetes; order Micrococcales; family Promicromonosporaceae; genus Promicromonospora; species Promicromonospora xylanilytica. The sequence goes on from NZ_BAAGRP010000070.1 coordinate 90,145, forward strand.
CACCGGGCCGGACGGCACCGACCTGCGCGCCCGGCTGGACGAGTTCATCACCACGGCCCGCGAGCGCCGGGCCGACCTGGCCAAGAAGCTCGACATGGCCGACGAGCTGATCACGCTGCTCGGCGCCGTCTGACCACCGGCGCGGCCGCACCCGCCGTCGGCCGTGCGTCGTCCGTCACGCCCTGGCCGCGGACTCCGGGTCCCGGAGCATGTGCGACTCGATGAGCTCGTGGCGGCGGAAGTAGGTGGTCGCCACCGCCTGGACGGTCGCGGCGACCGGCAGGGCGAGGAACGCGCCGAGCACGCCGAAGACGGCGCCGAAGGCGAGCACCACCAGCAGGCTCACCGCCGCGTTCATCTCCAGCGCGCGGGCCGACACCTTCGGGGCCAGGTACAGGTTCTCGAACTGCTGGTAGGCGATCACGAACCCGAGCACGCCCAGGGCCTGCGGCCATCCCTGGGCGGTGAGGGCGACCATGGTGGGCAGCGCGCCACCCAGGTAGGCGCCGATCGTCGGCACGAACTGGGAGACCACGCCGACGAAGACCGCGAGCGGCACCGCGTACGGCGTCTGCAGGATGGCGAGGAACGCGAAGGTGACCGCCGTGGACACCGCCGCCAGGACCACGCGGGAGCCGATGTAGTCGGACACCTTGCCCTGGGTGACCTCCCACAGGTGCAGCATCTCCTGCTGGCGCGCCGGGGTGAGCCAGCCGCACACCGCCGCGCGGAACCGGGGCCCCGCCGCGAGCAGGTAGTAGGCGACGAGCAGGATGGTAAGGGTCGCGAGGAGGCCGCCGACCACGGTGGTCCCCACCAGCAGCGCCCCGGAGGCCACGTCGTCGCCGAACTCGTCGAGCGCCTGGCGCAGCAGGTTCTGCGTGTCGGGGACCACGATGTCGAAGCGGTCGACGAGGAAGCCCTGCAGGCCCGCGTAGAGCCGGGGCACGGACTGCGCGAGCTCGACGAGCTGCTGCACGAACAGGTTGCCGAACAGCGCCATGAGCACGATGACCACGACGAGCGACCCCAGCAGCGTGACCGCCGCCGCCAGTCCCCTGCGCCAGCCGTGCCGCACGAGCCAGACCGTGCTCGGCTCGAGCGCCAGCGCGATGAAGAAGGCGATGAGCACGTTGACGAAGAGCCCCTCGAGGGCGCCCAGCGCGTTCCACGCGAAGACGGCGAAGAAGACGGCTGCCACGGCCATGAGCAGCGCGCGGGGCAGCCAGCGCGGCGGACGTGGGGAGTCAGGGGCACCGGGCGGCGCGAGGGGCACGTCCGGAGGGGGCTGCTCGGTCCCGGCCGGCGAGCCGGAGCCCGCCTCGTCGGTCTCGGACGAGCTGGGCGAGGTCATGGCACGACGGTAGTGCTCCGCCGGCCCAGGCGTCAGCGCTCCACGCCGACGTCGGGCGTCAGTCCCCGCTCGCGGGCAGCGGGATCAGCGGCACGTCGGGGTGCGCGCGCTCGAACGCCCGCGCGTGCCAGACGTCCCGCAGCAGGACGAGCGGCGTCCCGTCGCCGCGTCGCGCGACCTCGACCCCCGGGTAGGCCGCGATGGTGTCGAGGTCGCCCGGCGCCGCCTCACGGGCGAGCGACAGCCCCAGCGTCTCCATGCGGATGGGCGCCGAGAACTCGTGCTCCATGCGGAAGGTGGCGACCTCGAACTGGAGCGGGCCGACCGCCGCGAGGATGGGGTTTCCGTCACCGCGGGCCTCGTTGATCAGGACCTGGACGACGCCCTCCTGCTCCAGCTGGGTGATGCCCTTGCGGAACTGCTTGGAGCGGCCCGGGTCGGCCACGCGGGCAGCGGCGAAGTGCTCCGGCGCGAACACCGGCATGGGCGGGAAGCGCACCTTCGCTCCCGACGAGTCGAACACCGTGTCGCCGACGGCGAGCGTGCTGGCGTTGACCAGGCCCACGACGTCGCCGGGGTAGGCGTCCTCGACCGTCGCGCGCTCCCGGCCGAAGACGGACAGGGCGTACTTGGTGGCGAACGGCCGGCCCGTGCGCTCGTGGGTGACGACCATGCCGCGCTCGAAGCGGCCGGAGCACACCCGGATGAACGCGACGTGGTCGCGGTGGTTCGGGTCCATCCCTGCCTGCATCTTGAACACGAACCCGCTGAACGGCTGGTCGACGGCGCGCTCCCGGCCGTCGGTGTCCGGCCGCGCCCCCGGCGCGGGGGCGAGGTCCACGACGGCGTCGAGGAGCTGGCGCACGCCGATGTTCGCGAGCGCCGCACCGAACAGCATCGGCGTGGTGGTGCCGGCGAGGAACGACTCGCGGTCGACGGCGTCGAGGAGCTGCACGCTCTCGACGGCCTCGGTGTGGTCGTCGCCCAGGGAGTCGGCGGCGGCCTGCGAGGTCAGGACGGTCTCCTCCGCGATCGAGGCGCCGCCCGGGGCGCGGCGGTAGGTGCGCACCTCGCCGCTGGCACGGTCCAGGAGGCCGAGGAACCGCCCCGCCTCGCCGATCGGCCAGGTGAGCGGCGTCGGGCGCAGGTTGATGCGCTCCTCGAGCTCGTCGCACAGCTCAAGGGCCTCGCGGCCCGGCCGGTCCCACTTGTTGACGAACGTGATGACCGGTACCCCCCGGCGGCGGCAGACCTCGAACAGCTTGAGCGTCTGCGGCTCCAGGCCCTTGGCGGAGTCGAGCAGCATGACGGCGGCGTCGACGGCGGTGAGCACCCGGTAGGTGTCCTCGGAGAAGTCGGCGTGCCCGGGCGTGTCCAGGAGGTTGATCACGACGTCGCCGTAGGCGAACTGCAGCGCCGCGGAGGTGATCGAGATGCCGCGCTTCTGCTCCATCTCGAGCCAGTCGGACACCACGCCGGCGCGGTTGCCCTTGCCGTGCACGGCCCCGGCCTCGTCGATGGCGTGGGCGTGCAGCGCGAGCGCCTCGGTGAGGGTGGACTTACCGGCGTCGGGGTGGGAGATCACGGCGATGCTGCGTCGACGCGCCGCCTCGGCCTTCACCGGACGGGCATCGGAGGAAAGGACCGTCACCGAGACTCACCGTTCTGTTCGTGCTGCAACAACCCACACCCATCTCTCGTCACCAGCGCCCAACTCTACCTCTCCCCCCGACCCCCCCGTTGAGTGCTGGATGTTCGCCCCTCAATGCGTCAAGAAGGGGCGAATATCCAACACTCAACAGGGTCTTCTGGGCGTGTATACACGGTGTGTATAGTTCTTGGCATGTCCGTCGCACACACCCTGCTGGGGCTGCTCGAGTCCGGTCCTCGCCACGGCTACGACCTGAAGCGGTCCTACGACGAGCGCTTCGGGCACGACCGTCCGCTGCACTACGGCCAGGTCTACTCGACGCTCGCCCGGCTGCTGAAGAACGGCCTGGTCGAGGTCGAGTCGGAGCCCGGAGCGGGTCCCGAGCGCAAGAAGTACGCGATCACGGAGGCCGGCGTGTCCGACGTCGCCGCCTGGCTCGCCACTCCCGAGAAGCCGGAGCCGTACCTGCAGAGCACGCTCTACACGAAGGTGGTGCTCGCCCTGCTGACCGGGCATGACGCCGACGACGTGCTCGACACGCAGCGCGCCGAGCACCTGCGGCTCATGCGCCGGCTGACCCGGCGCAGGGACAGTGGCGACCTGGCCGACCAGCTCATCTGCGACCACGCCCTGTTCCACCTGGAGGCCGACCTGCGCTGGCTCGAGCTCACCGCCGCGCGCATCCAGCAGCTCGCCACGCAGGTGCGCGCGTAGCGCGCCCTGCCGGACTCACCACCACGCGACCACGACCCTGGAGACCCGATGCCCACCGAACCACTGCTCACCGCCGAGGGCCTGCACCTCAGCTTCGGCGCCACCACGGCGCTGGACTCGGCCTCCGTCGAGGTGCACGCCGGGGAGATCCTCGCGCTGATGGGACCGTCCGGGTCCGGCAAGTCCACGCTGCTGCACTGCCTGGCCGGCATCCTGCACCCCGACCTGGGCCGGGTGACCTACGCGGGGCGTGACCTGACCGCGATGCACGACGACGAGCGCAGCGCCCTGCGCCGCAGCGAGTTCGGGTTCGTCTTCCAGTTCGGCCAGCTCGTGCCGGAGCTCTCCTGCCTCGAGAACGTGGCGCTGCCGCTGCGGCTGGGCGGCGCGAGCCGCCGCGCCGCCCTGGCCAGCGCGAAGGCCTGGCTGGACCGGCTCGAGGTGTCCGACGTCGCGGGCAAGCGCCCCGGCCAGGCATCCGGCGGGCAGGGCCAGCGGGTGGCGGTCGCCCGTGCCCTCGTGACGCGGCCCAAGGTCGTCTTCGCCGACGAGCCGACCGGCGCCCTGGACACCCTGAACGGCGAGCGGGTCATGCAGCTCTTCACCGCGGCGGCACGGGACACCGGGGCCGCCGTCGTGCTCGTCACCCACGAGCCGCGCGTCGCCGCGTACTCCGACCACGAGGCGGTCGTGCGCGACGGTCGCGTGCGCGCACGGGAGTACGTGCGATGAGGTGGATCAGCGACCTCGCCCTGGGCGTCCGGCTCAGCGTCGGCGGCGGCCGGCAGGGCTGGGCCCGGCTCGCCCTGATCGCCGTCGGCGTCGGGCTGGGCGTGACGATGCTGCTGGTCGCCGCCAGCATCCCCACGGTGCTCGACGCGCGCGAGGCCCGGGCGGAGGCCCGCTCGGTGGCCGCGGCCCAGGAGCTCACCGTGGGCGAACCGTCGGTCCTCACCCAGGAGGTCCGGTCGATGTTCCGTGACGACCCGCTGGTGGGGCTGGTGCTCCAGCCGGAGGCCGACGACGCCCCGCTCCCGCCGGGCGTCAGCACCCAGCTCGCGCCGGGCGACGTCGTGCTATCGCCCGCGCTGGCCGACCTGATCGCCTCCGACGACGGGGCGGCGCTGCGCGGCCGGTGGGGCGACCAGGTCGTCGGGACCATCGGGGACGAGGGCCTGACCGGGCCCGACGAGCTCCGGTTCTACCTCGGCACGGACCAGCTCAACACCACGAACGCCGTGCGCGTCCAGTCGTTCGGCGGGGCCGAGCCGGTCGACGAGGGTCTCGACCCCGTCATGACTCTCCTCGTCCTGGTGGGCATGGTCGTGCTGCTGCTGCCCGTCGCGATCTTCGTCAGCACGGCGGTGCGGTTCGGCAGCGAGAACCGCGACCGGCGGCTGGCCGCGCTGCGCCTGGTCGGGGCCGACGCCGGGATGACCCGCCGGATCGCCGCCGGCGAGACCCTCGCGGGCGCCGCGGGCGGGCTCGTCGTCGGCGCCCTGCTGTTCCTGGTGGTCGCGCAGGTGGCGGGCGGCCTCCTGCCGCCGAGCATGAGCTTCTACCCGGCGGACCTGCGCCCCGCACCGGTCCTCGCGGCGGCGACCGTGGTGCTGGTCCCCGCGATGACGGTCCTCGTCACGCTGTCGGCCCTCAAGCAGGTGCTGGTCGAACCGCTCGGTGTGGTCCGGCGCAGCAGCGAGCACCGGCGGCGGTTCTGGTGGCGGCTGGTCTTCCCCGTCGCGGGGATCGCGCTGCTGGCCCCGCTGGCGGGCGGGCTCGACGACGGACCGCTCAGCCAGGTCATGGTGGTGGCGGGGCTGATCCTCGTGCTGGTCGGTGTGGCGCTGATCCTGCCGTGGCTGGTCGAGGCGACGGTGCTCCGGCTGGCCGGCGGGAGCGTGGCGTGGGACCTCGCGGTGCGGCGCCTGCAGCTGGACAGCGGGACGGCGGTCCGCGCCGTCTCGGGCATCGCGGTCTCGGTCGCCGGGCTGATCGCGCTGCAGGGGCTGGTCGGCGCGATCGGGGCGCTCAGCGCGGGGTCGCAGGCCGACACCCGCACGTTCCAGGCCACGGTGCTCGACATCGACCCCGCCGCCGACGCGGCCGCGGCGTGGGAGCGCGGTCTCTCCGGCGCCGAGGGCGTGCGGGGCGTCGGGACGCTGACCTCGGTGTGGGCGCGGCCGGCGGACGCCTCGCGACCGCTGTCCCGCGACGAGGAGATGCTCATCGAGTCCGGCACGTGCCGGGTGCTGGCGCAGGAGGCGCGGCTCGGCCCGTGCGAGGACGGGGACGTGTTCGTCGTCGCGGCGGACGGCGCCGAGGTCCCGGCGCCGGGCACCACCTACGACCTGGGCGGGGCGTCGGAGAGCCGGTTCACGCTCCCGGCGTCGGCCCGGACCGTGGCCCCGCCCACGGGCGGGATCGACGCGATGGGCGTGCGTCCGCCGCGAATCCTGGCCACGCCCGGGGCGCTGGCGGGGATCAGCCTCGACCCGGGCACGGTGAACGCCTACGTCACCCTCGATCCCGCCGTACCGGACGCCCTGGACCACTTGCGCACCGCGGCAGCCCAGATCGACCCGGTCGCCTACGCCATGCCGATCGCGCAGGAGCGCATCGCCTCGGTCCTCGGCAGCGTGCGCCAGGTGCTCCTGGTCGGCACGGTCGCGCTGCTCGTGCTGGTCGGGGCGAGCATGCTGGTCAACGTCGTCGAGCAGCTCAGGGAGCGCAGGCAGCTGCTCGCGGTGCTCGTCGCGTTCGGTACGCGGCGCAGGACCCTGAGCGGCTCGGTGCTGTTCCAGCTCGCCATCCCGGTGGCCCTGGGGCTGACCCTGGCCGTCCTGACCGGCTCGGGCCTGGCGCTGGCGCTGCAGACTGCGGTCGACGCCCCGCTGACGTTCGACTGGCAGGGAGTGGGGGTGACCGCCGGGGCCGCCGCGCTCATGGTGCTGCTGACGACGGCCGCCGGCCTGCCCCTGCTGTGGCACCTGACCCGCCCGGGCGCCCTCCGCAACGAGTGACGCGGGCCTTACGGCCCTGACTCGGCGTACCGGGTACGCCGGGTCAGGGCCGTGGGCCTTCGCTACCGCCCCGCCACCGGGGTGGGCGCCGAGACCGCCACGCCCGGGAAGGCGCCCGGGCGCGAGGCCGTCACCCGGACGGACATCCGGTGCCCGACGTCGGCGGCGGTCACCCGCAGCGTCTGGCGGGTCGCCCCGGCCACCGGTTCGTCGTCGCGCAGCCACTGGTAGGTGAACGTCACGTCGTCCTTGTCCCACACGCCCGGGGTGGCGGCCAGGGTGCCGCCGACGGCCGCCTTGCCCCGGACCGTCGGCGGGCGCTCGGACTCGGGCCGCTCGCCGTCGTAGGCGAGCGGGTCCACGCTCGTGAGGGTGGGCACCACCCGCTCCATGAGGCCGTCGGCGCCGAAGGTCAGCCGGTCGATGGTGGTCTCCCGGTGCGTGCCGTCGCCGCCGGGCATCCCGAACCGGTGGTAGGCGATGTACCACTCGTCGGTGCCGGGCACCTGGACTATCGAGCTGTGCCCGGTGCCGAGGATGCCCTGGCTCGGGTCCTTCTCCAGGATGACGCCGCGGTAGGTCCACGGTCCGTCGACGCTGGTGGCCGTGGCGTAGCCGACCCGGTAGTTCGCCGAACCGGTGTCGTCGATCGAGTACGTCAGGTGGTAGAGCCCGTCGCGGTAGTTGAGGAAGAGGCCCTCGCGGAAGTCGGTCAGGCCACCGATCCGCCGGATCGTGCCCTGCTCGACCGACAGCATGTCGTCGCTCAGCTCGGCGTAGACCGGCCCGTTCGACGGCCCGCCGTTGCCCCAGAACAGGTAGTACCTGCCGGTCTCCGGGTCCTGGAACGCGGCCGGGTCGATGGCCTGGCCCGACGTCACCGCCTCGTTGCCCAGGATCATCGCCTCCGGCTGCGCGGTGAACGGCCCCTCGGGGCTGTCGGCCACGGCGACGCCGATCGTCTTGCGCCCGTACGCCGGGTTGTGGCCGGAGAAGTAGAAGTAGTACTTCCCGTCGCGCTCGATGATGGTCGGCGCCCAGGCGTTGCCGCTCGCCCACGGCACGTCGCCGTTCGCGCCGTCGAGGGTCAGGAACGGCTCGTCCGAGCGCTCCCAGTCAGCCAGGTCCTTCGACTTCCAGACGTAGAAGTCCTTGCCACCCCAGCCCGGGACGCCGTCGGTGGTCACGTAGAGGTAGTAGTGGTCGCCGAACTTCGCGATGTTCGGGTCCGCGTACAGGCCCGGCAGCACGGGCGACCGCATCTCGACGGCGCGCACCGTCCAGTCGCGGGTCGTGCCGTCCTCGGCCGTGACGGTGAACGTCCGCGGGGACGACAGGTCCACCGGGCCGGTGACCTCCGGCGAGACCGTCGACGTCGACACCACGTCGAAGGCCGGCTCCAGCGCCGTCAGGTCGGTGCCGGGCGTCACCGGCAGGGTCACCGTCGACGTCGCGCCGTCGATCACGGCCGGGACCTCGAGGCTGTCGAGGTCCACGCCGGTGATGGCGGTCGGGTCCGCCCCGAGCTCCCGGACCTCGCCCGCCGACAGGGCGCGGTTGTAGATCCGGAAGTCGCGCACCTTGCCCTTGAGGTACCTGTCGGCGGTGTAGACGGAGCGTCCGATGTAGTTGGCGGTGGTCCGGCCGTCGCCGATGTCGCCGGGCTCGATCGTGACGCCGGTCCTCTCCCCGACCTCGACGCCGTCGAGGTAGAGCGTGGCCGTGCCGTCCTGGAGCGTGTAGGTCAGCGTCTTCCAGGCGCCCCGGGGCAGCGCGGAGCCCGAGGCCACGGTCTGCTCCGTGGACCAGTTCCCGGTCGCGATCGAGGAGCGGTAGTTGTTGCCGGTCGTGAACAGGTAGCCGTTGCCGGTGCCGCCGCCGTCGGTGTTGCCAAGACCCCAGATGAAGTACGGCGTCGCCTGGGACGGGTCGAGCCAGACCTCGGTGGAGACGGTGATCGCGTCGAGCCCCGCCATCATGTCGTCCGGCAGCTTCACGTGGCCGTTGGTGCCGCCCAGGTTCAGGGCACCGTCCGCCCACGTGGCGTCGCCGCTGACGACGCCGTCGTAGCCGTGGCCGGTGCTGTCCGCGGCGACCGTGCCGGACGACTCGGTCAGGTCGTACTGCGCGACCAACCCGTTCTCGTCGGCGACGACCGGCGTGGGCGGCTCCGGGACCACGATGCCGTCGCGCAGCGCGGCGAGCTCCGCCGCGGTGACCGGGATGACCGTGCCGTGCCGAGGGCTGGCCGGCAGGTCGTAGTCCGGCGCCACCTGCCAGTCCGGGTTCTCCAGGTCGTCCGTGCCGAGCGGGATGTAGCCGCGGCCGCCGTACTCGTCGACGAACAGGTAGTACGGCGAGCCCGAGGTGTCACCGGGGTTGGCCTCGAAGACGGTCGGCCCCTCGACGGCGGAGGTACCGGCGTCGCGCCCGATGCAGCCGGCCATGAACTCCCACGCCGGGTCGCCCGGCAGGTCGACGGCGGTCAGCGTGGGCGACTTCTCCTGGATGATGTCCGAGCAGCCCGTGCCGCCGCCGCCCTCGTCCTTGGTGAAGCGGTAGTAGGTGTCGTTCTCCTTGATGACCGTGGAGTCGATGCGCGACTCGCCACGGTCCTGCCAGACCTTCGCCTCGCTGAAGGTGACGAAGTCGCGGGTGGTCGCGTACAGCATCCGGTTGTAGGCGCTGCCGGTGTGGTCCGGGTCGTCCTCCGCGTACAGCTTCGAGGCCCAGAACACGACGTACTGCTGCAGCGACTCGTCCCAGTACGCCTCGGGCGCCCAGGTGTTTCCGGCGTTGTCGGGCGACACCTTGACGTGCCGCTGCTCGGACCAGTTGACGAGGTCCGTGGACTCCCAGATCTCCAGGTACTTGCTGCCCTGGCGCTGCGCAGCGTCCCAGTCGCCGTTACGGCCGATGGACAGGTCCGTGGCGATCAGGAAGAAGCGGTCCCCCTCGGGCGAGCGGATCAGGAACGGGTCGCGCAGTCCGAGGGTGCCCTCGGTCGACTCGAGCGTCGGCTGCCCGTCGTTCAGCTCGTCCCACGTCAGGGCGTCGTTGCCCCGGCTGGCCGCGAAGTAGATCTTCTCGCCCGCCACCGAGTTGCCGGTGAAGTAGCTGAACGCGTAGCCCTCGTACGGCGCGGCGGCCGGCTGCTCCCGCACGGTGACCGCGATGTCACGCGTGGCGGTCGCGCCGTCGACGTCGGCCGTGGCCGTCAGGGTGACCCGCGTGTCCCCCGCGCCGTGCGCGGGGCGCCGCACGATGCCGTCCGCGGCGACGACGTCGGGGTCGGACGACGCCCAGCTCACCGCCGCGCCGTGCAGGCCGGACGTCGGCAGGGTGAGGTGTCCACGGACGTCGTCGGCGTGGACGACGGTCAGCGCCGCCGCGGCGGTATCGGCGTCCGCCTGCGCCGTGGCCGGCGCGGCGCTGTCCGACATCGTGGTCTCCTGGGCGGCCGACCGCGCCGTCGGCGTCGCGGCGCTCGCCGGGAGGAACGGGAAGAGGCTTCCGGTCAGGGCCAGGACGGCGCCGACGGCGATCGTCCGGAGGGGCAGCCGGTAAGGACTGGTGCTTCTTTGCACGGTGACCTCGCAAGAATGTGAGCGTTAACAATGCGCAATACGACCATCGGCGCAGCACCCTGTCAACCCTTCGAAGCGACCGCGGCGCCCGCCGGAAGAAAAACCTGGCGCACCACGGAGGGCGGTCCGTAGGGTCGGCCACGATGAATGCCATGACCATGAGCGTGATGATCAGGGAGCGTTCCGCCCGCTAGCGGCGCGGAACGCACACTCACACCCAGCGCGTGCCCCGCGCCGCCGGCTTCCGCCGGGCGGCGCCCTTGTGCTGCCCGGAACTCGAGTACCGACGACCTCCGGAGCACACCATGTCGCGCAACCCTTCCCGTACGCCTGCCCGCACCCCCGCCCGTACCCGTGGCACCGATGGCCCCGTACCGGCAGACCGCCCCGACCACCCCGACCACCTGTCTGGCGGTGCCCACGAGCTGGGCCAGAACCTCCTGGTCGACAGGCAGGTCATCGACCGGGTGGTCGGCCTCGTCGCCGACCACGACCGGCCCCTGGTCGAGTGGGCCGCCGGCCGCGGCGCCATCACGCTGCCCCTCGCACGCCTGGGCCGACCCGTCGAGGCGGTCGAGATCGACCCGCGCTCGGCCGCTCGCCTCGGGCGGGTCGCGCCGGTCAACGTCACCGTGACGCGGGGCGACATCCTGCGCCACGCCCCGCCGTCGGGCGCGTACGACCTCGTCGGCAACGTGCCGTTCCACCTGACCACCCCGGTGCTGCGCCGCCTGTTCACCCTGACCGGCTGGCAGCGGGCCGTCCTGATCACGCAGTGGGAGGTGGCGCGCAAGCGCGCCGCCGTCGGCGGCACCACGCTCCTGACCGCGCAGTGGTGGCCGTGGTTCACGCCTCACCTCGACCGCCGGGTCCCCGCCGCCGCGTTCCGGCCCCGGCCGAGCGTGGACGCCGGGCTGCTCGTGATCGACCGGCGGGCCGACCCGCTGCTCCCGGAGCGCGAGCTCCGGGCCTACCAACGCTTCGCGGCCGCCGTCTTCAACGGACGCGGCCGTGGCCTCCAGCAGATCCTCGTGGGTCAGGGGCTCGCACGAGGAGACGTCCGGCGGTGGGCGCTGGAGCACGGCGTCGCGCAGAGTGCGCTGCCCCGCGACCTGGACGCCCGAGCCTGGGTTGGCGCGTACCGTCTGACGGGCCGGCGACCCACCTCTGCACCGAGCTGACCAGGGCTGTCACACCACACCCAGGGAATCGTCATGTCGGTGCTGTCGAATGGCCCCCATGACTGAGAGCGCACCTCGCCGCCCCCGCCACCGCTGGATCGTCGCCGTCGCCTCGGTGGTCGGGGGGCTGGTCGTGCTCGGCGTGCTCGGTGAGCTCGCCCTGCGCTACGTCATCGACGACCGGATCGAGAGCGCCGCGGCGGAGCTGCCCCCCGGGATGTCGGTCGCCCGGGACGACACCCCGGCCCTCTGGCAGCTGGCCACCGGTCGGGCCACGCTGCGGGTCGAGGTGCCGGCGCAGGCCCTCAGCGACGCCGCGCGCGAGGCCACGGACCTGCCCGACCTGGAGGTCGAGCCGGCGGCGGGCGGCCTGGTCGCCCGGCTGCCGCTGCCGGCAGCCGGGGGCGAGCAGACGGTCGACGTGCTGCTGTCCGTCGTGGCCGAGGGCGGCCGGGCCGTGCTGCGCGCGGACAGCGTCGAGCTCGGCGGGCTCACGCTCCCCGTGGCCACGCTGGCGGACCAGCTCGGCATCACCGAACTGGATCAGCTCGCCGAGGGCGTGGCGTTCCCTGAGGGCGAGAGCCCGGTGGCGATCTCGTCGGCGCAGGCGACCGAGGAGGGGCTGGAGCTGGGGGCCGAGGTAGCGATGTGGTGAGCCGCGGCCGGAGACGGAACCGCCGACCGCTCCCGGGGAGCCGCGTCAGCTCAGGACCAGGCTCGCGATCTTTCCGTCGCGCAGCGTGAACCTGAACGGCCCGGTCCCGTTGAACCGGTTGCTCGTGACCTTGATCGTGACGGTGTACTCGTCGGGTCCCGTCCCCGACTCCACCGAGACCAGCTCGAACTGGCTCTTCATCCCGATGTTGTCGGTCTCGTTCCAGCTCCGGACGCCGTCCGGCCCGTGGAACTCACGCCCCCAGTCGTTCAGGTACGCGTCGTCGGTGAACGTGGCCACGAAGCGCTCCGTGTCGCCGGCGTTGGTGGCGTTGATGAACTCCTGGATGACGGCGGGTACGGCGGCGGGCGGGTCGGTGACAGCCATGAATCCTCCAAGGCACTCGGTTCCCTCGACCCTAGGCACACCTCGCGCCGTCGGCCAGGGATCGGCGATCCCTCCCAGCGCACTGCGGCACGTCGCCGGGTGGCACCCATGGACCGACGCTAATCGTTTCACCAGGTAGTTTTCGCCCCCACCGCCTCCCCACAGTGTTCCTGCACGCGCCGTGGCGGGCTCCGCCAGGCGCACCCGCCCGAGCACCTGGAGGAACCCATGTCCATCCGTGCGCACAAGCGCAGTCTCACGCTGGCCGTCACCGCCGCCCTGGTCGCCCCGTTCGCGATGGTCGCCGCGGTCGCCGCGGACACCGTCACCGCGGCACCGGCTGCCGCCCACGGGTCGGTGACCGACCCGCCCACCCGCAACTACGGATGCCTCGAGCGCTGGGGCGACGACCACCTGAACCCCGAGATGGCCGAGCTCGACCCGATGTGCTGGGGCGCGTGGCAGCACGACCCCAACGCCATGTGGAACTGGAACGGCCTGTACCGGGAGAACGTGGGCGGCAACCACGAGGCGGTCATCCCGAACGGGCAGCTCTGCTCGGGTGGACGCACCCAGTCACCGCGGTACGACTACATGGACACCCCCGGCCCGTGGGTCGCCAAGGACGTTCCGCAGCAGTTCCACCTCACCCTGACCGACCAGGCGCAGCACGGCGCCGACTACCTGCGCATCTACGTCTCGGAGCCGGGCTTCGACCCCACCACCGAGGCACTGGGCTGGGACGACGTCCAGCTGGTCAAGGAGACCGGGTCGTACCCCGCGCAGGGCACGTACGAGACCGACGTCGACCTCTCCGGCCGCAGCGGCCGTGCCGTCCTGTACACGATCTGGCAGGCCTCCCACCTCGACCAGCCGTACTACCTGTGCTCGGACATCAACATCGGCGGCGGGGCGGCCGGGTCCGACGCCGCCGTCGAGCAGGCCGCGACGGCTCCCGCCGGGCGTCTCGCTCAGCTCGCCTCCTGACCCTCGCCTCCTGACCCTCGCCTCCTGACCCGGAGCAGCAGGAACAGCTCCGTCCCGAGCCACCCGTCGGCCTCGGCCCTTCAGTGGGCCGGGGCCGACGCGGTCGTCCCCGGCCGCTTCCCGACCGCTCTCCCGCCCGCTCCCCGGCCAGCCGAAGCATCGACATGATCGATACCTGAGACAGATCTTGTCTCAGAGTCGTTCCCCACGTAGCCTGCAGCAGGCGGGCCGCTCGCTCGCCGGGAAACACGCAGCCACGCGGCCATTGAGCCGCCCCACGCAGGGAGGACGTCTTGAGCACTGTGCGCTCCGCACTCCCCAGCTCGTCCCGCCCGGTCGCCACGCACCGGATGTGCGCAACCGCCTGCTGCCCCCGAGGCTGTCTGTAGAGCGTCCGCTCTCGCGTCCGACCACACCGGCACCACCGGACGTGGCCAGGCGCCGGCGCGATGCTCCGGTCCCGACCAGACGCTCGACACCGCCACCCGAGGCCTTCATCCGCACGGCCCGGGCGACGACGTCGGACAAGCACGACCCCCTGCCAGCAACACCCGCCACACAGCGAAGGAAGAACAATGGCCCGCATCTACGACGACGCGACCAAGCTGATCGGCAACACGCCGCTCGTCAAGCTGAACAAGCTGACCGAAGGCCTCGAGGCGACCGTCCTGGCCAAGCTCGAGTTCTACAACCCGGCCAACTCCGTGAAGGACCGCATCGGCGTGTCCATCATCGATGCCGCGGTGGCGTCGGGTGAGCTCAAGGAGGGTGGCACGATCGTCGAGGGCACCTCCGGCAACACGGGCATCGCCCTGGCCTGGGTGGGCGCCGCCCGCGGTTACAAGGTCGTGCTGGCCATGCCGGAGACGATGTCCAAGGAGCGCCGCGCGCTGCTGCGGGCGTACGGCGCCGAGCTGGTGCTCACGCCGGGCGCCGAGGGCATGAAGGGCGCGGTCGCCGCCGCCGAGAAGATCGCCGCCGAGCGTCCGGGCGCTGTGCTGGCCCGGCAGTTCGCCAACGAGGCCAACGCGCAGATCCACCGCGAGACCACCGCCGAGGAGATCTGGGCGGACACGGACGGCGCCGTCGACATCGTCGTGTCCGGCATCGGCACGGGCGGCACCATCACCGGCGTGGGCCAGGTGCTCAAGGACCGCAAGCCCGAGGTCCAGATCGTCGCGGTCGAGCCCGAGGAGTCGCCCATCCTGAACGGCGGCGCCCCCGGCCCGCACAAGATCCAGGGCCTCGGCGCCAACTTCGTGCCCGAGATCCTGGACACCAAGGTCTACGACGAGGTCATCGACGTGAACGTCGCCACGGCCATCGACTTCGCGCGCCGCTCCGCCCGCGAGGAGGGCCTGCTCGTGGGCATCTCGTCGGGTGCCGCGCTGTCCGCCGCCGTGGACGTCGCGAAGCGTCCGGAGAACGCGGGCAAGACCATCGTCGTGGTCGTCCCCGACTTCGGCGAGCGGTACCTCTCCACCCCGCTGTTCGAGGGTCTGGTCGACTGATGACGGGGGTGCGCGGGCTGCTCCGGGTTCTCGCCGAGGACCTGGACGCCGCGCGCGCCCACGACCCGGCCGCGCGGTCCCGCCTGGAGGTCGCGCTCGCCTACCCGGGCGTGCACGCCCTCTGGGCCCACCGCGCGGCGCACCGCCTGTGGCGGATGCCGCACCTGCGCCTGCCCGCGCGGCTGCTCTCGCAGCTCGCGCGGGCGGCCACGGGGATCGAGATCCACCCGGGCGCCCGGCTGGGCCGGCGGCTGTTCATCGACCACGGCATGGGCGTGGTGATCGGTGAGACCACGGTGGTGGGCGACGACGTGATGCTCTACCACGGCGTCACGCTGGGCGGCCGGTCGCTCAACCGCGGCAAGCGGCACCCGACCCTCGGCGACCGGGTGACCGTCGGCGCGGGCGCCAAGGTGCTGGGCCCCGTGTGGGTCGGGGACGACGCGCAGGTGGGCGCGAACGCCGTCGTCGTGAAGGACGTACCCGCCGGAGCCGTCGCCGTGGGCATCCCCGCGCGGATCCGGGTCCCGAGTGCACTGGTGGCCGACCGGCCGCGCAACGAGGACCCGTCGGAGCTCATCGAGTACGTGATCTGAGCCCGGGTCAGCGCAGGCTCTCCGCGTACCGCTCGGCCAGGGGTCGCGGGGCTGCGGCGAGCCAGGCGTCGACCAGCGCCTCCCGCAGCGCGGCCTCACCGACCGCGTCGAGCTGGAGCAGCATCCCCGCGAAACCGTCGAAGTGCGCGATGGTGAAGAACCCCGGCCGTTCCTGCGCCAGGATCGCCGCCTTCTCCCCCAGGTCCTCGACCCGCACACCGAGGATCGGTCCCTGCGGCACGGGCTCGTCACCGAACCGCTGAAGGTCGGCCTTCGTGAACGGCCGTTCCCACGCGAACGCCTTGCGGCCCACGGACCAGGCGCGGTGGCGGTAGCTCGTGCCCTCGGAGGTCTCGGGCAGCCCGAGGGCGATCCGCGCGACGTCGTCGAGGGTGGCCACGGTTCCACCGTACCCAGCACTCGACCCGCACGGTCGGCGGAACGCCGTCGGGTGAGCCGGTAGGGTGTGGGCAGTACCTGGGACGCGCCGTCCCAGGTAAGACGTTCCCACGACGAGGTGACCCGCATGCGCATCGGATTCCAGACCGGTTACTGGTCCCGCAAGCCCCCGAAAGGCATCCAGCAGTTCATCCTGGCCGCCGACCGGCTCGGCCTCGACTCCGTCTGGACCGCCGAGGCCTACGGGTCCGATGCCTTCTCCCCGCTGGCGTGGTGGGGCTCGCGCACCAAGCACGTGCGGCTGGGCACCGGCATCGCGCAGCTCTCCGCCCGCACGCCGACCGCGACCGCCATGCAGGCCCTCACGATGGACCACCTGTCCAAAGGCCGGTTCGTGCTCGGGCTCGGCGCCTCCGGGCCGCAGGTCGTCGAGGGCTGGTACGGCCAGCCGTACAAGCGGCCCCTGGCCCGCACGCGCGAGTACGTCGACATCGTGCGGCAGGTGATGCGCCGCGAGGCGCCCGTCGTCCACGACGGGTCCTTCTACCAGCTGCCGTTGTCCGCGGAGGCACCCGGGGCGATGGGGCTGGGCAAGGCGCTCAAGCCGACGGTGCACCCGTTCCGCCCGGAGATCCCGATCGTGCTGGCCGCGCAGGGCCCCAAGAACGTGGCCCTCGCCGCGGAGATCGCGGACGGTTGGATGGCGGGGTTCTACGCGCCCCGCATGGACGGCGAGTTCCGTGCCCTCCTCGCCGAGGGCTTCGACGTGCGCTCCGAGGAGCGTTCGCGGGCCGCCGGGTTCGAGGTGGCGGCGACGGTCCCCGTCGTCGTGCGGGACGACGTCGAGGCCGCCGCCGACGTGATCCGGCCCCACATCGCCCTCTACGCGGGCGGGATGGGCGCCAAGGAGGCGAACTTCCACAAGCAGTCGCTCGACCGGCTCGGCTACAAGGAACCGCTCGACAAGGTGCAGGAGCTGTTCCTCGCGGGGCGCAAGGAGGAGGCGGCCGCCGCCGTGCCGACGCAGCTCGTGGAGGAGATCGCACTGGTCGGGCCGGTCGACAAGATCCGCCGCGAGCTGCCGACGTGGGAGAAGACCGCGATCACGACGATGCTCGTGCAGGGCGACCCGGCCTCGATGCTGGCGCTGCTGAGCATCGCGCAGGACTCGTCGCCGGCGGGCCGGTCTCGCCGGACGGCGGCCGCGCTCCTGGCCAAGCTCGCCCCGACCAAGATCTGACCGTTGAGTGCTGGATATCCGCCCTGTTCCGGGCGCTGAGGGGGCGAGTATCCAGCACTCAACGGGGGTTACGGGAGGACCGTGATGCGGCCTTCCGTCGTCACGTCGATCGTGGTGAGGGCGCGGGCGTGGTCCGCTATGACCTCCGCGTCGACCGGGGCGTCGCCGACCGGCACGAGCACCTCGGCGTCGGCGAACCCGCTGACGCCGTCACCGCCCCCGGCCACATAGGCCGTCACCGCGACCGTGTAGGTGGCATCCGGGTCGAGTGGCACTCCGCCCACGCTGACGTCGCTCACCCGTGATCCCGCCACCGCTGACGGCGAGTACGCGTACGCCATGCCGGACACCTGCGGGAAGCCACCGCCCAGGTCCTCCACCTGGGACACCGCGTCCTCCAGGGACTGGAGCAGGCCCGCCCCGCTGACCCGCACGTGCAGCACCCGGTTGGCGAACGGTGCGATCGAGTAGGCGTCGCGGAGCGTGAAGTCGGGGCCCGGCGCCTCGGCGCGCAGTCCGCCGCCGTTCACCCAGCCGACGTCGGCCTGGTGCCGCTCGCGGAACCCGTCGGCGACGAAGTTGCCCAGCGCCGTCTCCTCGAACCGGCTCGCGTGATCCGGGTTGAGCAGCGGGGTCGTCACGTCGGCGAGCACCTCGGAGAGCCGCTCGTCCATCTCGGCCGCGTAGCGCTCCTCGACCTCACGCAGCCGCGGGTCGGGCGTGACCGTGTGGTCCACCTCGACCACCGACGGCGTCACCACGTGCTCACCGCGCCGCTTGGTGATGTCGAGGCGGATGAGCGACCCGATGTTCCCCTCCGACGCCATGAGCGGAACGTCGCCCTCGTACTCGATCACCGATTCGTACTCGGCCATCTCCTCGCCGAACACGGCGTCCAGCTCGGGCACGGCGCGCGCCAGCTCGTGGTTCTCGTCCATCGGGTACTGGGTCACGGCCACGATCACGTCGGTCTTGGTGTGCGTCCGCAGGTCGGCGACGGCGGCCCGCGCCGCCTCGACCGGGTCCGTCTCGACGAGGTGCCCGGCCGCCGACGTCGTCTCGATGGCGTCCGTGAGCCCCACGAACCCGACCCGGACATTGCCCACCCGCTGTACCGCCCAGGTGCCGCCCTCGACGAAGGGCGCCCCGTCGGGGGTCGTCAGGTTGGACGTGATCCACGGGAAGTCGGACGCCGCGACGAGCTCGCGCGCGTGGTCGACGCCGAAGTCGAAGTCGTGCTGGCCGAAGTTCGCCAGGTCCACGCCCACCTCGCCCAGCGCCTCGACCATCGGCACACCCTTGTAGAGGCCGCCGAACAGCGTGCCGCCGGCCAGGTCCCCGCCGAAGACGACGGCCGTGGCCGGGTTCTGCTCCTCGACGGTGCGTACGGCCGTGGCCAGGCGGGCGACGCCGCCGCGGTCCTGGCCACCGGTCAGCACCGGGCCGATCTCGTGCGCGTCGTGAAAGTACAGGAGCGTCGCGGCGTTCTTGCCGTGGCCCTGGGCTGCGGGCGACGCCGTGGGCGGCGCTGCGGCAGGCGGCGCTGCGGCGGGCGGCGCTGCGGCGGGCGGCGCTGCTGCGGCGGGCGTCAGGCCAGAGGCCACCAGCCCGGAAGCGAGGACGAACGTTCCGAGACGTCCGATGGTGCGGGCAAGGGGGCGGTGCATGGCAGAACCTCCGACGGGTCGGTCTCGGCTCGGCACGCTAACCGGCGGCTGTGAACGACGCGATCCCCGCGCGTGAACTGTGGGTGACTCCCCCCGCGGGCCCCTGGGGGCATGTAGACACCCCTCAGGGGCGAGCCGCATCCTCGGCCGGCACGCCACCCCGCTGACCGCCACGTTCGTCGTCCGCCGGCTCGTCGTCGGGAAACCAGACCGCACGCCGCAGGTTCACGCGGCGTCCGTCCCGGGACAGCGGGCAGCCTTCGGCTCGCAGCGCGTCCAGGGCCTCGGACAGATGATGCCGGGGCGGCGAGCCCGCGGCGTTGACGACGCGCCACCACGGGACCCGTTCGCTGTCCGCCGGCAGCGTGTCGGCGTCGGCGTCGGCGTCGGCGTCGGCGTCGGCGTCGGCGTCGGCGTCGGCGGGAGCGGCGTC